>NZ_CP011382.1:4800000-5541633 GCF_000734895.2 Calothrix sp. 336/3 | reverse complement strand
GATTTTACCTAAAATTGCCCGAATTATCCTAGAAGAGCAAATTACCCAGAGTCTGAAGCAATTAGCGAAGGTTGTCAAAAATGCTCCGGTGAAAAATTTTCCCTCCCTCGATAGGAATCTAGATGAAAGTCAGAAAATACCTGAACTATGGGAGCGAGCGGAAAAAGTTTTACTAGAACAAAGGATGACGGCAGATAGGCTTGCAGCAGCAGGGGATCCAAAATGTTGGTTTACCCGTGTCTATGAGTATGTGACAGAATATCAACTGCAAGCTTGCCGTGAAGGGCGTATAACTCACCAAGGATGGTTATTACGTTTGATTCCTCGTTTTCATGACTATTATTACGATAATCTGATGCGTTGGATGGGAGAAACTTCGGGCTTAGTGGAATCCCAATGGCGGATAGCTTTTCAAGCGATGGAAGAGGGTAAGTATGAGGATGGAGATGCTAGGGCTTTTGTCTATGGCTTGATGAAGGGTGTGGAAGCTCACATTGAGGAAGATTTACCCCGTGCCCTCGCAGAAGTGTACTACCACCACTACAGCCATCAGTTTAGCTATGCCAGATTCAGAGCCGACTATATTTTAATGGCAGATATTTTCTATAAATCAGCCCATCGTTTGCAGCAGGAGTTACCAGAGAGGTATTTTCCCAGTTACATGAAAATGCTCAATACCATCCTACCTCTGGAAATTCAGGGGGGAATAATTTCTAAGTATTTTTATGACATACCCCAAAGACGACTCCTAGCCTTTGAACGGGGAGAACGTTTAGTGAATTTCATGACTGAATCTCATCTTTCTACACCTTTCAAAGACGCTGACAATCATAAATTAGCAAGATTGGCTGGATTCGTAGGAATTAAAGGAGAAAGAGAATAGGGCGGTATTTATTTACCAATACAAAAGCGACTGAAAATTCTCTCTAAAACAGATTCAGTCACTTCTTCTCCCGTAATTTCCCCTAAAGCATGGATTGCCCCTCGTAAGTCTATTGTCCAGAAGTCGAGGGGAAAATCTTGCTCTATGGTTTGTTCTAACTGTTCTAGAGATGTTTTGGCTGTGAGTAAAGCTGCGGCTTGCCGTTGATTGATGGCAAAATCTAAATCAGCCGCTTGTAGTTTACCTGCTTGGACTTTTGTTAAAATTGCTGCTTCTAGGTGATCTATGCCTTGATTTTGGGCTGCTGCGGTGAAAACCACTGGATGAATTTCCCTGGGATAGGTGACTGTATCTGGTGGGGCTAAATCCGTTTTGTTGATTACCAAAATTAGGGGACGCTGTTGCACTTGGGCATAAATTTCCTGATCTTCTTCTGTCCATCCCCTAGCTGCATCTATGGCGAATAGAACTAAATCTGCAAATTGAGCGGCACGACGCGATCGCTCTACACCAATTTTCTCCACTTGATCAACAGTTTCTCGAATCCCCGCCGTATCTAAGACTTGTACAGGAATTCCCCCCACGACTAACTGAGATTCCACCACATCCCTAGTAGTTCCTGGTAAATCGGTGACAATGGCGCGATCGCTCTGGCTCCAAGCATTCAATAAACTGGATTTCCCAACATTGGGACGACCGACAATTGCCACTTTTAAGCCTGTTCGTAATAATTCGCCCTGATCTGCGGTGCCCAGAAGCCGAGAAATTTCTGCTCTGAGGCGGTGAATTTCTGCGATAATGAGATTACAATCCAAAGGTGGTAAATCATCCTCAAAATCAATGCGCGCTTCAATTTCCGCTAAAATATCTAGACATTGATGACGTAATTGACGAATGGGAGAGGCAAGTTTTCCCTGTAATCCAGCGAGAGCGCTTTGGGCTGCTTGGGGTGACTGTGCGCCCACCAAGTCGGTAATGCTTTCTGCCTGGGTTAAATCTAACCTACCGTTTAAAAAGGCTCTCAGGGTAAATTCTCCCGGTTGGGCAAGTCTGGCTCCCTGGCTCAGACAAAGTTGCAAAACTTGCTGTACGGCAATAATTCCCCCATGACACTGGAACTCCACCACATCTTCACGGGTATAGGAGCGGGGAGCAAGCATAATTAGTAGTAAGGCTTCATCTACCATCTCCTGGGTTTGGGGGTGATGGATATAACCGTAGAGGATGCGATGACTATCCCAAACTTGCTTTCCTGGGGCGTGGAACAACTTCCGGGCAATGGCTAATGCTTCTGTTCCCGATACCCGCACAATTCCCACACTCCCCTGTTGTGGCACAATGGCAGTGGCGATCGCGGCGATCGTTCCAGTTGTAGCAAAAATTTCTGACATAATGTGTCAATCCCAGAAAAAACCAGCGTCAAATATTGAATCCTTTCTATTCCCTACATCCTTCTAGCCATGAACTTTTCCCATATCAAAGTAACGATAAGATAATTCTGGTAAAGTATATGTGCCTAGCAGATACGATTACTATCTGTTAATTGAGAGGAGAAATCTAGAGGTTTATATGGAAGAAGCCACTAAGATTAATTGTCAGGAAGCCTGTGTAAATGGTTGCGTACTTGGTGATAAATGTCCCAACATTGAGTACAGAGAAGCAGCATCAAAATTCATCGCGGAAACATCATTAGACAAGATGATTGAAATGGCTGAAATTGCCAGGATGAAAAAACTTGCTGCGCCTCCTAAATGGGTTTTACCGGAAGATATCTAAAAACTTCCTGATTAATTATTTGACTACATCAAGACGTTCTCAGGAAAGTCTTTATCCGTTCATAATCTCTGACTAAAAAGATTATGTCTGATGATAGGGAAAGGTAAACATCAGTCAATGTTGAAAAAAATGGGTAGAAATATCCCCTTTTCCTTTCCCAATTCCTATCACCAGTCCATTATTCCTCCTGAGTTGTTGTGCTTTCCACTTCCCCATCAGCTAGCTCTTCAGAAGTAGAACGTTCCTGACTAATCCGATTCAACAAAGACAATACCTTATTGCCACGTTCAATGGAGCTATCTTCAATAAAGATGACTTCTGGGGTACGACGTAAACGCACCCTTGCACCTAACTCACTACGCACAAAACCTGTAGCTGACTTCAAACCAGCCATTGTTGCGGCTTTAGCTGAATCTGTACCATAGATACTGACATAAATTTTGGCGTGCTGCAAATCGCCAGATACATAAACATCAGTCACGCTGACCATCCCAGTACCAACACGGTCATCTTTGATACCGTTAAGTAGCATTTGGCTAACTTCCCGTTTGATGAGTTCAGCGACACGGGAAACACGGCGATCTGTAGCCATAAATAAAAGCCTCCTGACAGAGGTTAGACAAAACGAACCAGTGAGAATTAGCTGGGACTTAGACCCAAAAATAATCCTGAACTTAAATTGTACCGAATCCTAGCATTGCTCGTAGGGTAAAGGTGACAAAAATGAAGCCACTGACGAGGAACCCAACTAAAGCGATGGAGGTGATGGGGCGCTTCAATAAAGGTGCAAGGGGTGCGAAGGTATTTAAGAGGACACCCAAAAGAGTTGTAATAAAGTAGCGGAAGTACCGAAGAACGTTATTCCAAAATCCATCGAACATTATAAATTGAGATTACCTTGTTATAAATTGTGAATAGTCTGATTTACTTTTAGTATTTTACAATGTTGGGGGCAGAAAGCCCATGGCAGACTGCTACAAATTCCAGGTGTGAGATAATTTTCCCGAAATTGCCAAAGTCTATAGCTATTCCTGGGGAAACAGCAATCGCTAGTGGAGTAATGGAATATAGGAGAATAAAAACATTAATCCCCCAAGGAAATGGGGGAGGAGTTTTGACAGATTATATAAGTTGATTAGGGTATACATTGATTCCAGATAGGAGTAAGTTGAGAAGAATTCAACATCTAGTGAGCATTTGCCTAGTTGATTCTGTGTTTATCTCGGATTAAGGTAATAAATACTATCTTGAATAAAATCTCTGATTACTCCTTAGGCAGTGGGAATCTCACTGCTATTGTTGCGGATAGCATAGGCTAATTCAAGTAGCTGTGTCCAACGTTTTTGCAGTTGCTTGGGAGTACATTTTACGGCTTTGGCGATCGCCTGGTCATTTTCTTTAGCTGCTTTGAGTTGGAGAATTTGCTTTTGTTGTTCAGACAGTTGATTCAGGAAGCGCTCCCACTGTTGGGAAGAAAGTCCGAGTTTTTGCTCTAAGCCAGCACCTAACCACTGATGAACTAATTGCCAGTGATGAATGCGAGCAAATTTTTCCACATGGTATTTAAATCTTTGTTGGAGATAGTCCCGTTGACGACTGGTTAAACCGAGAATTTGGTCAATTTCTGGAGCAGATAAGTCTTGTAACTTCAAGCTCAGGTAATCTACACAATCATGTTGATTTTGAGCCTCTAGGTATTTTACCAGTTCTGCAACTACGCGATCGCGCTCCGAATCCTCTGCGGGGTCAAAGTTACCGTGGGAAACTAACTGCGATCGTACCTGTTGTACTGCGGAGCTGCGTTGATAGGATTCAGCCTCTTCACTTCTACCACCTTCCACAGCCATCTCAATATCCACAGTGGTTTCCTGGGGTTGCCGACGGGCAAAGCTTTGAGCGCGCAGAATAATCAATTGTTGACTAGCACCACCAGGTAAATTAATCCGTCTTTTGGCATACTGTTCTGTAAATGCCATGTACTCAGCTAACTGAATCTGGGTACGTGGAGAATAATCTTCGGGCAATTCGTTTTCTCGACGGAAAGCTTTAATTGCTTCGATATAAAAAGCTTGGAGAAAATCTTCAATTAGACTATAACGACCTTGAAAACCTAAATCATTATTAGCTATCACCACATGGCGATACACCATAGAACCTAAGCTGCTATGTAACTCAACTCTGCCTTGCTTAGAACCTAATTGATAGTAACGTAGACATTTTTGTAAGCGATGACGGGCTAAATTCAACAACCAAGAGCGAATTTGACCAGATTTCTGAATTCTGTAGCTCTTTTCACAAATTCTTTCGACTTCTTTAACAATCCGACTAGCTAAGACTTCTACGGACTCAGGTGTAGCCTTCACCTGTCTTTGCATTTCTTGGCAAAGTAACTTAACTAAAGCTTCTGTAAAGTTATTGGTAGATTCGTCAGAGAGTAAGCGATGGCTAGATGGGGTGGTAGAGTTGGCGATATTGACGTTCATGACTGTTACTGGTAGGAATACTGCACCTGGGCAACAACGCAGAGATTCAGAAAAGTCTTGGGCAATTCTTCGTCGGAATTTGCTGCGCTGCTCACACTTATGAATGTATAAAAACTATGGAAGTTCCGGTGCGTCAATTGTGTCGCTTTCTCGAACAGTAACTAAACAGCCAGTGTCACACCAATAGAGCCAAGTCCGCCAAAGTACTGAAAAATCTTACTGCCTCAGCCTTTCATCGATTCAGCATTTAACCTGCTACCAACCTGATAAATATGACAATTCACAAACTGGAGCAGATTCTGCTTTGTTTCCGAAATCACCTATCATGGCTGTGATGCTTATATATTCTGCCTTTGAGATGCTTATCAGTATATTTCCCAACCTACCAACTGTCACCCATCTTTCCCTACCAAGTCACATTCTCCCAACCTAAACCTTGTCGAATCATCATCGGTTCTTCTCCCGTCAAGTCCAAAATCGTAGACACCTTATCAGTGGGTTCCTCGCCAGTATCCACAATAATATCCACCACCTTGTCCAACCGTTCAAATAACTCTAGCCTGGTAATTTCCTGCTCTACTTCCTCTTGCCAATAATCATCATCGGTTTCTGGGGGTGGCAGGTGGGCAGAGGTAGAAATAATTGGATTACCCAATGCTGCTAGTAAGGCTGAACATACCCCATGATCTGGCACACGAATTCCTGTGGTTTTGCGCTTGGGGTTTTGTACCAGTCGCGGTACTAACTTTGTCGCAGGGAGTAAAAACGTGTATGGTCCAGGAATTAAGCGCTTCATTAACCTGTAGGCAGTATCACTAACATCAGCGTAGGTAGCAACGTTTGAGAGAGATGGACAGAGAAATGTCAGTGGTTTATCATTTGCTAGCTGCTTGATTTTGCGTACCCGCTCCACAGCTGATTTAGCGTTGAGATCGCAACCGATCGCATAAACCGTATCAGTTGGGTAAAGCATGACTGCACCGTTGGCTAGTGCTGCTTTTATCTCTTCTATTCGACGGGTTTGGGGGTTTTCAGGATGAACTGAGAAGATTTTTGCCATAGGAAGGGATGGGGTAAGGGAAAGGGGAAGGTGCGTTAATATATTTCTCGCTGGAAAAGCGATGGGGGAATAACTTGTGAATCTTGTCGTTTTGTTGTCTATCGCAAACAGCTGTAACTAAAGTACATAACAAAATATTATGAGTAAAATTGCTTACCTTCAATGTCCGACAGGAATTTCCGGCGATATGTTTTTGGGAGCTTTGGTAAGTTTAGGAGTTCCCATAGATTATTTAGTTAGCAAGTTCCGTGGCTTAGGAATTGAACATGAGTATAAGCTATGGCAAGAGTCAGTACAGCGTCATGGTCAAGAGGCAACTAAGGTTCACGTAGAGCTTGTGGATGCTCATCACCATGATCATGGTCATCACCATCACCACAATCATCATCATGGTCGCCATTTACCAGAAATTGAGCAGATGATTCTCAAAGCCAGTTTACCACCTAGGGCAGAGGCTTGGAGTTTAGCTGTTTTTCGTCAGCTAGCTGTGGCTGAGGGGGCTGTTCATGGGATTGCACCGGAAAAAGTTCATTTTCATGAGGTGGGTGCGGTAGATGCAATTGTGGATATTGTGGGTAGTTGTTTGGGTTTGGATTGGTTAGGGGTTGAGAGGTTATATTGTTCCCCTATGCCGACGGGGGGGGGCACGGTGAAAGCTGCCCATGGGGTGATGACTGTGCCGGTACCAGCAGTTTTGAAACTTTGGGAAATGCGGGGTTGTCCAGTTTATAGTAATGGGATTGAGAAAGAATTAGTCACGCCTACAGGTGCAGCGATCGCCACGACATTAGCAGTGGATTTTGGCTCACCACCTAGAATGAAAATTCAGCAAACTGGATTGGGTGCGGGTACATTAAATTTATCAGTACCAAATGTTTTACGTTTGTGGTTAGGGGAAGCAGAAGCAGAGAATCCAGATTTAGAGACGATTGTCACTCTGGAAACCCAGATAGATGATATCAGTCCCCAAGCTATCGGTTATGTGATGGAAGAATTATTCCATATTGGTGCATTGGATGTTTTTACCCAGGGGATTGGCATGAAAAAATCCCGCCCTGGGATTTTATTAACTGTGATTTGTCATCCGGAAAAAGTTGCAGAATGTGAAGCCATACTGTTTCGAGAAACTACTACCCTGGGTATCCGTCGCTCGACGCAACAACGGGCAATTCTCCACAGAGAGCTTCAAGAAGTTAACACCGATTATGGTGCCGTAAAAGTCAAAATTGCTTGGCAAGAAAGGGCAGGAGAAAAACAGATTCTCAATGTGCAACCGGAGTATGATGACTGTGCCCAGCTAGCACGAAACCATCAGGTACCGTGGCGAGAAATTCAACGTTTAGCTATTCAAGCTTGGCATCTGCAAAAATAAGTTCAAAGTAGCTAAATAGTGAAAACTCCAACCTTTGCAAGTTGAAGTCTTCCAAAAATTCGTAATTAAGCAGAATCTGAATTCAGACTCTTAATAATTCGGGCTAGAAGTTAAACGTACTGCGGGATAGGGAAAAAGTCTTTGAAAACCTGCTTGTCTTTCACTAGGGGATTCTGGGGCATCTTCCCACAGACTTTCATAGTAGAAGAAAACAGCACCTAAACCCCTTTGTTGTACTGCTCTGACTTGGGATTGAATTCGTCCCATAGAAACTTGATTATTACGTAATCCTGCCATAATCCCAATGGCTGTAGGAATTTTTTGTTGGGTTTCTTGGATTTCTGCCCGGGAAATCTTATCGGTAAAACTATTCAAATCAGAGCGATAAACTTGCATAATCAACTCATCAACGATATCCAATCTTACCCAATTTAACCAATCTTGTAGCTGTAATTTATAGGCAAAATCATAGTAATTCGGAGATACAGAGAAAATCGCATTAGCTTTTCTGGCTTTCACCATTTGATTAAGTCTTACCATAAAATCGGTGATTTTATCTGCTCTCCATTTCACCCAAGCGGCATCTTTGGGATTGTTGGGAGGATTATTTCCAGTTTCCTGTCTATATAAATTTACCGTATATTGATCATAGCCAAATTCATGGGGTAAACTCATGTGGTCATCAAATTGAATGCCATCGACATCATAATTACTGACAACTTCTAAAATTAAATTACTAATAAATTCCTGTACTTCTGGGCGAAAGGGATTTAACCAAACGACTTCTCCCCCTGCACTAATTGAAGTTTGTGTCCCATCACGTTTTTGTGTCAGCCAGCTTTCATGATTTAATGCTAATTCTGAGGTGGGAGGAGCCATAAAACCAAACTCAAACCAGGGAATCACTAGCAGGTTTTGGCGGTGAGCTTGGGTAACTAAATCAGCTAAAATATCATGCCCATCTGAACCTTTATAAACAAAGGGTTGAATCCCTCTCCGTTGGGCAACTGCACTAGGATACATCACATAACCAGAATTCCAAACTACAGGATAGATAGTATTAAAATTCAGTTCTCGCAGTTGGGTGACAGCTTCTTGAACTTTGGCTCGATGTCTGAGAATATCAAAGTCATTATTTGTTATCCAAACACCACGGATTTCTTGCCGAGATTGTTGGGCAAAAACACTTGTTTCTTGAATAAAGAATGGCGAAATTAAATTACCGATAACAAGGGTTATGGTGAAGGATAATAGCATTAATAGGGGGAACAAACGCCTGAGAAAGTAGTTACGAACTTGGGATATTTCAGGGAATTTGCCCTTGGGAAATAAACGGATGAATCTTTGTTGATAAAATTGAATCGCCATGTTGCCTTAAGGAATGTTCAGTGATGAGTCATAAATGCTGAAGGTAAATATCTTTTCAGCACCGGAAAATCTTGCATCAAACTAAGTGATACAAGCGCCATAAACTGACTGACGTATTCAGTAGTCTATTTGTGCCAACAACAACTTGTAATTGCTAATTTTACCGATTTACCCTGGCTGATAACTTTCAGTATTTCTCACTACTTTCTCAAATTTTACCTTTATGCCAGTTTCATCGATACTGTATGTTGGAAAATGGCGAGAGCAAGAAAAATATCCGAGATTTATGGCTCTATCTCAGCTTCCCTAGCATCTTTGATGATGGATTTTGCAATCAATATTTGACTGGAAAAGACGAGAAAAGCAGATGTAATTTATTTGGTGGATGGAGATTGGATATGAATTATCAATCATTCATCTCTATAGTTTCAATATATATTTTGTATGAAAAGATTCCCTAACTGTTGAGATATGAGAAAAACTACCCATGACATTACTACAACCACTTACGGATTTTATCAGTATTGATTTTATACCTAATGACCCATCTCCCACTTACTATTATGAAGGAAAATGCCCCCAAACCGGAGAAATATTGCGGTTGCCACGTACTCCCTTAGTAGAGGCGATCGCCCACGGTTTAATGGAACTCCTTGGTAGTAACAATTTTTATAGCCGTGAGGGCAAAATGTACGGCGTATTACTAGTACAGCTTGCCAATGGGGAACAAAGGGTACTGAAAGCATTTTCCGGGTTGCTAGATGGTGTGGGTAAGGGTTGGGTTCCCGCAATTCCTGGGAGGGAAAAGGTGGCTTTTGCGGAGGCAAAAACTTTGGCAGAGCTGGAATATATTAAGCAAAAGTTGATAGCCCTGGAACAGTTACCACAACGGGTAGAGTATAAAATTTTACTAAATGAGTTTGAGGAAGGTTGGCAACGGATGCGATCGCGGCACCAGCAGAGTCAGCAGGAGAGACAAGTTAAGCGCCAAATATTAAGCACGTTGTCATCAGAGGAAATACTGGGGCAAGAAATAGAGAAGTTGGATGAAGAGAGCCGCAAAGAGGGGATTGAACGCCGTAATTTCAAACGGGAACGCAATGCTACTTTACAGCCTTTTATCGAAATTGTTGCCGAAGCTGATGAGGAAATACGGAAATTAAAGCGGCAGCGTCAAGAATTATCTCGGAAATTACAGTCACAGATGCACGCTGTTTATACTTTGACAAATTTTGCGGGCAAATCTCTGTCTCTAGAAGAATTAGGATTAGGTGGTTTACCAACGGGTACAGGTGATTGCTGCGCTCCCAAGTTACTACACTATGCAGCGACTCATCAGTTAAAACCAGTGGCGATCGCGGAATTTTGGTGGGGTTCTACTGGTGATGATAAGGTTCCCGGAAAATTCTACGGTGCTTGTAGCGATCGCTGTCAACCGATAATGGGTTTTTTACTGTCTGGAATGAAATCTGACATGATGCAGCCAGATGTGGGGTATGTGGCAGGGGATAAGCAAGAATTAACGATTATTTATCAAGATGAATGGTTAATTGCTGTCAATAAACCTCCTGGTTTGCTCTCAGTACCGGGGCGCTATTTTGATACCCAAGATTGTGTGGTGAGTCGTTTACATCAAGAATTTTCTGAGGATACCCAATTCACTGCTGTGCATCGTTTAGACAGGGAAACATCAGGAATTCTCTTGATAGCAAAAGATTTACACACCTATCGTCATCTGAGTCAACAATTTCAGCAACGACAAATTCACAAGATATATGAGGCTGTAATCGGGGGTGTAGTAAATACTGATTGTGGTGTAATTAATTTGCCTTTATGGGGAAATCCCGAACAGCGCCCCTACCAGGAAGTCAATTTTGTATATGGGAAGGAAAGCCTGACAAAATTTCAGGTAATGGGCAGGGAAGGAGAATATACAAGGATAGAATTTATACCTTTCACTGGGCGAACTCACCAATTACGGGTTCATGCTGCTGACAGTCGGGGAATTGGAAAGGCAATTTTAGGCGATCGCCTCTATGGATGTGAAAAAGCAGCACCTCGCTTACATCTCCATGCCAGGGAAATTTCTTTTTATCATCCTGGTTTGCAAGAGAATATGACATTGCGAGTGGAGGCAGATTTTTAAGTTAACTGCGGAATAATTCGACTTAAGCGCCTATTTTGCCGGGAATTTAATATTGGGGGCATGGTGGTAAAATAACACTATTTGCACTATATGGAATGACCGAAGATAACGAACCTGAAAGACGATCAGGGGAGAGTTGGGACTGGCAGAAGGAAAATAGAGATTGGTCAGCCGCAGCATCAGAACTTGCTTGCTTTTCTCTCGCTAGGATGAAAGACAAGGACTTAATCGAAATCATAGACACTAAGCGGGGTTTACTTAGATATATTTGTATATTTAGGGACAAATAACAATGACAGAAGCACAATTAACAGCTACTCAGATACCTATAAATGACATAGTAGGGATGCTTACAGCCATTGGTAATCAAGACTACACCCACTTTCAAGAACTAGAGCAAGCCTTCGTTTCCCAACATGGGGAGGAAGTTTGGGAACAAGTTTTTAACTTTCGCGTTTTGCCTGCGCTGGATAAACCTGCTAGTCAATGGCTATTCACGCAGTGGATGACTCATGGTATTAACAGTATAAAAACAGTCGCGTGAGCTTTCTCTTTTGTTATTCATACTAATAAACCTAGCAAATTATCAATTAATAAATGCGTGTCTGGCAAGCAGATTTCTATCATCACCCCCAGGAAACATCAGTATGGAAATTGCATATTTGTGATGCGACAATGACTTGGCAATATACCGCTAGTTGCTCACAATCTGAGGCAAATTCCCAGTGGTTGACAGCACAATTTTCTCAAGCGGGGGAGTTGCCAGAAATTATTCAAGTTTTTCGCCCTCAAGCCTTAAGTTTGATAGAAAAAGCGGCAGAGAATTTGGGGATTTCCGTTGTGGCAACTCGACACACCCCAGCTTTAAAAAAATGGTTAGAAAGCCTGAATTTTCCTGTAAAAATTGAAAAAATCCCCCCTATCCCTGTACCAGAAATTCTCTGGGGTGAAAGTTGGCGTTTTGGCTCTTTGCCAGCTGGTGATGTAACGGAATTATTAGAACAACGTCCAATTCCCATCGTACAAGCACCGGAACATCTCTTACCCTTAAATCTGGGTTTAGCTTCTGGGCAAACTATTCCTGGTGTGGTGATTTATGGTGGTAAAATGTCGATGCGATTAGCCAGATGGTTGGCAGAGAATCACCCCGTTGCTGTAGATTATATTCCGGGAGCGCCGGATGGATTAATCTTAGAAGCAGATTTAGCTGATAGATGGGTACTAGTCACCTTTGATGATCAGGATATGCAAGCTGCTGCCCAAATTTACAGCCAACGTCAGCAACAAGCTAAAGGTTTACATTTTCTCCTGGTACAACCAGATGATTCGGAAATCACCTATAGTGGTTTTTGGTTGTTACAAAAGGAGTGAAAAATATGGCGTTACATCTTGGCAAAATATTCCTACATTCCAGCAATAGCCATTCAAATAATTCGTAATGCTCCCTGCTCCCTTCGGGAGAGCTACGCTAACGGGAGAGCTAAAGCTAACGTAATGCTCCCTGCGGGAGAGCTAACGCTAACGTAATTACGTTTTATGACGGGGATTTAAAGCCCCAAAGTTGGCTAAAGCTTCGGCTTTCCTCGACTTAAACCTGCACCTTCATATCAGTTCTTTTTTAGCTCCAATGTCACCCTCCCAATCCCTACCGAATCAACGCTGGCATATTTTTCCCCAACAGGAAGAATTAGCTGCAAGGATGGCAGAAAGTAATCATCTATCACCCCTGATTAACCAACTATTAATTAATCGGGGAATTAATACCCCAGAAACGGCAAAAATATTTTTAGATCCAGAATCCCTAGATTTACCTGCACCTTTAACAGAATTTCCCGATTTAGCTGCCAGTGTGGAATTATTAGAGATGGCGATCGCTAATCAGGAGAAGATTGCCATTTGTGGTGACTATGACGCTGATGGGATGACTAGCACCGCTTTGTTACTGAGATGTTTACGCTGGTTGGGTGCAAAGGTAGATTACGCTATCCCTAGTCGGATGCATGAAGGTTATGGGATTAATAATCGCATCATTGAAGATTTTCACACTGAAGGTGTCAGTTTAGTCCTAACTGTAGATAATGGTATCTCCGCCTACGCCCCCATTGCCAGAGCTAGGGAGCTAGGTTTAAAGGTAATTGTCACCGATCACCATGATATTCCCCAACAGTTACCCCCAGCGAATGCCATTCTTAACCCCAAACTTCTACCGGAAAATTCCCTGTACCGTGGGGTTGCAGGTGTGGGTGTCGCCTATATTTTAGCGGTTTCCCTGGCGCAGCAACTAGGGCAACTGAATGGGGGAATGATTAAACCGATGTTGGAATTGTTTACCCTGGGAACGATCGCCGACTTAGCACCTTTAACTGGGGTAAATCGTCGCTGGGTAAAACGCGGGTTGCGGCAATTACCTTCATCGAAAATACCGGGAATTCAAGCATTAATTCAAGTTGCTGGGGTAAATGGCGGCAAAATCACGGAAAATCCCCAAATTCCCATCCCCAATATCCAAACTACTACCAGTAATTCCCTTAAACCTGATGATATCGGATTTCGCCTCGGTCCCCGCATCAATGCCATTGGTAGAATTGGTAATCCCCAGATTGTCATCGAATTATTAACCACCGATGATATGGCTGTTGCTTGGGATATGGCAATTCAATGTGAGGCTATTAACCAGCAACGTCAGCAGATGTGCGAAGAAATTGAACAGCAGGCGATCGCCCTCGTGGAAGCAGAATATCTGGATTCTCTCCAGGATGACAGAGTTTTGGTAGTTGTACAACCTAACTGGCATCACGGGGTAATTGGGATTGTGGCTTCCCGTCTTGTGGAACGTTACGGAGTCCCGGTATTTATTGGTACTAATGAGGATGAGCTACATATTCGTGGTTCAGCACGGGGAATCCCTGAATTTAATATCTTTGAGGCATTGGAAGCTTGCCATGAGTTGCTCGGTAAATACGGAGGACATAGAGCAGCCGGAGGATTTTCACTACCATCAGAGAACTTAGAAAAACTGCGATCGCGCTTAAGTCAATTTGCTAATCAGTGTTTACAACCCCAACACCTCAAACCCTTACTCAAAATTGATACCCAAGCCAATCTTAACCAGATTACCAGGGAATTGTATCATCAACTCAACGCCTTAGAACCCTGTGGAATTGAAAATCCTGACCCAATTTTTTGGACTAGTGGTGTTAAAATTATTTCACAAAAAATAGTCGGCAAAGGTCATATTAAGTTGACTGTAGCCCAAATCATTAATCACCAACAATATGAAATTCAGGGTATTGCTTGGCGATGGCGAGATTATTTTCCTTTACCCCAACGATTAGATATTGCCTATAAAATGCGGGAAAATAACTTCAATGGGAATACTAATATTGAATTGGAATTAATCGGAGTTCGTCTGGGAAATCTTCCCCCAATTAGCTCGGAGAAGCGCGAAACTTGCCAACGTGCAGCTTTTGAATTTCAACAAAGGCAATATAGCTGCGGCATATTTACGAATGCTTCCCATACAGAAATTAGAATTAAAAATTCGGAAGGTAATGTTTTAGTTGTAGAACCTGGAAAGCAATTTGGTTTATTAGGAAAAAATCGGGAAGAAGCTAAAGAAATTGATATTTCTCTACCAATTTATAACAATATTATCCAAGCTGCCATGACTGCGTTACATCTTGAATGAGTAATGAGTAATGAGTAGTAAGTAATAAGTAATTTTTATTCCTAGCTTGTACTCCGCGAAAATATTGAGATTTGATGGAAAAATAGTAAAGTTGCTCGATAATTCCACCGAAACTATGAACCCTACCGAAATAGAAGCGATCGTCCGTTCCTACTACGAAAACCTGGCAGCAATGAACCCCGAAGCTGTACTTGCCCACTTTGCTGCCGATGCTATCAGTCACGATCCCGTAGGTGAACCACCTGCCAAAGTCCACGAAGGATTCAAAGAATTTATCGGCAGATTGCAAATGGTATTCGAGTCTTTGGAAACCGCGATCGAGTCGATTTTTTTCGCTCCCAATAGTGCTGCGGTGAAATGGACTACCCAAGGCATTAGTAAAAGCGGTAAAACCGTCACCTTTGCCGGAATTACCATTTTTGAGATGAACGAAGACGGCAAAATTCACACCACCCGAGCTTATTGGAATCCTGCTGCCATGCTCGCTCAATTGCGAGGGTGATTGAGTTGCTTATTGCCTCTGTATGGGACGAGTCATCGAAACATGGTTGTCAAAGTATGTTTTGTTACGTTCTGTACACACAACTTACATTCTGGTTTCCCCTCTACCCCAATTTTTGGAGCGGATACTCATTTTAATTCCTTGAGATAAAATTAATTTCTCCTTGTCATCCACAAATCTTGTGCTAAACTCATAGTCATAACGACTTCGGATTAAGCCGAGATAATTCAGAGAGGAGAAACCTATGGATTTGTCAAATTCCAATACTGCCAAGAATTTAGAAGCTGCTTTCGGTGGGGAATCGATGGCAAACCGCAAGTACTTATTCTTTGCGGAAGTGACAAGACAGTTAGGAATGACAGAGTTATCCAAGTTATTCCGAGAAACAGCAAATCAAGAGACTGAGCATGCTTTTGCCCATTTTCGACTCATGCATCCCGAATTGGTGATTGCAGATAGCAGTAAATTAACAGAGGAAGAAAAGAAGGCGATCGCTGCTCGTTGTTTAGAATTAGCGATTGAAGGGGAAACCTACGAGTACACCACCATGTACCCGGATTTTACTGAGCAAGCGCGTAGTGATAGAGACAGCAAAGCGGTAGCTGAGTTTGAATCTCAAGAGGCAGAATCCCGCGAACACGCGCAAATTTTCCGCAAAGCAGCCCACAATTTCGGCTTACTGACTCCCATTGAACATCACCATGCCAATCAGTATACGGAAGCATTACAGGCATTAGGTGGTGTAGCACCCGCTACTAAAGCTCCAGGAAGTGAACCTGCAACCCAAAAATGGATTTGTCGTCAATGTTCGATGATTTACGATCCTGTAACTGGCGATCCTGATTCTGGAATTGCACCAGGAACCCCCTTTGCTGAGATTCCCGAAGATTGGTATTGCCCCATTTGCGGTGCGACAAAGAAAACATTTATACCATACCAAGAACCAGTAGCTGCTTAGAAGTGGTATAAATTCGGGTTTAAAGTCTCCACGGAGGGGACTTTATTCCACCTCAATTTCCTTAATTTTGAGTTCCTCCCCCGCAATTAAACTAATGTTTGTGCTACCACAAATACATTGCCCAAATAGTTGTGTCAGGGGAATTTCTGCTCCACAATTTTGACATTTTCCCAATCCAGAAATTTCTCTAATTTCTAATTTTGCTTCTGCTAATACCGTACCCTGGGAACAAATATCAAAACAAAAACGGATAGCATCGGGCATAATTGCGGATAATTTACCAATTTCTAGTAATACCCGACTGACTTTTTTCCCTTCAGCATATTCGCTGGCGATCGCCACAATATTTTGAGTAATACCAAGTTCATGCATATTTCATAGTTAACAGATTCTAGGTAATTGCTCACCAACAAGCATATCAATAATTCTTTCGGTACCAAAAATCGTTTTTAAACAGACAATTCCGGGATGGGTTGCCACTACTGTACCAATTACGCAAGCATTTTTCCCTGCGGGATGAGACTTCATAACATCGAGAACCCTATTCACATTCTCAGCAGGTAACACCACAACTAACTTACCTTCATTTGCTAAATATAAGGGTTCTAAACCGAGAATTTCACAGAAACCTTTCACTTCCTCCCTCACAGGAATGGCAGTTTCATCTAAGCTAATACCCACATGACTAGTTTGAGCAAATTCATTCATGACTGTAGCTAAACCACCGCGAGTGACATCACGCATTCCATGAACTTGTGGACAAACATTTAATATTTTTTGTACTAAATCATGGAGAGGTTGACAATCAGTTGTAATTTCTGTTTCTAAGGCTAATTCTCCACGAGCAGCTAAAATTGCTGTACCATGATTGCCAATTTCACCGTTAATAATAATGGCATCTCCGGGCTGGATATTGTGGGATGAGATGTGAATATTTTCTCGAATAATTCCAATTCCAGTAGTATTAATAAATAGCTTATCTACAGCACCACGATGGACCACTTTTGTGTCTCCCGTGACAATTTTTACCCCTGCATTTTGGGCAGCAATTTGCATATTTTCAGTAATTTTGTACAGAATATCAATGGGGAAACCCTCTTCTAAAATTACACCGCAGGAAATATATAAAGGTATAGCTCCACTGACTGCTAAATCATTAATTGTTCCGTTAATTGCTAGAGTCCCAATATCTCCACCGGGAAAAAATAAGGGGTCTACAACATAGGAATCTGTGGTAAATGCTAGCTGATTTCCATATGCCGCCAATTGAGGAATATCAAATATTGCTTGGTCTTCTAATTTATCTAAATAAGTATTATTAAAAGTCTTGACAAATACACTATTAATTAAATCTCGCATTGCTTGACCACCACTGCCATGGGCAAGGGTAATATGGGTATCACGAATTTTATTTTTATGCTTGTTATTTTGATTCATTTGAGGAATAATTTGCATATTTTGGACTATAAATATAGATAGAGGAATAAGATGTATTCAGTTATGAGAATTGCTGGAATTAATCCTGTGAAGTGTCTTAAATAGATTTATCATATCTCTCTATGAAACTTACATTCAGAGGTTGTAGAGGCGAATTTATCAGACATTAGTGAATAATTTAAACATATTTGTAAATCAACCCTGACTATTTTGTAAAAATGTGGGCTGAAATATAACTTTATTCCATACATATTTGCTATTAATTTATGAATATAAATAGGGGTGTGGATATTCCTTACCCCTTTATTATCCTCATGGAGGTGATAGCATAATGCAAAAATTGCAGATATTTAGTGCATTGTTTAATCCGTTATAACCACCCCATAATAGGAAAAATGTCAGCATAAATTGTAGTCTATACAAAAAACAGAAATAGCGAATCTCTGTATTTACTACCTAGAATTAAACACCTTTTTCCACATGTCTACCACCATGCTTATCCGAGTGTAAAGTACCTCCAACAGCCCAATTATCTCGTTCAAATTCATCAATATGAATAGTAATACATTCAGGTTTACTGCCGAGGGTATCTACTAATGTATCTGTTAAAGCTTTAACTAATTGGCGTTTCTTCTCAATAGAATGACCTTTGGCAATTTGGACAGTAATAAATGGCATATTTTACCTCACTAATTTAGACAGAAATTGAATTGGCTGGTGATAAATTACTTGATGTAAATTTACCCAAACGACCATATTTATAGTAAGCAGCACAAGCACCTTCAGAAGACACCATACAAGCACCCATAGGGGTTTCTGGAGTGCAAGCTGTACCGAAAACTTTGCATTGCCAAGGTTTCATAACTCCTTGGAGAATTTTTCCACACTGACAAGCTTTTTTATCCTGAACTTTGTTACTAGGAAGACTAAATTTGCATTCTGCATCATATTGAGCATATTCTGGACGAATTTTTAAACCAGAGAATGGTATGTCTCCTAAACCTCGCCATTCAAAAGTATCCCTGGGGACAAATACTTGATTCATCGCTTGCAGAGCAGCAGAATTCCCAGAATTGACGACAATACGATCATATTGATTTTCCACTTGGCAACGATTCTGAATAATTTGTTGTAGTAACATCCAAATTGATTGCAGAATATCTAATGGTTCAAATCCAGAAATGACGATTGGTTTATGATATTCTTTAGCTATAAATTCGTAGGGTTTACTACCAATTACCATACTGACATGACCAGGACCAACAAAACCATCAAGCTGTAATTCTGGATTATTTAGTAAGGCTTTAAGAGCAGGAATTACTAGTACATGGTTGGAAAACATACTAAAGTTTGGCAAATTTTCCCCAGCAGCTTGGAGAATAGTTAATGCTGTACTAGGGGCGGTAGTTTCAAAACCAATGGCGAAAAATATAACTTCTTTATCAGGATTATCTTGAGCAATTTTAATATTATCTAAGGGTGAATATACCATCCGAATATCTGCACCCAAAGCTTTGGCTTGAAGTAAACTATATTCAGAACCCGGAACACGCATGGTATCACCAAAAGTGGTAAAGATAACCTGGGGATGTTGGGCAAGAAAAATTGCGTCATCTATTCTACCTTTTGGCATGACACAAACTGGACATCCCGGACCATGAATTAATTCAATATTATCAGGTAAAATTTCTTCAATACCATACTTAAAAATTGAATGGGTATGTCCTCCGCATATCTCCATAATTTTCAGAGGTTGACTGAGAGATTGACTCAGTTTGGTAATTTCTTTAAGGATGGCGATCGCAGCTCCGGGTTGTCGGAATTCATCAACATATTTCATCTGGGATTATCCTGCTCAAATTCAGTTAATTTACCTGCATAATTTGGGCTAATTCTGCTAATAATTTCATCGTTTCTGCTGCCTGTTCTTCATTAATTCGACTCATAGCAAAGCCAACATGAACTAATACCCAATCACCAATGCAAGATTCTGGAGGGTGGGCAGCATCGACAATACAAGCAATATTAATTTGACGCTTCACTCCACCGACATCAACCATTGCTAATTTTTTCACCACATCTGTAATTTCAACAATTTGACCAGGTATTCCCAGACACATTTGTATTTCCTCAGTTATTAATTGATATTTCTAGCAGCAGTAATTACCGCCTGTCCTAGGGCAATCCCTCCATCATTACTGGGTATTAAACTATGAGTCAGAGGCGTAATTTTAAGATGTTGTAAATAGTTAATTGTCAGGTTTAAGAGAGTTTGATTTTGAAATACTCCGCCACTGAAGGCAACATATTTAATATCATGCTTTTGACAAAGTATTTCTACCATGTTTGTGATGGCATAGGCGAGACTAAGATGAAATTTAGCAGCAATCAGTTTTTGTGGTTTGTGCTGTTGTAAATCATCCAATAATAGTTGCCAGATAGTTTGAGCATCTATAGAATAAATTGTATCTAATAAATTAAATTTAAAAGGATATATTCCAATTTCTTCACGATAATTCCAAACATCTATATCTATCAATGCTTCCATTGCGATTGCTGCTTGTCCTTCGTAATGAGATGCTTGACAACATATCCCCATCGCTGCGGCAACAGCATCAAATAAGCGCCCCAGGGATGATGTGAGAGGGGTATTTATACTCTGGGTAATTAATTTATCCAGTAAAGCGAGAGGTTGATGTTTGAGAAAATCAATTATCTCTAAATCAGCATATTTTGCACAGATAATATCCCAGTTATCGATAGATTTTAAATGGGCGTAAGTATTTCGCCAAGGTTGGTAAATCGCTTGTTTTCCACCTATCATCGCCATGGGTTTAAACCGGGCTAATCTCTGAAAACTGCGATAATCAGCGAGAATAAATTCCCCACCCCATAGTGTATTATCTTCCCCATATCCTAAACCGTCACAGGCAATACCTAATACAGGTGATGTATTTAAAGGTAGATGATTTTCTACCATACAAGCTGCGATATGAGCGTGATGATGTTGAATAGAAATAAGGGGAATTTCCTGAGTTGCGGCTAACTCTTTACCCAATTTGCTAGATAAATATTCGGGATGTTTATCTATGGCAATATATTGACTATTATGATTAAATAGATTCAGATATAATTCTAAGGTTTTTTGATAGTCATTCCAAGTCGAATGATTTTCTAAATCACCGAGATGTTGGGATAAAGTAGCTTTTCCCTGGGACAACAAACAAAAAGTATTTTTTAACTCACCTCCCATGGCTAAAATATTAGGAGAGTGGGCAAAATCTAGAGGTAATTGGATTGATGTGGGTGCGTATCCTCGACTGCGACGAATGACTTGGATTTGTTGTTGATTCACTCTGACTACGGAATCATCAATACGGTTGACAATATCCCGATTGTGGAAGAGAAAATAGTCTGCTATTTTTCCTAACTTCTCTTGAGCTTCTGCGTTATCAATACATTGTGGTTCATCGCTGATATTCCCACTTGTAAAAACTATGGGACGACCCATACGTCTGAGAATTAAATGATGGAGTGGTGTGTAAGGAAGGAGGAATCCCAGGGTATTTTGTTGGGGTGCAACGGATGCAGCTATGGGAATTTTCGCCTGATTATCAGTTCTTTTTCTTAATAAAACAATTGGTGCAGCAGCACTCTGTAAAATATCTTTTTCCAACTCCCCAACTAGGCAATATTTATCGATAATTTCCATATCCCTTGCCATCAAAGCAAAGGGTTTGTGATATCTTTGTTTGCGTTGACGTAATTGATTAACAGCAGTTTCTTGGGTAGCATCACAAGCAAGATGGAAACCACCAATACCTTTAATGGCAACTATTTTCCCCCGTTGCAGGAGAGTACAAACCGCATCCACATCATCTAGCATAGAAAACATCGAAGCGGTTATTGGTTGGCGATCGCTCCTTTCTAACCAAGCAGTTGGACCGCAGATATGACAAGCAATGGGTTGAGCATGAAAACGGCGATCGCTCACATCCTGGTATTCTTTAGCACAATCATCACATATCCCAAAGGCAGACATACTGGTATTACATCTATCATAGGGAATGGCACGAATAATACTGAAGCGTGGTCCACAGTGGGTGCAGTTGGTAAAAGGATAGCGAAAATAGCGATTAAAGGGGTCAAAAATTTCTTGTTTACATTGGGGACAAGTTGCAGCATCCGCAGCAATTTCTGTGTGAATTTGACTATCGACACTGGAAACAATTGTAAAGTCAGTAAAATCAATTTCTTGCTGACAAATTGTACGGCTAATATCTTGAATTATAGACAAAGGTGGAGATTCTACTTGTAGATTTGCTAGAAAATTTTCGATAGATTCCTGACTACCACAGACACGAATCAAAACACCTTCCCCATCATTTCTCACCTCACCTTTTAAGTTCCACAGTTTTGCCAAACGATAGACTGTAGGACGAAAACCCACACCTTGAACTGTTCCTCGAATCCTGATTTCTTCAACCACCATGATTCAGCTTCCAGAGGAGAATACGATTATTTCCAGAATCAGCAATGATTGCTGTATCATGACAAACTTGGATACCATAACACCAATTAAAACTATCCCTTTTTGGTCTGCCAAAATCTCTATTTTCACTTTTTGATGTAAATGTTGTTTGTCCTAGCAAAATATCTGCATTTCTATTCCATAAATCTAATAAATTATCTGATTTTTCCCATCCCAAAATACGAGAATTTGCCGTATCCGCCACTAATAAATAATTTTGATAACTTTCGACCCCATAGGGCATACTCAAACTACTAGAATTGGGAAAGTAATTATTTTGATTCATCTCAACAGCATGAAAATCTCTTTGCCCTAATACGACAGTACAGGGTTGATTATTTTCTGTTGGCATTCCTTGCCAAATCATCACACGATTATTTCCTGCATCTGTTACTACTAAATTTTCACCCCAAAAGGTAATATCATGGCACCAGCGCATACTCCGGGAATTAGGACTATTGCCACCGTTTTCATCGCGAGATATCATATCAGATTGCCCTAAAACTAGGTCAGCAGGTTGTCCATTTTCCCTCGGTAATTCATGCCAAATTAGAACACGACGATTACCCGTATCTGCGACAAATAATTTACCTTGAAAATAATAAACTCCATAACACCAATTTAAAGTATTCGCTGTGGCTTCTCCTTTTCCTCGATTGGGTAAATTACTGGTAAAATCAGCCTGTCCTAAAACGATATCTGCGGGTACATTCGTATCTCCAGGAACTTCTTGCCAAATTAAAACTCGATGATTCCACGCATCAGCAACTGCCATTCCTTTAGCACATTCACAAATACCTGTGGGAACACTCACTGTATGAGAATTAACGAGATTTTTTCCGTTTTGCCCTTCATGGTAAAAATCTGGTTGTCCAATTACCCAGTTAGCAGCTTGATTATCTGTTTTTGGTATTTTTTCCCATCCTAATAAACGATGATTACCTGTATCTGATACCCAGAGATAACCTGTATGAGCAAATAAACAAGCTCCACGGGGAGCAAATATTTCATGGGCGCTAGGAAGGGAGGGAATAGGTAATTTATCTGGAGAAAAATCTTGTCCGATAATTATTGGCTGATTATCAAATAAATGTTTTTTTGATGTTTCATCTTGGATGTAATTAGTCATGAAGTCAGAATCAGTTATTTTTCTTAATTAAACTCTTTTAAAGATTAATGATTATTTACCTAACTGCGACCACATGAAGAATTTCTGGGCAATAGTTTTTTATTGCTTGCTCAACTCCCTGAGATAAAGTCAGGTTTGATGTGGGGCAATGACTACAAGCGCCAACTAATCTAATTTCTACAGTATCTGGTAATTTAATTGAGACTAATTCTATATCTCCGTGGTGGTTAATTAAACTAGGACGAATCTCATCTAAGGCAGTTGCTAATCGTTTTTCTAGTGGGAGTTTGGGAGCTTTTACTAAATCATGATATAGTAAAGTTCCGTACACAATTTCATCTTCAACAGCGTGACGTAGTGCTGTAATTGACTCTTGTTTTACGCTTCTAATTAAACGAGTTAAAGCTTCTTTATGTAAATCTTCAATTGCCCTTTTTAACCCAGTAACTACTCCACGTTGGGTTTCGTCCCATTCAGAAATTATTTTTTCATAACGACTAATTTCTGTGACTAATTCTTCTAAATTTGTCATGCTCAATACTTGTAATTTCTTCAGATAAGAAAATTTAGGGCAGACAATCATGCCTGCTCTATTTTATGGGTAATATTTGATAAAGTAATCTAGAGTAAATCATGATTTATAGACATAATTTACTATTTGCATTTCTGAAAATAATCGTCTATTTCATCCGAAAATCTTTGAGCAAAAAAGGCATTGTTGCACCAGTGACTACACTAGAAATAATCATTAGCATCCATAGGGGAAATTTGACGATAAATAATATCATCATCATGCCTAATCCCAGGGTAGATGCTAAACTAGTTTTCTGAATGAAATCAATGGGGTCACGAAATAATTGACCTTTGAAGAAAAGCTTTGCAGAAAACCAGCCTAATTCAAACATATATTCCTCCTAAAATTCAACTTAAAGCACTAATAATAATTAACCCAATAATTACTGCTGGAACTACACCCGCAGGTCCAAATAAGCTACCAATCATGGCAGAAAAAGAATAACCAAATTCCTCCCCTGCTAATAACATCCCACCGATAGCACCACCTAACATAGAGAATAATGTGGCGATCGCTAACCAAGTAATACCGGTGAGCAGGGTAATTTCTCCTGTTACGAAACTTGTGATATAGTTTGTCATGATTTATGCTGTGTTGACGAAGTGGACTGAGGAAATATATCGCAGAGAACACAGATAAATTTCAGATTATCAGGAGACAAACAGAGCTTTTTGATTATTTTATCAATGAGATAATTAATTACTCTCTATTTCTCTTAATGTCTGAATGATGATTTCTGCCTGGGCAAATTGTCCATATTGTGTGAAAATATCTCTTGCTTCAAGATAATTTTTACGTGCTTGCAGGAGATTTTGGGGATTCCCTAATTCTGGATTTTGCAAGTTATCAGGCAGATTTAATAATGCGTTTGCCTGGTTAGCAATGGTATTCGCATACTCCAGGGGTGTGTCTTGGGAATTACGCACTTTTAAAGCTTCGTGATATGCAGCGATCGCCCTCTGTAAATTTTCCAAAGGATGGGCACTAGGCAAATATTGCAATGCATTGCCCAAATTATTCTGTAACATAGCATACTCACGAGGATGTTCAATTAAATTTATCTGCTTCAGCGCAACCTCAAAGGATTGTACTGCTAACCCCTCAAATAAGTATTGCTGCTGGGAACCCTGGGACATGGAAAGGTAGGCGATCGCAATATTATTATGTAAAATAGCGTACTCTTGGGGATATTTGTCATAGGTAAACACCCTGAGAGCTTCCTGGTATAGCTGAATGCTATCCGTTGCTTTGGCTAAATTTTCGGAAACTAGGGATTGTAAAACTAAACCATAATTCATCTGAGCTTCTGCCAACTCGTCAGGTTTAGCTAATTCCCGTAGTATCGGCAGTATCTCTGCATACAAATCCCTAGCCTGCTGTAAATGTTCCGTTCCCTCCCCTGGAATTGCTCGCAATGCACCTGCTATCCCACCTTTTGCCCTTGCTTTTAGGAGAGGATACTCTGCTGTGGATAATTCCACCGCTTCCTGGTAGAGGGCGATCGCATTCTCTAAATCCTTGACAGTTTGGGGTTTATTGACAAAACCATGGGCAATTTCAATCAGCATCTCGATTTTTTCCGGTGTTGATGCTGACTCAGAATCAATGGCAGCGATCGCAGCTTTGACTGCGGAATCTGTAATACTAGGAATCATCGGTGAAGCGTCAATAGGAGAGTCTTGAGGAGTTACAGCAAATTTTATCGAATCAGGTACAAATGTATTGGCTAATGATGTCCATCATCATCGCGGTGAATTCTTGCGTACTTGATGTCCTGGGGATTTGCTTTCTTAATAGTTATAAATAACTATGATTATTCTGTAGGGGTTGACAAAATTCCTTCAACTACCAGAAAGTTATAAATTCCCTATCACCTCTATTCTAGAGATATTTTTTGCTTTTGCAATAACTATTTTGCAGCTTCCCAAGCATAGAAACCTGGGCGATCGCTCGCCACCCCATCCCCGGTTTGATACAATTGTTAACAAAAAGTGGTAATGTTAGCCTATTTATGTAATTTAGATTAACGATTGTACAGAAATTCTCTCAGAATGAGTAGAATGGCATATACGATAACTAAACACATTTGTGAATTAGTTACTCCCAAACTGTACACATTTACCCTATCCTCAGTTATTTTATAGTTCTGCGTCTGAGGCGCAAATCAAAACCAATCCAAACTCATAACTAAAAGAAGCTCCCACAAATCATAATGCCTGTGATTGAGAAAAAAAGAACTCGCGACCTGCCCCAAATCAACGAGAGAATTCGCTTCCCGAAAATTCGGGTAATTGATACAGATGGAAGCCAACTGGGAATACTCACCCCGCAGGAAGCACAGCAGCTAGCAGAAGAAAAGGAATTAGATCTCGTGCTGCTGAGTGATAAGGCTGACCCGCCAGTTTGTCGGATCATGGACTATGGGAAATATAAGTTTGAGCAAGAGAAGAAAGCGCGGGAAGCTAGGAAGAAGCAGCATACGGCTGATGTGAAAGAAGTGAAGATGCGTTACAAGATTGAAGAACATGACTACAATGTGCGCGTCAAACAAGCAGAACGATTCTTGAAAGACGGCGACAAAGTCAAAGCGACTGTCATGTTCCGAGGTCGGGAAATTCAGCATAGTGATTTAGCTGAAACTTTGCTGAAGCGGATGGCAACTGATTTAGAACCCTTAGCGGAAGTGCAACAAGCACCGAAGAAGGAAGGACGGAACATGATGATGTTACTGTCACCGAAGAAATAGAAACTCTGTAATCTCAAATCTCCAATATAAAATCGATAGTCCTGAGTCCTAAGTGGGAATACTACTCCTTGGTGGCTCAGGACTTTTGTTGTAACCCTAGGGACAGGCTAGAGTCTTGGGTGAATGTATTATTTAACACTCTACCCCCAAGGGTGACTACTTCCAATAATAAAGCTACATGGAACTGAGAAATAAATGGTCTGCACCTAATAGAGGAATGATTGCGCGGTTGCTGGAGTGGGTGAATCTCCGACCAGAGGAAAGCGATCGCACTTGGTTAATGTTTGCTTTTTATACTTTTACATCAGTGGGATTACGATGGTCAGAGGATTCTACTGTTGCTCTATTCCTGGATGAATATGGGGCAAAATACCTCCCCCTAATTTATTTAGCAAGTTCCCTGTTGGGAGGAATCCTAGTTTCTCTATATTCCCGTCTACAGAGAATTTTTCCCTTGCGTTGGGTAATTGTGGCGATCGCCCCCTGTATGTTTCTACCCTTATTACTCTTGCGTCTGGGTTTACAAGTTCCCTTCCTCTCCGTAATCACCATCTTTCTCCTGCGATTGTGGGTAGATGCTTTTTATGTAGTCAATGATTTAAATACTTCCATTGCTGCTAACCAATTATTTAATATCCGAGAAATTAAACGTGCTTACCCATTAATTAGTAGCGGTATCCTGGTAGCCGATGTCATCAGTGGTTTTAGTCTACCTTTGCTCCTACTTTTTGTTGGCTTAGATATGGTAATTATGCCCACTGCTGGTATTTTTATCGGCATTGGAGCCATCATTCTCTGGTATGTTAGCCACAAATACCCCCAAGCATTCCCCAGCATTCCCCAAAAGTACAAAGAGATAGGTACACCCTCTCCAACTCAGCGTCTTTCCGGTTCTCTCAAGCGCTACACCTGGCTGTTATTTGCTTTTTTTGCCCTCCTCCAAGCCATGGGGGTACTGATAGATTTTCAGTATCTCAGTCAAGTTGAATCCAATTTTCAAGGCAAAGATATAGCCAGCTTTTTAGGTATTCTCGGTGGAATTACGGGGATATGTGAGTTGGGAACCCAATTATTTTTCTCTAGCAGAGCTTTAGAACGGTTTGGTGTATTTCGCACAGCTGCCACCTTACCTTTAACTGTCTTTGCCCTGATGCTACCGCTTCTAGCCCTAGATATCTTTTTTTTCAGCCATCCCCAATATCTCTTATTTGGTTTAGTCACCCTGAAAATACTAGATGAACTGCTACGCTACACATTTGTTCTCAGTAGTGGTCCCCTATTATTTCAACCGATTCCCGATAAAGTTCGTACCTATGTGCAAGCACTATCTGGAGGAATTGCCGATAACTTTGGTGTGGGAATGGCAGGTTTGGCAATTTTGGGAACTTTAACTCTCTCCTCCCGGTTTCTTTCCCTTTCCCTACATCGTTCCTTGATGGAAATCGAAACCATCATCATTGCCATTACTTGTTTGATTGTGATTTATTTACTGCGATCGCACTATGTCAATCTCCTGGTTGTCAGTGCGGGGAGTGGGCAGTTAAATAGTACAGATGTGGATTTACGCGCTTTTAAGCAGGTAGTGATTAAAACCCTCACAGATAGGGGTAATGAGGGAGATAAACGCTCCTGTATTGAATTATTATCCCAAATCGACCCCCAAGGTAGTACAGAAGTTCTAGCACCCCTATTAGATAAACTTTCCCCCAGCTTACAAAAAGCTAGTTTAGAAGCGATGCTAACTACTGGGGCAAATCATCTCTACATCCCCAATATCCAAACCTTATTACAAGCACCCCAAGGTGTACATCCAGAAGTATTTGCCCTAGCATTACGCTACGTTTGGTTAGCAGAACCAGATGCAGATGTGGGTAAATTAGAAAAATACTTGGAAGATTCCCACTATTCGATTATTCAAGCCACTGCTGCGGCATTATTATTACGGCAGGGAACACCCATGCAGAAAGTTGCTGCCACTAAAACCCTGCGTCGGTTGTTAACTCATGAACAAGAGCGAGAACGAGTCAACGCAGTCAAAGCATTACGGGAAGCTGTCTATTTACAAGCATTGCGGGTACATATTCCCAATTTATTGCAAGATGAATCCCTGCGAGTTCGTTGTGCTGTTTTACAAATGATTGCTGCCACTAATTTGGAGGAATATTATCCGGCTTTACTAGCTGGTTTGTACTATAAATCAACTAGAAGCACGGCGATGAAAGCTCTTGTTGAATTATCTAATGAAGCATTACCTCTATTATTAGATGTTGCCACTAATGTCTATAAACCAGAGGTTGTGAGAATGTATGCTTGGCGAACAATTGGGCAAATTCCCACCCTGGAAGCGATAGATATCCTATGGGAGCATTTAGAAAATTCAGAGGATGCTAATCGTAGTCATATTTTACGTACTCTCCTCAAAAGACATCAACAGGAAACCATCGTCGGATTACTAGATCGTTTCCATGAAATCCAGGTGAAACGGTTAATTCAACAAGAATTAGAATTTTTAGGTCACATTTATGCTGCATATATAGACTTCACGGTTACAAATGAATTAGATAACCTGCAACATCCTCAAAAATTTCATCTTGTCTGTAATTTGTTGCAAAGGGCTTTGTTAGAGTTGGAAAGTGATTTACAAGAAAGACTATTACTATTGCTTCAGTTAATTTATCCCAGCGATAAAATTCAGGCAGCATCATCAAATTTACGTTCTCAGTCCACCAAAAACTTTGCCAGGGGACTAGAAATTTTAGAGCATACTTTAAATTTACCTAATAAATCTGCGATTATCACTGTTTTAGATCGGCGATCGCCCTACGAAAAATTACAAAAACTCACCGAAAAAGACATCCTGGAATATCAACCCCTAGAAATTGGCGATCGCACTCGTAAACTTCTCCAGTATCGGACTTTACTTTCCCATTGGTCTTGGGCTTGCTGTCTCCACTTAGCCGAGGTTGTGCCCATTCGTCTCGATACAGAACAGGTAATAGATAGTTTACGCCATCCCACAGGGTTTGTCAGAGAAGCCGCAATTAGTTATCTTAAAGTCGCCTCTCCCCGCATCCTCTGGAAAATTCTCCCCCAAATGCAAAATGACCCCCATCCCCTGGTTGCTAACCAAGTACAACAGTTACTCAGTAATTCCTAGTAGGAAAGTTGTACAAATACTTGAGCTGTTAGGAAAAATATGATAATAGTTATCATAGCCGATGTGTCAAAGTATAACCCTACTTTAGACTGCACGTAAGTGAGAAAACTGTTATTTAGTCCTGGTTTGCAAAAAATCAGGATTTTAATCTTATTTATGCTGCTGACGACGCAAAATTACCCAAGTCACAACGGGAGTTCCCATCAAAGCAGTCACAGAATTTAGGGGTAAAACCAGTTGACTTCCTGGTAAATGACACAGAATATCCGCCATTAATACCAGGATTGCACCCATGAGTATCACATCTGGGGGTGGAATTCCTCCCAGCGTTGGGAAACTTGTTGATAACAAACTGGTGGAGAAATACTGAGATTTTGTAGAATATTTACTTCAAATTTCGAGTCAAACTGGAGTAACAAAATCAAATCAGTTTGAGGATTGTAACTATCGACTGCTTGGAGAATAGAGGGGATAGATTTTGGTGCGAGAATTAGCTCGTGAAGATATATTTCCAGTTGGGATTTGGTGAAAAACTTCAGATTCAGAATTTCATCAAGTTTTCCTGGTAAATTATCTTCTTGGATGCAGCAAAAAACAGCGCCACGTCCTAACTTGAGAAAACCTTTCCAAGCAGTGTAGCCAATTAAGACTATATTAGTAAGTTGCAATTTTTTATACAGGGGCAATATTTTCTGATTGCGTGGTCAAATTTGGTGTTTGATGGGCGATCGCGGGAATTCTAGCTAAAATACCTTTTTTCAGAGGTTCTGGTCTATCTTGCCAGGGTAGTAATCCTTGGGGATGGTCATAATACTTACTTGCACATTCCAGAATATTACTGACACTTTCCGGCGATATTTCTGAAGGGATGTCACCGAACAAATAAGTATATTTTCCAGGACTGGAGAAAGAAACTACACAGGAGCGGCTACAAGCACTCATACATTCCACAGGTTGCATCTGAAATTCTGATGCTAATTGCCAATCTGAGTGTAATTCCTGGAGTTTCTCGAATAATTCTTCACCGCCACTTGTACCGACGCGCTTACCATCTTTCCAGACGCTGGCACAGGTAGTGCAGACAAACATGATATGTTGAGCTGGCATCTATAACCTCGTAGATGAGCATGAAATGAACCTATCGGCGGGCATTCTGACTTACATCATTGGAGGATGGATTTTCTTCCCAAGATGATTACAGCTGCGGGACAGTGACGGATTTTCACCAAACTTTCCCCCTTACCTCTAGTGGCTGCTCCCCACCAGAACCGATTAATCCTACTTACATTACTATATGTAGGTGATTTATGGCAATACTGAGATTTTGCCGTATAACAGTAGTCGATGAGCTTTATAGTAAACTTGATAAATTAATTATCACCGCCCAGCTGGACTAGCTCAAAGCAAACTCAATAAAATCAGCAAAAATGCTCACTACCGTTGAACGTCTATTATTTGTCCGCAGAGTCCCGATTTTCAAAGAATTACGGGATGATTTTATTGTGCGTCTGGCTGCGGTGATGAATGAATTGTCCTTTTCCAGTAATTATACAATTTTTAAAGCTGGGGATGAGGGGCGATCGCTATACATAGTTATCTCAGGGAAAGTCAGAATCCACATTGAGCAGCAACAATTGGCAGTATTTACTAAGGGAGAATCCTTTGGGGAGATGGCTGTTTTTGATTCTCAACCGCGTTCAGCTTCTGCAACTACCACGGAAGCTTGCGAATGTTTGGAACTTACCCAGGAGCAACTCTACGACGCTATCGATGAAACTCCGGAAATTGCGGTGAATATTATTGGTATTCTCTCACGGCGAATTCGGGAATTGAATGACAAAATTAACAGTGTGAGGATGCGAGAGTGAGGGGAAGGGGAAAGGTGTTTTTGCTGTTGACTGTCACCTGTTCCCTGTTCCCAATTACCTAGTATGACTAGCGGACATTTCTCACCAATAAATTAGCTTGTCCACAGCTTTTCTGCGATCGCTTCAGAATTTCCGCACTACAAACACCGAGTTTTCCATCTTTCGTGAAACAAATTAATACCTCTTGTAAAAATCTTCCCGAACCGGAGCAGGAAGGAGCAACACTATCTGCGGACATCCCGTTATTTGCTTTGGCAAATTCCTGTTTCAAGTCAGCAACTGTGGTACGGAAAGGTTTGACAGGTTTACGATAGGCAGCAGGAATAGTCACAGCTTCCTTGTATTGTTTCGATAAAGCCATGTATTCTGCGGGTGTTTTGCCAGTACAGGTACCGTGTTTTTCCCATTCATGGCTGTAAAGCTTATCACTTGGAAATAAATTCGGAAACTGTTTTTTCACCTCTGGAGGTAATTTTTGGGTAGAACAGTTTGCCGGATAACCCCGATTATACTGGGGCCACAGACCATGGAGAACAAAGCCCAATTTTTTACCCTCTCCACACTGCTGGCGATCGCTACCACCTTTACTTGCACAATAATCTGGTGACCAAGATAAAGCCAATACGTAGAAATCAAATTTACCAGGTGTTCCTTGTCTTTGGGCTAAAGCAGCACTGGGTATAGCAAAAGTTGTCAATAACGTAGCCAACAATAACCTCTTCATCATGCACCTCAGTCAGTTTGCAGAATCAAAGATAACCTGTTAATCACAAGAATGGGTAAAAACTTCTGGTTTTAGGTGTAGCAAATCGTACGATGGGACGAGAAATTATGCTCTGTTACAACTTGAACAATGCAACGGGCAATTTTTTCTCCTCCGACTGTGGAGGGTTCAATGGGGGAAAGGGAGGAATAATCCCTCGCTTCATCACACACAACTCGCAAATCAATCAGGGGTAAACCGAATTCCACAGCTTGCCGGGTAATGCAATCATTAAACATTGATAACGCTGTAAACTCTAACAGACGCAAAGCTGGATCTAATACCGGACATTGGTCATAAATAGTACACACAGTTGTGGGTAACCCCAATTTCAGAACAGCTCGCAGCATTTGTTGATAGTTGCGACTGAATTCTGTTTTCATCGTGGCAATTTGCTGGAGCGCTGCGGGTAGGGATGGAGTACTATTTTGCAGTATAGCTCCGTAGCACAGAGCATCATTACCGCCAATACTAATAAATAGGTGGGTTGTACTAGGGGGAAGACGATGGAGTTGCTGGAAGATATCCTGAATTGAGTCACCATCCACAGCTAACAAGTCAGCGCGATCGCCACTATCCACCAACCCTTGGCGAACTTGTTCAATGATTGGTAAACCATCTGCAACATAATTGGCATTGTCAAAAATTGAATCCCCTAGCAAAATGATATGTGCCATAGTTTCAGGTTAAGAGATGAGTGATTAATCTGTATACAGCAGAGGATGTCTGCTTTAAGTAAGTTGACACAAATAAATTTAATTTTGTTACGGAATGTAAAATCACGTAGAAGTTCCGAATTAATCCCTTTTCCTACGCTACACTCGCAATCATACGGGGAAATTTTTACGCCAACTGAGTCACATCAGATTTTGCAACCTGTCTAACTCCATTGAGTTTTCCTTACCCAACCTCATCACCAATGAAGATTTCTACAGAAAATCATATCTTAAGTAGAGCTTAAGGTAAGTCATAAATACTTTCTCCCTCAACCTTGAGATGATTTTTCCAGTCAAATTTTCAGTACTTTTGAGGAGGATTTATCTAACAGATAGGATAATCCATGGGAAAATATGATATTTTTGATGCATTGATTATGGCAACAAGAATTAAGACAGTGAATCAATTATTTTTTTTACAAAAATTCAAATTTGCGACCATAGCTATTAGTCTGATTTTTGCAGCTATTGGTATGACAGGATGTGGGCAACAAAGTGGAGATACCACTGCCAAGGGAACCCTCGAAAAAATCAAACAACGGGACAAAATTGTCATTGGAGTCAAAACAGATTATACTCCCTTTGGCTTTATCGATAAAAATGGGAAAAATGCTGGCTTAGAAGTTGACATTGCCAATTATATTGCTAAAGAATTACTTGGTTCTGAGAGTAAAGTGGAATTCGTCTCTGTAGTTGCTGCCAACAGAATTGAATTTCTGAAACAAGGCAAGATAGATTTAGTAATTGCTACCATGACTGATACTCCAGAACGCAGAAAAGTCATTGATTTTTCGGAAAATTATTATTCTGCTGGTACTGGACTTTTAACACGCAAAGATAGTGGAATTAAAAGCTGGGATAATTTAAAAGGTAAAAAAGTTTGCGGTATTCAAGGTTCTTTTTATAACAAGGAACTCATAGAAAGAGGAATCCAAATGGCGAATTTTCCGGGCACTGCGGAAGCCTACAAAGCTTTACAGGAAGGGCGCTGTGTGGGATTTGCCTATGATGATTCGGCGTTAATCGGTAAACTTTTAGAGCCTAATTGGTCAAAAGATTGGCATCAACCCTTACCTCCAATTTTACCCCAAGGTTGGGGGATGGGCATACGTAAAGGCGATACCAAATTTCTAGAGAGTGTGAATCAAACCATTTTGAAAATGGAGGCAGCAGGATTTATTGTTGCGGCTGAAAAGAAATGGAAGATTCCAGCTACAGATTATGCAAAAAAACGTATGGCGGCAGCTAAACAAAAGTCTAGTAAATAGGTAATTGATATCCGATGATTTTGTTAAATCTCAACTTTTCCTGGCTCAATGACCCCACATACCAAGGATGGTTAAAAGAAGGAATTATTAACACCATCATCCTCTCTGTTGAATGTATATTTTTCTCTTTAATTATTGGTGTTGTCGGAGTTTGGTTGCAAGGGTTGCCAGGAAAATGGATACAGAGGATTTTGCAGGGCTATATTCAACTTTTTCGTAATACTCCCCCCTTAGTACAAATATTCTTTTTATTCTTTGTCCTAGCAGCACTTTTACCCAAGGTTTATGACCCTGCGACGGGAGGAGAAACACCAATTTTAGGCTCCTTTGGTAGTGCAATTATTGCCCTTTCTTTATTTGCTGGTGCTTTTAATATTGAGATATTTCGTTCCGGGATTGAAGCTGTACCCAAAACGATGATAGAAGCATCGTCAAGTTTAGGTTTATCCCGTAGCCAATGTTTCCTGTTGGTAATAATGCCCTTAGCTTTTCGGATTTGCTTACCATCATTAAATAATAACTTAGTCAATTTAGTCAAAACTACTACTTTGGCTTCCGCGATCGCCACCCCAGAACTCCTATACTATGCAGGACAAATCTATGCTGATAACTTTGCTACCTTGGAGGTGATGTTATTTATCTGGTTAGTATATATTCTCTTAGTAGGTATATTAATTGGCATCATGAATTGGATAGAATTTAAGTTGCGTATACCAGGTTATGGAAACTAAACAGACAAAGAGCAAGTTTAACTGGCAAAAGTTTCTCAGTATTGCCATTTTTACCCTTTTATTGATTATTACTTTTAACTATCTGCGAGGCAACTTTTTAACTGCCAAAGAATGGGAAACTCTGATTCGTCGCTTTCCTTATATTCTCATTGGTAATCAAGAAGGATTGGCGATTAAAGGAGGTTTTGCCCTCAATATTATTATGAGTATTGTGTGTATGGTAATTAGTACCATCCTGGGTGTATTTTTGGGCTTAGGACAAACTGCACAGCAGCCAATAGTCCGATGGCTATCATGGTTCTGGACTCAATTTTTACGAAATTCCCCCTGGCTAGTTATCCTCTATGTCATGTTATATCTATTACCCTTTGAGCTAAACTTGGGGATAATTCGTGTGGAATTTACCAGCATTTCTAAATCTATTATTGGTTTATCTTTAGTAGTTGCGGCGAATATTTCCGAAATTGTTCGGGGTGCAATTCAATCTATTCCTTCGGGACAATGGGAAGCAGCAAGAGCAATGGGTTACACAGGAGCGCAAACATTAAAATTAGTGATTCTCCCTCAAGCTTTACGACGAATGATTCCCCCTTGGATGAATTGGTATGCAATTTTAACTATGGGTACAACCCTGACAAATTTAGTCGGTGTACCTGAGGGATTAAGCACAGTGCGTCAAGTATTAGAATTAGAGGGGGAAAAGTTAGCAATTCCTCTTTATGCTGTCCTGATGTTATTATTTTTCTTCTACTGTTATCCCATTGCTTGGTGGACAAGAAAATTAGAGCAGCGCTTAATAAATTAGAAATAAAATAGAGGTAATTTCCGTGACAGAACCATTAGTTTCTCTCCGAGATTTACATAAATCCTTTGGCAAAATAGAAGTATTAAAAGGCGTTTCCTTTGATGTTAACCAAGGAGATGTGATTTGTATTATTGGTTCCTCTGGTTCCGGGAAATCGACAATTTTACGCTGTATTAATGGGTTAGTTGATATTAATTCTGGCTTTATCCGTGTGGGAGATTTTCTTGTCCATGAGTTGCAGTCAGACAAGGATAAGATTCGTCTGCGACGTATGGTATCAATGGTGTTTCAACAGTATAATTTATTTCCCCATCGCACAGCTTTAGAAAACGTCATGATGGCACCAATTCATGTTTTAAAGCAAGATAAAAAAGAAGTAGAAGAACGTGCTTATCAATTATTGAAAAAAGTGCGTTTGCAAGGGAAAGAAAAGAATTATCCCGCAGAACTCTCCGGGGGACAACAGCAAAGGGTGGCGATCGCGCGTTCCCTAGCGATGAAACCCCAAGTTATGCTATTTGACGAAGTTACCGCAGCTCTGGATCCGGAGACAGTCAAAGAGGTATTACGAACCATCCGTGAGTTATCCGAGGAGGGAATGACTTGTTTACTTGTCACCCACGAAATGGGATTTGCTCGGGAAGTCGCTGACCAAATATACTTCATGGATGGAGGTGTAATTCTCGAAAGTGGTGTACCAGCAGAATTCTTCACCAATCCTCGACACGAACGTACCAAAGAGTTTCTCAGTCAAATCCTCTAACTCAAACCCCTCAATTAAATCTTCCACATCATGAAAAGTTGAGTTTTGTGATTGTGATGCAAGAAAGCAATATCTAGAGTTACAAAGTTCTCAAAATAGACGAGGTTTAATATAAAAACTGTGTCAAATTTATCATGCAAATATGGGGTAAGCTGTCAATAGTTTCTCAAATAAATGTATTCTTTGATACTAATTTTGTCTATCCATAGCCACCGCAATTTATGATACTTTTCCATACAAGTAGACAATTTCAATAAATATCATACTCGCTGCATTACTCGTCATTCTTAATTTACCACACCTGCCTATCATCACCTTACCAAGGAAAGGGTTAGTTGGCAGGGGGTCTTTTCATTAACAGTATTTACCGACACATGATATAAAGTGGCTTGATTTGTGTGCCACAATACACTAAGATAGTTTTTTACTTCCAAAGTGTTCCCCTCGATTTCAGATTGATTTTTCACTAGCTAAAGTTCGGTGATAAAAATCACTTGTAGGTTAAAGGTATGTTCAGGCTGAATATCTCTATGAAAACTTTCTTCTCTACAGCATCTCCCATATTCTCCGTACTTATTTGTTAAGCGTCATTAAATATCGCTTTGGAGAGAGTTCTGCTTCCAAAGGTAAAGCATTGATTGTGCGCGTCTTCTAGAAAAATTGATGCTATCAAATTTTGGTCTTGTCTAATATTCAATTATCAAGCAATTTACATCACCCCTCATCTACCCATTGCTAGACATCACAGGGTACTTATTCCTTTTCCTAAGATAACAAACTCAGTATCAGTTAATAGCATCATATTTAGTAATACTTGCTATTACTCGTTTTTGTGATTCTTATTTTCCCAGTAAATATTCAAAAACTATGAATAACAAAGTAAATTCTGACGAAACTCAAGTTCAAACATCGCAGCCAAGAAAAAAATATCGGGGAAATATCGTTCGTACGAACAATAGATATGATGAATTAGCTCTGAAAATTTTAACTAAAACCCCTGTAATTCCTGATGAGACTCCAGAGATGAAACCATCCCTTTGGGAAAGGTTTACTAACTTACCAATTGGGAGGAAACAGTTAATAGTCTTATTAGCTTCAGAACTATTATCAATTTTTGTAATTAGTTCTATCGGTAGACTATTAATTACCCATAACTTAGATAGTTTATCTTTAGAGCAAGCTAAGTCAGAAGTGATGGTCAGTGATATTAATTATAATATCAAAATTAACCAAATGGGATTTGGATTTAGGGGGCAAGCAGATAATGCTGCAATCATCAAGGCAGCAAGTATTTATAATTCTGGACAAACACTAAATCCTGAAGATAAAAACCAAGTTAAGCAAATCTTACAAAATGAGATTCAAGCTAGAAAAATAGAATATGCTACCTTAGTCGGAAAAGACTTAAAAATTATTGTTAATGCCAATGCGGATAGAACGGGTGAAATTTTTAATCCCGATAACTTGGTGCAAGAAGTCTTTAATTATCCGCGTCAAATTAAAGTTAACAGTATTGTCAAATCTTCGGAAATATTAAGAGAGGCTCCTCCTTTACCTAATGGTGTGAATCGTCAAGATTTCTTGATTCGTTATACTGTGACACCAGTCAGAGATTTACAAACAAGAAATGTCATTGGGGCTTTAGTTTCTGGAGATATTGTTAACGGTAAAATTCCTATTACCAAGGCAACTTTAAAGGCAACTGGGGGAGGTTATAGTGCGATTTATTTACGTAAGCCAACGGGAGAATTAAGCTTAGTTACTTCCCTATATCAAGGTGCATCTCAGAATATTAATCAAGCAGAAACAGATGTCGCTTTGCCCCCAGAAGGGATAGCATTATTAAGAGCAGCAACGGTAACAGATGGGAAACCGGTGGCTGGAAAGTTAAAAATTGGTCAGCAAACCTATGCGATCGCGGCAAAAGCAGTTCCCAATAAAATCATTGAAACGGAAGATGAGCAGTTAAGTATTTTTGGAGATGCTCCCGTGGGAATTTTGGTGCGGGGAACACCACAAACCACTCTCAATCAATTACTTGGTCAAAGTTTTTGGTTAGAGTTATTAAGTGTTTACATTGCAGTTATTATTATCTTAATGGGTGCATATGTTTTACGACGTTCTATCATTACACCTATCCAAAATTTAAGGCTGAAAGCTCAAAGTTTTGCTACTGGCGATCGCACTGTACGAGCTGATGTATTTGCCATCGATGAAATTGGGCAAATTGCAGTTAGTTTTAATGCCATGGCTGACAGTATAGTTTCCCAATCTCATAGCCAGCAAAATGAGTCATATCTGACACAACTTGTCAATGAAATCAATATCCGTTGCCGTAGCTCTTTAAATACACAGTATATTTTAAATACGGCAGTGAATCGTATCCGTGATGCCTTAAAAACCGATAGAGTTATTGTCTATCAATTTAATCCATCCTGGGAAGGCAGGGTAGTTGCAGAATCAGTGGCAGTAGAATTTCCTGTGGCAATTGGTGCAGAAATTAATGATTCATGCTTTACCCAGAAATCTATACACAAATATCAACAGGGTACTGTTTTAAATATCGATAACGTGGAGACAGCGAACTTAACAGAATGTCATCTAAATCTGTTAAAAAGATTTGGCATCAAAGCAAATTTAGTTGCACCAATTGTAATTAATAATCAGTTGTATGGCTTACTAATTGCCCATCAATGTTCGACACCACGCAATTGGCAAGAAGTCGAAATCAATTTTTTGAAGCAAGTTGCAGTACCGATTGCCTATGCATTAGAAAAAGCTGCCCTGCAAGAACAAATCCAGCAAGTTTCCTCCCAGGTAGAGTCTATTTCCCAAGAGAAATCCTTGCAGCAAGCCACAATATATCAGCAAATTGAAAAGATATTACAAGATATTGAGCATTTATCCCAAGGTGATCTGACTGTGCAAACAGATGTAATTCCTGGGGAAATGAGTTTTGTGGGTGAATATATCAACAACACCATCAGTAATTTACGGGCGATCGCCACCAAAATACAAGTTTCTGCACAGCAAGTTAATAGCGCGATCGTTGACAATGATACGGCAATGAGTCAATTTGCTGATACCAATCTGCAACAATCAGCAGAAATCAAGCAAACACTAAGCCATGTGGAACAATTCACTGTCAACCTCAAAGATTTACTAGAAAGTACCCAACAATCTGCAACAGAAAGTTACACCATAGTAGATGCTGCTCAGGAAAACGAAGTTGCCATAGAAATGAATCTCCAAAATCTCCGAAATCTTCGCACAAACATTGATGATATGGCGAAGAAAATCAAACGTTTAGGAGAATCTTCTCAGCAACTTTCTCGCATTATCTTTTTGATTAACCAAATTGCTATGCAAAGCAACCTGTTAGCAGTAAATGCAGGATTAGAAATAGCACGGGAAGGTAAAGAGGAGCAAAATTTTGCCATCGTTGCCGAAGAAGTTGGAGAACTTGCAACTCATTGTACTGAAGCCACCCAAGAAATTGAGAAAATTATCGAAAATATTCAAAAAGATGCTCAGTTAACTATCAAATCAATGGAATCGGGAACCATACAAGTCATAGAAAGTTCCCATAACTTAGAAATAACGAAGCAGAAACTTAATCAAATGTTACAAGTTTCCCAACAAGTTCATGAATTGGTACAAAATATTTCCCAATCTACAACATATAAACTGACAATATCAGAAGATTTAATCAATGCAATCGAAAATATATCTCATGCTTTAGATGTGAATAGTCACCTATCCCAAGAAATTTCCCAATCTTTAAATCAAACTGTAGACATTAGTCAGGAGTTACAAGAATCTGTGGCAGGTTTCAAAACCTATTTAACACTCCCCCAAAAGTACAATTAATTTGTGGGCATAATAACTATTTCTCTTTGTGCCATTACCTGCTCAAACAAATGGTTACTTAATGCCTCTTCCACAGTCAAAACACCTGGCTGTGTCAATTTATCTTCTAAAATGAGTTGAGCAATACTACCCGTACCGCAACCAGCAGCAACGGCAGTATTTTCATGGAATAAGTTAGAAGTAGCCACAGATGTTTGCTCATCTTTGATTCCAGAAACCTCCACCCTTACAGCTACACCTACACCAGTAAGTCTATCGGTGACATCTGTCATCAGGTGACTCACCTGGGAAAGAAACTCAATACCATAGGAACTTTGGATCCAAAATTTTGGAAAAAGATGGGCAGCAATCCAAGTCAGATGATTGTAAAAATCAGGAATAGAACCAAACTTAGTAATCACCGTTTTCACAGTTGGAAATGCTTGGGGTAAGGTAAATGCTTCTGGCATATCATACCAATAAACCCCGCTTTGACCATAGGGAGCAGGAAAGTTGATATTTTCCCTAGCTGTATAGGGTTTAACTTGCTGCCATGCGCCATTAATCCAAGCATCAAAGGGATGTTGTAAGCCCAGGAAAGTGGTACGCATCACAGTTATTCCCGCACCACCGGAACCTGCCACCACATAACTTAAATGAATTTTTTCAGCTATATCTAACTTCTCGATACATTGGCGTACCATACTATTAGAAATACCTGGAAAAATGCCTGTATTCACAACTGCAATAATCCCGGCATTCAGTGCTTTTTCATTTAATTTTAAAGCTTTAATAGTGTAAGAACGATGGTCACTAATATCAATATAATTCACCCCATTGTCAATACATAATTCTAATACTTGAGTATCACGTAAATGAAAAGGTCCAGCACAGTGAACTACTAAATTATATTCCGGAATTATCTCTCGTAATTTTTCCGTTTCAGCCAAATCAAGGGTTAAATATTGCAGAGCAACATCTTGATAATTTTCCCGAGATGTTCGCCCCGTAATTGTAATTTCTGCTTGGGTATACTTAGCAATATCTAAGGCTACACTATAACCAATACGCCCCCTGCCACCAAGTATTAAAACTTTTTTGGTCATGTTTGATATTATCTGTGTGATGTAGCCTTTCTCATTCTGGTGAGATACAAAATTACCCCTCCCCAACCCTCCCCTTGGTAAGGGGAGGGTGCGCGATAGCGCGGGTGGGGTGTATTTCATCTGACTGGGAAACGCTATACAAATATTTTAATTATTCTATCCAAATGGTAAGAGCGGGTTGACAAATATGCTTCAATTATTCACAAGATACTAGTAAACCCACCCCTACAGCCTCTTGGGTTTCATAAAGAGATGTAAAAATTGAGATGAAACACTTTCATCTGATGATTCTTCTCCAGGAATTGAATAAGATAGGCGATCGCCTGGTGGATGAGAAACCCATTACCCCAGAAAAACCCCCAAGATAAATGAGTCTAGAGCTTGAGACAGCATCTATAATTAATTCTTGCCCTGAATCAAGTTCGTTAATCATGTCGGAAGAAGATATCCGCGCCACGCGATTAGAAAAAGTCGAGCAACTGAGACAATTAGGAATGAATCCCTACGCCTATCGTTGGGATGCTACCCACCACGCAGCTGAATTACAAGCGAAATTCGCTGACTTGCCGAGCGGTGAAGAAGTAGATTTAGAAGTGGCGATCGCCGGACGTGTGATGGCGCGTCGTTTCATGGGAAAATTGGCTTTCTGCACCCTAGAAGATGAAACTGCTAAAATTCAACTTTATTTAGATAAAAAAACCATTGATGAAGGTATGGCATCTATCCTAGAAAATGCCTTCAAACAATTGGAGAAACTCGTGGATGTTGGCGATATCCTCGGTGTTAAAGGAACTATTAAACGAACTCAAAAGGGTGAATTATCCATTCATGTACGGGAATATGCGATTCTTACCAAATCACTGTTGCCCTTACCTGATAAATGGCATGGATTAACAGATATTGCCAAACGCTACCGCCAAAGATACGTAGATTTAATCGTCAATCCCGAAGTTAGACAGACTTTTCGTCGTCGCGCTCAAATTACTGCCGGTATCCGACGTTACCTAGATGAACGGGGATTTATTGAAATTGAAACCCCAGTTTTACAATCAGAGGCAGGAGGTGCCGATGCTCGCCCCTTTATCACCTACCACAATACCTTAGAAATCGAGTTATACCTACGGATTGCTACGGAACTTCATCTCAAACGGTTGATTGTCGGTGGCTTTGAAAAAGTCTTTGAATTGGGGCGAATTTTTCGGAATGAGGGAGTTTCTACCCGCCATAACCCCGAATTTACCTCCATCGAAGTTTATCAAGCATACGCCGACTACCACGACATGATGGCACTGACGGAGGGTATTATTACCACCGTAGCCCAGGAAGTATTAGGCACACTGAAAATTAACTACCAAGGGCAAGAGGTAGATTTAACCCCACCCTGGCGACGTGTCACCATGCATGATTTGGTGAAAGAGGCTACAGGTATTGATTTTACCAGCTTTGCAACGGTGGATGAGGCAAAGGCTGCTTGTCAAGCTGCGGAAATTGCTGGTGCGGCAGAATGCCCATCAATTGGCAAATTACTGAATTTAGCTTTTGAAGAGAAAGTCGAAACCACACTCATCCAGCCAACCTTCGTCATTGACTACCCCGTAGAAATTTCACCCCTTGCCAAACCCCACCGTTCCCAACCGGGTTTAGTAGAAAGGTTTGAGTTGTTCGTCGTTGGTAGAGAAACCGCCAATAGCTTCTCCGAGCTTACCGATCCCATCGACCAAAGGCAACGTTTAGAAGCCCAAGCCGAACGCAAAGCCGCCGGAGACTTAGAAGCTCAAGGTGTCGATGAAGACTTCCTCACCGCCCTGGAATACGGAATGCCCCCCACGGGAGGTTTAGGTATTGGCATCGATAGGTTAGTCATGTTGTTAACAGACTGTGCCAGTATTCGAGACGCGATCGCCTTCCCTCTCCTCAAGCCAGAAAAATCAGAACCAGAGAAAACCACCGATTCCTAGGAATATCCCTATTAATTTACAGTTTCCATACTCTACCTTGCCTTTTGGCTAATCGGAATTTTGAGTATAAAAAGGGACTTATAAACAGAAAATATCCCAAATTCCTGGGGTATTTTTTTCTTGGTATGACTTCAGCACTCGCGTAGCGGAAGGTCGTTCGATCGCCACAATCTTCATATTTCCCAAAACCTGATATTTACCGATAAACTAATGACGTGAACTACCCACACTGACCTGACGGTACAGTGTAGGCTTCTGTAATCACGGGGGAGTGCCGCAGGTGAGACTTTCGCCCCATCTTTGGTCTTACCTCCCCTCCTACAGCAGAGACGGCTGAACCTTCCGCCTTTAGCATTCTGATTCCCTCTGCTCTAATATTTATCGCTGCGTTTCCATCCCGGTCATGGTGGGTACCGCAGTGGGGACAAGTCCACTCACGGACATCCAGTGACATCTCGCGGACTTGATGGAAACAATTAGAGCAGAGCTTGGAACTAGGGAACCATCTGTCAATTTCAACCAACTTTGCGCATTTGCGTTCTAGCTTATAGGCTAAGAAGTTGGTGAATGTTCCCCACCCACAATCAGATATTGCTTTTGCCAAATTACGGTTGCGAACCATGCCCTTGACATGAAGATTCTCTACTATGACAGCTTGGCTATCGCTGACCAACTTATAACTAAGTTTATGTAAAAAATCTTGCCGCGAATTGCTTACTCGTTCGTACACTTTGGCAACAACTTTTCTATATCTATTTCTTGAATTACTCCCCTTGTGTTTACGCGCTAATTTTTTCTGCTTTCGCTTCAAATTGCATTCATGCTTGGCAATATGTCTTGGGTTGTCGTATTTAGAAACCTTTTCGCCATCGGTGACAACAGCAAAATGTTTTAGCCCTAAGTCAACGCCGTAAATCTTGCCTTCTGCCATCGCGGGAGCATTGCCATCCACTTCAGTCAGGATAGACGCGAAGTACTTTCCTGACGGAGTTTTGCTTAAAGTGACAGTTTTGATTTTTCCTTCAATTAGTCGATGTATCTTGGCTTTGACAACTCCAATATTACCGGGAAGTTTGACATTACCATCCACAATTTTGACGTTTTGTGGGTATTGAATCGACTGCTTGCCGTGCTTAGATTTGAATCTAGGAAACCCCGCACGCTTATCAAAAAAGTTCTTATACGCAGTGGTTAGATTGAGAGTTGTGGCTTGCAAAACTTGGCTATAACAATCAGCCAGCCACTTGGTATCCTCTGCTTTTTTGAGCTTGGGTAAAAGTGCATTGAGTGCTGATTGCCCCAGTCCTTTACCCGTTTCTTTGTAAGTCTCGATTGATTTGTTTAGAGCATAATTCCACCACCAGCGAGAGCATCCAAATGCCTGTGCCAATAGTGTTTCTTGCTCTTTTGATGGGTATAAGCGAACTTGAACAGCTTTATGCAGCACTCAACATCACCTCCTTGATTTACATATCTTACTGCTATCTACAGTTACCAGTAAAGTAAATCCAGAAAATATTTGGCTACTCCGCGCTAACGCGCCGCTTCGCTAAAATACATCTTTTCCCTTATCTACCTACGGTTGATAAGGGAAAAGACGCAATCGTCACAGCCCGCCTTATATCCCCCCACTGAATTCTGTACTCAGAATTCAGTGGGGGACTTACGGCGATTCAGTTAACTAAATAAATAACTTTTCCGGTTTGTGAGCAATTATCCACGGAAAAGGGTAAAGTGAATTTTTGCTGCTTCTATCGTAAATTTAGCTTTGTTTTAATAAGCAGCCTTATCCATGATAATGTGAACTAACTTTGTTAGTCTTGGTAAATTACTCCCCATACACAGGCACACCTATGCGATCTCGGAAACCCCGCCAAATCTCTCGTGAATTGGCATTATTAAGCCTTTCACAACTGCCAACTAATCCCAAAAAATTAACTCCAGAACAACTACCCAAGTTAGTACTTGCCGCAGTCCGAACTTTAACCCTGGAAGTCCAAGATACCCTAGATAACGCCTCTTCCGAGCTGCAACGTAGTAACGATCGCCTCCTCAGTAGTCAAACTCGTGCCAGTGATTTGGATACATCCAGAACCATGGTCAAAGAGGCAATCTCATACACACAAATTGCCATCAATCAACTTGGTGCAGCAGTGGAATTTCCTGAATTAATTCAACTGGCTAATCAAGATAAGGAAGTTAGTAGATATGCGATTCAAATAGTTATCACCGTCAGTGAAGAACGTCAAGTTATAGATGAACGCATCTCCACAGCTTTAGTCGATTGGCAAGTTACCCGTTTAGCACAAATTGACCGGGATATTCTGCGAATTGCCGTAGGAGAAATGTTATTTCTGGATGTTCCCGACCGTGTAGCTATTGATGAGGCAATAGAATTAGCTAAACGCTACAGTGGTGAAGACGGTCATCGATTTATCAATGGTGTGCTGAGAAAGGTGACAGAACAAAAGCAAACAGCCTAGAATCCGCTATGCAGAATTCAAAATGAATACAGTGTAATGGTTTCGTTGATTTTGAATAGCCTCTCATTGCTCATTACTCCCTACTCATTACTCCCTAACTGTTTTCCCTCATTCTGCAACAAGTCATCCCTTCCCTAAGCAAAAATCTCACATTCAACAGTCTCAAATTGTTTGACCGAGCCGATTTAGTTGGTAGTGTGGAGATAAATCACAACTCATACTACTAGCTGCAATGGTTTTTAACTGGTTCCGTCGTCAAAATGATGACACTTCTGATACACCTCAACAACCCCAAGAGGAAACTTCCACCACTGAGGCAACCACAGACACTGCTGCTACTTCTCCCGCAGAACCAGAGGTTGCCACTGATTTATTAGCATTTGCTAAAGCTGCCTATAAAAATATTCAAGACAAACAACAGACTATAAGTACAGAAGAAGTTTTAGAAAGTACTGAATCTCCTGTTGAAACCTCAGAAGTAACAGAGGCAATTACAGAAGATAAAGAGGTATTTGCAGAAGACACAGTTACAAACACAACTCCAGAAGAAACTGTTACAGAGCCACAGGCAACAAATGAGGTTGTAGAAGACACAACCAGCAGCCCGGAAATCAACACAGAAGCACCCGTTACTCCAACTGTTGTCCCATCCCTGATAGAACGAGCAGCAGCCGAACGCCAAGCCAAGCAGGAGCGTTTGATGGCTAATGCCATTGATGTATCAGAACCAGAAGTTACCCTAACTGAGACCAAAACAGACCCAGTTGCCACCCCCGATGTCATATTTGATGATGGGTTTATTTGGTCAGCAGAAGTTTTAGCTGCCCAGGGACGACGGGCAGAAGATATATCCATAGAAGAAATTACCTGGCTGAAAAAACTCCGTCAAGGTTTAGACAAAACTCGACGAAATATTCTCAACCAACTCAAAGCAATAGTTGGTCAAGGTCCCCTAAATCAAGATGCGGTCGCCGAAATTGAAGCTTTATTATTACAAGCAGATGTGGGTGTAGAAGCTACAGACTATGTGATTGCGGCGTTACAGCAAAAAATGCGAGAGGAAATTTTACCTCCAGATGCGGCGATCGCCTATCTCAAAACCATTCTCCGGCAGATGTTAGACGCACCCCTAGAAAATGCTCGTCAATTTGCTCCAGACAAAGACAACTTAAATATTTGGTTAATTACCGGAGTCAATGGTGCAGGTAAAACCACAACCATCGGAAAACTTGCCCATTTAGCCCAAAAATCCGGTTACAAATGCTTAATCGGTGCGGCAGATACCTTTAGAGCTGCTGCGGTAGAACAGGTGAAAGTATGGGGAAGCAGAAGCGGAGTCGAAGTTATTGCCAATCCCGGTAAAAATACTGACCCCGCAGCCGTTGTTTTTGACGCGATCGCCGCCGCCAATTCCCGACAAACGGAGCTACTCCTTGTAGATACCGCCGGTAGGCTACAAAACAAGAAAAACCTCATGGAAGAACTCACCAAAGTACGGCGAATTATCGACAAAAAAGCCCCAGATGCCAAAATTGAATCACTTCTAGTTCTCGATTCCACCCTCGGACAAAATGGCTTACGTCAAGCTCAAGTCTTCGCCGAAGCTGCCAACCTCACAGGTGTTGTTCTCACTAAATTAGATGGTAGTGCCAAAGGTGGTATTGCCCTAGCAGTTGTTCAACAATTGGGTTTACCCATTCGTTTTATTGGTGCAGGTGAGGGAATTGAAGATTTACGCCCCTTCTCCAGCTACGAATTTGTGGAAGCTCTTTTGAGTGGCTAAAATTCCTGATTTCCGCCCTACTAGTGCGGGTAGGATGTCTTTGTCACACAAATTAAATGCGTCCTAGCTTCTGTTCGTCTTTTCTCTTTACCCATTTTTCAGTCAGAGACGTTCCCTAGGGAACGTCTTTTCATGTGATTACCCCAACCTTGGCATCAAATTTTTCATCAAACTTTTCCGAGAAATGATTTTTTTGCACCCTCAGAAGGTACAATATTGCAGCAAAATAGTAATTTATCCGAGGTATACACCACCCAAAACCCCCCAAATCCGCAGATCAAGCCTGCTCAACAACTGTAAAAATATGCAAAAAAGTGCATCACCGAAAATCTTTTGCTAGTTACTAATACTACTAAAAGTCTCTATGTATGAGTGGATTTTTTCTAGGTATTCTTCTCAACATTCAAAAAACATTAGTTATACTAATGCCAACATTCCTATATAGAAATGCCCCTAGGCATAATTCCCAGAGGACAAAATTCCCAATCTTGTTACAGTCAAGTCCAAAAGATAATTTATTTGCTTTATTTCCAGCCTGAATATCCATGAATCAATCAATATTCATCGATAAACTACGCTGAATTTTCATGTAAAGTTATACCTATATTTAGCCATAGTCGTGAATTGATTGCCCATACTTATGATTGTAAAAATTATTTTCCTGATTTCAGAAAACGAAATACTTTAGATTCTCTAGGCTACGTCTTTCTACTCTTGCTAAATTAGTAGACCTTATTTCAATATGGTTGAGCTAAGTTAAAGCAGGAATAATGGTAAAAAAATTCTTTGACTAAAATCAAGTGTAATATTAGCAGAACCTGTGCCAAAACTGCCTTACGAACCCCCTGATAACAACAGTAGTGCTGCAACGGATGTCACCCCAGTTGTCGCATTAAAAGAGCTTGTGGCAAGGTTGCACCGTGAGCAAAATAAAATTCAAGACTTACTCAGTTCTTTAGGTTTTGCCCTCAGAAGCTTCAATAATTTAAATCAATTTCTAGAACTGATTCCCCTCATGGCAACTAGAGTCACAGATGCAGATGGTAGCGCATTATTTCTCTATAAACCCAATGGTCAAATCAGACTCGAACAACTCCACTGGCAAGATAGTCGCCAACGGAAAAATATTCGCAAAGCCTTAGAAATCGCCAGTAGTCAAATTACTTTTATTCCCAATACCTCATCAGTCAATAATTCGACTGGGGTGTTAGATGACCCGATGCAACGCTGTCTAGGAGCCGATATTCAAATATTTGGTACAGCAATTTTAGTTAAACATATTGAACGAGGTTGGCTATATGTTCTGAGTCGAGATGCAGAATATAGTTGGACTGAAACTAGACAAAAGCTAGTTCGATTAGTTGCTGATCAGACTGCTGTCGCCATTGAAAACGATGAATTAGCCGTTGAATTAAAGAAAAAAGAACGCTTAGATCAAGAATTAGAAATTGGTGCCGAAATTCAACGCCGACTTTTACCGCGTCAATGTCCGACAATTCCTGGAGTATCTTTAGCTGCAAGATGTAAACCAGCTAACCGGGTGGGTGGTGATTATTATGACTTTATCCCTACTAACCAAAATCAAATTCAACTTCTGAAACAGGATAACACTGAGGCAGAAAGTTGGGCTTTAGTGATTGGTGATGTTATGGGTAAAGGTGTTCCTGCTGGCTTAATTATGACCATGATGCGAGGAATGCTACGGGGTGAAGTGTTACACGGTCATCCCCCAGCCAGAATTTTACAAAATTTGAATCGGGTTATGTATGCCGATTTAGAAAATTCTAATCGTTTTGTCACCTTATTCTATTCAGAATATGACCCAAAAACACGGGTATTATCTTACAGCAATGCAGCACATAATCCTCCTCTGTGGTGGCACGCTGCCAGCAAAAAAGTCACCCGTTTGGATACTTTGGGAGTTTTGATTGGATTAGATGCTAATAGTCAATATGAAGATGACCAGGTAATTTTAGAACCTGGGGATACAATTATTTATTATACTGATGGCTTGACTGATGCTGCCTCTCCTAGCGGTTCTCGCTTCGAGGAAGAAAATTTAATGGAATCTTTGAATTTTGCTTGCTCTTCCTATCAGCATCCCCAAGAAATTTTAGAATATTTATTTGAGAAATTACAAAAATTCATCGGTGCAGATAAACAAAACACCGATGATATGACTTTAGTTGTATTACGTGCAGATTAGTGGATATCTGTCAAGATATTTTGCGCTTGAACTCTGAATTTTTGTGGGTAAAAGGCAGACCCTTGTGGCACCATATTTTTACCCTGATTTGTTAAAAAATTACCATCCACCCTTGTTTTTGGGCATCTTCTTTAGTGTAGGAAACACCGTCAATTTTGATGCCTTTATCATTTAAGAGTGTAATGATACCCCCTTGATTATCTAACTGTATTGTCTTTTGGGGGATTTGCACTTTGAGGGTTTCTCCAGGATTAATGGTTCCTTGAAGACGATATTTTTGCTTGAGTTTATCTGCTAGTGACCAGTTTGTCAGATTAATTACTTCGGGTGAGGAGTTAATTAAAATGACAGTTTCTTTACCAGAATCGTCACCGAGGGGGTTAATGGCAGCAGCGACAATTCTCATTGCAGCTGCGGTTGGTGTGACTGCGATATCATCTAGTCGATGACCTGTAGTATCGTCGGTGTGGAAGGTTTGAGATTGGAAAGCTAGGAAGATACCCACCCACTGATTACGAGAAGGGTAATGAATTATCAGTCCACCATCTTGCCATACACCATCATCTTTCTGAAATCTATCAACATTACCCTGGTTCATGTGGATGTCATGAATCCCGTTACCAGGAAGGAAGCCAAAATATTTATCTTTGACATCGTTTTCTGGTCCCCATTTTTCTCCAAAAGCGTAGATAGTTGCATCACTATTGAGCGATCGCCCAATATATAAATCAATTAATTCATTTAAGTCATTGTCTGGTCCAGGGACATTGTGAGGCAAGGGTTTCATCTGGGAAACATCAAGTAAATTGCCACGAATTAAGTCTATCGCTAGTCCACCTGGTTGCCGATTGATTTCGTGAAAACCATAATCTAATTCCACCAACCCTTTGAGAATTGGATGGTCAAATTTACTATCGATGTAATACAAAAGCTCTGAGGGACTCTCTTTAGACTTAACGTTAATCGCAATCCGGTGTTGCAGATTGTTATCACTCACCAACACTTGGTAATGGGGGGTTGGACCCTCACCGAGTTTGCGATCGACACCTCGACATTTAAGCACACCATAATTTTTTAAAGGCATTGATTTTTCCTCGATTACTGATTGTGGGAAATTATACTTACAGGCTACAACCCAAGAATTTCTGAATCTTTCAGATTTTCCTTAGCTGTAATTGATTGGGTACACCATAACCTATGTATGGATGTAGCATACTTAGATAATTTCCTCTGGGAGCAAAGTAATAAATAGTATTTAAGTAAGGAGTAATGAGTAGGTAGATTTATTTGCCAGTTACAGTTTCCTTACTGGACAACTACTATACTGTCAAGGTTAATTTGAGGAATATCTCTCCCTTGTCCCCCTTGTCTTCCTTATCCCCCTTGTCCCCCTTGTCTTCCTTATCCCCCTTATCCCCCTTGTCCCCCTTGTCTTCCTTGTCTTCCTTGTCCCCCTTGTCCCCCAATTCAAATTTGACAGACAACTACCCCGTCAATTTTATTTTGATGGATGTGGGGTATTACGGGCATCCTGCCTGCTTTCTCAAATCAGTTAGCTAGACGCTCCCATCACACATTTTTACCAGTTACAACTTCCGTGACAAACTGCTACTCTTGTTTTCCGCGATTCTTTCCCCATTTCCCCAGAGTAATATCTTCAGTTGTTCAGCATCCGTGGGAGAATTAAGAACGGTAAACGGGCTATTGCTTCCAGTAGAATCAGAAAAATGTGGAAACGAATTACAGTAATTATTTTATTAGTGCTATCCTTCAGTTGCAGTAATTCTGGCGTAGCAAATGCAGCTGCACTGAAAAGTTTTGTAGATACCAACGATGGCTATCAATTTCTCTATCCCAATGGTTGGGTACAAGTTAAAGTAGCTAATGGTCCAGATGTTGTTTTTCATGACATTATTGAAACTACAGAAAATATTTCTGTTGTGATTAGTCCAGTTCCCAAGGGAAAAACCTTAGCAGAATTGGGAACACCGGGCGAAGTCGGATATAAATTAGGTAATAATGCTCTAGCTCCTGAAGGTTCTGGAAGAAAAGCAGAACTGGTAAATGCAGAACAAAGGGAAGTGAAGGGCAAAAACTATTACCTGTTAGAGTATTTAGTCACCCTACCTAATAATAAACAACGTCACAACCTGGCTAGTGTTGCTGTTAGTCGGGGTAAATTGTTTACTTTTAATGCTTCGGTTTCTGAGCGACGCTGGCAAAAAGTCAAATCGATGCTTGAAGAGACTATTGATTCCTTTGCAGTTTACTAAAGTATCAGTGTTGGGAAATTGAGTATTACGAATTACACATCAGTAGCATGAGTATTCCAAAATTTGTTCTTGCTTCTGCTTCTCCTGCTCGTCGTCGATTGTTGCAAACTGCGGGGATTGAACCAGTAGTTTGTGTCAGTGATTTTGATGAGTCGCAAATCACACTTATTGATGCTGGGGAATTAGTGCAGGTTTTGGCACAGAAAAAAGCAGAAACTGTCTGTTCACAATTTCCTGATGATTTAATCTTGGGTTGTGATTCTGTTTTGGCAGTTAATGGTGAAATTTATGGGAAACCAGAAAATCCAGAGGAAGCAAAACAACGCTGGCAAATTATGCAAGGTCATTATGGGGACTTGTATACTGGTCATGCATTGATTGATAATCGCAAAAATCAAGTCTTAGTCAAGTGTCAAGTTACTAGGGTTTATTTTGCTCCCATGAGCGATCGCGCCATTTCTGCCTACGTTGCCACTGCTGAACCCCTAAAATGTGCCGGATGTTTTGCTCTGGAAGGGAAAGGGGGGTTATTTGTCGAAAAAATCGATGGATGCCACAGTAATGTCATTGGTTTGAGTTTGCCCCTACTGCGACAAATGTTGACGGATTTAGGGTACGATGTCACGGATTTTTGGCAGAGTTAGGTACTCAAAATTCTGAATAAGAAAAACTCCCTTGCTTTTGTATCACAAGAGAGTTCGGTGTGGTGTGAGGAGCAAACAATCATGTTTGCTTTCCGTAATTCTACCAAAATAATTCCCGTTGGTAGTGATAATCAGATAAAGTTTTTGCGATCGCCAGGGAAAAAGTCTTTTCCTACAGCATCTTTTCTAAAAACTGTTGAGCGCGATCGCTACGAGGATGATGGAAAAATTCCTTGGGGGTGCTATCTTCTGCTAGCCTACCTTGATCTAGGAACATAATCCGACTGGCGACTTCCCGCGCAAATCCCATTTCATGGGTGACGATCGCCATGGTGATTCCTGTCTGGGCTAATTCTTTCATTACCATTAAAACTTCTTTCACCATTTCTGGATCCAGAGCAGAGGTTGGCTCATCGAATAATATCATTTCTGGTTCCATTGCCAAGGCACGGGCGATCGCTACCCGTTGTTTTTGCCCTCCTGATAATTTGGCTGGAAAAACATCAGCTTTTTCGCCTAAACCCACCTTGTCTAATAATTCCATCCCTCGTTGCCAAGCTTTTTCTTTCTGCACCCCTTTGACTTTTATCGGCGCATAGGTAACATTTTGTAACACCGTCATGTGGGGAAACAGATTAAAGTGCTGAAACACCATAACTAGGTGCTGACGAATCTGGGAAATATTCACCTGGGGCTGGGTAATATCTTGGGTATTGAAGTATACTTTGCCTTTTGTCGGACGCTCTAGTAAATTCATACACCGCAGAAAAGTCGATTTACCGGAGCCGCTCGGACCAAGGATTGCTACAACTTCACCCTGATAAATTTCCGTGGAAATCTCTTTGAGCACATCCAGACTCCCGAAGGATTTACAGAGATTGTCTGTACGAATAACTACGTTGTTCATGGGTAATTGATAAGGGGAAAATAGGTGATGGTTAGATCTGGACTTTTGAGAAAAGTTTATATTTTGAGTATTTATTACTACTCACTTTTACGTAATCTTTTTTCCAAAGTTGAGGCGGTGAAAGTTAAAGCCATGACTAAAACGTAATAAATTAGTCCAGCAAATAATAACGGCTCAAAGTAAATATACTTATTTGAACCGACAATTTGGGCACTACGGAGAATTTCTACAACTCCCACGGTAGAAACCAAAGCCGAATCTTTCAATAAACCAATGGTTTCATTTACCAAAGCAGGGAGAATATTTTTCAAAGCTTGGGGCAAAATCACATCCCACATCATCAAACCATAGGGAATACCCATGGAAAGTGCGGCTTCTGCTTGCCCTTTATCTACAGCTTGGATACCTCCTCTAATGGTTTCTGACATATATGCGCCAGAATTCAAGGTAAAAGTGAATACACCAGCTTGCAAAGCGGAAATATCATACCCGGTTAACTGGGGTGTAGCGTAATAAACCAAAGCTAACTGTAAGAGCATGGGTGTACCACGAAATACCGATGTATAAGCGTTGGCAAACCACCTTAAGGGCTTGATGTCTGTGATTTTACACAATGATAGGGCTGTACCCCAGATTAAGCCCAGAACCAGGGATAACAGGGTAAACATCAAACTAACGGGAATACCCTGAAGGATAAAGGGTATATCAGGAATAATTCGGGTTAAGTCAATATTTAAGCCCTTTTTCACGGGTTGGGTGGTGGTGGGAATACTCAGAGAAAACCATTTCTTTTCCAGTTTGGTGATTTCTCCCCCATCCAGCATTTTTTGTAAGACTTGGTTGAAGGGTTTGACAAGATTAGAACCTTTGGGAAAGGCGATCGCCGAACCACCACCAGGCTCATCACTCGGTAAAATATGAAACTCTAGCTCAGGATTGGATTGGGTAAAACCATTGGCAACGGAATCTCCTAAAATCGCGGCATCAATCCGTCTAGCCTTAATTTCTTGAATCATATCCGGCGCTTTACCCAGTAGCTTTACTTGCATTCCTGGGATTTTTTCTGCCAACTTTTTAACTTTCTGCTCCTGGGTAGTTCCTAGTTGCACCCCCACCGTTTTCCCTGCCAGATTTTCCAAGCTGGTGATTTTACTGTTTTTGGCAGAAACGATTGTATTTTTACCCTCGTAATAAATCACTGAAAAATCCACATTGCTCTGCCGCTCTGGAGTCGGATTCATACTTGCCATGACAAAATCGGCACGATTCGCTTGTAGCGCTGGAATTAAACCGCTAAAGTCCGATTCCATGATTTGGAGCTTAACCCCTAGTTCCTTGGCAATGTAATTGGCAATATCGATATCAAAGCCAACAATTTTTCTTTCTCCCCCCGTTGTGTCGTAATACTCAAAGGGTGGGTAGTCAGGGGAAGTCAGCATTGTCAGGGTTTCCTTACCTACAGAGGTAGCAACTGTGGAAAGAGGAGAAAACAGGTTACTTGTTACGAAAATTAACGTAATCAGGGCTGTGAGTAAAAATCTATGACTTTTATGCATCAGTAGGAAGTAATGGTAGATGTATTTTTAGGGAATAGAGAATAGGAAATAGGCGATAGAGGATAGAGAATAAGCTTTTTCCCATCACCCATTACCCAATCATGTATTCCCCATGACGGGGGTTTTCACTAAGTATTTTTCCCTACCAAAAGGCAGGTTTTTAGTGTAACAATGCCCTTTTTAACAAAAAAAATGCCCAAATCTATATAAATTAATGGTTTCACCTGTTCACTTCTGGCTCAGACACTTTAGAATGATTCATTGAAAAGTCGAACCGATGGGAGTTGCAGCGTTTTTAAGCATAAGTACTTTCAAAGGCGATTTTGGTAAATCTCTAAACAGGGATTTAAGTAGTGATACCTTAGGGTGCATCTGTACACAATCTCAAAAATAAAACTTAAGGAGTTTGACATGAATAAAGGTGAATTAGTTGATGCAGTAGCAGAAAAGGCGAGTGTAACTAAAAAACAAGCTGATGCGGTATTAACTGCGGCTTTAGAAACAATAGTTGAAGCGGTTTCTTCTGGTGACAAGGTGACACTAGTCGGTTTTGGTTCCTTTGAATCACGGGAACGTAAAGCCCGGGAAGGGCGCAACCCCAAAACCAATGAAAAAATGGAAATTCCTGCAACTAAGGTTCCTGCCTTCTCTGCGGGTAAGCAGTTTAGAGAACGGGTAGCACCCCCAAAAGCTTAGAATCTAGTTTTTCTGGGAACTATTTTTTGATGCAGCATCCTGCACACGGTGGTAATTTAGCTTGGGCATCGGCGATCGCCGGATGTCCGAGTGAGTCGATTGTGGATTTCTCCGCCAGTATTAGCCCCCTGGGACCACCTAGTAGTGTTTTGGCGGCGATCGCTAGCCAATTGGGTAATTTACGGCACTATCCCGATCCTGACTATCGCCACCTGAAGCAGGTGCTGAGTGAGTTTCATCACCTACCAACGGAGTGGATTTTGCCGGGTAACGGTTCGGCAGAATTATTGACTTTGGCTGGTAGGGAACTAGCTACACTGCATTCCACTGTGTTAATAACTCCAGCCTTTGGCGATTACAAGCGATCGCTAGCGGCATACGACGCTAAAGTGTTGGAGTTTCCTCTGCTCAATCCTGATATCGCACCTACCCAGGAGAAACGAGGAATAGGGGAAGACAAGAATATTTGGGTATGTAATTTCCCCTCTCTGCTGTCTTCCCTTTCACCACTCGTTACCCAATCCTCAGGAATACTGCTCAATAACCCTCACAATCCTACGGGGTTTATTTGGGCACAGGACGCAATTTTGCCTTATCTAGAGAAATTTGCTTTAGTCGTAGTGGACGAAGCGTTCATGGACTTTCTAGAGCCAAATCAGCAGCAAAGCTTGATAGATGTAGTCCCAGAACATCCGAATTTGGTGATTCTGCGATCGCTAACTAAGTTTTACAGTCTGCCGGGATTGCGAATTGGTTATGCGATCGCCCATCCCGAACGTCTACAGAAATGGCAATCTTGGCGCGATCCTTGGTCAGTAAATACCTTGGCACAGGCAGCCGCGATCGCCGCCCTTGCTGATCAAGAATTTCAACAGCAAACCTGGACATGGCTCAAAACTGCTCGTGAAGAATTATTTCAAGGTCTAGCAGTAATCCCAGGTTTGTGTCCCTTACCCGGTGCAGCTAACTTTTTACTGGTGCGATCGCAACAATCAGGTTTAATAATTCAACAAAGACTGCTCAAGCATCACCAAATACTAGTTCGTGACTGCTTGAGTTTCCCTGAACTCGGAGAAAATTATTTTCGAGTCGCGGTGCGTACCTCTGGGGAAAATCAACAACTACTCACAGGATTACGTGAAATTTTAGCTCATGGATAATGGCTGATAACTCCGAGAAAATTAGAAAAAATCGCCTTTTTAAGACACCACAATCTATTACTAAAATCCATGACCTTTTTTGAATTTTGAATTGGAGCAAAGCAACTTGACTCTTGATTACGATCTTGTGATTATTGGCGGGACTTCCACAGCCCATTATGCAGCTCTGATTGCTAGTCAATCCAGAGCCAGAGTTGCTTTAATTGAACCAGAACAGCATCAAAGTTATTTTGACTATGATATTTTTCATCAAGTTATTCAAAATAGTTTATCTTTCTTAGATAAAGTCAAAGCAGATAACAATAATCAGGATTATCAGCAAACTTGGCAAGAAATCAAACTATATGTGGATGTGGCGATCGCCCAAAAAAAACACCACAGCTTACAGAAAATTTTATCCACGCCGGGAGTCGATATCATCTTTGGTAGTGGTCATTTTCAAGATGCACCAGACTTAAGCCTCAGTGTCAACCATCGTAATATCAAAGGGCGAAAATATCTCATTGCCAGTGGTTCCATACCTACATTTTCAGATATTCATATCTCTCCAGATATTCCTCAAGTTACCACATCTAATATTTGGCATTATTTGCGAGACTCCCAACTACCAAAAGATTGGGTAATTTTAGGGGGGACTCTTGATAGTATTGAAATTTCCCAAGTATTATCTCGTCTTGGTTGCCAAGTCACTTTAATTGTTAAATATGGTCAAATTCTACCTGCAATTGATGCAGAAATCTCTCGAATTCTCCAAGCACAATTAGAAGCAGAAGGAATTAGACTACTCACCAATACAGAAGTCACCCAGGTGAGAATTATTGACCAAAAAAAGTGGCTACAAGCTGGAGATAAAGCTATAGAAACCGATGAGATTGTCATTGCCACATCTCGACAAGCAAATATAGATACACTCAATTTACCTAGCGTCGGTGTCAAGTGGCATCAAAATCGTCTCTTAGTTAACGATAAATTACAAACAACCAATCCTCATATTTATGCCTGTGGAGATGTTATTGGTGGTTATAATCTGCAAAATATCGCCAACTATGAAGCAAAAATTGCTGTAGAGAATGCCTTATTTTTTCCCATAAAAAAAGTTAATTATCATCCTATTCCTTGGTCATTATCAACTCAACCCATGGTAGGACAAATTGGTTTAATAGAATTTCAGGCAAAACGTCAATATTCTGAGAAAAATATTATTATTCTGAAACAATATTTTAAAAATACCCTTTCTGCCCACATCAACGATAATATTATAGGTTTATGTAAATTAATTCTCCACCGCAACGGTGAAATTTTAGGAGCTGCGATAATTGGCAATCAAACAAGGGAATTAATTAATATCATCGCTCTGTGTATGAGCAAAGGTATTAAAATTCAAAAATTACAAGATTATGCATCCATAACAGGTATGGAAATCCTAGATAATTTGGTGCAGGAATGGCAACAGAGGAAGTTAAATAGTAATTTAATTCTAGAAGAATATTTGGATGATTTTTTCCTCTGGAGACGCAACTGGCGAATATAGAAAATCAAGTACAAGGTGAAAAATTATCTAGTCAATAGTTAGGGAATGAGATTTCATGTAATTGGGAATTGTGATAAATCTGTGGCTACCACCATTCAAAAAATTTACCCCATTTCCCAATTAAAACTTGGTTCAAAATAAGAACCTCACCGAGACATAAATTGCTGACATTAGCAATTGTAGTAACATCACAGGAATGCCGTAATGTAGAAAGGTTTTAAAAGTAATTCTGCGTCCATGTTGTTCAGCAACACCAGCTGCCACAATATTTGATGAAGCACCGATAAGAGTTCCGTTCCCTCCCAAAGTTGCACCAAACATCATCGCATAAAATAATGGTAAAACTTCTGGAGGATATTGTCCTTGAAAATCAGCAGCCAAAATTGCCTCAGGGGCTAAACCTACATTCACCACATATTGTTTGAGTAGGGGAACCATTGCCACAACTAAAGGGATATTTGGAACAACGCTGGACAAAATACCAACTAAAAAAACTAAAACCAAGGAACCAAGGAAAATATTCTTTCCTAAAGCTACTGCTAAAACTCCAGAAAGAGAATTAATTACCCCAGTTTTTTCCAAACCTCCAATTAAGACAAATATACTCATGAAAAATATCAGAGTACTCCAATCTACATCCCGTAAAATATTATTCACCGTGTCAATTTTACTGTGATGAGACAATAGTAAAGCTAAAGCTGCTCCTAATAAAGCTACTGCTGCTGGAGAGACAGGAACGGGTAAAGATTCCCCAATTACAAAGAATAGTAAAACAAAGGCAATCAGTAATCCCCCTAGAGCTAAAACACGGGGATGATTAATTTGTGGATGGGGTAAATCAGTGAGATTATCTAATTTGGTATTCCAGATTTTGCGGAATAAAAAGGGTAGAGTTAACACAACAGTTAAAACTGCGATCGCCCCTCCTAAACTCAAACGCTCTAGATAATCTGTAAAGCTAAGATTCACCGCATCCCCGACGATATAAGTAGCGGGATCTCCCACAATAGTTAATAAACCCGCACTATTAGCAACAAATACCAATAGAATTAATAAAGGCACAAAATTCACCCCGACTTCCTCAGCCATCGGTGGAATCAAAGGAGCAATCAACATTACCGTTGTTGCATTCGGTAAAACAGCACAAATTGGAGTTGTAATTGCCACAATTCCCAGTAATAACCGTTTCCCTTGACCTTTGGCTAAAATGACAATCTGGGTGGCTAAATACTCAAAGATTTTTGTCGGTTCAAAAGCACGAACTAGAACCATAACACCAAAGAATAAGCCCAAAGTACCATGACTTTTGCCGATATAACCTATTGCGTCTTGTAAAGACATAACATTGGCAAATACCAATATTAAAGCTCCCAAGAGAGTGGCGATCGTCAAATGTATCCACTCTGTCATGATTAGGAAAATGACACTCGCAAAGGTGACGACGCTTACAATAGCTTGCCAGTTTTCCATAATTTAGCCCCGAATACTCATAACGGTTCTGTTGCATATTAGAATAAAAAAACCACCTATGTATATAGGCGGCAAAAATAGAGCATGAGGAAAACTGTTTACTCCTGGATTTATTCGTCAGTCGTAAAATACTTATCCAGAAAATTCAAGGCATGATTGCGGAGTTCGTAATATGCTTTCGAGTTACGCATCTCAGCACGATTCCGAGGATGGGAGAAGGGAACTTCCAGAATTTCTCCAATTTTAGCAGCAGGACCATTAGTCATTAAGATGATGCGATCGCTCATATAAATTGCCTCATCGACATCATGGGTAATCATCATCACCGCTTGTCGATGGTTCTCCCAAATATCTAATACCTGACGCTGTAATTTACCTCTGGTTAAAGCATCTAAAGCACCAAAAGGTTCATCCATCAATAACATTTTTGGGCGAATAGCTAACGCTCTAGCAATTCCTACACGCTGTTTCATCCCCCCAGAAATCTCATCGGGATATTTATCCGCAGCCGCAGTCAAATTTACCATTGCTAGATGCTCATTTACAAGACCGACTTTCTCCGCTCTTGTCGCATTTCTGAGAACTTCATCCACTGCCAAGCGGATATTTTCTCGCACAGTTAACCAAGGCAAAAGTGAATAGTTTTGAAAAACCATCATCCTTTCTGCCCCAGGTTTGCGAATTTCTTTTCCCTCTAAATATACTGCTCCACTGGAAGCTGTTTCTAAACCAGCAACAATCTTAATTAAAGTTGATTTACCACAACCAGAATGACCAATTATCGAAATAAATTCATTCTCTCCAATTGAGAGATTGATGTCATCTAAAACGACAGATTTACTGCCATTTGACTTAGGATAAAATTTGTATAAGTTCTTAATTTCGAGAAATTCTGTATTGGGTAAATTGAGATTATGGTCGTCTTTAGGGAGAAGTGCTGACTTCATAGCTCATAACTCCTGTAATCAATGGTTAATGATTTGTAGTTATTGATAAAAACACCAAACATCATCATTTGGTGAATTTATATTTAGTTGTGTAGCCTTTCTAGAAATAAAAACACTTACAGATTAGGTTTCAGGATAAAAAGAATTTTTGCGGAGACTGAGCGCGAATCTCAAAACTTTTGAGATAGCCTATGGGGTCACTGGGATCAAAGGCTTTTTTATCTATAAATGCCTCAGCGACTTCAACTTTATAATCTTCCTTGGGACAGGAAATACCCATTTCCCCAGCAATCTCTCGATACAAATCTGTTCGCCAAGCTTTCCTGGCTAATTCCTCTGCATTTTTCGGGAATTCAGGCAATTGTCCCCAACGAGTTGCTTGTGTCATTAACCATAGGCTTTCCGATTGCCAAAGAAAGGTAGAATGGTCATTCGCTACTTTTTTGATATTTTCTGGTAAATCGTAGAAAACTGTCGTGTCTAATGATTTCACTACTCTGGAGCGATTATCAAAACCACCATAATTGTATTCACCTACAATTCCAGGACGAGTCAATTTCAGTTTGGCACCAGTGAAAGATTTATTAGTCAAAAGTTGTGCTACTTCTTCTCGATTTTCTGGTTGACTACAATATTGGCAGGCTTCAATCATTGCCTTCACCAAAGAACGATAGGTACGAGGGTATTTATCAATAAAGGATTCCATGACAGCTAATAATCTATCTGGGTGTCCTTGCCAAATTTCCCTACCTTGGGCAAAGGTAAAACCAATATTTTCATTACCAGAAATTGCCCTTGTATTCCAAGGTTCTGCTACCATGTAACCTTGCATTGCTCCAATTCGCATATTCACAACCATTTGGGGTGGAGGAATAATAATTATGCGAAATTCTTTATCTGGACGAACACCAGCCGCCGCCGCTAAATAACGAATAAAATATTCGTAAATTGCCGAACTTAGGACTACCGCCCATACCCGTTTTTCCGGAGCTAAACTATCAAAATAGCGGCGAAAATCCTGTCCAAATCTTTCTAAATCACCCTGATATTCTTGCCAAGGACGTAAACCAGACTCCCACATTGCCCGATTCATCGTCAAAGCATTACCATGGCGGTGAATTGTCATTGCTGCACACAGGGGAGCATGACGCGCTCCTTCCGCTCCGGTTCTCGCATTTGTCACCGCACCACAGACTACGGGAGAAGCGTCTAAACGTCCAAAGATGATGCCATCACGGGAAGTACCCCAACTTGCTTCTCGACTGAGAGTGACATTCAAACCATACTTACGGAAAAAACCTTTTTCCCAGGCGATCGCCAAGGGAGCGCAATCATTAACTGGTACATAGCCAATAGTCAAATCTGGTTTTTCTAAGCTCTTAGCATCAACTACAGGTTCTATTGCCAACGCTGCTGAAGATAATTTTTGGGGAGCGCGATTGGCATTAATTCCACAGGAACTTAAAGTCATACCTGCGGCAGTTGCTCCCATAGTCTGAAGAAAGACTCTTCGCTTCCAGAGATTTTTACTACTATTCATTGCTTCAACTCCACTAAATTATCTGCTCAACCGCGAAGTTGTAAGTTAAAAAGGATACACACAGGGAACAGACGGGAACACAAAATATTTCTTAACGAATTGCTAATTAGCAGATATGGGGCGATGGGTGACAAGATTTTGAATTTTGCCAACGGCGTAATCCAAAATTAATCCAGTCAAACCAATTACCAAAACAGCTAAGAACACTGAACTCAAATTCAGGCGACTCCATTCATCCCAAACAAAGAAGCCAATACCTATACCACCTGTCAACATTTCTACAGCGACAATTACCAACCAGGCAATACCTAAACTAATGCGTAATCCAGTAAAAATGTAAGGCAAACTTGCAGGCAAAATTATTTTGATGATTTGTCGCCATCGTGGCATTTCTAAGACTTTTGCCACATCTAGGTAATCCTTGGGAACACTAGATACACCTAGGGCTGTGTTGATGATAGTTGCCCATAGGGAAGTAATGAAAATTACAAATATTGCGGAAGGATCTGCCAGATTAAAGATTGCCAAAGAAATCGGCAGCCAAGCTAAGGGTGACACTGGCTTAAATATCTGAATAATTGGGTTGAGAGTTAACATCGCCACCCGAGACATCCCAATTAAAAATCCCACAGGTATGGCAACCAATGCACCCAAAGAAAAACCAATTAATACTCGTCTTAAACTCGCCAGTAATAACCAACCCAAACCTAAATCCCCTGGACCACGGCGATAGAAGGGGTGGAGAATATAGTCAAGATTGGCAATTAATGCCTCTGCTGGTGTGGGCATCAAATCGGTGAGAAAGGTTGCCACTAACCACCACAAAGCAAGTATGCCAGCAAATCCTGCTAAAGGCAGCAAGAATACATCTCGCAAAACAATCGGCTTGGCACGTTTCCATGCAGCTTGACTAGCAACTGCGGCGATCGCAGCTAAATTTAATTGCAATATCATCAGGTAACCTCGATTCATCGCAGGTACAAAATCCGAGCAGTACCAACCAGGAATACTGATGAGGTTTGCAGAAAATGCTGCCTCTTCAGTCTCCCTCAATGCCTACGAAGTTAGCTGACGGGCTAGGGCTGAGAGATGCCCCTCTTAGGAAGTAATGAGGATGCTTTTTACCTTCAACTTTCCCAAGATTCGCCCCACAGGGTGGTTCCTCCGCTCTAACGAGATTCCAAAGATTCGTTAGATTAGGCTGACTTACTCTACTTGATTAAAGAAAGTAACATATATCGCCAACAGTTGTGTATCTACCTCAGGGTAAGTATCCTTATATATAGCCAGCTTAACAAAACTTAACAATTTATCACTCAAGAAAATTCTCCCATCAGCATCAAATCACCTAAGTAATGACGTGAGAATCCATCCGTTCTTCCCCTGTGACCATTTTCGGATTGTATTCTTTAGTAGTTTTGACCGCCCGTGAAAAGAAATTTCAAAAAAATTGCAAAATTGTTGGACAAAATCCGCATTTAATGCTGAAATAGTTAAAGTGGAAATTTTAAGTTCCACCCAAAACAGTGACCCCAATCATTTGGGGGTGTGGCGGAATGGCAGACGCTACGGACTTAAGCAATTGAGCCTTACTAGAGAAATCCGGTAAGTGACCGCTCTCAAACTCAGGGAAACCTAAATCTGATTACAGACAAGGCAATCCTGAGCCAAGCCTAAAGTCAGGCAAAAAGCAAAAGGTAAACTAAACAATGTTGCCTTCTACTTTTTACCTAAATTTAGGAAGGTGCAGAGACTCGACGGGAGCTACCCTAACGTCAAGGCGAGGGTAAAGAGAGAGTCCAATTCTCAAAGCCTAAAATGTTTAACATCAGGCAGTAGCGAAAGTTACGGGAGAATGAAAATCCGTTGACCTTAAACGGTCGTGAGGGTTCAAGTCCCTCCACCCCCACTGTAAAACAAATCGTATATTAATCACAAGAGTCAGTAAATCACTCTACCTTTGGTAAACTTTTATCAAGGGGCAGTAATATTACTGACTCTCTTGTTTTGGTTGCGACTGGTGAGCATACTTGAAAATCGTTTTCTAGAATGGGAACATACCCAACTCAAACCGCAAGATTCAAACGACTAAATATGAGACTTATGGGATATTTTTTCCCACAAATCACACGTATATCCGATTTTACTTTCCATAAAGTATATTTTCATTAAGCTTTCAAGTATTTATTCCATAAGCAGAAATCCTGAACACTAAACTCGTATCACTACAGAGAAGGTTTATCAATTTTATGTAAAAAGTAGAGAGAAATTGATAAAGAGTAGATGGATACCCTTGATTACTCAAATTAAGGTGTAACAATATAAATAAAGGAATTTTTGGTCTTCATTACTATAATGACCACAAATAGCTTAATAACAAACCCAGTTAATCAATATATCAGAACATCTCATACAACAGAGTGGAACGTGCATCTTACCCAGGAAAGTATTTATAATTTTCTGCTAGAGCTTGTACAAAAATGCTCTCCGGAAGATGTTTTGCGAGAATTTAGAAAAATCTTTCTTGATTGCTTAGATTCTGCTATCGCTGATTCTGTACCAGGAATTTATGAATTTTTTATCAAGACAAATGAACAAGATTTTCGTAATACCTTGAAACGCTGTTGCTATATCCTTGTCAACAATTGGGAAAGTAATAGAAAATACAAATATATTCAAGAACTAGTTGATTTATTTGACAATTATAAGCCGATTCGGAAAAATCATAAATTTATTAGAATCAATACCTTAAAGTTTTGGTTAGAAAATTTTATTAATAGTCGTGATTTTCAAGAATTAAAGCTTTGTGCTTATAGACATGAAGATAGTCTAAAAGTGCATTGGGTAAATCGATATAGCTCCTATCTATTAGTAGCTCAAGCAATTGATAAGAATAATCCTAAAGAACAGCAAGAAGTTGCCCGTAAAATATCAAAACAACTAAAAGATAAATTTAAGTTTGAACTGGCAATGTATATTGCTCGTTCACAATCTCATACATCTCATAAAAATCGCTATCATAATCCTAGTATTTTGGGTGATGATGTCTTACGTTTAATTAAAGCGATTGTGGTAAAAAAAGGAGCTTTTAGTTACGAGAATATAGCCAATATTTTTTTAAGACAGACACAAAATCAGAAAATAGCTGATTTTAAGGATAGTTTGCTGAAATACTTGATTTTCTCGGTACAGCAACCAGTTTTTGTCGATACTTTGAGAAGTCAATTGGCAGAAAAATTGTTGACTTGGAATCCAGGATATGATGGTGAGAGTCTCAACAAAGACTTGTTATTAAGAACGTGTAATCGTGTTGTTGATTATCTGACTACAGAAAATGGTAAGGAACCTGCACCTTTATTTATCCTGTTGTTATCTCAAGGACATCCTTTGACATTAGTAATTGTCTTACTAAAAATCATTTTAATTTCTCCCAATTCCCGGAGTCATCTAGAATCCCGTATTGCCTATTTAATGCGTTATTACGAAAAATATCCAGAGGAAGAATGTCAGTGGGTAATTAATTTTATTGAAATATTTAGTATTACATTTGCGATTTATGCAGAGAATGTGGAATACAACTTGATAAAAATGCCAAACACCCCAGCAAATATATCTCCATTACCCATGAACTTAGATTCCTTTCGTGTATTTTCTCAGATGAAATCTTAGTTAGTAGAAAATAAGCGTGCGTCTAACCAAGCAACACTAGCTCCCAGAGATTCAGAGAGGATACTGACAAGACGATATAAACCAGTTGCACTAATAATAATTCCCGCAGAAAAATGATTTTGCAAGAGAGCGATCGCCGTAGCTTCAAATACTCCTAACCCTCCAGGTGCTCCTGGAACAATAAATCCCAACAACCAGGAAAAACTAAACGCTCCCAGTAAAATAGGAATATCACTAATTTTGATAGGTGTCAGTGCAGTGAATGTGAGAATAAATCCAATACTACGCAGGAGGATAAAAGCCAATTCTCCCACCAAGGGAATTAGAGGATAACGTCCCAAACTGACAGTCTCAATATTCTGGTTAACGGATTTTCTTGACTTCCAACTTTGCAACCAACTAATGATGGGGTTGAAGAATCTAGGGTGAATTACACCCAGAATCACAATCAAACCTGTAATTTGCAGAATCCGAGTCAAAATAGAATTATTGAGATGAGTAAGATTATTCCCTAATAAGATAACTAAAATTAATGCCGCTGCCGCCATTAATAAAGGTTCAATTAATACACTAATAGTGGCTATCCCTATGGAAATATTAGCATTTCTAGCCGCAACAATTCGCCCATAATGATGCCAAATATTTCCAGGTACATACTTAGCAATATTCGTTTTTAGATAAACTTGGATAAACTCTGGGGTGTTGACAGATTGATTTAATTCTTTGAGAACCCAAGTCCATACCCAACCTGCCCAAGTATGTGCTAATAATGTCACACCAGTAGCAATAATTAAAATTACCCATCCGAGGATATCTATGCGTATCGCTGCGACTTCTTGCCAGTGTTGCTTAACAGCTGTAGCTAGAAAAAACAGCGTTCCCCCCAAAATTAGCCAGCGTAAACTTTGTTTCATTTTGATTTGGTTGCTTGGGACTCATCAAATCATAGGATAATTGATATACTTCACCCAAGGGACATTAGTCACATTATGGATTTTCCCATAAGTGTTAGATGATACATGAAAAAATGACACCCTACCCTCAACAGACATCAAGGATAGGGACCATCACGGTAGGTTTAATATTCCCCTCCTGGGGATTCCTACCCATTTGCCCAATATTCTAATTACCCTACCAACCCAGAACGTAAAGCACGAACAGCTGCCTGGGTGCGGTCATCAGCACAGAGTTTGTTTAAAATATTACGTACATGAGTCTTGACTGTACCAACGGTGATGTAAAGTCTTTCGGCAATCACAGCATTACTACAACCTTCTACAATCAGTTGTAAGACTTCTAATTCCCTTTCTGTCAAGGTGTAGGGGTCAATAATTTCCTCGCTATGCAAGCTATCAATACTGGTGGTAGCAGGAGTTTTGACTTCAGGGTTGGAAGTAGTATCTGGTTTCGCTGGATTTTGTTGTGCTTGTTGTAAGACAATGCGGGCGATCGCCGGATCGATCCAAGCATTGCCATTATGGGTGACACGTACAGCCTCAAGTAAATTATCAAATTTAATATCTTTCATACAATAAGAATCAGCCCCAGCAGCAAAAGCAGCGAGTACTGCCTCTTTATTATCTCGTAGGGTTAAAATCAGCACTTTAATTCCCGACTCTTCCGTAGTTGCAGATTTTATCTCTCTAGTTAACTCAATTCCATCCTTATCTGGTAAGCCAATATCTATAATCGCAATGTCTGGTAGGTTGTTTTTTAGCAATTTCATCCCATCACTAGCATTCGCAGCTTCTCCAATTACCTCTATTTCCTCCCTTTGCTGGAGAGCTGTACGAATACCCACACGGGTCAGGTCATGATCTTCAATCAAAACCACACGAATTTTACTCATGATTGATTTTTGCCCGCCACAATAACTGTAAAATAGAGTTTACTAAAACGCCTGGAAATATTCAGTTTTCAGGTATCTTAGCAAATAATAAGTAATCAAAATCATCCTGATAGTCCATAGTTATTTCCTCAACACTCAGCAAAAGGCATTAATTAAATATTCCCATAATTTCATTAATCCCCGTTACTGACACCAGCAGCAATATTTTCCGGAAATAAACCACAAAAACAGAAGTATCTATCAGCCGTCTGTAAAATAAATTTGATAAACTATCGTTCGATAGACTTGGTGTGAGGCAAGAAATAATCGGTATGTCTAAATCGCCGGAAGTATTTTCAGTCTTAGGGCTGCCAATACACGTCATGACTAACTACCCTAATTGGCTACTAGAGCGTTTACAACAAGGTGTTGGCGCTCATGTGGTGACTTTGAATGCTGAAATGACTATGCAGGCAGAGCAAGACCATTGCCTTGCCGAAATTATTCAAAATGCAGACCTGGTGATTCCTGATGGTGCCGGAGTCGTTTTATACTTGCGTTGGTTGCGTCAGCGAAAAGTAGAACGTAGTCCAGGTATTGAATTAGCAGAAAATCTTCTGCAAAACTTAGCAACAAACGATAATAATTATCCAGTCTTCTTCTATGGTGGAGCGCCGGGAGTTGCAGCCGAAGCCGCACGGTTTTGGCAAACCCAACTACCAAATTTAACCATAGCTGGTACTCATTCTGGTTTTCATACTCCAGAGGAAGAACAAGCATTACTGCAAAATCTCGCCAAAATTCAACCACAGGTGATTTTTGTAGGTTTAGGTGTGCCACGTCAAGAGTTATGGATTGCTCGCAACCGTCATTTATGTCCTAATGCTATCTGGGTTGGAGTCGGTGGCAGTTTTGATATTTGGTCGGGTTCTAAAACTCGTGCCCCTTCCTGGTTGGGAGACAATAATTTGGAATGGTTATACAGATTATATAGAGAGCCTTGGCGTTGGCGCAGAATGTTGGCTTTACCAAAATTTGCTCTCAAGTCTCTGATTTATGGCTTAACGGTTAAAGATATAGTTACCCAAGGTTCTCCCTAGTTCCTAGCATTAATACGACTAAAAATATTAAGTGCTGAGTAATGGGTAAGATGTCTTGCTGTATACTCAGCACTTTTGATAATGATGTTATCTCTTCAACGACTCAAACCTATTCAGGTTCAGCTTTGAAATTGCAACTTTCTACTTACCACCGTAAAAGAAAGCGATTTCCTTCTCTTTTAAAGGTGCAAAGCCAGCACTTGCCAACATTTGGTCTAGTTCACCTTGGGGAATATGTTTAGCTCCAATTCTGACAATCCGCGATCGCATAGTGTTTGAAACACCGCTCCGTTGTCTATTTGCCTCCAATCCCATGACCTTGTGATATAGTTCCAGTTTCTCCGATGGTATAGGCGTACCATCAAAATCTATCCCCTGGGCGATCGCCTGATCAATCGCATCAGCACCTTTAGTCTCTTGATTGATATCAGTCATGGTGATGTCAGTAGTATTATCAATGCTGCATTTTACCAAGTGGTGAGCCACTGATGAACATCAAGATCGCCTTTCCCTGGAAATACCAAAATAAAACCATAGACTTCAGAATTGAGGATAACTTTTCCTGAAGCGACTAAAGACATTTCTGAACCCGAAACCAAAATCTCAAGTTTTCCAACAGCAAATAACAAAATCTCCTGACTTATTCTTGATAAATCTTCAGGAAACTACCGAAATAGCTATGTATAGATAACCATATTTTGAAAAACATGGTTTCCAGTTTAACTTTTTTATAACACGTAATAAAAGTCACGGTCAATATCTTCCGTGTTCAAAAAATTTGATTGCAAACCAGAGTTCTCAAAATCTTATCTGACTCTTGTACAGCAGTTTATTTACCTAATTAACGTAGAATAAACAATGGCAAGAGAATGAGTGTAATAAAAAACACTTATACTGATTTTTTTCAAATTATGTTAGTTCTGCGTAAAACACGGGAACTATAGCAACAGTTGATTAGCTGTTACCTGGAGCCATTGAGACAAGACCTTATGCCAGCAACATCTTTTTACGCAGATGCCGCCTACAACCCCCAACAACCCAATCAGATGTTTGAACCAGACATGAACGTTGAAGAACCAGACTTGTCTGCGGAAACATTGGAAGAATTGGAGATGGCTGTCAATGATCCTGCGAACTTCGCTCCCAGTCCTAACCGTCGTAGCACAGATTTAGTGCGCTTGTACCTGCAAGAAATTGGTCGGGTACGTTTATTGGGTAGGGATGAGGAAGTTTCCGAAGCTCAAAAAGTACAACGCCACCTGAAAATGCGTCATGTACTTGCAAATGCAGCCAAGCAGGGAGATGAAATTATTACCCCCTATCTGCGAGTTATTGAAGCCCAAGAGCGCTTGGCATCAGAGTTAGGACATCGTCCTTCCTTAGAGCGCTGGGCAAGAACTGCTGGCATGGATGTCTTTGAACTCAAGCAGCTATTAAGTAAAGGTAAGCGACGCTGGGCGGAAACTGCCAAAATCACTGTGGAAGAATTGGAGAAAATCCAAAGCGATGGACTCCAAGCTAAGGAACACATGATTAAGGCTAACCTGCGTTTGGTAGTATCCGTTGCCAAAAAATATCAAAATCGCGGTTTAGAATTATTAGATCTTGTCCAGGAAGGTACCCTGGGTTTAGAGCGAGCTGTGGAAAAATTTGACCCCACCAAGGGTTATCGCTTTAGTACCTATGCTTACTGGTGGATTCGTCAGGGGATTACACGGGCGATCGCTACCTCTAGTCGCACCATTCGTCTCCCTGTCCACATCACCGAGAAACTCAACAAAATTAAGAAAGCTCAACGCAAAATCGCCCAAGAAAAGGGTCGGACTCCTACCCTGGAAGATTTAGCTGTGGAATTAGAAATGACACCTGCCCAAGTGCGGGAAGTCTTGTTGCGTGTGCCTCGCTCCGTATCTCTCGAAACAAAAGTAGGTAAAGATAAAGACACAGAACTCGGTGAACTCCTAGAAACCGATGGTGTAACACCAGAAGATATGTTGATGCGGGAATCCCTGCAAAGAGATTTACAACATCTGTTAGCTGACTTAACTAGTCGGGAAAGAGATGTGATTTTGATGCGCTTTGGTTTGGCTGACGGTCATCCCTACTCCCTAGCAGAAATTGGACGCGCTTTGGATCTATCACGGGAAAGAGTTAGACAAATCGAATCCAAAGCTTTACAAAAACTACGTCAACCCAAGCGACGCAACCTAATTCGTGACTATTTGGAATCCCTCAGTTAGTTTTTTCTGAAGCCAAGAAAATAGCAACCCTGCCACGTCCCTGAATTCTTGGAGAATTTAGGGATTTAATTTTGGAAAAACCAGGGGATTTTTGTTGATAAAATCTATGATATTAATAGATTTTTATCTATGTTTTGATTTCTGCTATTTTTTAGCAATTATTTGGTGCTGACTAAGCACAGCACTGATAGATTTTGTGACTACAATGACTAAAAATTAAGGGCGTGAATCATGCTCAGATAAGCATCATCCACACAGCTTTTGTCTCGAGAAAAATCAGTGATGACAATACCTGAAGTAACTTTCTTCAGAAAGCACTGATTTTTGGGAATGCAAGAGTTTTTCTTCCTCTGTAACTCCTCTTAAAATCTGAGATCAGATGAAATCTTTTGCCGACATCATCAGATAATGCTAAAAACTATAGCTAACAAATTAATAATATTTCGCAATAACTATTATTTATTGCAAATGGTACGAAACTTTTGCTATATTCTCAGCTCAGAGAGTTTATTGAGAAAGTTGATTAGATATGACAGCTTATACGGCTAGTTCATTGAAAGCAGAACTCAACGAGCGTGGTTGGCGCTTGACCCCCCAACGCGAAATAATTCTACACATTTTCCAGGAATTACCGCAAGGGGAGCATTTAAGTGCAGAAGATTTGTATCACAGATTAGAGACTGAAGGTGAAGGGATTAGTCTATCAACTATTTATCGCACTTTAAAGTTGATGGCACGGATGGGAATTTTACGGGAACTAGAGTTAGGGGAAGGTCACAAACATTATGAATTAAACCAGCCCCATCCCCATCATCACCATCATTTGATTTGCGTGCGTTGTAATGCCACAATCGAGTTTAAAAATGATTCGATTTTAAAAATGGGTATGAAAACAGCTCAGAAAGAGGGATTTCACCTTTTAGATTGTCAAATGACAATCCATGCTGTTTGTCCTAAATGTCAAAGAGCATTAATGCCACTCTAAGTAATTAGCATTGCCATGGCTAGTGAAAAAGGAGGGTGGAAAGCTAGTTGAAAAACCAAATAACACAAGAGGAGCGGTAGTCTTGAGCTACCGTTTCTCTCCTCTGGTAAATATCTCTGTGTATTGATTGCTAAAAAGTACCGCTTTTCAAGTCTTTGGGACTAATACCGTAAAATTGCTGTGCTTGTCGGATTGCTTGTCTGGTATCTTCTGCCATCAATCCGTTGAGGGGTCCTTTGTAGAAACCTCTTTCTTTGAGTCGTCGTTGAATTTCGAGAACATCAAAGTCACTTTGGGAAGAAGCAACCGCACTGTGTAGTTTGGCTCTGGTTGTTGGTCCAGCAACTCCACTGGCAGCTAAATAGTTGTCTGCTTGGAAGCGACGAATTGCATCAGCAGTGTGGGGACCGTAGTAACCATTGGGTTCACCAGTCAGGTATCCCGCTTGGATTAACTGTTGTTGCAGCAATCTCACAGGTTCGCCGCGATCGCCCAATCGCAGTTTATCTTTATCTTTAGTAACACTGGGAGTTTCATCACCATATCCGACACCGACTGGAGGTAACTTAGCCACCGTTCGAGGTCCCACAATTCCATCTACTGGTAAATTATATGCTTGTTGAAAACGTTTCACAGATTCTTCAGTAATTGGACCAAATATACCTGTGGAACGACCGTAATAAAAACCAGCGACTCTCAACCTTTCTTGGATGGTACGGACATCTTCACCCTCGTCACCACGCTTCATCATACTAGGATGACGGCGCTTATTCGCGACAGTATTAAAATTATCAGCAGCTGACTGGGAAGATTGTTTAGTAGATACTATGGTAGAACCTGAGCGCCAGCGAGCTAACTTATCCAAAGTCGTATTATTAGCAACACCGTTGACTTCTAAGCCAGCAGATTTCTGGAACCGTTTTACAGCTTCTTCCGTGGATAAATCAAAGACTTTTGTAATCTGAGCTTGATAAAATCCAGCATTTTTTAATTGGCGTTGTAATTTACTTACCGAGGGTCCTTGATCACCACGCTCCAAGGCAAAGGCAGTATTTACAACGGTGAGCAGAGATAAAGTCAAAGCTAGGGGCAACATATATCCCCAAGCTCGACTGGACAACTTACGCCAGTCTGGGGTACTGAGGGAAGGACTAGATGGGAGTTCCATCGTCCAGGGCGCTACGTCAACGGGAACGTCGGCGAAGGCTACGTAAAAGTACGCAAGGCTTTCCATAAGTCTGTATTAAACCACTTACTTTTCTTCAATATCAGCTTCCGCTTGATGTACTAAGTTTCGCAAATTTTCGGTTGTTTGTATATTGACATTCTGCCATAAACCGCGCTGACAAGCTTCGAGCAATCTCTCAGCAATATCACGCAAGGCGTAGGGATTTTTCTTTTGCATAAATTCACAAACTGCGGGGTCAAAAAGATACGCCTCTGCCACACCTTGATACATATAGTCTGGTACACATTGGACTGTAGCATCATAGGCAAAGAGAAAGTCAACGGTTGCTGACATTTCAAAGGCTCCTTTGTAGCCGTGGCGCATGACTCCAGCAATCCATTTGGGATTTATGACACGGGAACGATAGACGCGGGCGATTTCGGCGGAGAGTTGGCGGACTTTGGGTTGGGTGGTAAGGGAATTATCACCAAAATAGGTTTGGGGATTTTGACCTTGCAGGGAGCGGATAGCGGCGGTGAGTCCCCCTTGGAATTGGTAATAATCATCGGAATCGAGTAAATCATGCTCACGGTTGTCCTGGTTTTGTAGGACGATTTGCATGGTACTAAGACGTTGGTTAAAAGCTTCCGGGGCAGAATGGGCTTCCCCTTTGCCACTGTAGGCGTAGGAACTCCAGTTCAGATAGGCGCGGGCAAGGTCTTGGTCATCTTGCCAATTTTGGGATTCAATTATACCTTGCAGTCCGGCTCCGTAGGCTCCGGGTTTGGAGCCAAATACCCGGTATCGCGATCGCGCTGCGGCTTCTTTTGTACTGATACCTTGTTGTATCCAAAATTTCTCTTCTTCCTGTACCTGGGCAGCGAGGGGGTTTTGTTCCGGTGGTTCGTCGAGGGCTGCCACTGCTGCCACTGCTTGGTCAAATAAATCTATCAAGTTGGGGAAAGCATCGCGGAAAAACCCGGAAATACGCAGGGTGACATCGACGCGGGGGCGACCAAGATAGGACAGGGGTAAAATGTCAAAATCCACAACTCGCCGCGCCACACCATCCCACACAGGTTGCACACCAATTAAAGCCAGGGCTTCAGCAATGTCATCCCCCCCAGTCCGCATGGTGGAGGTTCCCCAAACGGAAAGTGAAAGCGTTTTAGGATACTCTCCCTGCTCTTGGGTATAACATTCAATTACTGCTTCTGCTGCCTTTCTGCCCACATCCCAAGCTGTTTCCGTGGGTAAAGCACGGATATCTACGGAGTAAAAATTTTTCCCTGTTGGTAAAACTTCTGGACGACCTCTGGTGGGCGCACCGGCGGGAGCGCTGGGAACGTATCCCCCGGCTAATCCCCGCAGGAGGTTAGTAATTTCCTGGTCGGTTCCTTGGAGGGCAGGAATCAGGCGGTTCTGAATCCAGGTGAGGGAGTCTTGGAGGGGGGAGGGAGGAAAGGAAGGAGGGGAAGGGGTGAGAAGTTGCTCAACCAGGTGGGCGGCGTGATTTTCTAGGATTTCTATGGCATCGCCGAGGGTACGGCAGGGGGAGATTTTTGTGAGGATTTCTTGACTTTTTGCAGAGATGGAGGTGGCAAAGTCGGCGGTGAGGGGGTCAAAATCTAAGCCAAAATATTGGGCGATCGCCTTGGTAATACCAATTTGGTGCGGGTTGGATTGACGAGCGATCGCCACGATTAAATCCCGCAGTTGCCTATCTTGGGGACATTTACCAAATATGTGCAAACCATCACGAATTTGAGCTTCCTTGAGTTCGCAGAGATAACCATCTAATTGGTTCAGGGGCAATTCTTGATTGTGAATTCCTAATTCCTGATAGAGGTTTTCTTGGGCAATCAGAGTTTGGAGGCGATCGCTAATGGCTGGTAATCGAGAGGGATCTAAACTTTCGGCTTCGTAGTACTCGTCAATTAAATTTTCCAGGTCTTGCAGGGAATTGTAAAGCTCGGCACGGGTTAGGGGTGGTGTCAAATGGTCGATAATGACTGCTTGAGCGCGACGTTTGGCTTGGGAACCTTCCCCAGGGTCGTTAACAATGAAAGGATAGAGATGGGGTAATGCACCGAAAGCAACTTCCGGGTAGCAGGTTTCTGAGAGAGCCACACTTTTTCCTGGCAACCATTCCAAATTACCGTGTTTGCCAACATGAATCACCGCATCTGCTGCAAAGCATTCCCTTACCCAGTAATAAAAGGCTAAATATTCATGGGTAGGTTCTAAATCTGGCGCATGGTAATTCAAACTAGGGTCAATATCATAGCCCCGCGAGGGTTGAATTCCCACAAAAATATTCCCCAGTTGGATGCCAGAAATGGCAAAGGAATCCGGAGAAATAGTATTTTGATAGTTTGCCCACCTCTGATTGATACCTGCTTGGACAGGCTCTGGGAGAGAATTAAAATATTGCCAATAGGTGGCAGCGTCTAAACTTTGCAATACGGGGCGAAATTCTTTGCTTTCCGGGTCGTTGGTGATACCTTGGGTCAGTATATCAATTAATTCATCACCAGTATGGGGAATATCTGTAACATCATATCCCTCTGTCTGTAAAGCTTTGAGGATTTCAATACAGCTAGCTGGAGTGTCTAAACCAACACCATTACCTAAACGTCCGTTGCGGGTGGGGTAATTTGCCAAAATCATGGCGATACGTCTAGCTTGGGGCGGTTTATGGCGCAGACATATCCAATTTTTAGCAAGTTGGGCGACAAATTCGATGCGATCGCTCACGGGTTCATAAACAACAACATCGGTTTCCAGGTGTTGATTACGAGCTTTTACCGCTTTGAAAGAGACTGCACGGCTGATGATTCTACCATCGACTTCTGGCAGAGCCACATTCATGGCAACATCACGGGGTGAAATTCCTTGCGATCGCCACTGTTCTAAACCCCCTCCACAGAGAATCACCTGCAACACAGGTACATTCAGTTGCTCCCATAATTCCAACTGTGGTGTCTCGCTATCCAACCGAGCTAGGGAAAAACTCGTTGTATTCAGTAACAGGGAAATCGCTTCTGAGTCTTTGGGTTGAAATAATGCAATTAATTCATCTTGAATATCCGGTTCGCGCAGTGACGAAACATAAACTGGCACAGGCTCTAAGCCCTTCCTAGCTAAAGCTTGACACAGACTATCAATAACTTTAGTGTTACCAGCCAGATAGTGGGAGCGGTAAAAGAGAATGGCGCATTTCGGAATAGCTGATGGGAAAGTCTCCCTGGATTTATCCCCCAACCACTCATATATTCCAACACGGGGAATTCTCTGGGGTGCTGGGGGGTTGTATGCTGTAGCTAGACAGCGATCGCTAATAAATTCCAAGCCGTGGGTGAAATTTTCTACCCCTCCTTCGTTAAAATAGCGCCAAATTTGGTTAACAATAGCAATAGGTAAGGTAGAACGAGAAATTAATTCAGGATCGAGTACGTCATCTCCTGGCATTACAATTAAATTTATATCCCGACGTTGCACGATTTCCTGAACGACTTCTAATCCATAACTCCAGTAGGAAACTCCCCCCAATAAGCGGAGGATAATTACCTGGGTAAATTCCAAAGTTTGCTCGGCATAAGTATCTATACTTATGGATTGTTGCAAATTTAAAAGGTTAGCAACTCGCAGTTGGGGAAATGTTGGGGAGAGACAAGGAACCGCTGCTGCTAATGCTTGAATATCTGTGTCAGCGGCAGTTAGAAACACTAAGGGGGCTGGAGTTTGTTCTAAGAAAAATATGCCTCCTGATTGAGGTTCCCATCCTCCAGGTGACGTACTAATACGATGCATAATCCTGTATTACCATCTAAAAAGAGTTGGTGAGTCGAGATATAAAACACTTTGAGTCATAGCTCCAGCTTTTCTCACAAAACCTTGAACAATGCTTAATCCTCCTGATTTGGGCTTTTCGCAAAAATTATCTTTAAATGCTTTTCAACGACTTGTTGAATTATGGCAGCAGATGGCTCAAACAGTAGGTAATGAGTCTTTGGTAATTACAGAAGCTGTTCTAGCACGAGTTAATGTACCAAAAAAATGGTTATCGCAGAAATTTATTCTGATTGCTTCTTCCCGGTTTAGTGGGTTGTTGGTGGGTAAATCCCAAATCGAATCCTCTGATTTATTGCCGTTTTTCCCCCCAGAGGGTTTGCTACTGGTAGATTTGACTTTTGACTCCCAGGCGATCGCCAGTTTTTTGACAGAATTGGGTGATTTATTTCCAGCAAATTCCTCTACCCATGAAACACTGGCAGTTTATCTGGCAAAAATTCAGCAAAATGATGTCAATTTACAAACGGAATTTTCCCTGAGGCTATTCCATTGTCTTTGCCCCCTGATTAATTCCCACTCTACAGCCTCTGATACCGCCTATGTCGATTATTCAGTTTGTCAACCTGTAGAAGCAGCATTAAAAAAACAAATTGATCAGGAAAGACTTTTAAATCAAGTCACGACACAAATTCGTAAAAGTATGGATTTGTCTGTGATTATGACAACCTCTGTCGAGCAGGTACGAAACTTTCTGGAAGTCGATCGCATCGTCATTTATAAATTTGCCGAGTCTAATAGCGACAACCCTTCATTATCTAACTATATAGCTTGTATTGTCTACGAGGTTTTGGCACACCAAAATATACCCTCAGTCTTACATCATCGAGAAGAAAATTGTTTTACTCCCACAAATAAATCTTGGGAAAAATATCGTCATGGTTTTACTCTAGCTGTGGATGATATTGAAAAAACCTATGCTTTGGAATCCTGTCTCCTAGATTTTTTTCGCACTAGCAAAATTCGCTCCAAGTTAGCAGCACCCATTGTCTTTGAAGATAAACTCTGGGGATTATTAATTGCTCACCAATGTGAGATTCCCCGGAATTGGACAGAAAGTGAAAAAAGTTTACTCACCTCCGTTGCTGAACAATTGGCGATCGCCATTCACCAAGCAGAATTAATGCGATCGCTCACCCAGGAAAAACAAACCCTAGAAGAACGTGTAGTCGAAAGAACCATGGCATTACATGATGCTTTGGTGGCAGCAGAAGCCGCCAGTCGTGTACGTAGTGAGTTCTTAGCCACAATTAGCCATGAATTATTAACTCCGTTAACCCACGTAATTGGGATGTCTTCTACATTACTGCGTTGGTCTTTTGGAGAGCTAACCCCCCGACAGCGAGATTATTTGCAGCGTATCCACGACAGTGGGGAACACCTCCTGGAAATGATTCATGACATCCTGGAACTGTCGCAAATTGAAGCAGGGAAAGCAGTGCTAAATATTACAGATTTTTCCCTGACTGATATTGTTCACAGGGTTATCCAAGAGTTGACAGCTGCTGCGGAACGTACCCAAGTAAATTTAAAAATTGATTTACAGATTTTACCAGAGGGCGATCGCTTTACTGCGGATGTGAGAAGAGTGGAACAAATCCTCTGGAACCTCCTGAGCAACGCGATTAAATTTACCCCCCAAGGTGGTAGTGTGACATTACGGGTGTGGATAGAGGATGAATGTGCAGTCTTTCAAGTTGAGGATACAGGTATTGGTATCCCTGAAGACCAACTATCAGAACTGTTTGAAAAGTTTCATCAGCTCGACACACCTTACCGTCGTCGCTATGAAGGTACAGGACTAGGTTTAGCCCTAACTAAACAATTAGTCGAACTACACCGTGGTCGTATAGATGTGGAATCTACGGTAGATGTTGGTTCTATTTTTACGGTTTGGATACCAATGCAACCAAATCCTGTCTTGACTGGGGAATGAATCAATTCAAAATGCAAAACTTGTACTGAGCCTGTCGAAGTATTCAAAATGAAATCAGTATCTACCAACAAATATCAAGAGATTTTCACTGCTTGTGCATCCATTCTCAATCCTGAAAGCGTGATTACAAGGGACAATATTCCCTGGGAAGCACCACCCCTATCCTTAGCTTTAACTCCCGGAATTATTCCCAGTTGCTTAGTTTATCCTCAAACAGCGTCCCAACTGGCGGAAATTGTCACCCTAGCTCACAAAAATCAATGGAGCATTTTACCCTGTGGTCATCAGAGTAAATTATCCTGGGGCGGCTTGGCGAAAAGTGCGGATATTATTCTCAGTACAGCTAGACTCAACCAACTAGTTGATCACGCTGTCGGTGATTTAACTATTACCGTAGAAGCTGGGATGAAATTCGCCGATTTACAGCAAATTTTAGCCCAGAAGCAGCAATTTCTAGCAATTGACCCAATTTACCCCGAATCTGCCACCATTGGCGGTATCATTGCCACCGCAGATACTGGTTCTTGGCGGCAACGTTATGGTAGTGTTCGCGATCAGCTACTTGGTATTACTTTTATTCGCAGTGATGGAGAAGTCGCAAAAGCTGGTGGTAGGGTAGTCAAAAATGTTGCCGGGTATGACTTAATGAAATTATTTACTGGCTCCTATGGTACTTTAGGAGTATTGACACAGGTAACATTTCGTGTTTACCCCAAGTTGCCTGCATCCTTGACAGTGATGTTAACCGGAACCCCATCAGCAATATCCCAAACCGCAGCAACTCTCAGGAATTCTGCCTTAACACCGACCCAGGCAGATATGATTATGCAAGATGGGGCGATCGCCCTAGTCACCAGATTTCAAAGTATCCCTGAAAGTGTTGAGGAGCAAGGAAACCAGGTATTACAGCTAGGAGAAAAACTTGGTTTGCAAGGAACTATTTATCGGGATGCAGAGGAAGAAAAACTATGGCAAGGATTACGAGAATCAATTCATGGTGTCGGTGATGACTCCCCAATTACCTGCAAAATAGGGATATTACCCAGTGCAGCAATAGAAATACTTACCCAAGTAGATTTAGGAGTGGTTCATATTGCCAGTGGTTTAGGTGTGTTGCGGGTGCGGGGAAATGACGCAGTCAGGGAAATTTCAAAATGGCGATCGCTCTGTGAACAAAATCAAGGTTTTCTCTCGATTTTATCTGCACCAGTCGCAGTCAAACAAAAACTTGATGTCTGGGGTTATGCTGGCAATGGATTACAGCTTATGCAACTAATTAAGCAACAGTTTGACAGCCAAAATATTTTCAGCCCTGGCAGATTTGTGGGAGGAATATAAGTTTTATAAACCATGATTTATATTCTCTCTTTTAACTATTTACTCTGAACAACTTGCCAACAATATACGGAATTTGTGTTAGTTTTAGCTAGTTAAAAATTATTTTTTATACACAGGATTATCATGAAAATCACCATGTCATAATTTTGCTGACGACATATTGCTTATCTTCATCACGCAGAGACACAAATAGGGGAATCGAGATGGATGTTTTAAAAAATGCCAACGAGACAACAGCCAATATTAAAAACCTCAAAGGTTTTGATAGCAACCACCCACCAGAGCCTAAATTAATCGATTCCTGTGTCCATTGTGGGTTTTGTCTTTCCACTTGTCCCAGCTATCGAGTCCTAGGTAAAGAAATGGACTCTCCCCGTGGCAGAATTTATTTAATGGATGCCATTAACCAGGGAGAAATTGCCTTAAATACAGCCACAGTTCAGCACTTTGATTCCTGCTTAGGTTGCCTTGCTTGTGTAACTACTTGTCCCTCTGGTGTGCAATATGACAAGCTAATTTCTGCCACCCGCCACCAAGTAGAACGCAACTATGAACGGACTTTGTCTGATAAATTAATTCGTCTACTAATTTTTAATTTATTTCCCAATCCAGACCTTTTAAGACTCTTCCTTGTCCCCCTATTTATCTACCAAAAATTAGGATTTCCCCGCTTTTTTCAAGCCACAGGTTTATTAAAAAAAATCTCTCCCCGTCTCGCAGCAATGGAGTCAATTCTCCCAGAAATTACACCTCAATCTTTCCAAAATAATTTACCAGACGAAATTTCCGCAAAAGGCAAAAAACGCTATCGTGTCGGGGTAATTCTTGGGTGTGTACAGCGTTTATTTTTCTCCCCAGTCAATGAAGCAACAGTTCGTGTACTCACAGCAAATGGTTGTGAAGTAGTCATTCCTAAGTCCCAAGGTTGTTGTGCTGCACTTCCAGAACACCAAGGACAAACTGAGCAAGCAAAAGCCTTAGCAAGACAGATGATTGATAGTTTTGCTGACACCAATGTGGACTATATTATTATCAATGCTGCGGGTTGTGGACATACTTTAAAAGAATATGGTCATATCCTCGCAGATGATCCCAACTACCGCAAGAAAGCCGAGGATTTTGTTAGTAAAGTCAAAGATGCTCAAGAGTTTTTAGCAATGGTTGGTCTGACAACTCAATTATCACCAATTACGGATAAACCCCTCACCCTAGTTTATCAAGATGCTTGTCATTTATTACATGGGCAAAAAATTAGTGTTCAACCACGACAATTATTAAAACAAATCCCTGGAATTACTCTGAAAGAACCTCTAGATGCGGCTCTATGTTGTGGCAGTGCGGGAGTTTATAATATGTTGCAACCGGAAATTGCCGAAGAATTGGGACAGCAAAAAGTCCAGAATTTATTAAATACAGGTGCAACCTTAATTGCATCAGCCAATCCTGGATGCTCTTTACAAATTCGCAAGCATTTACAATTACAAGGAAAGGATGTTGCAGTTATTCATCCGATGGAATTATTGGATTATGCCATTAGGGGAGAGAAAATTGATTTTCCTCTTTGAAAAATAGATTTTTGCAGTAATTTTTCCCATGAGAAAACTATCGTTCATATCATGTTTTATTGATTAAACTGAGTTCGGGATAAGCTAAAACACTGATTCTATTGCTGGCTATAATTACTATTGTCTCGTAGAAATAATAATGAATAGCCTTAGAGGGTGTTTGAAAAGTTTTTAGAGGTAAAATATTAGGCTAATCGCCTGACCATAATACGGATCATGGCAAGATAGATAAGAGCTTTTTTACTCAATTACCGACTTCTCAAACACCCTCTAAGGTTTTGTTTACGAATCAGCTCTTAACAGATTAATAATGTTATTTAGAAATCCAACATTTTTGGTAATATCCGAATCATAATCACCTGGAAATGATTCATCAATTACGTCCACCGGGTTTTGTCTCTGGAATCAGGTCACTGATCAATTCATATTGCTCACGGGTCAGATTGCTGGGGTATGCTTTGCTCATGGGGAGCATCCCAGTTTTTATTTTGCATAAAAATAATAATATTGTCATTGCGAGGAGGAACGACGAAGCAATCTCATAATCTTCAATATTAACGAGTCAATGGGATTGCCGCGCTCCACTTCGTTACGCTCGCAATGACATGCAAAAGTGGGATGCTCCCTTACTCATGTCCCTCTTTCGGTGCTGTTTGTTATCTATTCACAACTTATACCGAGGGAGTTTTTTTACAACATCCCCTACTTTTCAAACACCCTCTTAACTCGACTTTATCCAAAATTAAGAACTTAGCTTTCCTTATCCGGCAAAAAGCCTGTTTTTTGGCAAATACTTTTCCTACGTCACAGATTTATGCTCAATTCCAAAAACTCAAACTATTGTCTTGTAATGGTTTCAGCTTCGGATTTAGGGTTTCTGAAAAATGGATAAAGTCGAGCTTAACCCGAACTTGATATTACTTGTAGAAACCAGATTTCTTCTAACCTCGTCTGAGTAATCTTAAGCCACTTAATGTCACCAAAACAGTAGAACCTTCATGCCCAATTACCCCTAGAGGCATAGTTAAATTGGCGACAAAGTTAGCAATTAACAGCAGACCAACGGAACCTAGGGCAAAAATGATATTTTGTTTGATAATAGACTGCGATCGCCGTCCTAATTTCACTGCTACGGCAATTTTCTCCAGCTTATCTGCCATCAAAACAATATCTGCTGTATCTAAAGTCACGTCACTACCGTTGATACCCATGGCAACACCCACCGATGCCTGAGCTAGGGCAGGAGCATCATTAATCCCATCTCCCACCATTGCCACAGTGCCATACTCCCCTTGTAACCTACGGATAATACTGAGTTTATCCTCTGGTAATAGCTCTGCATATACTTGAGTCATACCGAGAGATTGGGCGACGGTTTCCGCAGTAGCACGATTATCCCCCGTCAACATGACAATTTCTTCTATACCCAAATTTTTCAATTGCGCGATCGCCATAGCAGCTTCTGGACGAATTTTATCAGCGATCGCGATCAACCCCACAATATTTTGACCACAGGCAACCCAAACCACGGTTTTACCAGATTTCTCTAATTTCTCACTTGTCAGCTTTAATTCATCGGCAATCTGGGAAATTTTATTCTGAATCAAACCTAACTTACCCACAATTACTAATTGCCCATCCACATTACCCATAATCCCTTCCCCTGGTAATGCGTAAATATTCTTTGCTGTGGGAACATTTAATAATCTTTCCCCTTCACGAGCGATCGCTTCACCGATGGGATGTTCCGAGAAAATCTCTACAGATACAGCCAAATTTAATACTTCTATTTCACCGTATCCTGGAGCAGGAATGACTTGATAAACTTCCGGTTTTCCAGTAGTCAGAGTACCAGTTTTATCAAAGGCGATCGCCCTGACTTTTCCCATCCTTTCCAACTGAGAACCATTTTTAAATAAAATCCCCTGCCTTGCCCCATTAGCAATTCCCGATAGCAAAGTGGGCATAATTGCTGCCATCAAAGCACAGGGAGAAGCCACCACTAAGAAAATTAAAGCCCGATAAATCGCCGCTTCCCAATCCCCTCGCCACAGCACAGGTGGTACAACAGCTAATAAAATTCCGGTAATAATAATTACCTTGGCATAGCTGCGCTCCAACTTTTCCATAAATTCCTGGGAAGGTGGTGCTTCCTGCTGTGCTTGCTCTACTAAGCGAATCACCCGTTGAATTAAACTACTTTCCGGTGGTTGGTGTAGTTTCACCCTCAAAGCACCGTAACCATTCAACGTACCTGCATAGATTTCATCCCCGACAGTTTTTTCCACGGGAGTTGATTCCCCCGTAATTGCCGCTTGATTGATGGTACTCAAACCAGACAAAATCAACCCATCACAGGGAATTAATTCCCCTGGTTTTACCACAATTTCCTCCCCAACTTGCAATGAGCTAATTAATACTTCCTCTTCCTTTCCTTGACGTAACACCCGCGCCGTATCTGGGGTTAAACTCATCAAACTGCGGATACTCTTTTCTGTGCGACGCATTGCCACACCTTCTAAAGCACCACTGATGGCAAAAATCAAAATTAACACCGCACCATCAACAATCAGATAATATTCCCGTCGCCACAACCCCAAACCTGCTGCCCCCAAAGCTGCGACAATCATCAGTAAATCCACATCAAATTCTTTTTCCTCCCAGAGAGTTGTCAATCCCTCCCTTGCAGATGCAAACCCACCAATGACATAAGCAACAGGTAGGAGGAGTAAAGCTATTCCTAACCACTGCAAGTGTAAAGCTAACCATCCCAGAAGCAGGAATAAAGCACACACCACAGCAGCAAAAACATCGGAATGGGTTTGTATTAACTGATTTAAAGCTTTAGGGTAGAGCATAGGAGCCTGATATTCACGACTCCTTGAGGATAAACCTTAACATTAATGTCAATGTCAACCCTTTTCCCTAGAGATAAGACGAGTAGTTGAGGAATTGGGGAATACTGTAATTAGGGTTCGGGAGACAGGTTGTTGAGATAAATATCAAAATCTAGATGAATCTCAGTATCATCGCTGCTTTGATTTTGAATTTTCCCCGCAGATAAAGCCCGTCTATCTAAAAGTTTTTCCACTGCTTGCTTGGCATTAGCTCCCCGCTTCAGGGTAAATAACATATTATTTCGATTACAAGTATCACTCGTACTAGGAACTCCGCAAACTACCGGATATCCATTAATTTTTCCGGTAATAATAGTTCTGAGAGTGCCGTTATCGTAGCCACGCTGAAATCTGCGGGAAACATCACTACAGCGTTTTTCCGGTTTCCATTCAGGAGAAAAATAGTCACTATTCCAGCGTATCATTGGTGTTCTTCGACCATCCGTGTTGACTGCGTAGGTAATATAGTCATTCTTACCTTTCTTCTCGCATTTAAACTTGGTACTATTTGCCCAACTTGCTTCGGGGTTTGAGAGGATGACAGCAGACAAGCTGAAAGAGGTAATTCCCACGGTAACGAATCCGTAAACCAACGATTTGAACTGGTTCATAGCTAGCTGTAAGAGAATTTTATTCTTGCAGTAAATATATGTAGATACACAACAGGTTGCCAAAATTTCCGATTCCAGTCTAGTGCCAAGAAAAAATCACGGATGTACTCTGAGCTTCTCACTTCCAGATTTGAGGAAGCAAAATATCCGCACCATCCGATGTTGCATATTAAATTTGTATATCGAACGTTGCCCACACTAATTCATCAAAATTCATCTCCACTTCTTGACTGTGACGAACTACCTAAAAAAATAAAAAGGCTGCTGATGACAGCAACCTAAAAATTACTAAGTGTAAATTTTTCTTAATCAACGGATGCCAAACTCGCAATTGTTAATGGTTTTGTGGTATCTCCGGTTTTTGGACTAATTGATTGCACAATTTGTTTCTTATTACTAGGATCATCTACGTAGTCGGAGCTTGTATCTAAATCATCACTACTGGGTTCGCTAATAGCTAGGCGATCGCACGGAATTCGATCCGACAAAATTGCACTTGCCATCATACCTGTGTGAATCTCTAATTGAGCTTCTCTCGGAGCTTCAAAAGCTAGTCTTTGTCCAGGGAAAACAACCCTTTCAAAGTACCAGTTAGGAATATTCGAGATGCGAGCCACCTGTATTTTGCTCGTGGCATTTACGTAGCAGCAGAGAATCTTTCCCGATTGCTCAGGTGGTAAGGAATCTAATATTTGAGCCATAACTGCTGAGGAGCTTTACGCCACAATTTTATCTTACACCAGCCACGCTAGCACCGGCTGATCCCCATATGCTGTAACTCCGACTACCAACTGCATTTTTCTCAAGCATTTCTATCTAAAGATATGTCTAGTATGTAAAATTTTTGTAAAATAAAGGTTTTTTTATACATTTTTGTATTATGTCACTTCCGAAAATCCTTGGTGAGTAAGGAAGGGTAATTTTTTTCCTCGGTTTCTCAGCCACAGGAAATAACCGTTAAATTAATAATCTGTAATGTTATCTTAAAGCTATAGCCTAATATCCCTGCCGTGAAGCCGATGATCACAGCTATTAAGATTTATTGATGGCTTCTGCTTTTATTCCTTTCATGGGTAAAACTTCACTTTTTATTCATAAGCGCGACGAAATGTCAACTCTTTTCATCATTTAATTATCTATAAACACCATGTACTTCTACAGCAAATAAGTCAAAATCTCCCTAGTCAAGGAAATCGAGAAAATTTTCCCAATTAATTGACTATATGAATTATTGGCTATCTCAATACATCACTTGAGAAAAATGAATTGTCGGCGGTTTTTTTCCTGCTCATACCCTAAAGTTAGACCAGATGGCAAACAAGACAACTATTATGGAAAATCGAATTCTTTACGTTCGCCTTCCTTGTAACCCCATCTTTCCCATTGGGGTTGTCTACCTGTCGGATCATGTGCATAAACAGTTCCCAGAAATTGAGCAGAAAATTTTTGACTTGGGAACAGTACCCCCCCTTGATTATGCACAGGCATTAGATAAATGTATTGATGAATTTAAGCCGACGCTATTAGTTTATTCCTGGCGGGATATTCAAATATATGCTCCCGTGGGTGGACGTGGTGGCAATCCATTACAATATACCTTTGAGTTTTTCTACTCTCGCAACCCCTTGTTGAAAATTAAAGGGGCGATGGGTTTGCTAAAAATCGCATCGGGATACTACGGCGAACTTTGGCGGAATATGAATTTACTCAAGCGTGGTATTAAGCGCGCTCAACGCTACAATCCCCAAGCTCGCGTCATCGTGGGTGGTGGAGCTGTCAGCGTTTTCTACGAGCAGTTAGCTAAAAATTTACCCCAGGGGACAATTGTTTCCGTGGGTGAAGGGGAAACCCTGTTGACAAAATTCCTGAGTGGGCAAGATTTTCGAGATGAGCGTTGTTATGTCGTCGGAGAAGCTCAACCTAGGGAGCGTTTAATCCACGAACAACCCACACCCCTAGAGAAAACTGCTTGTAACTACGACTACATCGAAACTATTTGGTCAGAATTCAATTATTATCTGCAAGATACTGACTTTTACATCGGTGTACAGACAAAACGGGGTTGTCCCCATAACTGTTGTTACTGTGTTTACACGGTTGTCGAAGGTAAGCAAGTACGCATCAATCCGGCTGATGAAGTTGTAGCAGAAATCCGGCAGTTATACGATCGCGGTGTGCGGAATTTCTGGTTTACCGATGCTCAGTTTATCCCCGCACGCAAATTTATGGATGATGCGGTGGAACTACTTCAGAAAATCGTCGATTCTGGGATGACAGATATTAATTGGGCAGCATATATCCGTGCTGATAACCTGACACCAGAATTATGTGACTTGATGGTGCAAACCGGTATGAATTATTTTGAAATCGGTATCACCAGTGGTTCTCAAGAACTAGTGCGGAAAATGCGTATGGGTTATAATCTCCGCACTGTACTGCAAAACTGCCGCGACTTAAAAGCATCCGGTTTTAATGATTTGGTTTCTGTGAATTATTCTTTTAATGTAATTGACGAGCGTCCTGAAACCATTCGCCAAACCATAGCCTATCATCGGGAGTTGGAGCGAATTTTCGGTGCAGATAAGGTAGAACCCGCGATTTTCTTTATTGGTTTACAACCCCATACCCACCTAGAAGAGTTTGCCTTCAAAGAAAATATCCTCAAACCAGGGTATGATCCGATGAACGTGACTCCTTGGACTGTACAAAAAATGCTGTGGAATCCGGAACCTTTGGGTTCTTTCTTCGGTGAGGTTTGTTTACTAGCTTGGCAACGTAACCCGAATGACTTCGGTAGGGAAGTTATGAATATCTTAGAAGAAAGATTGGGTTGTGCGCAGCTGGAAGAAGCACTGACTGCACCGATTGAGGTGAAGACGAAACAGTTAGCGGGTGTGGTTTAGGTGGATAGATGTTCCGGTGGCAAGTCTCTACAAGAACTGTGGGTTCGTCTGGTGTGACAATAGACATAAATCTTGTAATTGCAATTCACTAAAAGCCGGAAATCCTTGTCAATTGGTATAAGACTTTCTGCTAGTCAGAATTTCTGCTAGTGGGATTTTCTGTAAATCAGAATTTCCGCTAGTTAGAGTTTCTACCAGGAAGTCTCTACTATTATGAATACATAAAATTATCTAAAAAATATCGATGAAACTTGAGGAACTATCTGCTTTAGAAGTCAGCTTTAATCAATTGACTACATCCCTCTGTGAGAAAATCACCAGAGATGAAGAGTTTACTTTGAAGTTAAATAGTGAACGTAGTCAATTTACTCGTTTCAACCGTGCCAAAGTGCGACAAACTGGGATTGTGGCAGATGGTTGGGCAGAACTGACTTTGATACATAATCAGCGTAGCAGCTTCCGACAGTTTCCCTTTACTGGTAATTTGCCAGAAGATTGGCAACAAGCGTATCAAGCTTTACAGGAATTACGGGCAGAATTACCCCAGTTACCGATTGATCCTTATTTAGTTTCACCCTCAGGACATAATACTAGTCGAGAGGTGAATCAGGGGAATTTGTTACCAGATGCGGAAGTGGTACCTAGGATTTTAGAATTAGTCTCTGATTTAGATTTCACTGGTATTTATGCTGGGGGTTCGGTGATTCGTGCTTATGCGGATTCCCAGGGGCAAAAACATTGGTTTACTACGGATTCTTTTACCCTCGATTATTCTATTTTTACCAATTCCGGGCAAGCGGTGAAGGGGACTTTTGCTGGTAGTAGCTGGGATGAAAATGCCTACATTGCCAAGATTCAAGATGCAAAAACCCAATTACAGTTACTTTCTCTACCAGTCAAAAATATTCCTAAGGGCAATTACCGCACCTATTTTGCTCCCGCAGCGATCGCCGAATTGTCTATGATGTTGTCTTGGGGTGGGCTAAGTGAAGCAGATATTCAACAGGGTAACAGTGCTTTAGCTGCACTTTCACGACAAGAAAAACAGCTTTCTCCCCATTTTCAGTTACGGGAAAACTTTCAACGGGGTTTAGTACCACGTTTTAATGAGTGGGGGGAAGTCGCACCCCAGGAAATACCCCTGATTGAGCAAGGTATTTTGGTGAATAGTTTAGTCAATTCCCGTACAGCTAAGGAATATGGCAAAACCTCCAATAGTGCTAACGGGTATGAATCCTTACGCGCACCTGAAATTAGTCCGGGTAATTTAGCTGCTGAGGCGATTTTATCTAGCTTAGACACGGGCTTATATGTATCAAATTTGCATTATCTCAATTGGAGCGATCGCCCCACTGGCAGAATTACGGGTATGACTCGCTATGCCTGTTTTTGGGTAGAAAAGGGAGAAATCATCGCCCCCATTGAAAATTTACGCTTCGACGAAAGTCTCTATCGCTTCTGGGGAGAAAATCTCCAAGCCTTGACAAATTTTCAAGAATATGTACCAGAGGTAGGAACCTATGATGCACGTCAACTAGGTGGTGGTATGGTTCCAGGAATGTTAATCGAAGATTTTACCTATACTTTATAGGGCAATACAGTTGAACAGCATCTGGATTTTCCTCACCCTCCTTTTTCAGGAGGGAATTACAACTATTCGCGGTTAATCCGAATTAAATCCGTCATAATACTATCTAAGCTGCCATTGACTTGAATTTTCTCAATTTTATCGGCAATTCTTTCTAGTATTTCCAATTCCTTCAAACGCAAAGCAACGGGGTTATCCTCCATAACTTTGGCTGTATTTAACATACTGCGAGTTGCCGCAGTTTCTTCCCGACGACGTACAACATTTGCTTGAGCAGCTTTTTCTGCTTCCACAACCTTGCTCAAAATAGCTTTGATTTCCCCAGGAAGAATAATGTCTTTTACCCCAACGGAATCAACTTCAATTCCATAGTCAATAGTTTTGCGGTGGATGTATTCAGAGATACTGGCATCAATTGTGCCTTTATCTTCCAACAACGCATCCAAGGTTTTTTCACCCACTGCACCACGTAAAGCAAATTGTAATTCTTTGTATAAGTAGCCAGTAATATCTGACAAACCATTTTTTGCTCTCAAGGGATCGACAATCCGGAAACCCGCCGTTAAATTTAAACGCAAAGGGACTTTATCTTTAGACAGGATATCTTGACCAGATATTTCCATATTTTGCTGACGCAAGTCAAAGACTTCCGTTTGTAAAGAACGTCCAAATATCCACCAAACGTGTTTTCCTGGTTCTAGTTGGGCTTGTAATTCCTGGTTAACGTAGAGTAAACCGAGATGTTGGGGGAAAACTTCACGGATATGCAAGTATTTACTGCTCAAAGTAAACACCTGTGGTGTACCGGAAACTAATTCCGCAACCAGACGCGGGGGTAATTTAGCATCAGTACTGATGTCGATAATTTCTACCTCCACACCTTGCCAAAATAGTTGGCGATCGCCAGGTGTTAAAATTGCCACTACTTTCCCTTGATAGCGAACAATTGCTACCTGGTTATTCTGTAATTCTACGACTTCACAATAGGTCGTCACAAACTCCGGATGTCTTTCAATTAAAACATCGGGTAAGGGAAAAGTCGGATTGGGAATCATACGATTGAGCTTATTTAAACTCACACCCCTATCAAATGTCCAAAATGCATATTCCCCGGGTTCTAAAGGACGCACAAAATTATTTTGCACATACAATAAGCCAATTTCAGACTCAGCAATTTGCATCTTGTGTAACCCAACTAGGTTGATTCCCCGCAACTGCTGTACAAAACGAGGGGGCAATTCTAAATTTTCTTCTAAGTTGAAAATATATGATTCAACCTCGATAAAACCACGCCAATATGCTCTTAATTGATTTGGGGCAATACTTACCCAATTTTGACCAATACGCACTAATGCTGCTTGATTAAATCCTGTTCTGACAATTAACAAATGTTCTTGTAATTTACTCAGATGATTTCGCAGTAATAGCTCTAAGTTTTCAATTTGTGCCTCTGGTTGATTCAGATCATGGGTTTCCAAATGCCAATCAAAACCAAAATATGTATAATCACCGGGCTGTAAAATTTGCTTGAAATTACTCCGTTGATATAAAATACCGATTTCATGGGGTTTGATATAAAAGCTCTTCCACATATGAATATCTATATAGCTAATAAAATGTAATTAAATTCTCTTCCAGGATGAATTTATCTGATTTTGGTGATATTTAGTAATTACCAAATTCATCCAATCTATCACAGATGCTTCTCTAGTTGCCAATGGAAAAATTTAATTCCCTGCTCCCATAAACGAGACTCGCAAACTGTATTTCTCTGAGCTAATTTTATTTGACATTCTTGGAGTAACTGCTGAGACAATTCACGAGGAAAAATGATTTCTGAAGTTGCACAAGCTACATCCATCGAACGCTCCCGATACTCCAGAAATTCTCTGAGATATTTTGAACCTCCAGCCTTTAACATTAATAATGTCAAAGGACGCAATATGGGATTTGTTCCACCCACTTCCGCAGCAAATCGGGTTTCCTCATCAAACAAGTCGCGCAAAAGCTCCAAGGGAACATTTTCAGGATTTGCAATTACCGCTTGAATAACTGCATGACGAAACTTGATGTTTGCATCAGAACTTTCCGGTGCATATACTTCACTCCAATTAAAAGCAATTAGCTCTCGTAAGCTAGAGTCATATATGGCAATTAGTTCTAATGGTTCTAACATATGAAGATGCAATTTATAAATGTCCCAGCAATCCCATACTTTGACAAGATTAGACACTAATACCAATTTACGTTCTATTGTAGTAGCCTCAGGATAATGAGATTACGTCCCTCTGGTTGCCATGACAAGTAATGCTAATGTCTTTAACAGCAACTTAGCATGAAATATATCGCGTAATACACATACTACACGATATTTTTGAGTTCTGCAAGTTTATGGAAAATTTATGGTCAAATGCCAAGAATTATTTTATTTTCCCTATTCCAGTTCAATACCCAAAGTACGTAGTCGTTCCTTTAATTGTACGACTTCTAATTCTGCTGCTTCAGCCCGTTGTCGTTCCGTTTCTGCTCGTTGTCGTTCTGTTTCAGCTAATTCCTCTGCTTGTTGTCTAGCAATCACTTCCTGTTGTAAAGCAATTGCCAATTCTTCCGGAACTAATAGTTTTTCTCCAGTATCTTCGCGGTAAAAAGCGATTAACTTACCTTCCACCTGCAAACGTAATTGTAAAGGTTCGCTACGACTATCTGTGATTACTTCGTAGGTTTCTCGTCGTAAACGATATCCCTGTAACTGTTCTGCTATCCATTCTCCCTTAGGGTCAAATAACCAATATTCTTTAACTCCTAGTTGCTCGTAAAGAGTCTTTTTAAATACTTGATCTTGAGCTTGGGTTCCCGGAGAAGTCATTTCGATGATGACTGAGGGTATTTGACCTTCTTCCCAAGTTTTATAATTATCTCGTCCACCAGGTGCCACATCAAAAATTACCATCACATCTGGAGCAACTCGCAACTTAGGAAAACCTTGGGCGTAGTATAAAAATTGGTTGCCTAACACTGTTGCTTGTTTTTCTGAAAGATATTGCTTCAAGACTTCCAGAGTAGTAAGTAAAGCATAGAGGTGATCGTAGGTTTCTGCCACAGGTTCTCCATCTGCACTGGGGTAGAAGATATCAGATTTGACAGGGATAGTTGCTGTCATAGGGTTAGTGGGGAAGAGTTTGTAACTATTATAATTTTGTCACACTTGCCCAAAGAAAATATTTCTCCTCATCACAACAAAACACCTAAATAGTTTAGGTGTCTGTGGGCAAGAACATTATTTAGGAATGCAAATTGAATAACCTGCAATTCTGATTCAAGTGGGATTGGTGTGGCAGAACTTGTTGCAATCGTGTTGAGAATCGGCAGACAGAGCAACTCAACACCTTATCTAATCCACGACTTTTATACTTTATTTAATTTACATTCCTCAATATTTTGCCCCTAATTATTTATTACCATTGCCTCCATTTGTGAGAATGCGTTCGGCTAATTTATCCGGTACTTCTTGCAAGTGGTCATACTCCCAATGGAAGGAACCAACTCCCAGGGTGAGCGATCGCAACTCAACGATGAAATTTTGCATTTCGGCTTGGGGAAGATAAGCAGAGATATAATCCCATCCCTGCCAATCGTTTCTACCTTCATAGCCCAGGATTTGTCCCCGTCTACCACTCAATAGTTGCAAAACCTTGGAGGTAAAATCACTAGGGGTATTAATTTGTAATTTGATGATGGGTTCTAGGAGGGTGGGTTGACATTGGGGTAAACCAGTTTGCATTGCCAAGCGAGCTGCTTGTTTGAATGCTTGTTCCGAACTATCGACATTATGGTAGGAACCATTGGTTAATGTGACTCCCACATCCACCACAGGGAAACCCAGGGGACCATGGGCTAAAAATTCTCGTACCCCCGTTTCGACTCCAGGAATATACTGTTTAGGAACCACACCGCCGACGATAGTTTCCTTGAAGTTAAAACCTTCGCCCCGTGGTAGGGGTTGGATATCTAGAAAGACATCGCCAAATTGCCCGTGTCCACCACTTTGGTGCTTATAGCGCCCATGAACCGATACACTCGGTTTGCGAATAGTTTCTTTGTAGGGAACTTGGGGGAGATGGGTAGTCATGGGCAGGTTATACTTGCGGCGCAGTCTGTCCAGTGCTACTTGCAGATGGATTTCACCTTGCCCCCAAAGAATGACCTCATGGGTATCACCGTGCTGCTCCCAATGTAAGGAGGGGTCTTCTTCCAAGAGCTTGGCGATCGCGCTACTTAATTTCACCTCATCGTTGCGTTTTTCCGGGGCGATCGCCAGGGCAAATACAGGCTCCAATTGATTGGCAGTAGGTAGTGTTTTTTTATACCCTTCTCCCGCTAAGGTGTCACCAGTTCGGATACCTTCCATACGGCTGAGAGCAACAATTTCCCCAGCAGTTGCCCGATTCACGGAATTTTGCTGCTGTCCGAGTAAGCGATAAATCCCTCCAGTGCGGACACCATTGAGGATAATGCCATCAGTGAGTGTACCTTGCCAAACCCTGACCAGGGAAAGTTTACCGCCTTGGGGAGTGTAATAGGTTTTGAGAACTTGAGCGACAGGGATATCACTGGCGGAGGTAAGGCGACGGGTGGCGGTGGTTTCCGGCTCTGGTGCTTCTTTTAACAATGCTTCCAACAGAGGGCGAACACCATAATCCTGTTCTGCCACTCCGAAAAATACGGGAACAACTAAGTCTGCTCCCAATTCCATTTTTAAATCTTGGAGAATTTCTTCTTGGGGGGGTTCGATGTCTTCTAAAAGTTCTTCCAGTAAATGGTCATCAAAATTGGCTAATGCTTCCAGCATTTCTGCCCGTGCGATGTGTTCTTCTGCCTTCAGGTGTTCGGGAAACGGAATCGGATCAGCTGGCGCGCCGGGATGATAATGATAGGCTTGTTCTGTTACCAAGTCGATAAAGCCCATCAATTGCTCACCCTGCATAATCGGGTACTGGTGAGCTACGAGGGGACGACTAGAAACAGCTTTCAGGGCATGGAGTGTATCTAAAACATGGATATTTGCCCGATCCATTTTATTCACAAACACGAGATGGGGAATTTCCCAGTCGTCTAGGAATTTAAATAGGGGAGCCAGGGTTAAAACTCGGTCGTTGATGGGTTCGCACACCACGATCGCCGCGTCCACACCCATGAGAGCATTGTAAGTTTCCTGGGCAAATTCCACGCTACCGGGGCAATCGATAAAAGTGAAGCGTGTGCAGTTATACTCTGTACTGGCAGCACTGACTTCCACACTCATGGAGCGATCGCGTGCTTCTGCGGCACTATCTGCCACGGTATTGCCATCATTGACGCTACCCTTGCGGGAAATTGCTCCGGTGACGTATAACAAACTCTCTAGGAAAGTTGTCTTTCCGCTCAAATATGGACCAACAATTGCAACGTTCCGCGAACCCGATTTTACTTTTTCGTGCATAAAACCTCCCTTGCGGTCACTCAATATTGGATTATGGATTTTATTGATGTCTGGATTCTAGATTTTTGCTTCTCTGAGAAATTTGTTGATTAACAGAATTATCCTGCCTTTATGTTGACATTAACTCCTGTTTAATTACCTCAGCAAAGAATCGTATTCTCTCGTAAGATTTACCTCTTAATTAATGAAGTTACACAACTTTATTTTGACAATATTCAATTTTAGTTAACAAAAGTTAAGCTACGTGCCGTTACTATGAAGAAAAAGTTATTAAACGTATTACAAGTAAATCGTAAAATGTCTGTACTACTCTCGGTGCGATGGGCGATCGCTCCCCTATTACTTTGTTTCTCTATGCCCACAATATCTTTAGCTAGGACTCCCCAAATTATCCTTGCCCAACAAAACCAACAAGGTGCTGTAGAGCAGTTAAATAGAGGGTTGCAGGCTGTACAGACAGGGAGAATTGCCGAGGCGATCGCCGCTTTTCAACAAGCCATCAAAATTGACCCCAATTTCGCCCCCGCCCATTATAATTTGGGTTTAGCACTGCGACAAACCGGGAAATTACAACCAGCCGCCGACGCATTTTACCGCGCCACCCAAGCCGATCCGAAATTTGCCCTAGCCTACGCGAACCTTGGCGGTGCATTATTAGAAGGAAATAATTTACAACAAGCGGGAGACTATTTACAACGGGCGATAGAAATAGAACCAAAATTAGGAGTAGCCCATTACAATTTAGGTTTAGTTCGGGAACAGCAAAAGGACTGGGATAAAGCCATCTCAGCCTTTAAAAAAGCCATGGAATATAGCAAAAATGCCCCCGAACCTGCCTATCATCTGGGAGTCTGCTATCTGCAACAGGGTAGAATTGATCGCGCTAAGGATGCTTTTCGTAAGGCTATCAAAATCAATCCCAAATATCCCGAAGCTCACTATCACCTCGGTTCCATTTCCTATAGTCAAGGGAAATATGCAGATGCTTTAAATGCCTTTAGAAAATCAGCCGAAGCTAACCCCAACTACCCCAATGCTTACTACGGAGCGGGATTAGTCTTCATCCAACAGCGTCAATTTAGTCAAGCAGTGCAAGTATTACAATATGCTAGGGACTTATACAAAAGTCAAGGTAATAGTCAATGGGCAAATAATGCCGAGCAATTACTGACACAAGCACAAAATATGCTGAATCAGCTATAGACGGTTTGCTTTTGGAATATTCGGAACTCGATGAGTATTTGATTGTATAGTTCTGCTATCCAGCATAAAACTTTTTCATCTGGTAAATTCGTTGGTTTAAGGCTGCAAAATCTATGTTGGAGAAACAAGAAGCGATGTCAAAGACAAGCCGCTTTGCGTCTAAGCCTATTCCCAGAAACTTAGAGACAATGGGTACTCGTATCAGGCGATCGCTGACTTGTCGAACGCTGATGGGTTTACAACTTCTCGCAGAGGTCAATGGTATGCAATATAATGCGAGACTGCGACTAAATTCGCGATTGAACCGAGTCGGGTTTGGTTGCTTGCAACTTAATTATTGAATTAATAATCCACTTCTGCGGATTGAAAAATCTGGTTTGCGGTCAATTTTAACTCCGGGAATGTTTTTAAATTAACTACATCATCACCTCGATATAAAAAAGTCTTGTATTCGCCGTCTTCCAATTGACAAACAGTAATAGTTGGACGTTTTGGGCTTCCAATAAACCTTTTCCCACCTAACCCCAAATAATCAACAATTAAATATTCGGGTATGCCTATGCTCTCGTATTCTTCAAATTTAACGGCATAATCATCACCCCAATTAGTGCTCACCACTTCTACTACTAAAGGGATTGACTCGCTCTGGGATACTGTTGATTCTTCCTCATATAGCGACTCATTTTTTAAGTTACGCTTGTCTAATACCAGCAAATCGGGTAAATAAGCAGAGTTTTTGCCATCAGGTTTTACTAATACTTTTGAGGGGATAATATAGGGTAGATTTAAACTATCTATTTGTACGTTTATCTTTCTAGATAAAAATGCAAAAACATTTTCATGTTTACCAATCGGTTGAGCCACTTCTACAATTATCCCATCATGTAATTCGTAACGTTGATTTTCTGGCATCCATTTGACAAACTCCTCAAATGTTACTGTTTTGTGTAGTGTTTGAGTCATGGATATAAGTCCTCAAGATGTTCGATCGTCCCTAGAAGCTAGCCCGATCGAAAGCCAGCATTTTTATTATGCCAATAAAATAACACTCAAAAAACAAACCGCTCGGTCGCATTGCCCCAAATAAGAGCAAATAATGCTAGCGAGAAAACTATAAATGCGATCGCCTATGCCCAGGAAATTCGAGACATGAAACAAGGGGTACTCGCATGGAGCGATCGCTGACTTTTTGAATACAACGCAAAATGATAGCTAAAGGTATCGAATTGGGTAAATATTTTTACGTGCTGCGATCGCATTATAACTAATGCTACAAATCATCACTCACCGTTCGTCCATTTTAAATTGAGTTAGAAGAAAGCGAAGGATTTAATCATGGTTCCAAGCTATGGTTCAATTGTACTCTCTCCCTGACTTTGCGCGATCGCCTAAAAACTAAAAACAGAGCTTTTAGAGTAGAGATTAGTTCAAGATAAATTTATACAAACCTCTGAAATCATTGCAGTGTATAGATTTTTCGCTTTTAGGCAATATCTCTGAACTCGAAGAAAAATGAGCGAACCGGGAGTAATTAAGCCCAAAGTTCGATATTCATATCCCACCAATTGGCATTAGCAGCCCGATAAAGAAAAGTCTTTGGAACCCAACGACCATTTTCAAGTTTGGCTTCAATACGTCCTTCGTACTTTCCTCCAAGTGGGTTTCCTCGTAAACCAAACTCATCAAATTGATCGAGCATCCAGGGTCTTTGTCCCATTCTATTCAACTGGAATAATGAACTAACACTATCATACCGAATTATCATTTTCTCCCCAGAGCCTGTCATCACCATTGCCGCCCCAAAGTCTATCATTAATTACCACCAGTTTGTAGTCAGAGCTTTAGCCCTTGATTTCAGGGACTTCCAATTTAATAATTCTCCAAGTTTATTTTGTGGGACAGCCATCCTAAGTGCCCGTTCAGGCAAGATACCTGGAACCGATGGATAATTTATTTCTTGGTGTTCCCTCCCATTATTGAGGAACAGGATTGGGAATGTCTCAAATAATCATCCTCGATACGCACATTTAGATATGGTTTATCACCCAGGAGTTCGATCGAGTAGATGCAATTTTTCAGTTAATGACCATAATGGAAAAGCGATCGCATTTTGGGGAATGTTTGCGATCGCTTTGCTTTTAATGTGTATCTATAAAATAACTTTACGAGGTAAATCGTTAAGTCAGAATCACATGATAGTTATCTGCATCACTAGTTCCTGAGCGGTCATTTCGGATAAATGACTTTTGAACATATTTCTTATTATCCCAATTTTGATGCCATATGTAGAAACCACGAACTCCATTTTCAGTTCCATAGCCTGCAAAAATTCCTGTGTGCCGACTACCTGGAGCATCGTAAGTATTATTTCGACCCAAGAAAGTGGCGATCGCAGTACCTACAGCAATATTGCCATCTGCCATAACATTTGCCCCTCGTTTCCAGTTGGTAGTTAGCCAATAAGGGCTGGAAATATTAATTCCTGTTGCGTAAGCAACTAAATCCCAACATTGAGCGCCGAATGCCCTATCGACATCAAATGATTTTCCATTTAACTGTCCATTTCTAAGTTGTGTTAATCGCTCGGCAGTAGACATTAAACCTGGAGGTGTAGGCAAATTCAAAGAAGTAAATATCTGAGTTTCTCCAAAACCAACAATGTCGGCTCTGCGATCGCCATTAACATCAGCCATCATTCGAGGAAAGTCGTTATGGTTGGTCCAACCTCCACGATTTTTAGTGAATCCTGGAGATGAAGCAGTAGCAGCTTGGAATGTGCCATTTCCATTTCCTAACGAAACAAATACTTGAGTTTCACCAAAAGCAACAATGTCGGCTCTCCGGTCTCCATTAATATCAGCCATCATCCGGGGAAAATCCTTATTGTTTGCCCAACCCCCACGATTTTTAGTGAATCCTGGAGATGAAGCAGTAGCAGCTTGAAATGTGCCATTTCCATTACTTAATGAAACATAAACTAGAGTTTCATGAAAACCAATAATATCGGCTCTACTGTCCCCATTAACATCAGCCATCATTCGAGGGAAATCATTATTATTAGCCCAGCTCCAAGACTTAGTAAATCCTGGAGATGAAGTAATAGCTGTTTGGAAAGTGCCATTTCCATTACCCAAAGAAACAAATACTTGACTATTAGAGAAACCAACAATATCGGCTCTACCGTCACCATTGACATCAGCCATCATCCGGGGAAAATCGTTATTGTTAGTCCAACCTCCACGATTTTTAGTAAACCCTGGAGATGAAGCAATTGCAGCATGAAATGTGCCATTTCCAATACTTAGAGAAACAAATACTTGATTCTCGCCAAAACCAACAATGTCGGCTCTACCGTCACCATTGACATCAGCCATCATTCGAGGAAAATCATTATTGTTAGTCCAACCTCCACGAGCTTTTGTAAATCCTCCTCCTACCGGAGATGACGTAATCGCAGTTTGATACGTACCATTCCCATTACCGAGAGAAACAAATACTTGATTCTCGCCAAAACCAACAATGTCGGCTCTACCGTCACCATTGACATCAGCCATCATCCGTGGAAAATCATTATTGTTAGTCCAACCTCCACGAGCTTTTGTAAATCCCCCTCCTACTGGAGATGACGCAATTGCAGCTTGAAAGTGATTTTGTTCGATTAGCAATGTTTTACCATCAATTACCAAAGTTCCGAAATCATTTTCAGTTTTTAAATTCCCTAATTCATTTTCTGAAATCGTATTCTTTTGAACTATTCTTTGAAAAATATCGCCTTCATCTCCAGCAGCATCTTGTTGATTAATCCGAAAATCAACAGCATGTCCAATTTCTTCTAATAAAACACTTTTAATCGCTCCAATATTTTGAGCATTTCGCTCCACAAAATCTTGAGAAAAATAGATAGTATCGGTCTTACTTGCATAAGCACCATTTGCCCCAATTAAATCTAAATCTCTAGATACCTTAATTTGCGGCAAATCACCAAAACTTCCCATCAACCAACTTTGCTGTAGCTTCGATACAGTCTTCGCATCCCAACCTGTACCGAAAGCCGTATTCATCGAATCAGCAAAATCGGAACTTGCAGCAAATCCTTGCAACGAAATTTGAGCTTCCTGTATTGCATCATTAATAATGCTGCTATGACTACCACCATTAACGCTTATCTCTAATGGATTTTTCTGCTTTACAGCGCTCAGATTCAAGCCTTGTGTGGTATCTAATTTGTTCTCTGTGGTATTAAATGTCATATGTACCCTAATTTTCAATTGTTTAAGTTATTTTTCAAAAAACTTTTTAAACAGCTACCAGAACAAAAATGTTTATTATTTATATCTCAATGATGGTGCTTAATCATTCTGATTACCTACCGTAAAGCTGCCTAATTTAATTTTGAAGAAAGCATAAAAAAATCAACTTTCTTGATGAAGAGTTTTTAATACGCAGATACAAATACAAGAGAATTGACTTTTGCTTTTATCCCACAATGACTCAAAATCCCTGCTGTATATGGAATTTGCCGAAAAATTAGTTAAAAAAATAAACTGGTAACAAAAAATGATTTGCTGCCAGTTTAAAATTTATATAAAGTGTAAATTATTGCCTGTAAGGCTATGGGTATTCTCGTACTTGCTCCCACCTAGAAACAATTTGTCTGAGATTGGCGGGGTATTTCTGTAAATCGGTTGTACTATGTAATAAAAATCGCTAACCAGCGCTTCCTAACTCCCAGGAGGGCAATCCGGTACACCTTCACGAAATACCCGACTGGCTAAAATATCCTCAGCTTCGATAGTAATTAAATCCTGCTTCGTTAATTGCCGACTACCTAGTGACAGTAACCGACTCGCTTGTCTTAAACGCGCTCGATCAATGGCATTTCTCACGCTCCGTGCATTGGCAAAATGCGGCATAACTCTGCGTCTAATTAAATACTCACGAAATGCTTTTTCCGCATCTGGACTAAAGCTATAATTTTGTGATTTGACTAGGGAATGAGCAATAATCATCAAATCATCAACGGAGTAATCATTAAATTCAATATGTAAACCAATACGCGAATTCATCCCTGGATTGCTATGGAAAAAATGCTCCATTTGCTCCTTATAACCTGCTAAGATGACCACCAAATCATCACGCTGATTTTCCATAACTTGCATCAGAGTTTCAATCGCTTCTAAGCCAAAATCTCCAGGATGATCGGGACGGAATAAAGTGTAAGCTTCATCTATTAACAAAACTCCACCCATAGCATTGTTTAAAACTTCCCGTGTTTTGGCTGCGGTTTCCCCCATTCCCTTACCAACCAAATCATCCCGCATCACTAACATGACATTTTCTCTGCGAATATAACCAAGACGATGCAAGATTTCAGCCATCCGCATTGCCACCGTAGTTTTACCCATTCCTGGGTTTCCCAGAAACGTCATATGCAGGGTAGGTGTTCCTGCTGTTAAACCCAAACTTTTCCGCACGCGATCGACTAACAACAGTGCTGCCATTTCCCGAATCTTATTTTTTACCCACTGCAAACCCACGAGTTCCTCATCTAGACGATTCAAGATATCTTGCACATGGGATTCTTGAAAAGCTGTTTCTAGGTCAACCGTAGTATCTAAAGCCACATGGTTAATAGTATCTTGTGCTATGACTTGCTCATTCATGGGTATCACCTCTGACATTGATTTCGATGATAGCGGTGATTCGCCAAATATAAAAGATTGTAATTCTAATACCACATATATATTTTTCTTTCTTATCTATTATTGAAACTAGCCATAGGAAAATTCAAGGGTAAAAGTGATTTGGAATTGATATTTGATTATTTAACAAATTTTATGAGGATGGAATAGCTGTCAGATTCAGCAAATAAATAAACTTTATCTGGGTTTCTGCTGAAATCTACGGACTTTCCCGGATAATATTCTGTGGCGAATAATAACTGACTCCGATGATTTCATACTTAAAAAAGCAATTGTTTCTATTGGTAATTCTGATGGTTTGTACTTTTTGCCTACCACAAGTTTCCCTAGCAATCCCAGGTGAAGCTATACCCAGTTGGACATTGGCAGAAAATTCTCTCAATAATTCAGAAATTAATTTAACTCCCCAAATGCGTCAGCAACTCCAAGGGGTGCGTCAGCGTCGCAACCGTGATATTGCATCTGCACTCAGTTCATCGCAAATTGAGCAGTTGAATATATATTTGCGTGGTGGCGATAGTTTGGAAACGGGTTTACAAAAGTTGCAATTACAACCGGAACAAACAAAATTAATCGAAGCAATTATCCAAATTAGTCAGGTTAAAATTAAAAATATCCTATCGCGTCGCTTGTTTTGATGTAAGTTAGAATTAGGATTATGCCCTACAGTCAATTTACCATTGAAAGCATTGAGCCAACCTTCGGATATACTATCTCTGAAAGAATTGGTTTATTTGTAGAGACACCTTCTGTTACTTATAGCGACTTATTAACACAAATTCTGAAAGAATATGTACCCGTGGGAATTGCCATTGGTACAGAGAAGTCTCGCTCTGAGTTTATTATTGCTCCCATTTTGTTTGAACTTAAAAAACAATTAGCAACTCAGATTAGTTTGTTTTCTGGAAAGGAATTTAATATCTTACCAGATTTGGGTTTAACAGGGTTTTGTGATTATTTGATTAGTCGTTCTCCAGAACAGTTATTTATTCAAGCTCCTGTAATCGTAATTGTGGAGGCAAAAAACGATAATATCCAATTAGGTTTAGGACAATGCATGGCAGAAATGATAGCTGCACAAATATTTAATGAAAGAAAAGGTAATATTATTCCTCAAATTTATGGTGTTGTGACAACAGGTAGTATTTGGAAATTTTTAAAGTTGACTGCTAAAGTTATTGAGATTGATTTGGATGAGTATTTTCTGAACGACGTGGCGAAAATTCTAGGGATTTTACGAAGTTGTGTAGAAATCGCTAGCTGAATAGTACCTATGACTTTGTGATTCAATAAATATTTGTGAAGAACTACTGGTCAGACATCTGGTATAAAGCGTAACTGAACCATGTAAATTTTGTGAAATTATTTGCAAGTTTCGGCAATCCGTACCTCAGAGTACAAAGTACATTTGCTAGGCTAGGCATAATAATTAATATATTAAGGATAAAGTATTACAGCGACTAGGTTTGCCTTGGGACTTGAGATGATTTTATCCTTGTATGGTTTGTGTATAATTTGCTGACAAAACTTATCCTACAAATCAATATATTCCAAAGCTATGAACCCCCAAGATAGAATCGTTCGTTCCTATACCCAAGAAGATATACAGCAGATTTTGCAGTTGGCGATCGCTCGTCAAGCCAAGGATAATAATAAGGAATTTTCCTATACCGAATTACAGGAAATTGCTGGAGAGTTGGATATTGCCCCAGAATTGCTGAAAATGGCAGAATTTGACTGGCAAACCCAACAGGGAGAACTACAAAGAAGACAGGAATTTGATACCTATCGTCACGATAGATTTAAGAAACGTTTCGGAAATTACATTATTATAAACGGCTTTGTAGTTTTACTTGACTTAATTACTGGTGGTGGAATTTCTTGGTCTTTATATATTTTAGTATTATGTGGTTTGCCAGTGAGTTTAGATGGTTGGAATACCTATCAAACGAAGGGTGAAGCTTACGAATTAGCTTTCCAGAAATGGAACCGCAAGCACCAAATCAAGCAGACTGTAAATAGTTTGTTGAATCGATTCTTACGGGCAATTTCTGCTTAGAATCCCAGGGAAAGTAAAAAACTTACCCCTTACCAACTAGCAATTTTGTGGGCGATCGCTTCTTCTGTGTTTGCGAGAGAATCTGCACGCGCAGCATCACCACCACTCAAATTTTCTACATGGATAAAATCAATATCGGTAATTCCCAGAAAACCAAATATAGCCCTTAAATAGGGTTCCTGAAAATCCCAAGCAGCAGTGGGACTACCAGGAGTAAAACTACCACCTCTAGCAGTCACAATCAACATTTTCTTGCCAGTGACTAAACCTTGGTAAGCACCCTCGGGAGAAACCACAAAAGTTTTACCAACGCGGACGATTTGGTCAATGTATGCTTTGAGAGTTGAAGGAATATTCAGATTGTACATCGGTACACCCAAAACATAGCGATCGGCAGCCACAAACTCATCTACCAAACTATCAGACACAGATATTGCTTGATTTAATTCTGGAGTTCTGCTGTCAGGGGGAGTAAATGCAGCAGCAATCCAAGACTCATCAACATGGGGTACAGGGTTTCTTCCTAAGTCACGATAGGTTACGGTATCATCAGGGTGGGCATTTTTCCACGCGGCTAGAAATTCATGGGAAAATTTGCGAGAAAAAGAGCGATCGCCACGGGGGCTAGAATCAATATGTAAAATTTGAGCCATAAATCTAAATTTAACCCCAACTTAATTACTAACTTCTGAATATCGAATTTAAACCATAGCAGTTAAGATTAAAAGTAGGCACTAAAAAGTAAGGTAGTCACCAAAAAGATACTATGAATGCCGAAATCCAAAATCACACTAAAGCAACTTGCGAAGTTGAAACCACCCTTAAAATTATTGGCGGACGTTGGAAAGTTTTAATTATCCGGGAATTAATTGATGGTATCAAACGTTTTGGTGAATTACAGCGTGCATTAGAGGGTATTACTCAGAAAATGCTCACACAACAGCTGAGAGAATTAGAAGAAGATGGCATCGTTCATCGTCAAGTATATGCCCAAATCCCTCCTAAAGTAGAATATTCTCTCACACCTCTAGGAGAAAGTCTCAAACCTATTCTCTATGCCATGCATGAATGGGCAGTTAAAAATAATATTTCTTCCTAGCAATCAATGATGATTTTCTAATTAGTTATATATCATTTTTGAGATTCATCTCTAACGTGAATTAGAAACGCCTCTTATTCCATCAGGGTTTCAAGTCTTCACTGACAACTCATTACTCATTACTCATTCTTTATTAACCTTCATTTATTTGTAAATACTCAATTGCTGCCTCTATCTTAGAAGCATAACCCTGGGAAAAACTTTCAAACCACAACCCTTCTGGAGACAAAGCATCTAACTTATCTAGCCAATCCTCAGCTTGTTTTCGTAAAGCTTGGATTTTTCCTTGCTTAATTTTCTCTTGCTGAATTCTCTCCTGTTCTAATTCTTCCTGTCTTTTTAATTCTTCTGCCTGATCTAAGCTTTGAAAATCAGCTTTCACATCAGCGAGAATATTATCAATTAACGAAGGAGAATTAGTAATAGGTTCCTGAAAAATTTCGGGGATAGGAGATATTTGGATTGGGATAGTTGTAGGTGTAGGAGGTTGGGGGTGACGGGGTAAAGGTTTCTTCTGCGGTACTTTCCCTTCCACATATTCGGCTTTTAATTCTCCTAAAATCTTGTCAATATCACTCATATTTATCTATCCTTCTAGGTAGTTTAGTTACCATCCCCCAAATACCTATTTTACCTCTGAGCAATTATCAATCTATATAGGGATGATGTAAGATTTAATGAGTAATCAGATACCCGATTTTGGATATATATCGAGTATCATCAAACAAAGTCATTTATCAATCGTTAATGGCATTTAACAATACTTCTGAAAGACTCATATCTTCCATATCTTCCATTGTAATTGTGTCACAAATATCAAACTTTGCTCCTGCACTTTGCAATTCGTCATCTAATACCTTGAGAAAACGACTAGCGTGAGCATCGTTACCAACTTGAATGAAAGATATAGCTAACTCCTCATCCCTATCCATCCGACGAGATGTTTCAATAATTACTTTCATCACTGCTTTTCTATCATCGGGTTCACCATCAGTGATCACTAATATTGTCTCACCATTTACTTTAGTTTGCCCAGATGCTTTACGTTGAAAATAGTTATCTGTTGCGTGTTGTAAAACAGCAGCTAAATCTGTAGTTCCAGAGGGGTCATTTTCCTGAAAAATTTGGGCAACACGACTAGAAGTAACGTTTTCATAACGTTTGAATCTTCCAGAAAACAAATAAATAGTAATACCATCTGGGTCTAGTTGTTCACATTTATTTGCTAAAGCAAAAGTTGATTCTTGGGCTGCAACCCATCGACTGCGACCACCTTTTTGGTCTGGTGTTGCCATGCTACCACTTTTATCAATGATCAGAGTGTAATCACGGTTATCTAACATGATGCCAATATCCTAGAGCGGGGGTAATAGGAAGCAAAAAATAATGGGAATATGTGTCTCTAAGAGAGCATTTATAAAGTGAATATTCAGCTCTTTCTCTGAGTCATGAAACTAGTTAGCATATTCCAACTAGTTTAGTCAGTTATGAAAGCTGAATTGTGATATTGTTGTTTACTTTATAAATAACCTCTGGCAAAGATTAATTTGCATTAATCAGTAATTGCATTCATCAGAATATCTGCCAGACTCATATCTTCCATATCATCCAAGGTGATAGTATCGCAGATATCAAATTTGGCTCCTACACTTTGCATTTGGTCATCTAATGCTTTGAGAAACTTTGTGGCTTGAGCATCACTTCCTACTTGAATTAAGGAAATTGCTAATTCTTCATCTCGATCCATTTGTCGGGTAGCACTGATGATAACTTCAAAGACTGCTTTCCGGTCATCGGGTTCACCATCGGTAATAACTAATATTGTCTCCCCGTTAGGTTTTGTTTTACCTGCTGCTTTGCGTTGAAAATAGTTATTTGTGGCATCTTGTAATACTCCTGCAAGGTTAGTGGTTCCTGCGGGATCATTTTCGAGAAAAATTTGGGCAACTTTTGACGATGTCACATCATCATAACGTTTGAATCTACCTGAAAATACGTAAACAGTAATCCCATCAGGGTCAAATTGCTCACATTTCCGTGCTAGAGCAATGGTGGATTCTTGGGCAATATCCCAACGACTTCTACCTCCGACTTGATCAGGAGTAGACATGCTACCACTTTTATCTAGGATTAGGGTGTAATCGCGATCGCTCATCATAAGCTTCCTTGTATCTAGTGATTCCCGTACTAGTTTAACCTCTTCTAAATTTTACCGAGTCAGAGTTTGAAGAATTGTTTCTGCATCATCAGGTCTTTTTTTGGGCGATCGCCGATACTCTGAATTCCGGACTGATTCCCTAGAAACCTAATTTTTCACCCTAAGAAAGTACTTGACGAAAAATATTTCCTATGATAGCTTCCGTATATAGAGTATTCACAAACCAAAATTATGTTTACCCAGCAGCTATCCCTACAACTTGTCTCTAGCCTATCACTAGGTCTAGGACTGCTGCTTCTAGGAAACTAATTTAATCAAAGCAATTAACCTCCTAAATTTTCAGTTCCCCGTAGCGGTACTACTACATCACTGTATCCGTTAGGTTTTGTAACTCCCAATTATCACCATTGTCTGTAGAGTTTTACTGAAATTCTACGAATATCTCTGTAATTCACAAGGAAATGCCAAAGTAGGGTTTGCCTAAAATAACGTGCTGTTCCCAACTCAATCGGAATTTGAGATTATTAATTACGCCTGAAGTGAATTAGAAGCTTCTCTTATCCAGTAAGGGTTTCAAGATTTAATTCACTACTCACTACTCACTACTCCACAGGAAAAGGATTATGCAATTAAATCTCCAAAAAGAAGCGCTACTACGACTTTTGATGGGTTGTCAGACTGGGAAAAGCTTGACTAGAAAACCATCTGATAACCCCTGCAAAATATTTGGAATTACCGTAACGCTTCACATTCATCAATACAGGAATCAACGAACGTGTTAAATCATCCACAAACAAAATATCAGCCTTTTGCACCGATTAATTTACCCCAACGTACCTGGATAGACAAGGTAATTACCCATCCTCCTATTTGGTTGAGTACGGATTTACGAGATGGCAATCAAGCGTTGATGGAACCGATGAGCGCTCAACGCAAGTTAGAATTTTTTCAGTTATTAGTAAATATTGGTTTTAAAGAGATTGAAGTTGCTTTTCCTGCTGCTTCTCAAACGGATTTTGATTTTGTAAGACATTTGATAGAAGCAGATTTAATTCCCGATGATGTCACCATTCAAGTTTTAACCCAAGGGAGAGCAGATTTAATTCGTCGTACCTTTGCTGCAATGCAGGGTGTGAAACGGGGAATTATTCATGTTTATAATGCGACTTCTCCAGTGTTTCGTCAGCATGTTTTTGGTTTGGATCGTCTGGGTACAATCAATTTAGCTGTGAGTGCGGCAAAATTAATTAAAGAATTAGCAGAGGAACAACCACAAACCCAGTGGCAATTTCAATATTCCCCAGAAACTTTTACTGCGACGGAATTAGATTTTGCGAAGGATATCTGCGATCAGGTGTTAGAAGTTTGGCAACCGACACCGGAAAATCCAGCGATTATTAACTTACCAGCGACGGTAGAAGTCTCAACACCCAATATTTTCGCCGATCAGGTGGAGTGGATGCACCGTAACTTGGCTCGACGTGATAGTTTAATTTTGAGCGTACATACCCACAATGATCGAGGATGCGCGATCGCGGCTGCGGAATTTGCCCAAATGGCAGGAGCAGACAGGGTTGAGGGTTGTTTGTTTGGGAATGGAGAGCGGACTGGTAATGTAGATTTAGTCACCCTGGCGTTAAATTTATATACTCAGGGTATCCATCCCGGTTTGGACTTTTCCCAAATTAACGATGTCGCCAGAATTGTCAAAGAATGTACCCAATTACCCATCCATCCTCGTCATCCCTACGTCGGTGATTTGGTGTTTACAGCTTTTTCTGGTTCACATCAAGATGCGATAAAAAAGGGTTTTGCAGTACAACAAGATGATGCAATTTGGCAAGTTCCCTATTTACCTTTAGATCCCGCAGATATTGGACGTAGTTATGCTTCTGTGGTGCGAGTCAATAGCCAGTCTGGGAAGGGGGGAATTTCCTTTTTGTTGGAGCGTGACTATAATTTGATTTTACCGCGCAGGTTACAAATTGAATTTAGTCAAATTGTGCAAAAATCCATGGATAATCATGGTCAGGAAATGACATCTACAGATATTTGGCAGTTATTTTCCCAGGAATATTTACAAGTTTCTACACCCATAAAATACATATCTCATACTTTGAGAGACAATGATGAGCAGGGAGTAGAAATATCAACTCAATTACAATTTGAACAAGGTATCAAGATAATTTCAGGGCAAGGTAATGGACCTATTGATGCTTTTGTCAATGCCTTAGACTTGGATATACAAGTTTATCATTATGAGGAGAAATCTCGCACTTTTGGCAGTAAATCGGAAGCTATCTGTTGCGTAGAAATTGGCAGTAAGTCAAGAGATGGTTCCTGTCATGGTGTGGGTATCCATCCTAATATCATTACCGCATCCTTACTGGCAATTATCAGTGCAGTAAATCGGATGGTTGCAGGCGATATCGCCATCTGTAATCAGACAGCATACCTTGCCTAAAAACTTTGTAGAGACACGGAATCATTCGTATCTCTACATCTGTCTCTAATTAACCAAATACTAAAGCAGGCTCTTCACAGAAATTGAAAACTGCGGAATCAGATTCAGATTCATCCTCATAGGTAGCACATATATACCATTCACAAGGGGAATCATTGGTATGCTCTGCCCAAGCAATTGTCATTGTCTCCCCAGATGGAATCCCAGATTCTCCCAAATCAAACTCAGCCCATTCCTCATCATCAAGTGAAGCCCATAGCTGTGTAATCGCCAAGTCGGTGTTATTAGTCACTTGGAATGTAAATTGATCGGACATATCAAGCTTCTCCTCATCAATACTGTTTATTCTGGTCAATGATTATACTCACTACTTTTCCGAACGTCTAGGGAATAATCACTGTAATCCTTATATATAAATCTTTTAAGGCTATTGCGTGTAAATAAAAATCTCAAAAAATAGTTAAAATTTTGACATAGTCTCTGGTCAATGAAATTAATAATTACAATCAGTGGAGCCAGAAACCCAAACAATTACCAAGTATTTGTCAGGACTTGCATTTATTTATCCGCAAGGGGGAAAACTAGGGTTAAACCGAGATTTAAGAAGGGAATATGAATAGACAATTGGCAAAGAAAATCTTAACAATACCAGTATCTTTATTAACTTGCCTCTGTGCAGTTACACCCGCGATCGCCCTTCCTGGACAGGATGCAGAAGATGTTGGCGCTTGGATTCAAGCCCATCCTACCCTACGTCCCAGCCGCAATGAAAAGTTTCTAATTAATAAAACCGATACCGCAGCCCAGCGTTTCACCTTTCAGGCTTCCGTAATGCCACCGGGGAAAATAGGTGTATTTACGAACCGGGGAAAAATTCGCAGCGAGCGCATATCTATCTATGATGCGATTAATGGCATGAGTTTCAACCGTTTACAGGAATCCCTGCGGATTATTTACGGTATGGATATCTACCAAGATTTTAAACGGGCACAGACAGTTTATGAGTATCCAAGTTCAGGACAAATTAACTCAGCCAGATTTGCCAAAAAGCCGATTCAGGAAGCGTTACAAGGAGAATTACGACTTGGCGATCGCTATGCATACTGGGTGGAAATTGCCCAACCAAGGGAAGGTAAAGCATATATTGGGCAAATGACAGTTCTCTTGAAAGCAGATTTGGAGAAGTTACAAGAGGAATTAAAGGTTAGGTAGATTATTCTGAGAGACACAATAATTGTAGTGGGAGCGTCTCGCTCCCTATTTTCAGTTAGGTAGTAGTTTGAAGTTGGTGAGATTGCTTCCTTACACTGAGTCGCAAAGCGACACGCTGCGCGACAGGGTACTATTTTTGCTCACAACTTGTTACTTGTTATCAAATCAGGGAGCGAGACGCTCCCACTAAACATTTTTACCCATCACAACTTATGGGACAGACTATCAGCTAACGCGAATGACTGCACCCATACTTTCCTGGGTATATTTATTCACTGCACAGACAGCATAGGTTCCTGGTTGCACGGTAGCAAAGGTTGTACCAGGGGAAAGAATGCGTTGTAATGTCCAAGTCTCTCCCTGTTGTTGGTAAACTGTCCAAGAACGAATTTCCTGATTGTCTCCTGGTTGCCAAGATAATCGACGATTCGCTACTTGCAAAGATTTGGGTGCAGCAGGTAGGGTATTATCACGCCAAGACATGGTAGGAACTAGGGCAGGTCTAGGGTAGAGTGATTCTTGGAAGGTTTGATTAATTCCTTGACGATTTTCCATAATCGAACCAATACTAAAGAAAATATTCCCCAGGGATAAATTATTGGCAAGGTTGCGACTAATTTTTACTTGTTTGCTAATCTCTTCGTCTTTCCAAGCTTTTCCATCCAGTTGGGAAATGTTATTACCTGCGTAGACGTGGCGTTTTCGGGAATTAATCTCAGTCCACCATTTTAACAGGGCAGGGTAACTCTGTTTTGCTTGGTCAGTGCGCCAGTAAAGTTGGGGAGCGATATAATCAACCCAACCTTGTTCTAACCATTTCTTAGCATCAGCATACAGGACATCGTAGGCATCTAGTCCGGTAATTCCTGCGGGTTGTCCAGGTCTGTAAATACCGAAGGGACTAATACCAAATTTAACATGGGGCTTGAGTCCTTTAATACCCTGCCAGAGGCGTTGTACCATTTGATTGACGTTTTCCCTACGCCAGTCCCCAAGGTTCAAAGTCCCGCCACTACTGCGATAGGTAGCATAGGTTTGATTATCAGGAAAGGATTGTCCTTGGATAGGATAGGGATAAAAATAATCGTCTAAATGGATACCGTCAATATTGTAGCGGCGGACAACATCCATAATCACATTATATGCCCGGTCTTGAACTATCTTGGCTCCCGGATCCATCCATAATTGATTCCCCCATTGATAGACACATTCGGGGTTCGTGATAGCGATGTGGGGGCGAACATTTCTCCCTTGCTTGGTGGTGGTTTTTGCACGGTAGGGATTAAACCAAGCGTGACATTCCATATTGCGTTTACGGCATTCGGCGATCGCAAACTCCAAAGGGTCATAGAATGGAGTAGGTGCTTGTCCTTGGGTTCCAGTTAGCCATGCACTCCAGGGTTCCAAGGTGGAAGCGTATAAAGCATCTCCTTCTGGACGAACTTGCAATATCAGGGCATTAAAATTTAAACTTTGCAGTTGATTGAGAATATTAATGAGTTCGGCTTTTTGCTCCTCGGTAGATAATCCCGGTTTTGAGGGAAAATCACTATTCCACACAGTCGTCACCCAAGCACCCCGAAATTCTCTGGTATGACTGACTTTCACTGTTTGTAGTGGGTTATTGAGGTTAGCAGGAGGAGTGACAATATAGTTAGAGGCGATTTTCTCAACTTTGTTTTGGAATACTAACCCTTGGTAAATCATTGCCGCTAAATCCCCACGGGTTGCAGCCAAATTAGGATTAAGAATTTTGAGATTAGGATAATTAACAATAATTTCTGCTTTCGTGGCGATCGCTACCGCACTTCTGGCATAACTAGGAATTGCATTCCCATCTTGGAAAATTTGCGGTAAGACAGTCAGTAAATCTGGCTGAATTTTGCTGGCAATCTCTAAACCATTCACCAAGGAAACCAAGATATCTACCCTGGCAATTCTTTCATTGGGGCGAAACGTTCTATCAGCATAACCGGAAAGAAAACCACTGACAGAGGCTTTTTCAATTGCCTTTGCAGCCCAATGACTATCAGGAACATCAGTAAATTTTATGACTTCTCTCTTGGCAGTAGTGGAAAACACACTAGTAATAATTGCGGCAAACTCTGCCCGTGTAACGGAGTTGTCGGGGCGAAAGGTACCGTTAGGATAGCCGTTAAAAACCCGACGCTGGGTAAGAATTTCAATAAATCTACGTGCCCAATGGCTTTGAATATCCGAGAAAGTAACAGAAGTCGTCACCATAATTTTTACTGGCAGATGGGTGATTTTCCTCTGTTATTTTAATCACATTTTACAGAAGCGATCGCCCCAGGAAACCAACTATTCCCCCTGCCAAAACTAACCAAGCAGAATTCACTCGGAAACGGAAAATGGCGATCGCGCTGATTACTGTTAACACCACTGTTAGCCAATCAATTATCGCTGTGCGCGCCAAAGTATAAGTAACTACAGCCATTAGTCCCAGGGAAGCCGCATTTACTCCATCCAGAAAGCTACTGACCCAAGGTGATTGTCGCAATTTTGTCACCCAGGGATTAATTACCCATACGAGGACAAAGGCAGGTAAAAATATACCAACTGTTCCGGCGATCGCCCCAGGATTTCCCGCCAGCAAGTAACCCACAAAGGTAGCCGTAGTAAACACGGGACCCGGTGTAATTTGACCAATGGCGATCGCGTCTAAAAGTTGTTGAGAGGTTAGCCAGTGGTTCGTTTCTACCAGTTCTCGCTGTAAAAAAGCTAACAAGACGTAGCCACTACCGTAAAGAACAGAGCCAATTTTCAAGAAAAACCAAAAGACTTGCAGCCATGTCACAGAGGCAATTACAGCTGTAGAGCTTCCCACCTGCGCGAAAAATACAGGCATTAACCAAGCAGAAACATTAGTATTTTTACTCTTGCCAATGTTCTTAATTAACATCACCCCTAAACCAGCGAGGAGCAACAACAAAAGTTCATCTATGCGGAGAAAAAAAGCAACCATCACCGCAACAGTGGCGATCGCTGTCCACATATCCTTAATCGCTTTTTTGCCAAGATTCCACAAAGCTTGGATGACAATGGCAATAATGACGGGTTTGACACCATACAACAACCACTCCACCTGGGGAATTGTTTGGTAGTGAGTGTAAATTGCTGCTAGAGTCCAGACAATCACCATCGCTGGGAAAATAAAACAAAAACCAGCAATAACTAGTCCTTTCCATCCCCCCCTTTCATAACCAATATGAATAGCTAACTCCGTAGAATTGGGACCAGGGATTAAATTTGTTATACCCAATAAATCTAATAGCTTTTGATGACTTAGCCATTGCCGACGAGTTACCACCTCATCATCCATCATCGCAATATGAGCGGCTGGACCACCGAAGGCGATCGCCCCCAATTTTAAAAATACAAGTGCCAATTCTTGCAGTCGTTGTCTTTGCTGTCGGGGATTTAATTCTGCAAAACCAACTGTCTCTGTAGTCAAATGGTTATCTTCTGTATTTTGGGTCATAGAATCATGTTAATTGCAGTCATACACCCTAGGAAACAGGTAATATTGCTATCAGCTATACACACTTAAATTGCGTATATCACATTGACATTCTAGTCGCAAGGTAACTGTATACAAACCCACTAGATTTTTGATGTGTTCATCACAGATTAGCAACTAAAAACAATGGGATGAAATTTTGTTTATTACAAACAATTTACCTGAATTCAGCCAATCGTTATATTTCATTACCGAAAATATATACCACCTGCATAATCTCATCAGAAAAAATGTGTTACACCTGATTAACTCAAGGAACTAGATGAGAAATTCCTCGTCCCCTTGATGAGAATAAAATAGATTGCCCTAGTCTTTATATCTTGAGGAGAAGTGAGTGAAAGAAATCCTATCAAACTTAACCAGTAAACCCCTAGCCTTTATTTCTCTAGGTTCATTACTAGTGACTGGAAAAATAGCTGTAGCCAACGAAAGCAAAAATGTAGAACCCGTAGAACGTCCTGATGCGAAAGTAACACCAGTATCCGCAGACAGTCAAAAAGCTTGCATCAAGCATCCGAAGCTGGGAAAATTCTTTTGCGCTCATGCGGAACAACTATCTCATTTAAAAAAGGGAAATCCTGAAATTAACGCTACAGATACAAATAATGAGAACGCCTTACTTGGTGTGACAGATGAAGAAAGTGACGCGGCTGTAGCGATGTTTGGTTGTGATTGTGTGGCATCAATCAACTGTTTGCGCCGTCTACGCAATAGTTTACCTTAGAATATCTATTACTGAGTATATTGTGAACTAATTTTAAAATATAGGGTGTAACTATTTTTCTTTTTTAAAGTATAAATTTAAATGATGAATATTGAGGTTTAGTCATCTAGAAAATGTAAATCTATGAATCGTCGCAGTTTTATTAGTCTGTTCTTATTCGGCTTATTATTAAAATGCTCCCCTGCCTTGGCTACTGTCAAGCACAAAACTAAATCTCGGCATAAAACTAAATCTCGACTCAAAAGCAGACAACATAAGTCTAAATCTGCACAATGGATTTCTGTAGGAACTGTCGCAGAATTAGATAAAACTGGTCAGATATACAAAGAAAAAACACATCTCGGTGCAATTTTAGTGATTGGAACATCGAAATCCAAAAAATTGATTGCAGTTAATCCAACCTGTACCCATCTCGGATGTAAAGTTGACTGGGAAATTGCAGATAAAATCTTTCTCTGTCCCTGTCATGCTTCTGAATTTACCACAGACGGTAAAGTAAAAAATGGTCCAGCAACAAAACCACTAGCAACTTATAAAACAAAAATAGAACGTAATCAAGTCATGGTGAAGCGAAATTAAAATTATAGTGTTTCCCCCTCTATTAAGCGATGTCTTAAAATCTTACACCTAACCCCATCCTGATAAGGAGAGAAGAACAAAGCTGCACCTCGTTAGGTTAGTAAATACTACATTCCCTGAGGAGAGATACAGATTTTCTCAGTAATAAAGTAAAAAATCTGCTTTCTGTAGTCATGATTGATATATTGCAAATAAATATGCGAAGGTATATAGCAAATCTCATTTTCCAACTCAATGCAAAACCCCAAGTCAATTAAGGTTCCGAAAGCGACTCGCTACCAAAATGCAGCGATCGATTATTACATGGGACTCACAAATTCCTCTTTCCTGCATTACGGGTATTGGGAAGAACTACCTGCTCCTGGAGAAGAATTAACGATTAGTAGCTTACGGTTAGCTCAGGAAGCCTATTCTATCAAGCTGATGGGTTTTATCCCAGAGGGGGTAACAACGGTATTAGATGTTGGTTGTGGTATAGGTGGTAATGCTAAATACTTGTCTGAGGGATTACCCTTAGGCGATCGCCATCAGGAAGATGGTTCTGCAAAACGCCATTTTCTGGTGGAGGGATTAGCACCGGATAGCCTGCAAGAGACAAGATTTATTGAGAATACCCAAGGGAAAGTACCTTTTTACTTAAGCCGATTTGAAGATTTTCCCCCAACTAAATCCTACGATTTAATTTTGTTTAGCGAAAGTAGTCAATATATTTCTGCCGATGATTTAGCCCAAGGAGCTTCTCGTTTGGTAACTAGTGGTGGTTACGTTCTCTTAGCAGATATGATGCGTTTAGACGGAGAATATAAAGAGGGTATTTTTTCTAATTGCCAGGTAAAAGCAGAGCTAAAAACAGCTTTAGAAAAAGCGGGATTTCAATTAATAAAATCTGAAGATATTTCTCAGTCAGTTGCACCAACTATTGATTTATGTATCAATAATTTTCAGACTTTTGGGCTAACTACAGGTAAATATGTGGCGGATGTTTTACAAATTGCCGTTCCTCCCTTACATACTCTCTTAAATTGGGCATTTAAACGTTGGTTAGAAAAACCCATTGTTGAGGGCTTAGCAGCCAGGAAAATTTTTGAAAATCATCTTTGCTATGAAATTCAACTGTGGCAATTAGCAAATAAATAGAAGTTATTTGGGCAAATAAAATATAGCAGATTGCAAGTACATAAAAGAACCATGGAATGACTATCTTTCCCTGCCAATTTAGTACCTGATTCAGATAAAATATGCTGTATAACATCTCTCCTAGCTTCGCATTCTGTCTCAAAAAGAGGAGAGAGATAATTTTGAAACTTTAGTTCTTTTTATACTCTAGAGATAATCCTGCCTTGATATTTGCCCCACAATAAAAAATCCCTCCAAACATCAAATTTGGCGGGATATCTAGAATTAATTACGAGTTTTAGCTAAAAACCTGTTGATTTACAGCTTAGTGCCACATTCCGGACAGAAGTTATTACCTGGCTCATTTTTAGCTCCACAGTTACCGCAATAAATCGGTTCAATGGCAACCTTTGGTAGTTGTTTGGGTAAACCTACCATTTGAGAATTATTTTTGCCCGGTGCAACCATGGGATAACAGTTTTCGTCTCTGGTGACGTGAATATCCAGAATTACCGGACCGGGATAAGCAAGCATGGCGGCGATCGCCTCTGCTAGTTCTTCCCGTTTGTGAACTACTATGCCCTTGATGCCATAAGCTTGAGCAAGTAACTCAATATCAGGCATCCCCACTTCCATATTCGAGGAAGAATAACGCTCACCGTGGAATGCTTGCTGCCATTGACGTACCATTCCCTGCCAACCGTTATTCACAATCACAGTCTTGACATTTATCCCATACTGTGAAAGAGTTCCCAATTCCTGTAAGCACATTTGGAAACTGGCATCACCACTGATACAAATCACCTCTTCATCAGGAAAAGCTACCTTTGCTCCCATGGCAGCAGGAACACCAAAGCCCATAGTTCCTAAACCAGCACTGGAAATCCAGCGTCGAGGTCCATTTTTCAAGAACTGCGCCGCCCACATTTGGTGTTGTCCCACATCGGTGGTATAGAAAGCGTTTGGTGCTTGCTTACTGACTGCGGTGATAGCTTCCTGGGGAGAAATACTATCAGGATGAAGGGGTACAAACAGGGGATATTCTTCTTTCCAACGGTTAATTAGATTTAACCATTCCTGGGTTTGATTGGGAGTTCCTTGGATATGTCCTTCCCGACATCGCCGTAAAATATCTTTGAGGACAGTACGCACATCACCCACAATGGGGACTTCGGGGACACGATTTTTACCAACTTCCGCCGGGTCAATATCAATATGAATTACCTGGGCGCGGGAAGCGAACTCATCCAGTTTTCCTGTCACCCGGTCATCGAATCTTGCACCAACGCAGATTAATAAATCACAGTCAGTGACGGCAAAGTTAGCGTAGGCTGTACCGTGCATTCCTAACATTCCCAGGGATAGGGGATGATGCTCGTCAAAGGCTCCAATCCCCATCAGGGTAGTAGTTACGGGTATTTGGAATAACTCCGCCAATGCTTGAATTTCGTTGTGGGCGCTAGAGGCGATCGCCCCTCCACCAACATATAACAAAGGACGACGGCTTTCACGAATCAACTGAATCGCCGCCACGATTTGCCGAGGATTACCTTTGACGGTGGGACGATATCCTGGCATTTTTACCTGTCCCGGTTCTATAGGGACATAATCAAACTCTTCAAAGGCTACGTCCTTGGGAATATCAATTAACACAGGACCAGGACGACCAGTACTAGCAACATGGAAAGCTTCCGCCACAATCCTTGCCATGTCCTTGGGCTCACGGACGACATAGGAATGCTTCACAATGGGTAAAGTAATACCGTAAATATCAGTTTCCTGGAAAGCATCTGTACCAATCATTTTCCGAGGTACTTGCCCAGTTACAATCACCATGGGTACAGAATCCATGTATGCTGTTGCGATACCTGTCACCAGGTTGGTTGCTCCTGGACCAGAAGTGCCAAAACACACACCCACTTTCCCCGTAGCGCGGGCATACCCATCGGCGGCATGGGCTGCACCTTGCTCGTGTCTCACCAGTATGTGCTTAATGCCACCATTGGCTTCTACTTTGTACAAGTCATCATAAATAGGCAGAATGGCTCCGCCGGGATAACCGAAAATCACCTCGACTCCGTGGCGCTGGAGACTATCTAGTAGAGCAAAACCTCCAGTCGCCCTTGTGGGCTGAACGACTGCGGGTAGAGATGCATTAGATTGGGCTTGGTTTTTGGTTTGGGGGGAACTAATGGGCGAACGCGATGGCACAGTCAAACCTCACGCTGATAGCTAAGTTTATGGGAAAATTGTAGTTAATGTTTCATTTTAAATGAAAACATCAATATATATTGCAAATGGTGAAAAAATAGTGTAAGTCAGAGAACCAAGACTTTTGTAATCGGTAGTCTCTACAGACCTCATGCCTACAACATTTAATTCAAATATAGCGTTTTCTGTGGGGATGCAAGAGGATTTGTCAGAAATGAAGTGGCGTTGCTGATTGCAGTATGATTTTTGTTTCACCCAAAGATGCAGAAGCGCAAAGAATCTCAAATTTGGATTTTGAAAGCATTAATTTTCATACCCTATTCAGCAACGCCGAAAGGAAGTTTTCTCCTCTGGGCTTCTTTGGCTAATCAGAACTAGTGGTATATATAAAATCTAGAAGCGTCTCGCTCCGACTACAAATTTTTACTATCACAAAAATTCATAAAATCAATCAATATTCAGTAAAATTACGGTAACATTCTAGTACAAATACTGCCATTAATTAAAATGTATTGATGTGTATTTTGACTAATGCAGGCTCTACCAATCTCAGAGTGGAAGTTTTGCACCACTAATAGAATTCAGAAAATAGAGACGATTTGTTAATTTTTATTCTTAAATTTGAGTCTAAATTCTTTATTGCCTTGACTTTTCTCGATTATCACTAGATGTATCTAAGCTTAACTATTGAGAATATTACAGAGAACTGTGGATACAACTTGCATCAGTGCGATATGTGTAATGACAATTTCAGTTGTGGACAGGCTTAAGCATGAAAGCTAGATTACCTGAGAACGAAGCCCAAAGAATCGTATCACTTTTACAATATAGAATCCTTGATAGCCCCACAGAAGCTGCATTTGATGACCTAACTCGTTTAGCATCCTATATTTGTGGGACTCCCATTGCTTTAATTAGTTTAGTTGATAGCGATCGCCAGTGGTTTAAGTCCAAAGTTGGTTTAGATATATCAGAGACTGACCGCGATGCAGCATTTTGTGCCCATGCTATCCTTGATACTGATGTTTTGGTAGTTCCTGATGCTACTGCTGATCAAAGATTTGCAGATAACCCTCTAGTAATTGGGCAAGAAAAGATTAAATTTTATGCTGGTGTTCCTCTGATTAATCCTGAAGGATATGCTTTAGGGACACTTTGTGTGATTGATAAAAAAGCGCGTACCTTGAGTTCTGAGCAGTTAGAAGCATTACAAACTTTAGGTCGTCAGGTAGTTAAGCAAATGGAACTACGGCGCAATTTACAAAGTTTACTGCTGAGTGGTGGTGAGCATTCAGGGTTAAAGAAAGAGCGTCATCCGTTATTTTTCAAAATTGCTGGAGGATTTGGATTAGCATCAGCCATACTTTTATTTGTGGGGGCGATCGCCTATCAAAATATCCAAGGACTAGTTAAGAGTAATCAGGAAGTTAGTAGTACTCAAGAAAAAATTTATCAATTAGAAAAGCTTCGGTCACAAATTCACAGTGCTGAGTCGGGGCAAAGAGATTATCTTATTACTGGAGATGAATCCTATCGAAAAGTATATGAAGCTGCTGCTATAAATATTAGTAATCAGTTGAAGGCTTTTGTTGAAAGTAATCCTTCTCAAGTCAAGCAAATTGACATACTCAAAACTTTAATAACAGACAAACTACAGTCATTTCAAAAAGGTTTAGAAATTCGCCAAAATCAAGGATTTGAGACAGCATTTCAGTCCCTAAAAAACAATCAAGATAAAAATCTTATTAACAGCATATATAGTAATATAAATCAGATAGAAGATGAAAAGCAACAAGAATTAAAAAAACATTTATCTCTGTCTCAAATTAATGCCAAAAAGGCAAATTTTACCTTGGCGATCGCTACCGGGTTAGCTTTGTTGATTTTGGCTATAGTTTATCGCCTAATTTATCGTGAAGTCACTGAACGTAAAGAGATAGAAGAATCCTTAAGAACAGAACGAAACTTTATCACTACTGTTTTAGATACTGCTAATGTCTTAGTAATAGTTCTCAATTTAGAAGGAAGAATTATTCGTTTTAATAGAGCTTGTGAAGAAACAACAGGATATTCTTTTGATGAAGTGAGAAATAGATATTTCTGGGATTTCTTATCTACACCAGAATCAGCCACATTTACTCAAGGAGCTATTGAGCAAATACTGTTTGATAAACGTCCTCAAAAATATGAAGCTAATTATTTAACAAAAAATGGAAAAAGTCGGACAATTGTTTGGTCAAGTAATACTATTTGTAACCAGCAAGGCTTGGTTGAATACATTATTTACAGTGGCATTGATATCACAGAAAGTAAGCAGATAGAAGATTCTTTTAATCAGCAATTAGCCGCCATAGAGACAACAGCTGATGGTATTGCTATTTTGAATTCTCAAGGTGAATATATTTATATAAATCAGGCTCATATTAATTTATTTGGATACAGTCAAGCTGAAGAGTTCCTAGGAAGTACATGGCATAAACTTTATCGTCCTCAGGAAATAGAATGGTTGGAGAATAATGCTTTTCCGCAACTGACAAAAAATGGTTTCTGGAAAGGAGAAACCATCGCTCTGAGAAAAGATGGTAGTATGTTTGCTGAGGCAGTTTCTCTGACATTACTAGAGGATGGTGGGCTAGTCTGTGTCTGTGAAGATATTAGTAATCGCAAGCAAGCAGAACAGTATTTAATTGCACAATACTCCATTGCCAATATCATCGCCCAATCAACTTCCATAAAAGAGACTATTCCCCAAATATTAGAGAGTATTTGTGAAATTTTGGCGTGGGATATCGGTGAGATGTGGATGTTGGAGGAAAATCATACAACTTTACGATGTTCTGATATTTGGTATCCCCAATCCTTTGATATAGAGAATTTTGTCCAAGTAACCCTAGAAACTACTTGTGAGTTAGGAAGGGGAATACCTGGCAAAATTTGGGCAGATTTGCAACCGATATGGATTAACGATGTTGTAGAAGATGATAATTTTCTTCGCAGTCAGATTGCCACCCATCTCGGATTACATAGCGCTTTTGGTTTTCCTATCTTTAGTGGAAACAAATTTCTGGGCGCAATGATTTTCTTCAAGCGAGAAATTATACCTTGTGATGGGAATTTACTTCTACAGATGAACTCCATTGGCAACCAGATAGGTTTATTTATTGAACGTAAACGATGGGAGCAAGAACTGAAAAATCAAAACTTGCGATCGCGGTTATTAGCTTACGTGACTCAGAAAATTCGTCAATCCTTAGAAATCGATGAAATTCTCCGAATTAGTGTCCATGAAGTGCAGAAAATTCTCAAGTCTGATCGCGTATTAATCCTACGTTTAGAAACAGACGGTTCTCTACAAGCTCTACAAGAAGCTGTACTTCCTGGTTTACCTGTAGTCATGGGAGAATCTATTCTCGATCCTTGTTTTGCAGATAAGTATGTCGAGAAGTATCGTCAGGGTAGAATTAGTAAAATTTCTGATATTGAGCAAGCTGATATTCAACCTTGTCACGTCGAATTGCTGCAACGCTTTGCAGTCAAAGCTAACTTAGTGATTCCCATTCACCTCAAGGATGAATTTTGGGGTTTACTAGTTGCTCATCAATGTACAAATACTCGTCAGTGGATTGATTCCGAAACTTCCCTTTTACAGGAATTAGCCAATCAAATAGGTATTGCTTTAGCTCAAGCTCAACTTTTAGAAGCAGAAACCCTGCAAAAACAAGAGCTAGAAATTGCTCGTCACCAATCAGAATTAGCTTCCCAAGCTAAAAGTGCTTTTCTGGCAAATATGAGTCATGAAATTCGCACTCCCATGAATGCTGTGTTGGGAATGACAAGAATTTTATTGGATACTTCTTTAACATCAGAACAGCAAGATTATCTAGAGACAATTCGTGTCAGTGGAGATGCCTTATTAAATCTCATTAATGAGATATTAGATTTATCTAAACTAGAAGCAGGGGAAATGCTTTTAGAAACCCTAGATTTTAATTTGTCTACCTGTGTGGAAGAAGTTTTAGAGTTACTAGCTCCCCAAGCTCACCATAAACAACTAGAGCTTGCTTCCTTGATATATAAAAATGTCCCGATTTATCTGCAAGGGGATGTGAGTCGTCTCCGGCAAATTATGATGAATTTGATTGGTAATGCCATCAAGTTTACTCTCACAGGAGAAGTGGTATTGAGGGCTGAGTTAGTTTCAGAAACATCTACTAGTGTGGTTATCCATTTTACGGTGACTGATACCGGAATTGGCATTAGTTCTAAGCATCAAGATAATCTCTTTAAACCCTTTACACAAGTAGATGCTTCCACGACTCGGAAATATGGTGGTACAGGTTTAGGATTGGCAATTTGTCAACAGTTAGTAACTTTGATGGGGGGAGAAATTGGTGTAGAAAGTCAAGCCGGAGAAGGCTCAAAATTCTGGTTTGATATTCCCTTTAACAAACAATTGCAACCTCAAAATACTAACATTATCAAAGATGTCAGTTCAGTAGCAAATAAACGATTATTAGTAGTTGATGATAATGCAACTAATCGCAAGATAATTCATCATTTAGCTACGAGTTGGGGTATGCAGGTACATGAAGCCGAAGATGCGAGTATTGCTCTCAAGATTTTAGAGACTGCGGCACAAGAAAAGAGACATTTTCACATAGTCTTGGTTGATATGCAAATGCCGAATATTGATGGTTTAACTTTAGGTGAAAAAATTAAGCTAAATCCAGCAATATCTGAGATTCCTCTGATTATGTTGACTTCTACAAATCAACGTCATGAAGTACAAAAAGCTATAAAAATTGGTTTTGCTGCTTATCTCGTCAAACCAGTGAAAGCATCTCGCTTGTTAGATACAATTATGAATGCTTTTGAGGGATATTCACCAGAAAATACCTCAATAGAAAAGGGAGTCAATTCAGAAAAATTACCCTTATCTTCAGTAAATAGGAAACTTTCCCATTCGGAAACACCTAAATTAAGAATTCTGCTAGCTGAAGATAATCTTGTCAATCAAAAAGTTGCCCTTAAACAATTGGAAAACTTGGGCTATCGTGCAGATGTAGCTGCGAATGGTCAAGAAGTCTTAGATTTATTAAAGAAAATTCCCTATGATGTGATATTGATGGATTGCCAAATGCCGATTCTTGATGGTTTGGAAGCTACACAGGAAATTCGTCGTTGGCAAACTACATCTTTTCTCAGTGGTCGTCCTCCGATAATTATTGCTATGACTGCTAATGCGATGAAGGAAGATAGACAAATGTGTTTAGATGCGGGGATGGATGACTATTTAAGCAAACCAGTTGTTAAAGAGAAATTAGCGGCAATTATCGAATATTGGAGTCAGAGTCTAACTACCTCATCAGAAAATCCACCTGTATCAATTGTAGAAAATACGCAAGATTCTGATGTTGATAATAATCAGAACAACCTCGATATTGATTGGGAACATTTACACCAACTCTCAGAAAATAATCCAGAGTTTGAGATAGAACTATTAGAAATGTTTGTTGAGGATGCTTTATCCCACTTGGAGCTGATGAAAGACGCGATCGCCAACCAGGATTTTCAGTCTTTTGCTAAGGAAGCTCACCACCTCAAAGGTTCTAGTGCTAACATCGGAGCTAAATCTATGCAGACTGCCGCCGACCAGCTAGAATTGATGGCATTGCAGAAAGAACGTCGGGGTACGGCTCATTTATTAACTCACCTAGAGGAATTCATCTCCCGCATTCAAGCTTTTTTAACAAATCTTAAATAATTTAGTTTATCTATCCTCTAGGAATTAGATATACCAACCGACTTGACCCTAGGATAAATCCGGTAAACTGTTGAAATTGACTGTTTTTTATTTTGTCTGATTTTGTCCTATGGCGATTTTTTTATTAGAAGTTGGTACAGAAGAACTACCCGCAGGTTTTTTGAGTGGGGCGATCGCCCAGTGGCGAAAATTAATTCCCACGAGTTTGGTGGAAAATTGTCTAGAGAGTGCATCTATTCAAGTTTATGGGACTCCGCGACGGTTAGCGGTGGTGATTTCCGGTTTACCCACCCAGCAACCAGATCGGGAGGAAGAAGTCAAGGGACCTCCTGCTCAAGCTGCATTTAAAGATGGACAAGCAACTCCTGCTGCTCAAGGTTTTGCCAAGAAACAGGGGGTTTCCCTAGATGCGTTGGAGATTCGTCCCACGGAAAAGGGAGATTTCGTGTTTGTGAAGAAATTAATTCCGGGTCGGGATGTGGCAGAATTGCTAACGGAATTGATTCCCCAATGGATTTTTCGTTTGGAAGGTAAGCGGTTGATGCGTTGGGGGGATGGGGATGAGCGGTTTTCCCGTCCGATTCGCTGGTTGGTAGCACTTTTAGATGAGAGGGTGTTACCTGTGGAATTGGTGAATGGTGTGGAGACAATTAGGAGCGATCGCACTTCCCGTTGTCACCGTGTGTTGCATCCAGAAGATGTGACAATTCCCCACGCTCAAGATTATGTGGATGTTTTACGTTCTGGCTACGTGATGGTGGATGGGGAAGAACGTGCCACAATTATCCGTGAACAGGTGGCAGCTGCGGCGCAAAAACTCCAGGGATATGTGGAAATTTATCCCGATTTATTGGAGGAAGTGATTAATTTGGTGGAGTATCCATCGGCTGTTATTGGTAAATTTGAGACGGAATTTTTAAATTTGCCGAAGGAAGTCACAACTACAGTCATGGTGAGTCACCAGCGCTATTTCCCAGTATTTAAAGATAGTAATTTTCAAGAACTACTCCCGAATTTTATCACCATTTCTAATGGCGACCCGGAAAAACAGGAAGTTATTGCCACTGGGAATGCACGGGTAATTCGTGCCCGATTAGCTGATGGCAAATTCTTCTATGAAAGTGATTTGAAAAAGCCTTTAGAAACCCTGTTACCTAACTTGGAAAAAGTCACATTTCAGGAAGATTTAGGCTCTTTACGAGTCAAGGTAGAGCGAGTTAGCAAGATTGCGGAAATTATCGCCACCCAACTACAATTATCCGACCCAGAAAAAGCTGATATTCTCCGTTCTGCCTTACTTTGCAAAGCTGATTTAGTGACTCAAATGGTCTATGAATTTCCCGAATTGCAGGGCATTATGGGAGAAAAATATGCAGCAGCAAATGGGGAAAATGTCAATGTTTCCAAAGCAATTTTTGAGCATTACTTGCCCAGAAACGCTGAGGATATGTTACCCGCAACTTTAACCGGACAAATTGTCGGACTAGCTGACAGATTAGACACCTTGGTGAGTATTTTCGGTTTAGGAATGATTCCCACGGGTTCCTCCGACCCCTTTGCTTTACGTCGTGCGGCAAATGCGGTGGTGAATATTACCTGGACAGCAAATTTAGGGATTAATTTACAACAGTTACTCACAGAAATTACCCAGGATTTTGCGACTAGATACAAGAAGGATTTACCAGATTTACTCGCCACCCTGCAAGATTTCTTCCTCCAAAGAATTCGTACCCTCCTGCAAGATGAAAAACACATTGACTACGACTTAGTAAATGCTGTGTTAGGAGAAAACGACAGAGAATATACAGAAAGAGCATTACAGGATTTACTCGATGTCCGCGATCGCGCTAATTTCTTACAATCTATTCGCAGTAACGGCACATTAGATAAAATCTACGAAACAGTTAACCGTTCGACTAGACTCGCGCTCCAGGGGGACTTAGATACCGCTCAACTTTCACCCCAAGCTGTAATTCATCCCCAATTCTTCCAAAAACCCTGCGAGTCAGCTTTTTATGAAGCTTTGTTACAACTCGTACCCCAAACCCAAGCAGCAAAAGCATCTCGGAACTATCAACAGCTAATTACCGGATTAGAAACCATCGCTCCCACCGTCAGCAACTTTTTTGATGGTCCCGATAGCGTTTTAGTCATGGATGAAAACCCTGATATTAAACGTAACCGTCTGTCTTTACTCGGTTTGTTACGAAATCATGCGCGGGTTCTAGCCGACTTTGGCGCGGTCGTAAAAAATTTGTAGCATATGACAATAAAAAGTTGTGTAAATTATGCCCAAGAAGCGCTAGGATAATGAGTGCTTAACCAGGGATCTTTGCTAGATACAGTCTATGTCCAAAGCTCATATAATTGGATTGGGAAAGTCCGGTGTCGCGGCGGCAAGATTGTTGAAACGGGATGGTTGGGAGGTGATGCTGAGTGATAGTAACACCTCCGAAAACCTCCTAAATCAACAAAAAGAACTCGCTACGGAAGATATCACCGTCCAACTCAGTTATTCCCTGAAGTTAGGTGGTGAAGACACACCAAAATTAATCGTTGTCAGTCCCGGTGTCCCCTGGGATATCCCAGTGTTAGTACAAGCAAGGGAACTAGGGATTGAAACCATCGGGGAAATGGAATTAGCATGGCGACATTTACAAGATGTTCCCTGGGTGGCGATTACGGGTACAAATGGTAAAACGACTACTACTGCTCTGATTGCCGCAATATTTCAAACTGCTGGATTGAATGCTCCTGCCTGCGGTAATATCGGCTATGCAGCCTGTGAGGTTGCCCTAGGTGAAAAGCCTGGTGAAAAGCCACAGTGGGTGATTGGAGAAATTAGCAGTTACCAAATTGAGTCTTCCTCTTCCTTAGCTCCTCGTATTGGAATTTGGACAACCTTCACCCCTGACCACCTCGCACGACACAAAACTTTAGAAAATTACTACAGTATCAAAGCCCAACTCTTGCAGCGATCGCAACTGCAAATTATCAATGGTGATGATCCATACCTGCGTCAGGTGGGTTTAGAAGATTGGGGAAATGCTTTGTGGACAAGTGTTCAGGGTAAAGAATATTTAGTTGGCGATCGCGGTTTTTATATTCAGGATGGTTGGGTATGGGAATCCTTAGGAACCGGGGAAGATACAGCGATCGTTGAAAGCCATAGCTTACGGATGGTGGGAGAACACAATTTACAAAACCTCCTCATGTCCGTTGCTGCTGCTCGACTAGCAGGAATTAACAAAGAAGCAATTGCCAAAGGAATTCGTGAGTTTCCCGGTGTTCCCCACCGCTTAGAGCATATCTGCACTTGGCAGGGAATAGATTTTATTAATGATAGCAAGGCAACTAACTACGACGCGGCAGAAGTTGGTTTAAATGCAGTGACAAGTCCGGTAATTCTGATTGCTGGGGGAGAAGCTAAGGCAGGAAATGATACAGCTTGGCTCAGTAAAATTAAGGAAAAAACCGCCGCCGTCCTATTGATTGGGAATGCTGCACCTCAATTTGCCCAAAGGTTAGAGGCAGAAGGATACAGCAACTACGAGGTTGTAGGAAATATGGCAAATGCCGTTCCTCGTGCTGGAGAACTGGCAAAAGAATCCCAGTCATCCGTAGTTTTACTGTCACCTGCTTGTGCCAGCTTTGACCAATACCCCAACTTCGAGGCACGGGGTGATGATTTCCGGCAACTGTGTTTAATGCATTTTTCTGCTGAATAGACCACAGGGGAATCGACATATAGCGTTTCTCATTCTAGTGAGGTATGGAAGAACCCCTCCCCAGCCCTCCCCGATTTCGGGGAGGGTGCCCGATAGGGCGTGTAGGGTTGTATTTCATCTGATTGGGAAACGCTATATACACATTCCTAAACCCTTGTTCTGTCTGGGTTATGTCTGGCTTTTTTATATTTTGGGTTAGTATAAAAAGAATAGATAAAAGTAAAATGACAAGGCAAAGCACGAATTGTTTTAAATCTATAATTCATCTAGTTTTTTTCGTAGTGCTTCTAAGTCTTCATCGACTACTTGGTTAGCTGTGTATTTAGATGGGATGACAGAAGCTTTTAAAGCTATCTGTGCTTTTAAAGCAGCTAATTTCTCATCTACTTCACTACTAAATTCTATTGCTGCAAATTGGCTTTCTAGGTCTGCACCTGCAAACTCTACCAAAGGCTGACATTGGGCTTCTTGCATCAAAACTTTTGCTTTCATTACACTGCTATTGTTCATACTACAACCCATGTTTTGAAGTGGCTCTTGAATTTTAGCAGCTATAATTTGGGTTTTAATCTGAGTTTTAAATACATTAGCTTCAGAAAATTTGCTTTCAAAGGCTGCTAGTTTACTTTTGAGAACATCTACTAAGGCAGTTTGCTCATCTAAATTGGCTTTAAGAGTATTAGCTTTTTGCGTAAAAATCTTTTTTTGCTTGAGTGCTTCTCGTGCCAGATCATCACGACCTTTTTGCACAGCCAGTTGTGTACGTCCTTGCCACTTACTTACTTCGGATTGAGCTTGTTCATACTGTTGCAGCGTTTGTTTTTGAGTAACCACAATTGGGATTACAGCTCGACGTAACTTTAACAACTCTTGCTGCATATCCTCAATAGCTAGGTCTAGTAGTTTTTCTGGGTCAACTCCTTGTTGAAGTAGTCGATTTAAGCCAGCTATCCCAAGCCCAACTACAGAACCAGCAGCGACCATCGGAGCCATACCAACAGCAAAGGCAGTTCCCCCCGTGGCAACTCCTACACTACCAATGGCAGCAGAAATACCACCACCAACAGATGCTCCAATTGCTGCTGCACCAACAGATGAAGTATCCTCCAGTGTGATTAGTCTTATAGCTTCATATAAGGCAAGACCAGTTAAAGCACCTGTAGTAGTTAAAGGAACAGCACCAACGCTCAAGCCAGTCCCCTTTGCAAGTATCCCTATTTTGCCAAGGGATGCACCTGCTACACCTCCTAGTAGTGCTAATGCAATAGCGTCTTCATAGTTTTCTGTGCTGATTTCGCTCTTAGAATAGTTAAGTTCTGCCTTGGCAAGTCGCTTCATTCGACCAAACAGTTGTCCCATAGCACTGTATTTCCTTTCACTGGTTCTACATTTGGAAAGTAATCTGTATTGTCTCAGCTTAAACTAAGTCAAATTTTTCTACTTCGTAGAAATCAATGAAAATTTCTTAACTCTTATTAAATGTCGTATAAAGAAAACCTTTATCTTTTAAGTATTTAAAACAAAAATGAGTCTGCTATTTTTTCTCCTCATCTTCCCCGTTTTTCAGCATTTTTTCAAATTGGTATAAGTTAGAAGGCGATCGCGTAGCGGAAGGTCGTTCTATCGCGTAGTGGAATGAATTTCGATCGCGATCGCCCTACGAGGAATTAGGCGATCATCGAGTGAACCGCGCTAACAAATCCTCTCGTGATAAACTCGGTAGCTGTAACAATAAAGCTGCATATTCTTGGTTATTTAAAGCGATGATAGTTGGGGCGATCGCAGCTAATTGGGAATCAAGCACACCAAAACGAGCGGTAAGTAGGTTTTCCAGTAACTGCCGTCGTTCTTGTTCGATACCTTGCTCAATACCTTGCTCAATACCTTGCTCAATACCTTGCTCAATACCCCGACGCTGGGTTTGTTCTTCCCATTCTAAATAGGCTTGCGATAGGTTCATAATTACCTCGGTATCTTCTAAATTCATTTCTCTATTCACTTCTATGCTAATCTTCCAGCTGTAAAGCAGTTTTAAAATTTGGTTGCGTTTGCTGTCTTGCGGTGGTAAAGCGATTACTTCTTCTACGGCTTGCTTTTGGGTTAAACCTTTACCTAAGATTCTTAACCAAAGTGTATCAGGTGTGCGATTTAGGCGATCGATAACAATGATTCGAGTTAGAAGTATTTTCCCTAGAAAATAAATACCATTACCCCAAGTTTCATCTTGAGTTACGTTTAAATCTTCTAATAAACGCTCGGAACAGGATGTCGTGATAATCCACAGTCGGGGAAGTTGCTCATCGGATATTTTTTCTTCCTCTCGTTTCGCTTCCCGTTGGGTTTCAGCTTCCAGATGATAAAGCTTGTATAAACAACTGCGGATTTCTGGGTTGGTTGGTTGTTTGCGGTATGGTTCGAGCAAGCACGGTGTTTGTGCTATTCTACCTAGTAATCCTAAATCCTCTGGAACTGTTGTAGATGGGGAGGGAGTAAACCAAACATCGACGAATTTTGCTTCCCCTGGGATTTCATAGTTGATTCTAACTTGACCTAATGGTGAGAGAAATTCTTCAAAAAACTGTTTGGAAAATTGGTCAAAAGGATTTCTAGCCATTGATTCACTCGGTAGATGCTCGCCACAAATTCCTTTTGATTATCTAGTTATTAGAACATTTTTACTAATTTGCTTTACAAAAGTTGAAGTGAACATTAATGTTGGTTAAATTCCAATGGAGTAGAGAGCGATCGCGCTTTGCGTGGCTCCCCTTGGGAGCATCGCGTAGTGGAAGGTAGTTCTATCACCCTGAGGTGCAAAACATTTGTAGTGGGAGCGTCTCGCTTCCTGATTTGAGGACAACAGAAAACTATCAATATCAATGACAGTTACTATCTGTGACAGCAACTTATGGGTTTAAGCAGGTATTTAATATTCAATTCCCGGTTGTGCTTTTACCCCTTGATCACGGAAAGGATGTTTAACTAAAGTCATTTCTGTAACTAAATCAGCTTGTTGGATAAGTTGATGGGGTGCGCCTCTACCTGTCAAAATCACATGATTATCCTGAGGTTTTTTCGCCAAACCATCGAGAATATCTTCAACTTCCAAATAGCCCAGTTTTAACGCAATATTCACCTCATCCAACAAAACTAATTTATATTCTGGATTTTGGATATATTCTAAACTGCGTTGCCAAGCAGCTTGAGCTTTTTCGATATCGCGATCGCGATCTTGGGTTTCCCAGGTAAAACCTTCCCCCATCGCATGAAAAACTAACTGATCTTCCCACAAACTGAACACCCGTTTTTCCGAAGGTTCCCACGCACCTTTGATAAATTGCACGATCGCCACCTTATAACCATGACCTAGCGATCGCAACACCATCCCTAATGCGGCGGTAGTTTTACCCTTCCCATTGCCAGTATGCACCACAATCAAACCCTTTTCTGGCACTGCTTCGGCAATCCGTTGGTCTTGGACTTCCTTGCGACGCTGCATTTTTTGGCGATACTGCTGATCATTCAAAGCAGCATTTGTGGATGAGCGGACATTATTCCCAACTTGATCATTTTGCATAACAGGAATGGATGAGCTAGAAAAATCGGACAACCTGACAAAGGGAGAAGGGATTTGTAGATGTGGTCAAGGATATAAACCGCGATCGCTCCAAGCTTGAGCAACTCTACCCACACCTAAACTATAAGCTGCTAAACGAATGGGGATACCCCTTGTCTTTGATTCTTGCATAACTTGCCTGTAGGCTTGCACCATTAACTGCTCCATTTCTCGATTTACCCTTTCCTCATCCCAAAATACGTAGGAAAGACCTTGCACCCATTCCAAATAACTCACCACCACACCCCCAGCATTTGCCAGAATATCCGGTAAAACTGTGATATTTTGTGACTCTAAGTATTGATTAGCAGCCAAAGTTACTGGACCATTTGCCGCTTCTGCAATGATTCTCGCCTGTACTTCCTTGACATTTTCTTCTGTAATTTGATTTTCCAGAGCTGCGGGAATCAATACATCACATGGTAAAGTTAATAACTCTGCATTACTGATAGCAACCCCTGGGGAAAAACCGACAACACTCCGATGATTTTGGGCAGTATAGGCTTTTAAGGCTGGAATATCCAAGCCATAATCATCATATACACCTCCTCCACCAGTAGAAACAGCAATAATTTTTGCTCCAGCTTGGTGTAATAAAATCGCAGCCGCACTACCGACATTCCCAAATCCTTGAATTGCTACCCGCACACCCTGCAAGGATTTACCCATATCTGCCAATGCTTCGCGCACGGTAATCATTACCCCCCGCCCCGTTGCCATTTCCCGACCACGGGAACCACCGATAGACAAGGGTTTCCCTGTCACCACACCAGGAACCGCATGACCAACATTCACAGAATAAGTATCCATCATCCATGCCATTTCCCGCGCCGATGTCCCCATATCTGGTGCAGGTATATCTACACTTGGTCCAATATCTTTAATTAACTCACTGGTATAGCGTCGAGTAATTCTTTCTAATTCCCCCACACTGTATTTTTTCGGGTCAATTGCAATACCACCCTTTGCCCCTCCGTAGGGGATACCCAGTAGGGCACATTTCCAAGTCATCAGCATTGCCAAAGCCGATACTTCCCGTAATGTCACCGCCGGATGGTAACGGATACCACCTTTATAAGGTCCCAAAACATCACAATGTTGTACCCTATGTCCTGCCAAAACTTGAATTTCTCCGTTATCCCGTTTCATAGGGATAGATACGGTGACAACTTTGTGAGGGTGACTCAATACTTCCAAGATACCTGCATCTAACTTTAACTCCTTTCCTGCCTGTTCTAGATAACTACAAGCTTGGTCAAAGGGGCAAATATGTGCTGGAGAGGCTGTTTCCCAGGATGGGAGAGAACTGGCTATCATAAGTATTTCTTCTCACTCCGGTCTGGTGATATACCAGATTGTGATGGCTAGCCTAGCCCAATTTTTCCCAGAAAATATAACTTTCGTAAATTTCGTTACATTTTTTTAGCCCATTATCTTTTTTTAGCATCCCTAAGGTATAAAATCAGAGAACCAGAGATACACACAGGTGAACACAGATACTGAATTTTTTCTGTGTTCATTTTTTTTAGTGAGGGAAAAAGTAGGTTTATGAAATTTAAGTTTTTAGTCAAATTGGGGCTTTAATTCTCCTACTTCTACGAGCAGCGTGTTTTCTCCCCTTCGCAGAATTAGTATGGTGGTTCATCGCATCAGCTGTGATGGGTAAAGGTAAAATAATGTTTAGTGGGAGCATCTCGCTCCCTAGTTTTAGGAATTACGAATTACTTCACAAACACCTCTTTTGTAAAACTTCCATGTAAACCGTAGGGTATGTGATGTTTGAGATGCAGTTTTGCCACCGTACCTTTACTGATATCTCTGGCATCTAAAATCACAATATCTGAGCGACTCTGAGCTGCATCATACACTACACCCAACAACCAACCATCATCCTCACCTGTGGAGTTTTGACGAGGAACGAAAATGGGTTCACTCACAAATCCACGGGGTGCTGCACTCCAAATTTGTTGAGTACCCTGCTGCACATCCAGTTTGACATAGGCTTGCAAAGGTGCGTTGCCTGTGGCAGTATCAGCTATACCTATGTATAAATAACGGTAATTCTGTCCGACTCGCTCAGGATGTAATGAGGGAAACTCACAAGAACGTTCTAGCAATAATTCTCGGTTCACGGATTGCTGACGCAGATTTAAAGAAAAACGCCACAGTTGCCCCGGTGGTACTTTGGTAAAATCAGTTTGACGAAAATCAGTGTTGGCTTGAACTTCTGGGAAGGATGCATAGGCAATAGAATCGATGATAATTTCATCCCCTTGTTCAAAGGCGTTACCGTGGTGGAAGATAAAACCAGAATTAGTTTCTAATACTTCTACTTTCCCAGATTGGGGATTTCTCGGAATAATAATTATCTGGGTTGGTTGATTTGCTTGAAATTTGACACATTCTCCCGCACCACGCATTCCCATCAGGAAAGGTAAGGGATTAAATTTCACTGGATTCTGGAAGAAAATACAGTAATTGGGAGTAATTGCAAAATCGTGAAGGAAAGCAAACCCCGGAACAATGTGGGAATTCCGTCTGATGATATTTCCAGAAATATCTAACTCAAAAATATTAATTTTGGTAGATAATCCAGGTTTGATAGAAAAGTTAACTAGACAGGGTTGACCATTATCTAAATTACTATAGGGGTCAATCCGAGGATGGGCAGAAAATGCATCTCCAGATTGTAAAGTTCCCTGAAAATATTCTTTCCCTAGGGTTTTTAGGGTTGTTGCATCTAATAAATGGGGTTCTGCACCTTCCCATAATGCCAGCAATTTACCGCCCCAGTAAATGACATTGGTGTTGGCGATATTTTTGTTTTTAATATCTAGGAAATTGCTAAATACACCACCAGGTTTCTGTGTACCGAATGCTCCCCGATAAAGAATTTTTCCCGCAGCTTTTTCGGCTAAGTATCCTTCTGTTTCGACAAATCGATTCCGAAAATGGGCTTTTCCTTGGGTGAAGGTAATCCGAGAAATCATCCCATCACCATCAAAGGGGTGGTGAATTTTCTGTCCATTAATATCTAGTAATCCGGGACCATTGCGAAAGAGAGTTCCATTTAATTCTGGGGGAATTTCTCCTTCTATATCTTCTATCCAATAATCAAATTCCTGTTTGAGGGATTCGTAGCCACCTTGCCAATCTTGGAGGGTGTAGGATTTTGGTGTAGATGTTTTTGTGGAAGTTGACATTTTTGTGATGAAATGCAGAGATATGAAATAGGATAACGGAGATATAGTAGTCTTTGTTAGTGAAAAATCTTTTTTAAGGAACTACAAAGAGCGCAAAAAAGAGAAACTTTTCACGAATTTGATGAGCTATTTAAGCAGAAAGTATGCTTTCTTCTTCCTTCTCAGTTGCCTGTTTGACTAGTGAAAGTGTTGGGGAATCATTAGTTGGTAGCCAATTCAAAAATGGTAATGGTAGTAGGGTGCTGAGATTGGTGATGATGACTAATAGCCAAAGTTGCTGAAAGTTGGTTTCGGTAATATTTAACCAGTGCATAATCATTGCACCAAATTCGTAGGAAACTAACCCTGCAAGATTTGAAATAGACATTAATAAAGCAAATAAAGTCGCTTCAACTCCAGGAGGGCAAAGTCTTGCCGCAAGTACAAGTACTGGCATATAGGCAATTTGCCCCATCACGGTGAGAATGAGACTATCACCGAGACTAAACCAGTGGTCATCAATACCAAGGGCACGGTTAGCATGGGTGACTAAAAGTAACATTGTCATCCCTAATGCTGCGGAAATTACTGTACTCCAGCCAAAGATCGCCCGAAAGGAAACAGATTTCAGAAAACGCTGGAATATCCAAATACCAATTAGGGAGGCAATACTGGTGACTAAACGTACTCTACCGAGAAACTCCGGTTCAAAATGGAGTTCGTTAGTGGTAAAGAAGAAAAAAGCTGAGTCTGCGGTGGGTGTAGCTTGCCACAGAAAAACAAATGCTGTGGGTAACCAAATTGCTTTTTGGGTAATTGCTTGACGCAGTTGGGTGATTTGGCTCTTGATGGAGGTAAATTGGGAATATTTGGGGGTGCTGGAGTCTCGTTTGATGGGAGATTCAGCAATAAACCAAGCAACAGATGAGACGATGAGGGGGAAGGAAGCGGTAATCCAGAAGATAGTGCTGGTGGTGAAGTGTTGTAGCAGCATTCCACTGAAATAAGCTGTGATTAAGCCTCCGAGGGATGAGGTTCCCCAGGTGAGTGACTGGAGAGAACCCGCGTCTGCTTGGGATTCACTTCTTGCGCGTTCAACTACTAGGGAATCGACGATGACATCACTGACAGCAACGCTTAAAGAACCGAGGGCGATCGCTCCTGTGGCAGCTAGGGGTGTGTGTACAATTGTTGCTAAACTCACCCAGGATATTGTCCCTAGAATTCCCGATAAAATTAGGTAGGGACGACGACGATAGCCCAGGATGGGAAAACCGTCGGAAATAAAGCCAAATAGGGGTTTAATAATCCACGGTAGGGCAACAACACCCATCATCGCTGAAACTTGTACCGGAGTTAGTCCTAACTCGTCTTTGAGAAAGAAACTGACGGCTAACCGTGCTAAACCGAGAATCCCTTGGACAAAATAAACGCTGAGAATGGCGATTAATTCCGCACTCGGTTCGTTACCAAACAATACTTTCTCTTTTACTGAGTCTTTAACCTTGGACAAGCCAGAGGAGTCAATCAGCATTATGATAAATTATTTTAAGTTTTGTCTACTTTCCTATAATATCCATTTCTGGGCTGAGGGGAATGGGGGAATGTCCTAAACTGGGATACTAAATACTGGCGATCGCCTAGGGATAGTAAAGGATGATACTTGCATAGGAGATAGTGGCGATCGTCTCACCACAAAATATTCCTTGATATTTCGTGTATAGGTTCATGGTTAACTAGTAGTTCACACCAGACTTGCAAGATTTTCCAGGTTCGGATCCCAGGATTCTAGGAGAACTCGCAGATGTTTTCTCTCAAAAATGTTTTAGCAATCCCATATAGTTTTCTAGTTTTTGTTAGTAAATTAGTTAACAAATACGAATTAAATGTATTTAAAGTTTACAAAAGACAACATTGTCAAGTGTAAAGATAACGGAGTTTTCATATATGTTATTTCAAGATTTATTTTTTACTTGTTACACTGAGTAAGTGCAAAATCACTTATAGGAAAATTAGCCTCAATATTTCGTCAATTCTCTTGATTAAGTCAGGTAGAGTAATAGGAAAACAGATAGGATTACTTCTCACCTATGACTATATATCATCACATTCGACTATAGAAGCTCCGTAAATCCGAGGAGAATCAATCATGGTTATGGATTTCCATACGCAAGCAATCGATTTGACTAGTTTAAAAGAACCAACAATTCATCTAGCTGGTCAAATTCAACCCCATGGCATCCTTTTAGTTTTAACAGAACCAGAATTAGAGATAATTCAAGTTAGTAGTAATATTTCTACAATATTCGGGCGTTCTTCTCAGGAGATATTATCCCAAAAACTAGAAGATTTACTAGACCCTTTTCAAATTGAAAGAATTAAAACTGGACTAGCCCAAAACAGCCTCGATTTTATTAATCCGACCAAGATTTGGGCAAGGGGAAAAGGTGAAGATTATGTTGTCTTCGATGCTATATTTCATCGGAATCGGGATGGCTTGCTGATTTTAGAATTGGAACCAGCTATCACTCATGAAAATATTCCATTTCTCAGCTTTTATCACTTAGCAAGGGCATCTATTAATCAACTAGAAGCAACATCAAACTTACATGATTTCTGTCAAATTATTGTCCAAGAAGTCCGGAAAGTGACTGGATTTGATCGGGTGATGCTGTATAAGTTTGATGATGATGGACATGGGTCTGTTATTGCTGAAGAAAAAATAGACAATTTAGAATCATACTTAGGTTTACACTATCCCGAATCAGATATTCCTAAGCCAGCTCGCAAATTATTTATCTCTAATTGGATTCGTCTAATTCCTGATACCCATAGTCAACCTGTCACTATCTTTCCCACAATTAATCCTGTTAATCAACGTCCCCTTGATTTAACCAATTCTATTCTCAGAAGCCCCTACTCTTGTCATACTGATTATTTACATAATATGGGTGTGGGTGCATCTTTAACAATTTCCTTAATTAAGGATGGTAAACTCTGGGGATTAATCGCTTGTCACCACCAAACACCAAAATATGTTTCCTACGAATTACGCAAAGCTTGTGAGTTCCTAGGGAGAGTAATTTTTTCGGAACTTTCTGTCAAGGAAGAAACAGAAGATTACGACTATCGAATGCAGCTTAATTATATTCAGTCACGGTTGATTGAATATATGTCCCAAGATGAAAACTTTATTGAGGGGTTAATTAAACATCAACCGAATCTTCTGGATTTAGTCAGCGCTAAAGGAGCAGCAATTTACTTTGGTGGTCAGTATACCCTGATTGGAGATACCCCAAAGGAAGAGGATTTAAATTTCTTGCTACAGTGGCTGAAAAATCATGTGGCAGAAGAGATATTCTATACTGATTCTTTAACACAAATTTATCCAGATGCGGAAAAATTTAAACAGGTTGGGAGTGGTTTGCTTGCAATTCCGATTTCCCAGCGCAATTATGTCCTATGGTTCCGTCCAGAGGTAATTCAAACTGTGAATTGGGGTGGTAATCCCCAGGAAGCATTTACAGTTAATCAGTCCCATGGTGAGACTAGTTTATGTCCTCGGAAATCCTTTGAATTATGGAAGCAAACAGTGAGTTTAACTTCCTTACCCTGGAAGTCTGTTGAAGTGAAAGCAGCATTAGAATTACGCAAAGCAATTGTGAATATTGTATTGCGACAAGCTGACGAATTAGCTCAATTAGCCCATGATTTAGAACGTTCTAATGCGGAATTGAAAAAATTTGCCTATGTTGCTTCCCATGATTTACAGGAACCTTTAAACCAGGTAGCAAACTATGTGCAATTACTGGAAATGCGATATCATGAAGCCTTAGATGAAGATGCCAAGGAATTCATTGATTTTGCTGTGGAAGGTGTGAGCTTGATGCAAACACTAATTGATGATGTCCTGGCATATTCTAAGGTAGATGTCCAAGGAGTTGAGTTCCAATTAACTGAAGTTGATTCTGCTTTAGAACGTGCTTTAGGGAATTTGCGGGGACGAATAGCTGAAAGTAATGCAGTCATTACCCATGATGGATTACCAACTATTCTGGCTGATAGTACACAGTTAATGCAGCTGTTCCAGAATTTACTAGGAAATGCGATTAAATTCCGTAGTCATCAAGCACCCAAAATTCACATTGGTGCAGAAAGATTAGAGGATGAATGGTTATTTTCTGTTCAGGATAACGGTATTGGTATCGATCCTCGGTTTAGCGATCGCATATTTGTTATTTTCCAGCGTCTCCATACCCGTGAAGAATACCCCGGAACCGGAATGGGTTTAGCTATATGCAAGAAAATTGTCGAATGTCACCGAGGAAAAATTTGGGTAGAGTCACAGGTAGGAGAAGGTGCTACATTCTACTTTACGGTTCCAGTCGGAGGACGCGATCGTGAGCGCAGAAATGGACGCAAAACGCAAAATCATCTTTTTGGTAGAGGATAATAAAGCGGATATTCGTCTGATTCAAGAAGTTCTGAAAAATAGTATCATTCCCCATGAGGTGATAATTGTCAGAGATGGGATGGATGCTATGGCATATTTACGTCAGGAAGGTGAATATGTTGGTGCAATCCGTCCCGACTTGATTCTTTTGGATTTGAATCTACCGAAAAAAGATGGTAGGGAAGTGCTAGCAGAAATAAAAAGTGACCCCAAACTGAAGCGAATTCCTGTAGTTGTGCTCACAACTTCTCATAATGAGGATGATATTTTTCACAGCTACGATTTACACGTCAACTGCTACATTACCAAGTCGAGAAATCTCAATCAACTATTTCAAATAGTTAAAGGGATTGAAGACTTTTGGTTATCAACTGTCACCCTACCATCGGAATAATCGATGGAGAGATGAATAATTGCTCCCATAAATAGACTTTCCACCCTTGACTATGTAACTATGGTTAGCGAATGCTCAGTGAAAATCTTGTTAATTGAAGACAATCTTGCCGAAGCTCGATTGTTACAAGAATTTCTCAAGCAAACCAAGTTTAGTATCTTTAACTTAGTTCATGTTCAACGGTTAGGAGATGCATTTCAGCAACTACATCAATATGATTTTGATGTCATCCTGTTGGATTTAACTCTTCCCGATAGTGAAGGGTTAGCATCTCTCAAACCTATTTTTTCCCTGGCTCCAAGTATTCCCGTCGTCGTTTTAACTAATAATAATGATGAACTAGCACTGGAAGCAGTACGTCAAGGAGCGCAGGATTATCTGGTGAAACGACAGGTAAACCCCGAAATCTTAGTGCGATCGCTACGTTATGCAATCGAAAGGAAACAAACCCTAGAAAGCTTACGTGCAGTGAATCATAGCTTGGAAACACGGGTTGAGGAAAGAACTGCGGAATTAGTCAAAGCACAGGAAATCAATCAATTTAAATCAGAATTTGTTTCCATGCTTTCCCATGATATTCGTAACCCATTAAATACAATTTTACTCGCTGCTGGTTTATTACAGAATAACTATGAGCAATTACCCAAGGAAAAACAACTTAATCACTTTAAATTAATCCGCTCTGCCGTCAAAAATATGGCACAATTATTAGACGAGGCTTCATTTATTGGCAAAACAGATATAGATAAGTTTCAATGCCAGTTAATTGCTTTAAATCTCCAAGAATTCTGTCAACAGTTAATTCAAGAACTGAGACTCAGTATAGAAGAGAAACGTCTACGTCTGATATTTACTACCCAAGGTGAGATGAATCTGGGTTTGTGGGATGAAAACTTACTACGACATATTCTTAGTAATTTACTCGCAAATGCCATTAAATATTCCCCCGATGACAGTCAAATTCATTTCAGTATTTGTTCTGAAGAGAACTATGTAATTTTTCACGTTCAGGATTGGGGAATGGGAATTCCGGAAGCAGATATATCCACCATCTTCCAACCTTTTCACCGTGCTAGTAATGTGGGGAGAATTCCTGGTAGTGGTTTAGGACTAGCAATTGTGAAAAAATGTGTGGAAGTCTGTCAAGGAAAAATTATCGTAGAGAGTCAGGAAAATCAAGGCACAACTTTCACTGTCACCCTACCAGTGATTGAGGATTAATCCACTTCTGGGAGATGAAAATTTACATTTTCGTAAATGCCACCCAGCTTCATCTCTACACCAATATATCCCCCAAAAATTGGGGATAGGTATTAACTTTTGACAAAAATCGCCCGATATACAGGTTCTCCCTTATTTTGAGTGGCAATCTCTCTTTCGGTAGCAACAGCCAGGGGATTTTCTGATAACCATTCTCCCCCACCTTGGCGCTGAAAAATTGGATGACTCGCAAAGCGATCGCACATCTCAACTGCGACAAATTCAATATCCGATTGTAAAAAAACAATTCCTCCCGGTGCAAGATATTCTGCCAATTCTGCCACTAATTCCGGTTGTACAACTCGACGTTTTGCATGACGAGTCTTAAACCAGGGATCGGGAAATTGAATACTTACCCTTTGCAAGGTTTGACTAGGAAGAGATGACAGGAGAGAACGTAAAGAATTATTAACATTACAAAAAAGATAATGCAAATTGCCTAAGTCTAAATCATCACGAATGCGATTTGCTTCTTCCACCAATGGTTGACGAATTTCTAAACCTAAAAAATTCCAATTTTTGCTAACTTCTGCCATTTGACAAAGAAATCTTCCCCTTGCACAACCAATATCTAAATGCAATGGTTGCTGGTAATGGGTATAAATTTTTTCCCAGTTCAAAGCATCAATAGATACTTGATATTTCTGTGCTAGGGGATTAACGTGTTGACGAACGCGAACGCGAGACAAGGAAATTTCTCCTGAACATGAAAAGATATATGTATATAAATATTAAGCTCAATTGACCTAAATTTTTGCTCTAGTAAGTTTACCCATAACGACAAAGCAGCGTTATACTCAATGGAAAAAGAGATTTTACACTCTACTTTTAAAATTGCTTCAATGACTGCCAATTTTCGTTTTGCTGTAGTCAGTGATTTACACATTGCACTACCTCACACCATCTGGAATCATCCTAGTCGCTTCCATTTAGTTGAAGTCAGTATTCCAGCTTTTGAAAGTGTTCTCGAACACTTAACCCAATTAGATTTAGATTTTTTATTGCTTCCTGGTGATTTGACGCAACACGGAGAGCCAGAGAATCATTATTGGTTACAAAAAAAACTATCTCAATTACCTTTTCCTTGCTATGTAGTGCCGGGAAATCATGATGTACCAGTCCTTGACGCAGATAATCAATCCATTGGTTTTGATGATTTTCCGAAGTATTATCGTAAATTTGGTTACACCGATACTAATAAACATTACTATATCTGCCAAATTTTCCCAGGAGTGAAATTAATTGGCTTAAATTCCAATTATTTTAACGAGGAAGGTAAGCAATTTGGACGAGTTGATGGGGAGCAACTACGGTGGTTAGAAACTGTATTATCAGAAAATACGGATGAGTTAGTGTTGGTGATGATACACCATAATGTGGTGGAACATTTACCAAATCAATTACGCCACCCTATGGCAAATCGGTATATGGTGGAAAATGCTCCAGAGTTGTTGCAAATCCTGAGGCGTTATGGAGTGAGATTGGTATTTACCGGACATCTACATGTTCAGGATGTTGCTTGTGATGACGGTGTATATGACATTACTACTGGTTCCTTAGTCAGTTACCCTCACCCTTACCGTATCCTGGAATATCACCGAGATAATTACAGTCGAGAGTGGTTACAAATTTCCTCCTATCGGGTGGAATCAGTACCAGAATTTCCCCAATTACAACAACTTTCCCATAAATGGATGGGCGATCGCAGCTTTCCCTTCATTGTCAAATTTCTTTCCCTACCACCCTTAAATCTACCCCAAGCCCAGGCAGAAGCCCTAGCACCCAAATTACGGGATTTTTGGGCAACGGTTGCCGATGGGGATGCGATGATGGATTATCCCCAACTACCCCAGGATATTCGCAGCTATTTCCAAAAATACGGGGCGGTTTCTTCCTGCGGTACACCTTCGTTAATTGATAATTATGCCACCCTGTTACTATAGGTGCTTCACAGTATTTTCAGATACCTAATTCTGGACAAGGTGGGGTTTGTGCAATCCAGTAAAATCCCTAACTTAGTAGTCGATGTCATTAATTTTGATAGTTTACTGTAGTCTGAAAATCAGGGAGCAAGACGCTCCCACTACACATTTTTCGCAATCACAACTTTTGACATGAACCACTAGACTACTAATTACTGCCTTCGAGGGCTCGACAGATACCGAATACGGAAGTATACCCATGTAAAAAAGTACTACCACTCACCGGACCAATTTCCCCCCCGCAGAAAAAGCCTCCTAGGGGAATGTTATGGAGGTAACGTTGGAAGAGTTGGGAGTCAAAATTCGCCTCACCATAGAGAGACTCACCTCTACCGAGGCAAGCAAACATTAATGCTCCTATGGCAGAAGCAGAGGATTGATGTTGGAGTTGGTAACGTTGCAAGAGAATTTCCAAATCTTCTGCCGATGCTTTGGCATCTCGGAGATGAAATTGTAACCTTTGTCCCGAACGGACATAATCACCGATGGCGATCGCTCCCCCCGATGGATCAACTCCCAAAATCTGACGAATTAAAAAATCTCCCTGTTGCAAGGACATTTTAAACTCATCCATCGCCAGACCGATAAATAGGGAATGCTGCGCCAGATTCTTATCTTCCTCATCCAGACTGGCAATTAAATTGCGTAAGACAACCAAGGGTACTTGTTCATCTAGTTCAAGAATTATATTGCGATCGCCCTTAGTCACTTGGAATGGCTGACCAATGGGACGACATCCCTGGGCAACAATCGTCTCTAAAACAATATTCCCACTCAATGCCACACCCGCCACACCTTCCCGGTACAATCGGTTCTGGTGAAACAAAGCAATCCTTCCACCACTATTACCACTTGCCTGTCCCCCGATAGTCACCGAACCAGGATAGGCAAAGTCTAACCCCTGCAATAAATCAGCAATTCCAGAAGCAAAGGAACCAGAAAATAAAATAAATTGGGGAGTCGGTGTCACAGGTACACCAATCAAATTCACCCAATTATCTGGTGAACTATCCAAATCCGGCAAATCATCTGCTTCTAGATAAAACGGATGAATATTCACCCCCGGTAAATGCGCCAAAGTCAAACTTAAAGCAGGTTCTGCTTCCAACTCCTGGGTTTCTCCCCCCAGAGTCGTACCCACAATCCCACCACCACTACATCCTAAAAGTACTGGGACATTAAGCTTTTCCGCCAACAAAGGCAATAACCGCGAATATTCACTCGTAAAAGCAGAGGAAATAAACACTATCCCCAAATCCGCAGGAGCAGCCAAAGATTTGACAGCTCGCTCTACCACATCTGTAACAGCTGCTTCCAAAGAAGGACGGTTGGATAGGGCATTTGCCCACTGCATTTGGTCTGCCATGAGTTTTATAATCTTTACTTTATGAGGCTATGAGGTTTCTATATCTCGATTGTGGGAAAAATCTCAGGCATCTTGCAAGATTTTCACCAGTCACATCTGGAAAATAGATAAAAGTCTAGTGTGGTGATGATTTCTGAAGAATTCCCCCCATTAAATCCTCAACAGGCTTATACCTGGTTGATGCCACTTAATTTTTATTGATGATTCAGATATTATTGTATAATTTTGCGCCCAAGGTCAAAACTTTCAATAATACGCAAAATATCTGCCATTCCTCCCTTCCTAACTTTTGCAACAAGTTCGGGAGATGAACATGGCTAACCACTTACCGTTAATTGTTGCTGTCATGGGGGTGAAGCCACAAGAATTGCTCCCACTTCCACAAAGCCAAGGTAGATACTATCCTGGCGATCGCTCTTTGCAAAACAGGTAAAAATTACTAAAGTATCTCTTGACTAGTTAGAATAGTTAGGAATAGTGCAATAATTGCCATTCTTAAACTTTTTCTATACTGTTGTTAACAACACACAACAAAACCAAAGCGATGAGCGACATTCAAGAAAAAATCCAAGAAGAAGTAGAACAAGCACGTGCTGTCTGTGACGTTACAGGTGGCAACTCTCCGGAGTGTGCAGCTGCTTGGGATGCAGTCGAAGAATTACAAGCCGAAGCCTCTCACCAACGGCAAACCAAGCAAAAAAACTCCCTAGAACAATACTGCGATGACAACCCCGAAGCTGCTGAGTGTCGGGTTTACGATGACTAAAAAAACAATTTAGTAATCACTATTCTTTCTGCGTAAGTAAGTAACTCAATCTGTTAGCTCATAACTTACAGGCTCACATTTTCTGGCATAAAATCTCACTTGCTACTTGGGGAAATTTCCGCAAACTCCCTCGAATCTTCCCAGTATCAAAGAAAATTATGCCACGTCAAGCACTTAACAGCTTATCTGTATAAATCAGGAAGCGAGATGTGCTAATTCAACAGCAGCTACATATAATATAGTTTTGCTGTTGTCGGAAAATGTGAAGTCCTCAAGATTTAGCTGATAGTCTAGAGGTTACTTATTTTTTTGTTTTTATCGAAAAAGATATTCCAGTTAATTCAAGAAATCTATGGAAGTTTGGTTTCGTTCTCTAGTCTGGTTAGACTACCGATTAGCCGTGTTATTTACGGTAATTTTGCCATTATTTCTCCTCACTTGGGCATTTGTCCAAAAAGCTGAAGGCATACAACGTCTACTGATTATCTATTGGCGAGTCGCTAGCTTACTGGCAATAACCGTATATCTGATGATTGGTGGTTTTGGGGTAAGTTTCATCTCTAGCTTTATGGCAAGAATCTTAATCCCAGTTTCCCTATGGTTTTGGGTAGATCTGAACGATGAGCTAGATTACCAACCCAACGGAGGATTAAAATTTGTTTTCACTGCTTGGCGGTGGGCAACAAGTTTGTATTGTCTTTTAGGGGCGATCGCCACCATTCCTTTTGTCTTAGGCTGCGCTTTCTCCGAAACTGCTGTCAACACTCCCTTTTGCCGTGTTTGGTTTGAAGCACCTTTACAATTCAAAGAAATATTCCATGGAATGAATACCAAACCAGGTTTTCTGGGTTTCCTAGGCATTCTGGGCTTAGTAGTTTACGTACTCTATCTCAGTTACTTTGTCCTCATCAAACTCGGTAAACAAGGACGTTCTGCCACCCACTAACCAGTTTATAGGCAATCAACTAGCCTTAATAAGGCGATGTCAACTACATAGCCGCCATCAATTATGCACAGGGGATAACAATTAGCTTATTCCCCTCCCCCTCATCCAAATTCAAAAATCAAAATAAATATCTCCTCCGAACAAAAAAGATGTATTATACCTGAGGAATTTTTTTTGCTGACACGACTAAACCACAATTTGTGATTTTTTTATCAAAATCATCCGGAATTTATTAATTCAAAATTTAAAAGCTTGTTTTATACAATATTTAAATTTCTAATGTATTTCTATGATTTGAGATTTATTAAGAAAAACTATAAGTTCCCTCCCTCTCTAGATAGATTTTGTAGCCCAGGTATATTGTTTTTTCTCTATAAATTTGTTTCCTGAACCAATGCCCCAGGTAGTCTTAATCAACCCACTCATCCCCCCAAATACAGGTAATATTGCTCGTACCTGCGCGGCTACAGGTACAGAACTGCATCTCGTTGGACCCCTCGGATTTGAAATTAGCGATCGCTATCTCAAGCGTGCAGGGTTAGACTACTGGCCCTACGTCAAACTCCACTACCACGAGTCCATCCCAGCCTTTACAAATGTATATCAACAACGCGGCGGTAGATGTTTAGGGTTCAGTGTCCGTGGTAACTGTAATTACGTAAAATTTCAATACCAACCCGATGATTGGTTACTTTTTGGCAGTGAAACTACTGGTTTACCTGATACAGTTTTATCTGCTTGTCACCACCTGTTGTATATCCCCATGACTGAGCCTCATGTACGCAGTCTTAACCTCTCTGTAAGCGTTGCAGTTGGTTTGTTTGAAGCTCGTCGCCAGTTAGGATGCCTCGATTAATTTTTCCTTACCGATAACAAAATCATCAAATTATTAAGTAAAATTACTTATCATGGGCGGATATTGTAACGTCAGATGGTTCTTTGTTAAAGAATGCATCAACATGTACAACGCAATACAAAATCCCTATATATAGTTTGCGTAAATTTTATTTAATAGATGGCAGCATAATTACTTAGAAAAAACAGCAGGTTTATATAAGAAATTCATATGGATAAAAAGCCACTGACGGGAATGAAAATGATAGATTTTGGTGAAGTGGAATTATCCCTATAGAGTCCGATGAAAGTCCTAATCACAAGCGTTTCCATGTATGATGACAGTCCCATGGTTCAATAAATATTCGATGAAGGTAGAAGTGCCTGAGCGTTTATACGGTTGTATTTTGGGGAATAATCAACGTAAAGTCTCGTGTTGGGAAGACGGATAGAGCGAAAAACCTTTGAAGATATCTACTAAGCAGGTTATCGTTCTTTCCAAAAGACCAAGCATTTAGTTGCTTGCCCAGACAGGAAACTCCGTGGATGTTTACTTGCTAGTCATGTTGAAATTTCAACAAGATTAGTTAAAGCCTCTGTAAAGAGCAAAACACGTAGGTTGTGAGGAGTGCGTAGAAAGCAAAGATAGGGTACTTTAAGACAAGTCATCACAAAAATTTAATTTTTGCTAAATGATGTGAACTTGTCTAAATCAGAGAAGCAGGTTAATCTTGCCTAAGTATCTCTGGTGAGTGTGATCTTGATCTATTTCTCGTAGTGATCTAAATCATTGACTAGTATCCGACTGAAAATTATCGAGGTCAGTTAAGCGCTAGTGATCATAGGAGGTCGTCTTTGAAACGAGCATTGAAAAAAAGAGTAAAAGCTGTGCTGGAAAACACCCAAAGTGAGGACGTTCCGGTGGAACAGGTAAATTTAGTTAATCCACGGGCAAATCGCCGGGTGCCAACGAAAGCCGCCATGATTGGTTTGGCATTATCGATGGGAGCAACCAGTCTCTTGGTGACTCGACAAAGCGACCAAGCCCTGGCAGCAGAACCCGTAGGCAATCAAAATACAGCCTCTACTATTCCTGCTGCTGATACCGAGGTGAAATTTGCTCCTAGCAGAAAGCTGGAGTCTGAAGCAACATCCGCAGTGACTCTGCCAGAGAATCCTGTCATTGTGGAACCGACTGCAATTTCACAGGTACCTGGGCTTGGAGCTAAGTTACAAGTGGCTGCCAATGGGTTGTCAGTTCCGACATCAATCGCCACCTTGAGACAGCAACGTTTGGCAAATAGCCTGAACATCGCTGTTCCCAGCACCAATTTAACAGCAGCTAATAATCAAGGTGAGACTGCATCCACAGCTATTGTGAGCGGGCAAACCACATATTTAACTGCACAACCACAAACGGCAGTCACAGTTGGTACAGTGAGCAATGATGTCAATGCTCAACTGAAAGCACAACAAGAATTCGCCCTAAACCGCTTAAAACAAAAGTCCTATAGTCTCAAGTCTAGTTTGGCGGAGTTGCGGTCTGAGGAGACCCAAAACCCATCCCAGGTCAATTTGGGAACAGAATCATTGGCAGTGGCACAGCCTAAGGCGGATGCAGAACAGCCAGAAGTTGCGGCTCAGGCTAGCCGTGAACGTTTAATTTCCAGATTAAAACAGAGAAATACTGCTAATACTCCACAAATAGCCCCATCAGTCGCTACCCCTGTGGGTAGTGGTTATGAGGTAAAACCTGGAGATACCCTAGCTGCGATCGCCCAGAATCATGGTACATCCGTAGCCGCGATCGCCAAGGCAAACAACCTTAGCAACCCTAATGAGCTGCAAATCAGCCAAAAGCTGACAATTCCAGCAGAAGCCAAAAATAACAGTAACTCGGTTACAGTCACTTCTGTTAACCCCACCCCCCAGGCAGTTAACAATACCCCTGTTGTCACCCCTTCAGTAGCAACTACTCCAGAAGCTACAACCAAAACACAAGCAGGTGTTGTCAACTTACCAGTTAATCCCACTGTTCCCACAGCAGCTACCACCTATGGTATGGGCGGTGATACCCCTGTACCCACAGTCATTGCAGAAATGCAGTTGGCTCGCCGACCAGAGAACAGAGCAAAAAATGCGAAAAGCAATCCTCGTCTGCGGGTTCTACAAGCTGAAATCGAGAGATTAAGAGCCAAATATCGCGCTCAACAGTCTGGTACCCAGTACGAAGCAGAAGAAAATAATCAATCCACTGCCTCGGTAACTGTTACCACCATCAATGAAAATAGAGCGGCGGTTTATATTCCCGTTCCCAAACCAATGGGAAATAACTACAACAGCTACACCAGTCAACCGGTGAAGCCATCCTACAGAGTCAACAGACCCAGTAACGAACCCCTGAACCCAGAATTCTTACCAGGTCAACCTGCACCTCGCTGGACTCCCCCCACCACGAGAATGGCAGCACCCCCCTCTGATTCAGATGCATCTCGTTCTCTTGGTTCTATGCGGGGAAGAACAGTTTCTCCTCAATTGCCCCCTCTGGCAGCAGTAGACAGATACCTACCCAGACCAATTGATGAAACAAACCCCACCATCTCTGCTCGTTTCATTTGGCCCGCTAAAGGTGTTCTCACCTCTGGTTATGGTCCACGCTGGGGCAGAATGCATAGAGGTATTGATATTGCCAACTCTACGGGGACTCCAATTCATGCTACACAAGCAGGTGTAGTTGAAAGAGCTGGTTGGAATAATGGTGGTTATGGCAACCTTGTAGATATTCGTCACCCAGACGGCAGCTTGACTCGCTATGGTCATAATAGCCGCGTGATGGTACAAGCAGGTCAACAAGTACAGCAAGGTCAAGTGATTGCTGCTATGGGTAGTACTGGTTTTAGTACTGGTCCTCACTTACACTTTGAGGTTCACCCTTCCGGTAAAGGTGCTGTTAACCCCATCGCTTTCTTGCCTCCTCGTGTTTAACTAACACAGCTATTAGCAAGGAAATGACTTTGTGCCATTGAGGGAGATGTACTCCCTCATTTGCTTTTTAAATATGGAAAGACAAGGGAAAATTTTTATTTTTCTGCTTCTAGGGTCTAGTCATGAAAAGCAAATTCTGATATATTTAAATATCAGTTGGGAAATTTCGGCTCAGTAGCTCAGTTGGTTAGAGTAGGGGACTCATAAGCCCTTGGTCGTCAGTTCGAGTCTGACCTGAGCCATATACACTCCAAACATCAAAAGCCTCTCCTTTCGAGGCTTTTACTTTTTTATAGAGTTATACAATTTGCTTTCTCCCTATTCATGCTTTCTGGAATCGATTGGGCTAGTCTTTAGCTTCCCTCAAACTGTCATTTAGAGATGAGAAGAATTGTTCTCAATCCATTCTCCGTAGGGGGTGTAGATGTGGGAAAGAGGATAGGCGTAGATGGCAGGTAGTTCGTAGGAATGTAGCTTCAAAATTGTGGCTTCAACTTCTGGGTAACGTAGGCTAGTTGTCTTGCATAGAATACGAAACTCTTTGTCATGCTCAAGACTACCTTGCCAATGGTAAAAACTCTCAATTTCAGAGATTTGAGCACAGGCAACAATTTTAGCTTTAACGAGAGTACGTGCTATCATCTGGGCTTCTTCCCGATTGCCGACAGTCGTCACAACAGCGATGCAGTCCATTTTATCCTTCCACTGCTCGTAGGAGATAATTAATCAAACTGGTGACAATAGAGAGGGCGATCGCCCCCAAAATAGCCGCGATCGGTCCGGCAATAGTAAAACCACTTCCAGGAGTCAAAGCGCTGGCAAGCCATAGGGTCATCCCGTTAATTACAAAGGAGAATAAACCGAAAGTAATAAAGGTGATGGGAAACGCAAAAAAACTTAAAACTGGACGAATAATTGCATTCACTAAACCAATTACTACAGAAGCAATTAAAGCTGCTCCCAAGCTTTTAACTTCAAACCCAATATTGAAATTTTGCAAAACATTCGCTGTGATTAATAAGGCGACTGCACTGCCAATCCAAGTAAGTAAAAAATGCTTCATAACTAACGAATATGCCGAAAACTACGATAGGGATTAATTTATTGATTTTAAATTAATATTTTGGCATTAATCGTTAAAAAATATGCAGAAATATATCCATATTATTTGTGAATAAATATCTTACAATTCTTCGGGATTAATACCTTGCTGCTGTAATTTTTGCAACAAATCTTGATAACGTTGGCGTTCTGCTTCTAATTCAGTTAGTGCTGATTCTTTTTGTTGACGTTCCTGCTCTGCACGTTGACTTTCCTGCTCCAGTTTTTGACTCAATTCTACAGAAGTGAGAAACTTCCGCCCATCAGGATAATATATTTCTAAAGTTGTGGGATTTAAATCAAAACGTATACCCAAACGGGGACTAATCCATCCTTGAATATCTTCAATAACTTCTAGGGTATTTCCTACACGTAACCAACCATTAAAATCTATTCTGTCGGGGTCATATACATAATATTCTTCTACTCCATAGCGTTGATAAAACTGTAATTTCTTCGCCATCTCTTTGAGAGTATTCCCAGGAGATAAAATTTCAAAGACAACTTGAACAGGAATATTATTTTCTTCCCACTGTCTGTAGGAACCCCTATCTCCTTTTCCCCTACCAAAGACAACCATGGCATCAGGAGCTTGACGAATTTTATTATCTCCTTGTACGGGATACCACAGCAAATCTCCTGCAACAAAGACATCATCACGGGTTGCAAATAATATTTCTAAATTTTCTTTAATCGTGACTATCCAACGAAACTGTTTCGTATTATCTGCCATCGGTTGTCCGTCGCTGTCAGGGTAGATGACACCTGCTGTAGTTTCAGGTTGTAGTTGCTGTACCATGGGATATCACTCGCTGAGTACAACTATTTTAACTGTTGTTTAACTTCTGGTTCCCCGACTGCGACGATTCAATAACTCCCAGGTTGCACCCCCAACAACACCATCAGGTTCTAAACCGTTGCGTTTTTGTAGTAATTTAATTGCTTGTTCCGTTGCTTTACCAAAATCGCCATCAATATCACCATCTAACAAACCCATTACCCTTAGTCTTTCTTGTACCTTTGAGACATCAGCACCCCGCATTCCCAAACGCAGGATGGGATAACCTTCAGAAGTGTATTGCACATTGGGTAGTCTTTGAGAGGTTGGCGTGGGTTGGAGACGGGTTGTTGTAGAGTTGCGACTAGGTTTAACAGGGCGATTTGTTGACTGGGTTGGTTTTTTGCGTGTATTGGATGTAGATACAGCAGATGTGACTCGTCTAGTTGATGGGGGTTTAGGTTCGCGGTTCCTCTGGGAATTCGATGGGGTAATGGGACGCTTTGTCAAGTTTTCCGAGCTATTAGAAATTCTAGTGAGAGTGTTATTTCTACTCTCGTTCGATGGTGGGGTATTAGCAACAGATGCAGTAGTTCCAGGAAATAGAGCTTGCCAAGTAACTGTATCCACAACACCATCAGGTTTCAATCCTGCTGCTCGTTTGAACTCGACAACAGCACTAGCAGTCGTTTCTCCATAATTACCATCCACAGTACCAGGATAAAAGCCTAATAGTTTTAAAGCTGCTTGGAGTTCGGAAACAGTATCTCCTTTACTTCCTAGTTGCAATGTCGGACGGTTCACACGGTTAGTTGGTGATACTTGTGCTTCTGTTTCTTGGGCAATCATCAGGGAAGAAACGCTTTCAGGGATGCTCTGAGAAGAGACGCTTTCAGCGATCGCCACACTAGTTGCCATAATCGGAGAAACAAATACTGTCGATACTAAACCCAGCAGCAATAGCTGACTCGTACTCACGCAGGTAAAAATACTATTTCTCATGAAATTTGCCCCTGGAAAATCTCATGCTAATAGTACAGCCCTTGTGATTTGTCAGACAAGCACTGAGAGTAGATATGAATAAAGTGCCAAGTAACAAGCACTCAGCACTTATAGGTTAGACAACTGAATAGCGATCGCGGTAGTAAGCTAAAATTTGCTCTACCCGTTGCCGACTTTCATCACAGGAATTATCTTCCCAATTCAGAGACAAACCAGCAATTTGACTCTGATGATAATCAAATTCTGGGGAAGATTGAGGAATTAAATTTACTTCCACCCCTTCCACTTGACGTAAATGTGCTGCGATTTCTCGATAAACAGCCAAAGGGAGGTGAGTAAATTCAATTTTTTCAGAGCAGGGCATATTTTATCAAGCTCCAGGAACCATAGAAACTGAGTTATTCATTGAAGTTGTCGATGCAGAAACAGCAGTAGGCGTTTCACCAACAGTTTTTGCAACCTCAATTCCATATTGTTCCAGAATTATGATCGGTTCTGAACCTTCATTTACCTCAATACGTTTGACTAAAACACCATTGGCTAGCCTTTGCCCTGCTTGTACATAACGACTAGTCGGTTCTGTTGGGACTTTGATAATTGCCTGGGGTTCTCTACCTACCATTACCACACCAGTTACAATCACCGCTCTAGCTAAGTCCGGTTGGGGTGTTGTAGGCATCACTGATACGAGGGATGGACTCGGTACAACCTGGGGTAATACCTTCGGTAAAACTGGCATCACAGCAGGTTTACTAGGTCTTTGAACAGTGGCGATCGCTCCCCGATCAATTTTGTTTCTGACAGAGTTAGATGCAGGGTTGGACTTGGTAGAAGCAACTGCACTCCTGGGATTAGCAGCAGACAGAGTTGGTAGTACAGGTACAGGTTTAGCTGTGGTTGTGTTCAAAGCAGGAACCGTAATCGGATTTTGTCCGACGATTTGAGCAAAGGGGTCATTTCTACCCTTTGTCAAAACATTAACCCGCTCTGTGACATTGGTAGTTTGAATTAAATTCCCACTATTCGCAGGAGGATTCATCGCATTTACAACCTGATTACCAGGAACCACTGGATTACTAAAAGATTGAGATGGGGGTTTTGTTGCCGGTGTATTTGTTGCGTTAGGTGTTTCCCCAGGTGTGGGATTACTTGCCTGTGGTTCACTTTCGCTAGAACCACAACCCGCGATCGTCAAACCCAGAATAACTGCAACTGTAATTAAAGAATTTCTGCCCATTAGCTGCTCTCAAAAGCGATAGAAAAATTTGCTTGTGCAAAAGTAAAATTTGAATACAGTTATAACCTAAGTTATGCAAAATCTCAGTCTTTTTTAAGCAGTTTTAAAACAAAAAATACAGTATTTTTACTGATGTATCATCTATGAGGTGATAGGGAACTATTTTTAGCTCTGGGAAAATTTCCTACTCCTCACCAGCACACATCATCTGTTTCAATGAATCTAAGCCTTTTTTAACTCTACGAGAAACTGTCACCACACTAATACCTAAACGTTCTGCAACTTGCTTTTGAGTTAAATCATGAAGAAAAACAAATTCTAAAACTTCACGAGTGCATTTTTCTAACTGCACCAATGCTTGTTGTAAACGAATTTGGTCTTCCTGAGCTAGTTGAAAACTACGGTAGCTAGGATCAGGAACTAATTCACCTAAACTCGTCGCACCGTCTTCTCCTTCCTGTACAGGGACATCTAAACTCAAAGGAGCACGATTCATCCAAGCTAACTTAATCTCTTGTAACTCCTGGGGAGAAATCTCTAATGCCGCAGCTAATTCAGAATCCGTGGGTTGACGATTATATTTTTCCCTCAAAGACCGTGAGACACCAACAGCTTGTTGTTGAATAGCTAAATAGCGGCGTGGAATCCGCACTGTAACACCTTTGTCTCGTAAATAATGCTGAATCTCACCACGAATATAGGGAATAGCAAAGGAGCTAAAAGCATGACCTTTGGCAATATCAAATCTTTCGATCGCCCGAATTAAACCCAAACAACCAACTTGTAACAAGTCATCGTAACTTTCCTGGCATTGATTAATCCAGTAGTGAGCTTCTTTTCTCACTAAACCAAAATTCATCTTTACTAGCTGATTGCGAATATTGGCAGAAGGCGACTGCTGATATTCTCGCAGTAATTGCCAAATCTCATGTTTTAATTCGTAGGTGACTGTAGACTGCATAGCACCTTAAATGTGTGGACTAAAAAAATATCTTAAAAGTTGGACAACAAAACCCTAAAATATGTCTATACTTCTGATTCACCAATGCCAGAAAATTGTTTAATTCTGCTAGCAAAAGCATAATTGCACAACAAATTTCAGACAAAGGTGTTCCTTTGCCTCAGAAACATAAACGACCAAAGTCAATTAACATATCCGCAGACAAAAGTTTTTATCTACTTGGGTGCCAATTAACTATGATTTAATTCAGAAATTGCAATATTTTTTAGGGTTGGTATGTCTGTAGACTGTTACAGCTACATCACAAAAAATATAAGATATTCAACTGTAATCAAAACCGAGATTGTACTTAACTTAGTTAATAAATCCTTGAGTTAATTTATAGATATAGATTTTATTTTTTATATTTCTTTGACTTATATAAGTAAATAAATTCAATAAAATACCCAAAAATACGGATGCATAAAGATAAAATTTTGTCTTGTAGAGCCATAAAAGTAAAACTAACCTCACTTTCTCCATGAAATTCCAGAAAAATATGAGGTTAGTCTTATTTTTGAGATGGGAAAACAGTATTTACACTGTTCTCATTGTGGATGAAAGAACTTTACCTTGAGCAAAGTTTTCCTAGCTAACCGGATACACCATGGGTATTGGTTGTACTTTTGAGAGAGCCACCATCGGTTGAAAGCACAAGCAGATTCAAAATTCCCAATACTGGCTGAAGTATTTATGATGTTGAATCACGTTTCTGGTTTCACCTGGGTTACTCAATTGGTCAAATTAGGCATTAGGTTCAACGCGAGCATAGAATAAACCACGCACTTTGACTTCCTTAGGTTCACCTGCTCCTAAGTCTGTATCGGAAGGTTGTTCACTCTCAAAGGTGCCAGCAATTTCACCTGTAGAACTATTGACTTTCGCAATATTCAGGGAGATTTTGCCGTTGAGAACTTCTGTACGCTTAACGTTAGCGCGGGTAAGTTCTTCATCGTCAGATTGTGCAGGTAAGGCAACAGCATTGTCATAACCACTAGCAACACCCCGACCTTTAGGATCTAAGAAAGTTGCGCCGCGATAGGAAGGAACTCGGAAAGCACCTTCAAAATCAGTGGAGGTGTTAATGCTAGTTAATCCAGCTTGAGACTGAGCAACTAAATTCTTCACAGTAAAGAAGAAAGGAACTCGTTCACCACCTGGCAATTGGACGGTGATAGCTTGGAAATCAAAGCCATCTATTTCTTTGAAGGTGATGCTACCGTCTTTGTTGACTATGAGATCACCTTGAATCTGATCGAGGGAAGAGGTTTTGCGAGTCAACACTTTACCAGGAATGAATTCTGCTTGTTGACGTTTGTTAGCTGGCTCTTCTTTGACAAAATAATTAACTGGTTCCATGCACAGTTCTTTGAGCTTGAAAGACTGTCCACCTTCAATGGGTATGGAACCACGGCTAGTTTCCGATAACTGGGGACATTTGTTTGCTAAACCTGTACCCCTGATTTGTTCGTAGGTAAGTAAATCTCTAGCACTAGCTTCTGGAGCTTCACTACAAGCTGTAAGAAACCCTAGGCAAACAGCCATTAGGGCAGCAATTAAAGCGCGAAACCTCATGGTCAACCTCAATGTCAAAAATTGATATGTAATCTTGTAAAACTGCACGCAATGTCTGCTTGGCAAAAGCTACCATGCAAACACTTTCTGCTAGATGTACTTAAAAGTATCGCTTTTTTCGGCTGATAGTGGAAATACTAAACCACCGAAGACATGACATTTATTTACAAATGCCTTATCTAGAACGTGCAGGAGCTAGCAGTTTTACTTTTGGCAGTATTTGCTAAAACTCGGACGTTTGGCATGCGTCCAGCCACACAGGAATGAAATTGGTAACTTTAGGAGAAAACGAAATCTCCTAGACAAGGTTTTTGGAGATTGGTAATCGTGATGACGAGTTATTTCTCTCAAAGTATCTTGACCTAGTTACTTTTTTGTGCTGTGTGATGTATGTATTGCCACTACATACAGCCCATGTGTTTTGGGTAAATCAGCCAGATCATACGATTTTTTGAAACGCAAAAGCAAAGTCTTCCAGGAAGAGGAAAAAGTTGAGTGATGTGATAATTGTGGACGGGGCTGGGAGAAAAACGGGGTGGCAATAGTCTCAAATGTATATAGAGTAGTAGTTGAACTAGAGATTTTGTGGTTACTGCGGTGATGTGCTATCAAGAATCTAGGAGAGATTGTGGATATTCTCCTGGTTCTGTCAGCGATCGAAAATGTGTAAGTTCGGTTTACAAAGGAAAATAGACAAGCCTTCCATGGCTTAACCCACAATCTGAGATAATGAGTTTTTTGGTGTTATCTAGCTTTTTAGATTTGTGCGTAATTCTTATTGGTAACAAATTATTAAGCAGTAAAGATGTTAGCCTTGTTGGTTCACTCCGTAACAACTGAAGTAGAAAAGATTCGGTAGATTTGATTAGACCTAGATTTATCAAGGGTGGCATGAATAAAGGCAAGAATTCAGATAATTTAGATTTAGATAAGTTGAATTGGCATTTACAGGAAATAACGACGGTAGTAAGTAATGCCGCACAGATGTATCAGAGTGACGCGATCGCCCTCCTCTCATTACTGCGTCAGTTAGAAAAATTACATCGGGAAATTCGAGATGGCTTCTTTCAGGAAAATTTACCAAATAACCGTCAGGCACTATATGCTTTGTTGCGAGATATAGAATCCGAAGGCGGTTGGCCCTACATTGAACGGATGAGATTACAAGCGTTTCTGGCAAATGCCACAGAAGAGTCTGAGGAGGATAAATCAGAGGAAGGGAGTGAAAGAGGGGAATAAGGGGCTTTTAGCATCTGTATTCCCTATTGGAACTTTTAGTTAATGAAGTCTTCGCAAAGGTAGCGATCGCGCTGTTCAACATTCCGATTATGCTGAATATAGCCATTGACCCAGGTACAGCCACGGGATAACAAGTTATTAAAATTCAGATTCCAGAGAATAATCGTGTCATCATCACTGGCAGAAGCCAGGGTTTGACCATCTGGACTAAAACTCACGCTCATCACCGGACCACGATGACCACTCAGGGTTTTAATCAACTTACCATCCCGACTCCAGAGCTTGACTGTACTATCAAAACTGGCAGCAGCCAAGATTTCACCATTGGGGCTAAAAGTTACAGCATTAACGCTATCACTGTAACCTCTGAGCAAAGTTTTCAGTAAAGTTCCATCCCAGCGCCATAATCTGACGGTATTATCCCAACTAGCAGAAGCCAGCAAATTATCAGTGGGACTAAAGCTCACACCTAACACCCAGCTGTCGTGGGGAGAAAAGGTTCTTAACAAAGTGCCATCTTTGCGCCACAATTTCACTGTTTGGTCATCACTGGCAGAGGCAATTACTTGACCGTCGGGACTAAAACTCACACTATTTACCCAACCACGGTGTCCGGTGAGGGTTTTCAGTAAATTTCCTTGGCGATCCCAAATTCTCACGGTTTTATCTTTACCACTGGACACCAACAACTTACCATCAGGGCTGAAACTCACACTCATTACACTGCCATCATGTCCTGTGAGAGTTTTCAGTAACCGACCATCCCGTTGCCACAATTTGATGGTTTTGTCGTAGCTACCAGAGGCAAGAATTTCCCCATCAGGGCTAAAACTAACGCTAGCAACCCGATTTTCATGACCTTTAAGGGTTTGATAAAGACGCATCGTATCGCCTTGACTGCTATTTTCGCGCTGCCAGAGCTTGACGGTGTGATCCCGACTTCCGGAAGCAAGTAAGGTACTATCCGGACTCCAGGCAACACTTAATACCCGATCTTCATGTCCCCGCAGCACAGGTAAACGGGGAGGTTCCAAACTCCAAAGTTTAATAGTTTTGTCGTAACTAGCGGAAGCCAGGTATTTACTATCTGGGCTAAAAGCCACACTAACAACAGCATCACTATGCCCTTTAAAGGTTTTCTCAAGACTACCGTCAATTTTCCACAGATTGACAGCATTATCATCGCCGGCGGAAGCTAATTTTTGACCATCATGACTAAAACTGAGACTCCAAACTGTGCTGCTATGTTGACGTAAAGTTTTGTAGAGGCGGAATTTATTACCCTGTCGTCGCCACAAACGGACTGTTTTATCTCGCCCCGCAGATGCTAAAGTTTTGCCATCGGGACTGAAAGCAACGACTGTCACACCTTCCGTATGTCCAGAGAGAGTTGTGAGCAGGTTACCATCCAACCCCCAAATTTTGATAGTTTTATCGTCGCTAGCAGAAACAATAGATTTGTTGTCAGGGCTAAAACTTACCCAGTTCACCCAACCCTGATGTCCGGTGATGGTTTTCAGCAGTTGACCGTCACGTCGCCAAATTTTAACACTGTTGTCCTTACTACCGGTTGCCAAAAACTCTCCACTGGGGCTGAAATTGACGCTGTACACCCAGTCACCATGAGCTTTGAGGGTTTTGTAGGGTTGGGGATCAAATTCCCCTGTGATGGGGTTAAAGCGCCACATCTGTACAGTTTTATCGATGCTCGCAGAGACAAGGGTTTGACTGTCGGGGCTAAAACTGAGGCTAGTAATGGAGTCGGTGTGAGCTTTCAAGCTTTGCAGGAGACTACCATCTGGTCGCCAAATTTTGACGCTGCGATCGCGGCTACCGGAGGCGAGGAATTGACCATTGGGGCTGAAGGTGACACCCCAAACAATATCTGTATGTGCCTCTAGACGGTTGATTTCCGTGACACCATAGACTGCTTGTTGTAAGGCTGTTACCACCCGCATTTTAGTATCAGGGGGCACATCTCCCGCTTGTTTCAGTCGTCGCCAAGCTCGTAAACTTTCTAGGAGGGCATCAAATTCTTTGTTTGAGGCAAAGAGGGCTTCGGAGGCAGCAGTAACGGCACTGATACGGAGGTTTGTTTCACTACGTTCGGCACGGAGGGTTTGGCGGACGGCGGCACGACGTTGGGTATCTGCTTGCCACCACAAACCACCAATGCTAGCGGACATGATCCCCAGAACAATACCAGCAGCTCTGGCTTCTCGGAGTCGTCGCTGGAGAACTAGGGTTAACTGTTCCTGACTGAGTTTACGAGCAACTTCGGCACGATTTTTTTCAAAGCGGACTTTTTCGAGTTCGGCAACGATTCCGTAATTATTCTTTTGGCGAATCGGTTCGACGAGATAATCATGAACTAATTGATAGCGATCGCCGGATTCTTGTCTGACTTGGAGAACTAAACCACTGCCGACTAAAATATCTAAAACTAATTCTAAGGTTGTAAAAGAAGATAGGGATGCTGTAACTTTTTCGGCTTCGTTGGCTTCTTTCAATAAAGCAGCAACTAACTCTGTATTTGTTTTCAGAGGACGAGTTCCTTTCTCATCGGTAAGTTCAAAGAGTAACTTCCAACTCAATTGCTCGTTTTCTCGACCACAATCTTTGATAACTTCTTCTAACCAACGTTGAATGAGTTTTTCACAGCCACCACATTTTTGATATTCCATCAAAGTGGTGATATTTTCTGTTTGTAATTGCGCGCCAACTATTTGTAATTCAATGGGATGGACAGTGTTGCCATCGACGGTTAAATCTTTAACTAATTGGTGAATTAATTCATCTTTGAGTTCGTGATGGGAGCGTTTTGTTAAATTGTGGATAATACTAATCGCATCTTTACTGGGAAAATTCCCCAGATAATAGCGAATATCTTTGTCAAGAATATTTTTATTAATTACACCTAGGTCATAGTTATCTGCTTGGCTAGCAGCACAGAGACGCTCTAATTCCAAAAGATAGTGGAGATAATCCTCTCGCAGAGAAAGAATTACTTTTACGTAGGGAATATTTAAAATTTCGCTAAAAAATTGATAAAACTGATTTCGTTCGTGGGCTTGTTTATTAACAAAGAAAAACTCTTCAAATTGGTCAAAAATTAAAATTATGGTGTAATTGCGTTCCGCGAGGGCGCGTAATTTTTCTAAAATGATTGAGGGATAAAAATCCTGGGCAACGGTGACTTCTGTTTGCACGATCGCCTGATTTAAATTTCTTCCCAGGGTTGTTAACCAATCGGTATAAACTGAGAGAAAGACACTCAATGGTATACGTTCACCGATGACTTTCTGTTTCAGGGCAGGAATTAAACCTGCTTTCAATAGGGAACTCTTACCGACACCACTAGGACCATGGACGACTGTCAATTTATAATCGGCACGGGTAATTCTTTCTAATAAGCGATTGATATCCTGTTGTCTACCAGAGACGGCAATTTCCTGGGCAACTTCTTCCGGAATTGAGGTGATGGTTTGGGATTTGAGTACAGGATTGATTCTGTAGCGTTGGGGTTGTAGTTGAGTTGCTCCAATAAATGCTCGAAAACCATACTGATGTTCAATATGAATTTTTTCTTGTTTGAGGCGAAATGCTTCCAGGTAGTCGTGACGTTCAAAAAAGTAGAGCGATCGCAACTCTTCAATGATTTCTAAATAGAGGGCGGGATCATACTGAAGTTCACAGACTACCCTTGCCCATTCTAAATTATTTACTGCCTCTTCCCATTTGCCCAGATGACGCTGAGTTCGTCCGATTAACAATAGGTACCAGCTTTCGTGTTGTCGGGAAACATCTGTTGCTTCTTCTGTAATATTTAAGGCAGTATTTCCTAATTCATGGGCTTGGAGCCAATTTAACTCGGAAAGAGCAACATCAGCCAAAAAACCATAGTCTTGGGCAATTTGAGCTTTTGTACCCCAGGTTTGGTGCAATGCCAATGCTTGCTGTGCTAAGCTGCGTAATTCTTGCCAAGCCTGTAAATTTTGCAACATTTTACAAGCAGGCAAAATATATTTAGCGACTAAATCTTGTCTTTGGGCACATTCTAAAACCGTGAGGCACTGTTTAAACCAATATAGTGCTTGTTGCCAGTAATGAATGCGACTTGCGGGTTGTAAATCTGCCAAGCGTCGGTAGCATAAACCGAGGTTAAACAGAACTACCCCCAGACGTTCCTGGGAAGTGGGAATGGCAGCAGGTAAGAGGTAGAGGGAATTAGATATATGGGTTTCTTCCTTGTGACTACGGACAACACCCACCTCTCGATGCCAAATATTCATACTAGTTTGATAGTGGGCGATCGCCTCAGTAATTTGATCATTGGCATAGCGATCGCGCCCCAAAACAAATTCTAAACTCGCTGCCAGTTCGGGTTCTAATGTCACTCCATACAACCGTTGTAAGTCATTGCGCGCAGCTTCGATTTCCCGACGTTGCTGGGATTTCGGATCTAAATCTAGGGCTGTATTTGGTAAAAAATTCTCAACATCTGTAGCTAAAACTTTTTTAAATAGGGATTCTGTCTCTTGACGAATCAGAGCAATTAAATCCTCTTGGGGCATTTCAAACTTAATGGTTGTGGCTGCCCAACTTTTAAAATCTGGGGCAAGACGTGACAAAGCAGTTGCAACTTCATCTGTGAGCCACAACACAATTGGGAAGGAAAAAGTATCTGCGTAAATATCCCTAGCCTTATTTACTCCACTCAAAACATCTTCGAGATGATTGACTGCCTCTAAACCAAACACCATCACAGAGGAAGGCAAGGAATCAGATGCGACTGCCGGATTGTCTAAAAATAATTCCGAGACAATGCTGGTATGAACTGCGGAAATATTGGGAGCTAAAACCAGTTCCCGCAGATACATATCCTGGGTTAGGTTACGGAGATTATGTAAAATTTGTTGGCGGAGTCGTAAGTAATTACACCGCACTAAAATCAGGGAAAACTGTCCTTTAGAAAGGGCGATCGCCCTAATCAACCTTTGCAGAGAACTTGTATTTTCTGTTGCAGACTCTGCGGTGAATTGCCACTCTTTCATAGGTTGGTAATTGTTTAGTCAAAAGGAATTTTAAATATGACAAGTCAGTCAAGACTTGATATCAGCAATCTCTCGCAAGTCCAAACCACAACGATATGCAGGAGTCAACAGGGAATGTAGTGGAAGCGTCTCGCTCCCTATTAACCATTAGGGAGTTAGATACTTGTATTCCTGAAAGTTGGTGAAATGAATCACATCAACCACTAGTATTTTTTCGATTATTGATGCTGAGATCCCCGATTTACTCCAGAAGTCGAGAATCTGTTACGCTCTGAGCAGTAAACCCTAGCAGTACTTGGCGTTAATATTTATCTTCTGCTGCCAAGCTAAAACTTTTTCTGTTTCAGCTAAAGCTGGACTAATACCAAACCAGCGTCCTGCGGGATCGCGGTATTCAAAGACAAACATACTCCGTAATAGTCTCTGATACTCAGACTCACCCTTGAGACTTTGTTGGTGTACAACTTCGTAGAGGAGTTCCCATTCTTCCTCGTTGATCGCTAGCAACAAATCATCACGGTAATCTTTAATTACTGCTTCCAAACACTCACGGGCAAAGGGTGGATCCTGTCTCTGCAAGCAACTGTAAAGTAATCCGAGTAAGTTGCGGATATGTCCCCCACTCACACGACACAAGCGATCTAAGGTGTCTGGGTGATCGAAGATTTCCAAGATTAATTCTTGACGCGCATCCCAGGATAAATCAGGAAATGCCCTCGCTAAAACTAGCTGTCGCAGTAGCAGCATTCCTGGTTCATAGTCACTATTGTCACGTTGGCGTACCCGTACCATGGGTAAGATTTTGGGGGCAATTCCTCCACCTAACCGATTTTTCAGGGTTTCATATTCATTAGAAAAAATTAATGCCAGAGGAATTGTGTATACAAGATGGCACTTCAGTCTACGTAATTGTTCCCCGCGATCGATAAACAAATATTCGGGTTGCGATCGCCCTGATGCGACTGGACGCATATCCACCCGATCCAAGTTATCGACAATCACAACTAGTCCCTTTTGTCCGCGATATTTTAGCTGTTCAATAGCCTTATCTAAAACTTCTTCGTTTATCGCTTGCAAAATGCTATTGGTGCGGGGTTCTAAATATTGCCGCAGTTGATTGCGTAGCTGGGGACTATCCTTGGTTCTTGTACTAATTTTGGCAATTCCCAGGGAAAACTCGGCTTCTGCGGATAATTCGATGGGTGTTTGCAGAAAATCGCCTATTTCCTTGAATAGATTGGCAAAGTAACCTGGTCGTAGCTTAATTCCTATGGCTTCTAAACTAACACTCACTTGACGGGCAACACTCAAAAGAATGTCACTCACGTCAATATCTGCCATATCTAAGTCTTGACTGGATTCAAAGTAGACTACGTGAAATCCCGCAAGCTCTAGTTCTGCTTTCAATCTCTGTAACTCTGTAGATTTGCCACAGCCTATGTGACCTGTAAATAGCTGACAAGTTGGCTCATCAGGAGAAATACGGGTAATAGTTCTCTGGAGCTCTTCTACAATTTTGCAACCACGGACATCAGAAAAGTCTATGTAATATCTTCTGTCCGCCGCATCACCCATAACTAGCGTTCTGCTAGGATTACAGGCTTTAAAAAAGCGTGATAAATTCAATGTATTTTTCATGTAGATGCGATTTTATTTGTACGTTTATATACAAATACCCTTGATCAATGTTGTCAGCGTGGAGAGAAAGTACTATCCTATTGCTGATTGGGAGACTCAGTAGCTGTAAATACTGGCTAGCGATCGCCCCAACTTGATAAAGTTGTTACTTTTCCCTGAGATGTTATGTGTATTTGTCTTTTTTACACCTGTTTTCCAGGTTTTGACAATCTCTAGTAGCAATTTGATGGTTATTTGGTTATGGAAGTCTGATTCTAGCCTGATAATTGGAAAATGGTTAGGGGAAAGGCAGGAAAAAATCAATTAAAACAAAAAAGCATTCCCAGTCTCCTGTCTCACGCCCAATAATCCAACTTGGTAAAAATATAAGTCGATTTAACTCATCATTCTTTGTCTACACATTTCCTACTTTTTTTGTCAAGGACTTATTTTGTAGCCTATTTTGGTAGATGATGGCTATCACCCCACAGACTAAAGGCTACATTCAACTAGAAGTCAAGGCTACAAACTTTAATAGAAATAATTGCAATTACTGCATTACGCAATGTAATTGCTGTACAGTGTTACTTAACTTAAAGCACCACGATAGGGTTTTATCTTACCCAATAAGGGTTTGAGTCAAAAATTACTTGCATTACTGAATGTTCATAGGAGCGCAACCAAGATTTGAAGTAAGAGTGTGGAAGAGGTTTGCATGGCTGGCATAATATCAGTTTCCCGCACAGATTTAGCCCAACGTCGCAAGCGACTACGTCGGCAAAGACAAATGCGAATTCTGCAAATGTTTTGGCGTAGTTTTGCTGTCACTACCTTGGCAATTGCTTTGCTTTGGGTGACTATTCAACCAATTTGGATACTTAGAACGCCCTCAGACATCGTAGTTTCCGGGAATCAGTTCATGTCTAGTGAAACTATTCAATCTCTGACTGTCGTCTCTTATCCTCAGTCTCTGTGGCGAATAGAACCTGCAAAGATTGCTCAGACTTTGCAAAAGCAACCGATAATTGTCCAAGCTCAGGTAACTCGTCGTCTATTCCCACCAGGGTTATTGGTGCAGGTACAAGAAAGAATTCCAGTGGCGATGGTCTCAAAAGAGCCGCCTACGGCGATCGCCGAGCGCACAACCGGGGTGAAAATTCGGGGTAAATCTACTAATAGCAACAGGAACAAAACATCTGTAGGTTTACTTGATGCCAAGGGTGTATGGATGCCACTAGATAAGATGACTGCGGATAAGTTATCTGCAAAACTACCTAGCCTGAAAGTTATCGGCTTACCAGAACAATATCGCCTCTACTGGGCATTACTCTACCAATCTATTAGCCAAAGCTCCCTAAAAGTCAATGAAATTAATTGGCAAGACTCCAATAATCTCATCTTGAAAACAGAATTAGGGAGCGTACATTTAGGCACTCCTAGCTCACAAATTCCAGAACAAATCAAAACACTCACTCAAATGCGCTACTTACACTCACAGTTAGATTCTCAACAAATTGACTACATTGACTTGAGAAAACCTAACTTTCCTTTAGTACAAATGAACCAAAAAGTTAAGGATATCCCACCAGAAAAACCTTGAAATCTGGGTAAGTCTGATTCTGAAAAAGATAATACTCATGAAGAAGGTTTGAAGTTGATAAATATATCTGTTATTTTTGATATTCCAGAAAAGAATACCAGGGCTACCTTAATTACAGATTTCCCATTTGGGGGTAACTGGAGAATTATATCTCTAGGAAGAAATTTTTTTCCTTGGCAATGCAACATCTGATGTATGGGTGCAAGATGTTAGACAATTTTAAGTAATGATGTCTTTGTGAAAAAGCATCTATCAACTAAATCTAGTGATGGCGTTCACCAAAGGTGGCTCTTCCTAGAGTATCGCCGAAGGTGTCTCTTCCTAGAGCATCGCTAAAGGAATCAACCCAAGTAAAAGCTATTTTTTCCACGAATGCGATGGATAGATGGATAAAATCCATACCCCGTCAGGCATTTTTATCTATTTTCTCTAGATGGGCGGTATAACCATATTCCTCACTCCTCTGACAAAATCTCAAATGCCTCATGGTATAACTCAAAGTTATTACTAGCCTTCGTAGTTATCGCCATTGCCAGATAGATTAGGAAATTGACTAATCATCACAGGGATAAAACTTGCGAATCGCTCTGTGCTCCCTGCCATCACATCAAAAACCTAGCATTCAGCATTTTATGATTAAAGCTAGAAAGACGTGCGATCGCGCGTCTTTACAAGTAATACCAGGAATAGGAATTTTTGTGTGTCAAAAGACAGTTTTTCTAAGTACGTGTATACGTAATCACGCATATTTAGACCGTATTTGTGTTTGGCAACTCAGTAACAACAATTGCTTCATTAATCTAAAAGATTGCTTAGTTTTCCACAGAAATTGGATAAAATCGTTATCCATATTCATAAAAAAACACAAAAATCACCTTGACAGTTGTAAAATTAATGACCGAGATGAATTACTGACAGGAAAAATGGGAAGTTTTTGGCAACACCAAGCATCTACTGAGCCAAAACCAGAAAATTACAGAGACTATCTGAAGGTTTGCTGGAAGTTATACAGGTCAATTTTAGGTAAATATAGGTATACTTCTCTAGAATTAGCTATATGTTGCCTTGGGGTGTGGGATGCAATGGGAGATTCAAAGCCCGTGACACAGCATCCTTAAAAACACTTCTCAGTCTTGATGGCGAAGTCTCTTTTCCTTCTCTCCTCCCCAGAGGTAGGCTGGATAAGAAACAACAGCAGCGTTAAAAATATGGCGGCGTTCAACTTATAGTTGACTCCTAGGTGAATAACACCTTTATAAGTCGTTTATCTACCTTTGTGAATCCATGACACTTGATAATAACCAAGGGCTTACCTATAAAAATTCCCAATCTTCGGGGCAGCCAGGATTTTCCCTAGCAGTTAATTCTACGAATCCTTTTAACCACTCCGGACTAAATTTTGGGCAAAACAACGATATTAAGAAAATTCCTCATGACGATCCTCGCATTGGTGACATAGTTCCCGGTCGAGTTGCCAACATAAAAGTCATTGGTGTTGGTGGTGGTGGTGGTAACGCTGTCAACCGCATGATTGCCTCTGATGTGAGCGGCGTAGAATTCTGGACAATTAACACTGATGCCCAAGCCTTGACCTTAGCAGCAGCTCCTAGCCGTTTACAAATTGGTCAGAAGCTCACCAGGGGGCTGGGAGCAGGAGGCAACCCCGCGATCGGTACCAAGGCAGCAGAAGAATCACGGGATGAGATTGCTACAGCCTTAGAAGGGGCTGATTTAGTTTTTATTACTGCTGGTATGGGCGGTGGTACAGGTACTGGAGCCGCACCAATTGTGGCAGAAGTCGCCAAGGAAATGGGAGCACTTACTGTTGGTGTTGTCACCCGCCCCTTTGTTTTTGAAGGTCGTCGTCGTGCCAGTCAAGCTGAGCAAGGAATTGAAGCCCTCAAGAGTCGAGTTGATACTCTGATTATTATTCCCAATAACAAGTTGCTGGAAGTTATTCCTGAACAAACTCCTATGCAGGATGCCTTCCGTTACGCTGATGATGTCTTGCGACAAGGTGTGCAAGGTATCTCGGATATCATCACGATCCCCGGTTTAGTCAACGTTGACTTTGCCGATGTCCGAGCAGTAATGGCAGATGCAGGTTCTGCATTGATGGGTATCGGTGTCAGTTCTGGCAAATCACGGGCACGGGAAGCTGCAATGGCAGCTATTTCTTCACCTTTGTTGGAATGTTCTATTGAAGGGGCAAGGGGTGTTGTCTTCAATATTACTGGTGGTAGTGACTTTACTCTCCATGAAGTCAACGCAGCAGCAGAAACTATCTATGAAGTGGTTGATCCCAACGCCAATATTATCTTTGGGGCGGTAATTGACGACAGACTGCAAGGGGAAGTGAGAATTACGGTTATTGCCACTGGCTTTACTGGTGAATTACAAGCCCAGCCACCGCAAAATACTACCAATTCTAGAGTTGTACAGCCCCAAGCTAGGCGACCGATGACTCCTCCTCAACCAACGATGAATCCTCCGGCTCCAGCACCAGAACCGAAGGATAGAACGATACTTGATTTGCCAGGGTTTTTACGGGACAGACAAAAGCCGAAAAATTAATTCCAGAGGAGACTTTCGGTGATAAGTTTGCAATTATCAGCCAGAAGAAGAACTTTTCACTCTGGTGTTAGATTTTTGTACTTATCAGCAGCGCTCTGTAGTACTGAAAGAAGTTAATTCTATATTGACTGTCTCCCCTGGCTCAGGGGTGATTAGCTCTGTTTTCATACCAGAAGCGATTAATTGCTGACGAAATTCCTCAACGCTACCAACGGTACGAATAAATTTCGGTAGAATTCCACTAGCACGGATATCTCCCTGGGCGTTGGGTAAGATAAAGCGGGGATTGAGAGTCTCGATTAATTTCATTGCCTCCTTTGCTCCCATGATTACCTGTCCCAAGAGGGGGAAAATCTGTTCCACTACAGGGGCGATCGCCACATCAACTTGGCTAAAACGTTCTCCGATACCTGATTCCGGTCGGAAAAGGTGGGGTTCGTAGTAGAGCTTGGTCTGTTTTTCCCTATCTTCTACAACATAACCATTTTCCATTTGACCAGGTTGAACCTCTGCACCTGGAACTGCGGTAATTTCTACTTTGTTACCCAGAGTATAACTTTGCCAAGGAGCCAAGGAGACAATAGTCTTATAACCTAAACTTTTCACAGTAGATGTCGCCGTTGGAGATGCCACCACAGGTATATTCCGATCTAGTTGCTCTAGGGTGGGTTTATGGCAATGGTCATCTAGCCCTTGAGATATGAGAATTAAGTCTACTTGGGGTAAGCTTGCTGGAGTGTAGGCAACAGGTGTATTATGATACGCCGTAAACAGCCAGGGTTGCCCGTAAAATACCAGGGGATCAACTAACCAGGGGTCAACAAGGATAGTTTGGTTGGCTATTTGCAGCAGCCAGCTATTTAAATCAATGCGAGTAATTTTCATATATTAAGCCACTACAAAAGCACGAAGAACTAGGATTTTTTGGCGCGTTCCAGCCACTGAATTACCTGGCGACCCAGACGAGTTCCACTTAAGCGATCGATTTCTCGGATACCAGTGGGACTGGTCACATTAACTTCTGTTAAGTAACCGCCGATCACATCAATTCCGACAAAGATTAAACCATCTCGACGCAAAGTATCCGCCAATTCTTGACAAATTTCTAGCTCCCTAGGGGTGATTTCTGTGTGAGCAACAGTACCACCTGCCGCCATGTTATTGCGGAATTCTCCACTGGCAGACAGTCGATTCACTGCACCAATAGGTTCACCGTGGAGAAGAATTATCCTTTTGTCTCCCTCCTTTGCAGACTCTAAATACATTTGTACCATAACAGGTACCCTTCCTTGTTGGGTACTGAGTTCGACAATGGAATTAAAATTGCGATCGCCAGCTTGTAAAAATAAAATTCCTTCTCCTGCTTTGTTACCCAGGGGTTTTAAAATAGCTGCCCCCTTGGCTTCCACAAATTGCCGAATCACCTGTTTATCGGTACTGACAATGGTTTCTGGTATTACCTTGGTAAATTGCAGGGCATACATTTTCTCATTAGCAGCTCGGATACCCCTAGGATTATTAACAACTAGGGTTTTGCTTTGGTCAATGTAGTCCAGGATATAGGTAGCGAAAAGGTAGGGGTCATTTACAGGGGGGTCTGTCCGCATTAATACTACATCCATAGTTTCTAGGCAAGTAAAAGTGCGATCGCCTAGACGATACCAAGGATTAGCTGCCACCCATTTTCCCTGCTCTAGCTCCACAGGAATGATTTCCACCTGTTGTAAAATTGCCCAAGCTTTACCATCCACGACACTCAGGAGATTTGCCTGCGTCACCCAAACTTGATGTCCTAGCCCTACAGATGCTTCCATCAATGCCACACTGCTATCGTGACAGGGATCGAGAGTCTGGATGGGATCAATAATAAAAGCCAGTTTCACACTTTTCGCCTCAATGCCAGGGTTTGCCAAGTTAAATTATCCCGCCTCTGTGGGACAGAATGAAGATTTGGGATGGGGAATTCATCTCATCTGTGAATTTTTCCCTTTTTCCCCTTTGTCAAGCTAATAACCCATCTAACTTGCCTTGAGCATCTAAAGCGTGGATATCATCACAACCACCAATGTGGCGATCGTTGATGAAAATTTGTGGCAAGGAACGTTTGCCGTTGGCTCTTTCTGCCATCTTGCCACGAGCCACCTCGTCACCATCAATACAATATTCCGTAAAGTCCACACCTTTCTTCTTCAGTAAACCTTTAGCGCGAATACAAAAAGGGCAAGTACTCCAAGTATAGATTTCTACTGTTGCAGCCATGTTATCCTCAAATCGCTAGTTACTAATTTCACAATTTTTAATTTTAGTATCGTTCCTTCTTGTCATGGGTGCTGCTTGAGGGGGGAATTTCCGTAACCAGTTAACGTACTGACAGTAAAACTCATATTTGGGCTAGGATACAAGACTCAAATCTGGTGTTAGCAGCCTGTAAGAATAGTCAATTTCCTTTGCTCGCACTAGCTCACGCGGGATAAAATGCCAGCACAATCTCGATACCCATCAAAATAAAGCTGACGGGCTAAATAATTGCAATGGCAATATTTTGATAAATTCTAGGGAATAGTACGGAGGTATTTATTACTTATACAAGTATGGTTTAGTTTATCTATTTATGATAATTTAAATACTATATAAAAAAAGAAAACCTAAGGGTTTTTACGAGTAAATCACACATTTATAAAAATGATAGACCTATAAAAACCCTTATTTCGTAGTGGTTATGTTGACTTGCATCCAGTTGCGTAACAGTTAAATCATATTCGAGCAAAGATACGTCTAACCTCCGCAATCACACTGATAATTTTTCCATTACGAACTTGTCACTGTCAGTATTTACCGAGAAGCAGTAATTGACATAGGATTTTTGATATAAGCATTGTGCGTGAATTAGCTTGCACCCCAAATAACTTCCGAGACGCTCCATAGGAACGTCTCTTGGTTTATCTATGAAGGTAAAGCCCCTGTATATATTAATGAGAAATTCAAGTATTTGCTTAACAAAGAACCAGTAAATCTTCTTGTTTTTTCTCCTGGTTTTTCTTTTTCATTTTCCAAGCTCCCGCAGCAAATATGCCAAGGGATGCAATTGCCGTAGGTTCTGGAACTTTCTTAGGTGGTATGGAAGCTTGATAATAGGAACTGGAACCTACCCAAATCGAGTTTCCACCTGAGATTCCTGGATTATTACCGTAGTTACCTATATGGACTGCTGCGAGAATCTGATTCAGGGTATCTTTGTAGTTAAAGTCAGATGCGTTTAAATCGAACAAGGACTGACAACTCTCTTTTAAGGCGATAATTGCATTGAAACCATCATTACTGGAAGTTGTAGCTTTGGGTTTGATATTGAAATCTAAAGAACCTTTATAACCAGAAGCTTTCAGCTTATTCTCATTGACTGTATCACTTTGAATGCTATAGCCAGAACCAGCAGATACATTAAAATCTGGACCTTGAAATTTAGAGTCGTTGTAATTCAAATAAAGATCCAAAACTTTATGGACTTTATTCCCTGCTAAATCAACAATTACATCAACTGTTTTACTGTTGGTAGTGCTATCTTTAATGGTTACTGTTCCAAATGATTGATTAACCTTAGCACAGGTATTACCACCCGAATAGGTATTACCGCCAACTGTTCCAGAAATTACACAATCTAGATTAAAAGTGAATGAGGCTGCTTCTGCACGGGAAAAGGCAGATGTACTAACAGCAATAGTACTAGCAATGACGGCAGAAGTGGAAAGAAGTTTTACAGACTGTTTTATCATTTGAATATTATTTGTTTGTTCGATATCGAGAAAAAGTGTTTTTATGTGAAGTCTGACTATTTTATGGTGAGTTTGATAATCTGACATACTCCCCATCAATCTAAGCATTGTATTGAAATTTGTCTATAGCTTTTGGTAATAATTCAAAAACACTTTATATTGAGGCTTTAATGCTCAAAAATTACAGTAATTTTACTGATTTTAAATAGATTTTAATTACACGAATCGCAAATTAATCTTTTTTGTTGGAATAATAAATAGCTCTTGGCATTTTCAGAATTAATTGGTTTAGTTTTATGTAGATTTACTTTGGCAATAACCTGTAAAGAATTTGATGTGTGAGAAAATTCGGAAAATCTCAGTGAAAACTGATAAAGTCGCACTGGAAAACATAATTATTTGATGTCGGTTATCCAATGACACTGATTCTGACTAACGATGATGGGATAGATGCTCCGGGAATTCAAGCCTTAGAAAAGGCTATTACTTCGACTGCGCTCAGTAAGGATGATTCTCTGAAAATAATTATTGCTGCACCTCAGGAACATCAATCGGGGTGTGGACATCAGGTGACGACAATTAGCCCAATATCAGTCTCTCGTCGTTCGGAATTTGCCTATGCGATCGCGGGGACTCCAGCTGATTGTGTGAGGATTGCGATCGCCCACATTAGCCAGGAAATTCAGTGGGTAATATCGGGAATTAATGCTGGTGGTAACTTGGGTGTGGATGCGTATATTTCTGGTACGGTGGCAGCTGTTCGGGAAGCGGCAATGCATGGAATTCCTGGAATCGCTATCTCCCACTACCGTCAGGGAAAACGGGAATATGACTGGCAACGTGCAGCGATGTGGACGGGGAAAATCATAGTAGATTTACTCCAGCGTCCTTTGGAAGCGGGTAGTTTTTGGAACGTTAATTTACCGCACTTGTTACCAGAAGCACCGGAACCAGAAATTATTTTTTGCCCAGCTTGTACTAAACCTCTGCCAATTAATTATCGAGTTGAAGGTAATGAATTTTACTACGCTGGGGTATACCAAAACCGCGATCGCACTCCTGGAAGTGATGTTGATGTCTGTTTTGGGGGCAATATTGCCATCACTCAGTTACGAGTGTGATTAATTCTTCAATCCCGATAATTTTTTTATCTGCAAGAATTTCTTCCTTGGTATGGAAGGAAAAATGCCGTTTATCTCCCTCTCGTTGCCATTCCTCCTGTAACTGCTGATGGGGATAGCCACCACTATTCAATAGTGCCAAGAGGGGGGGCCATTTTTGACTAATTCGGTGAACCTCACCCACATAAAGCTGAAAATTGCCGATGTGGGCGATTGCATAGATGCCGGAAGACATGGATGTTGAGTAGTATATGTCGTGTATGCTTGAATACTTATACTATTCCTTAAGGTCAGTAATAGCTAAGGAGTAATGGGAGAAAAACATATGGAATTAAGCTATTTACCAGACTTCATAGCACCAACCTATTGACAGACATGATAATTTGCTATGTATCTATAGAATCATCTACCCTGATATATTCAACAGTGTATATTGTTCTTTTGGGTGTTATCTATGGAACGTGCCATATCTTTTCTGGGAATCATCGTTTTTATCGTCATAGCCTACGGTTTATCCTCTAATCGTCAGGCAGTGCGATGGCAGACAATTGCCTGGGGTTTGGGGTTAGAATTCGTTTTTGCCATCTTGATTCTGAAAACACCGGGAGGTTTAGCAGTCTTCAAATCCTTAGGTGATGTGATCAGTAATTTTCTCTCTTTTTCGGATGTTGGTGCTAAATTCGTCTTCGGTGACAATTACAAAGACCACTTTTTTGCTTTTCAGATACTACCAACTATTATTTTCTTCTCCGCATTTATCAGTGTTTTATATCACTACAGAATTTTACAACTCGTTGTGAATGGTTTGGCATGGGTGATGATGAAAACCATGAAAACATCCGGTGCGGAGTCCCTTTCTACGGCTGGTAATATTTTCCTTGGTCCCACTGAGTCACCCCTATTGGTCAAACCCTATGTAGCAACGATGACCCAATCTGAGCTATTTGCGGTGATGACTGGGGGTTTTGCGACGGTTGCAGGGGGGGTGTTGGGAGCCTATCTATCCTTTGGTGTGCCAGCAGAACATCTAGTTGCTGCCTTTTTTATGACTGCACCGACTGCTTTGGTTGTTGCCAAGTTAATGTATCCCGAAACTGAGATTCCTGACACAGCCAGCAATGTGAAAATGGATGTGAAAAGTAACTATGTTAACGCTGTTGATGCGGCAACTACGGGGGCGATCGATGGGGTAAAGTTGGCTGTCAATGTTGGTGTGATGATTATTGCCTTTTTAGGTTTATTGGCAGCAGCAAACGCTTTACTGGGGTGGTTGGGTTCTCGCGTTGGTTTACCTCAGTTGTCCTTGGAATGGATGCTATCCTTTATTATGGCTCCCGTGGCTTGGTTAATGGGTGTACCCTGGGCAGACTGTGCACAGGTGGGAGCATTACTGGGTAAGAAAACTATTCTGAATGAATTTATTGCCTATTTGGATTTGAAAACCTTAATTGAACAGAAGAAAATATCTGAGCGGGGGATAATTATTGCTACCTATGCTCTGTGTAATTTTGCGAATGTTGGCTCAATTGGAATTGCCATTGGTGGAATTACAGGAATGGCTCCCCATCGTCAGCATGATTTAGCCAAGATGGGTGTGCGTTCCATGGTGGGGGGTTTGTTAGCAGGTTTTATTACTGCTTGTATTGCTGGAATTTTGGTATAGTTTTTATAATTTTTCGTCTTTTTTGACGTAACCCATTCTCCAGTTACTTGCCTGTTTTAACTCGTCTCCTTTACCTTGAATGATGATTCCTAAAGCCTGACGAGTATTTATAAATCCTTTCATCAAATAATGTCCGGGTTTGGGGGAGACATTATCTATAGAACCTGTGCCTTCATATTTGAGAATACCGCAAAATGTATCGTTATCGGAGATATTCAAGGTGAACTGCTTATCGTTGATATATTCACTGGGGACATTGAAAATAGCATATACGTGATGTTGACCACGCCAGGGTTGAACTACAATTTTTTCGGGATAGGTATAGTATCTTTTACCTTTGGAGCGGTAGAATCCCCATTCCTGACATTCTAAGACTGGCGATCGCTCAGATATCACAGAGTAGGCAACTACACTGCTAATAGTTCCGAAAAATATCATCACAACCAAAAGATATCCGAGATAACGTTTTCGCACGTTTAGTAACTTCATCACGATTTTCTTTTGTTATAACCAAAAGTAGCCATGGACAACAGCTATGAGGTTTACCAGAAACATCAAATTAGAAAAATGTGTGTAAGTTTTTAGCATCAACGCAAAATCTAGAGGATGAAAATACTCAACCTCTAGGTCTTATACTATTTGATTGTTGGTCAAGCTGAAATTTAGAGAACACTGGATAAAGGTAGCTTGCCTTCTAGTTGCATTCTGACTTTCACACAACTAGAACAATTACAGCCCAGTTGGTCTTTAATTGGGTTGGATGTGGCTAAATGGGGAGTGAAGACAGTGTGATGAGATTGCACGGAGACTTGAACCACTTGGGGTATAGGATGGGTAATATCAGTGACTGCTGCTTGTGCTGGATTAGCTACCAGTAGTATGGAGGCAATGAATGCAGGGCAAGCGAGTAAAACCAGTTTGATTAAATTCATAAAATTCCGAATATCAACACTCTTGAAAATAAGCATAACTAATTCTTACTGATTAGTCACGCAGTTGTTTTGTTCCTTTGCTAACGTGCAAAACCTTGACCTTTGGTATTCTTTGACCAAATCATAAATTCGCCACTACTACAACCTGCGGCAATTTGTTTACCGGAGTTATCCCAAGCAACAGAGGAAAAACCGGATTCTGTACCTGTGAGAATTTGGGAAATTTGCTTGGCTTTTTTCCACAGACACAACCAACCATCGCTTCCCGCAGAAGCAAGTAAAAAGCTTTTGGGTGCGAAGGCGATCGCCTGAATAATATCCACATGGTTAGTTAAAACTCTGGCTTCCCAACCTACCGCTTCATCGGGAGATTTTTCCCACACAACAATTCCATCCACACTGCAAGTCGCAAGAATGGGAACCCCTATTTGATTGCCGATATCAGACCAAGCTATCTGACGAATTTTACCAGGGAAACCTCGCATAATCCACGGGTTGGGGTCTGCTCCGGAAGTCAGAAGTTGACTTTCCACCACAGTGATTGTCCGATCTAAGTTACCAGTAGCAAAGTACTTACCATCGGGAGACCAGGCGATCGCTAAACTGGCAGAAGGTATATCAATAATGTAGGGTTCCTGTTGCCAATCCTCACAACTCCAAACTTTCGCTCCCAAATAACCACCAATGGCTAAATATTTACCATCGCTGCGCCAATCTATACCTAAAACGGAAGAGGAAGCAAAATTTAAATCAACGAGCATCTGGTGACTAGGAATATCCCAAACTTGTACTCGCCGACCTAAACTAAAAGCTAACTGGTGACTTTTCGGGTTCCAAACTAACTTATCTACCCAAGCAGGGGCATTTTCCCAGGTATAAATTAACTCTGTATGCTCCCAGATTTTTACCTTGCCATCCTGTCCGCCAACTGCTAGGAATTTGCCATCATGGGAAAAAGCTAAACAATCGACAGATGTACCATTTGCAGATGTCTGTAAATTCACCAGATTGCCTTGCTGCCACAATACCACCTCACCCGCAGCAGAGGCTAAAGCTAAGGTATCACCAGACCAGGCGATCGCCGTGATGTAATCCGAAAGAGTGCCACTAAATTTTTCTGTAAAATCTTTAGTTTGAGAATTGGTAGAAGTCATGAAGAAATTTTTAGGTTAGTCTCATTAAGATAGATTTTGTCCTATCAAGGGGTTATTTAACTGGAGACTAAAATCAGGGGGCGATCGCTAAATTGAGAATATTTAATCAACCTTGGAATCGGACATAATTATTTTTGTAAATACGTCTTTGGATCCTGTGCCTTCCAGCCTAAGGATGAGCTAGAACGAACTTCAAAATGTAAATGAGGCTGTTTTGATGTCGGTTGCCCTGTAGTACCCACATTGCCAATAATTTCGCCGATTTTGACCCTTTGTCCCACAGAAACTCGAATACTTTCTAGTTGAGCGTAGCGAGTTTGTAACCCACCATCATGATTAATCACTACTAAATTACCATAACTGTCCTGAAAACCTGCAAAAACAACGGTTCCTGCTGCCAAACTATTGACGGGTGTCCCCACTGTTGCCACTAAATCAATGCCACTGTGAAAAAACACGTCCCCAGTTTGCGGGTTGATTTGCCATCCATAGGGTAGAGTAGTTTTGCTGACATTTGGTAAAGGATAGCCCACTAGTTTTATCTGACTGGAATCCCCAGGGGATGTATTGATATTAACTCTGGAAATGTTCGGATTTGCTGACTTCTGCACTACGGGAACAAACGCAAACTTGGAGGGTGGTTTGCAGCCATTAATTTCAAACAGAGCATCTGCACGGACTTTGTATCGAGATGCTATTTGTCCCCAAGTTTCACCATTACTGACAGCGATGATAATGCCATTGTAGGGAGGAATTAAAATATCACTACCAATTGTGACTTTCCCGCTCTGTAAAGTCGGATTCATGTTAATAATAGTAGCTGGTGACAAGTTGTAATTCTCAGCAATGCTGGCAATAGTTTCACCACGTCCAACTCGATGGCGCTGAAAACGTTCTAAAGCTGGTATCGGGCAGTTTTTAGTTGTTGTTTGTGCAAAAGCCATCTGGTATGGTGTAAGCATCAGCCAGATAAAACTGAGGAAATGGGAGAAAAATCCTAGACTTTTTCTCAAATTCATATATATATTGATGAAGCGAAAATAAATTTTATTTGTGTTCATTTGTCTTTGGTCATTTATCATGCTTAGGCAACAAGGACTAATACTAACTACTGTACAGATGCCCTACATTGCTTCTGTACCACAAGCCACAAATAATCAGTAACATCTAATCGCTAATTTATCGCTAATTGATAAAATTTTCCTGAGAACAAAACTGTCAAATTGCCATTTGCTTGACTACACTTAGAAGTTAGCGCCTGCATTTCTTTGAGCGGAATGATTATGAACTTACCCTGGAAACAACTAGCCGTGTATTTCTCCTTAGTATTAGTAGGTGGTGGAATCGGTGGGAGCGCGGTGTTGTTAGGCAGTCCTTATCTTTTAACGCGAAGTCGCTCCTTTCAAGAATTGAGAAACGTGACAGTCACCTCACCTACGGAGACAGTCTTTTCCCACCCAATACGCGGCAGTATTGAAGTAGCGGGGAATGATAAAGTTAATTTTGTGGCGGCGGCTGTCCAACGAACAGGACCGGCGGTGGTCAGAATTAATGCAACACGCAAAGTGGCAAATCCCATTTCTGATGCTTTAAAAAATCCCTTGCTCAGGCGTTTTTTTGGGGATGATGAGCAGCAAATACCCCAGGAAAGAATTGAAAGGGGGACGGGTTCGGGATTTATTTTAAGTGAAGATGGTCGGTTGCTAACTAATGCTCATGTTGTGGCGAATACAGATACTGTACAGGTGACTTTGAAAGACGGTCGTTCTTTTGAAGGTAAGGTTATAGGTATTGATACGATGACTGATGTGGCTGTGGTCAAAATTCCTGCCATTAAGTTACCTACGGTGAAACTAGGCAATTCCCAAAATCTTATTCCTGGACAATGGGCGATCGCGATTGGTAATCCCTTGGGATTAGATAATACAGTCACCCTCGGTATTATTAGCGCCACAGACCGTACAAGCGCTCAGGTGGGAGTCCCCGACAAGCGTGTCAGTTTTATTCAAACGGATGCTCCGATTAACCCTGGTAACTCCGGTGGACCCCTGCTTAACTCCAACGGAGAGGTTATTGGTGTGAATACTGCAATTCGTGCTGATGCTCAAGGACTAGGTTTTGCTATTCCCATTGAAACTGCGGCGCGGATTGCCACGGAATTATTTACTAAAGGTAAGGTTGAACATCCGTTTATTGGTATCGAAATGGTAGACCTATCACCTAGTAAAAAACAGCAAATTAACCAGGAAAATAGACTTAATATCACCCAAAATGCGGGTGTCGCCATTAAAGGGGTGTTAGAAAAGTCACCAGCCGAAAAGGGGGGACTGCGTCCAGGAGATGTGATTCAAAAGGTGAATGGGAAAGCTGTAAAAACAGCCGCACAAGTTCAGAAGCTAGTGGAATCTAGCTCAGTGGGTGACATTCTACACATGGAAATCAACAGAGAAGGGCAAATTATTTCTTTGCAAGTCCAGTCTGGATCTTATCCACAAAAGTAGTTATTCCCTGGGGAGTCAATTCATTGGTCGTCATTATTGCCAGGTAGTGAGTGGTTAGCAGGTGATGTGAGATATCTGTTAACCATGGACTGATAAGTAATGACTATTGACCAATGACTATTGACCATTAACCGAGATGTCCAAATGCATTCTTTGTTCCATTTGCCTGAGGAAATACCCCGTCATCATGGCGGAAGCGAGGAGACCTGCAAGGTTATCTCGGTCTGTGGTAATTTGGACGTTGAAATTTTCTGTAGGCAGCATCCCTACCAGTCCTTGGACGTTTTGAGAGATGATTTGCTTGATTTCCGGACTGACAGACTGGGCGACAATAGCTAAAACCTCAGGAGACTGATGCTGCAAGTATTTGAGTAACTGGTTAGACTGTTCCTCAAAGTTGTCACTCAGATGCTGATGGGGGTGTTCCTCAAAGTTGTCATTCAGAAAGTTAGGATCAAACACCATTGGCGATTTTTTATAGCTGAGTTGCTAATTCTACTGTAAACCATAGTATAAGGTGACTGGCAATTTAGTTTGTCTGGGGAGGGAGATCAGGGGGAGGAAAAGGAGTAGAAATTCTGAATCTATTCTCCGACTGCGAGGGTCAATTCTAATTGTTGGGGTTCAATATTCGCTGTGAGTAGTTGGGGTAGTTGTTCAACTTGAAAATATTGATGAAATTTCGGGGTAATTTGTAGAGCATAGGAGCGGGAATCTTGATTGCGGCGTTTTTTAACAAAACCCTGTTCCACTAATTCTTGAACGTGCTGATATGCTCCTGAACCTCGGAGGTTAATTAAGTCACTTTGTAATATGGGGTTGTTGAGAGCGATCGCGGCTAAGGTTCGTAATGCTCCTAAACCCAACTCTACGGGGATTAAAGTTTGGACTAAGTCCTGAAAGTCAGAACGTAGTTGTAAACTATACCCGTTTGGTGTTTCAATGACTTCCAAGGCACTCTCTCGGTGGGCATATTCATCAATTAGCTCGATAATTCCCTCTTCTGCCGTGGCGCGATCGCAGGCGGCATACTCTGCTATTTCACTAATTGACAAGGGTTTACCCTTTAAATAGAGAATGGCTTCTATCTTTGTCGCTGCATTCATTTAGTTACTGATTCATAACTCTGCGCTATCTGGAGTGAAGGTCATCCAATTTGGGATTTAATTATAGAATTTTGGACAGCCCCCACGGATGTCAAGTGGAAGGGAGATTAGCATATTATCAAGCCCAAGTCAACGTTATATTGCGAAAATACCCTTCTCCTTGCGCCCTAATTTATGCTCCGAATCTTGTTGCCAGAATGAACTCGGCGATCGCCAAATCTTGGGGAGTTGTGACTTTCAAATTCGTTTCTTCTCCTTCAACGATGCGTACACTATAGCCACATTTCTCAAATAGAGCCGCATCATCGGTGACTTCCCAACCTTGGCGAACTCCCATATCGTGGCATTCTTTGAGGAGTTGGACATTAAATCCTTGGGGTGTTTGTGCTGCCCAGAGTTGACTTCGGTCTGGGGTGCTTTGGATAATTTTGTTGTCGTCTACGACTTTGATTGTGTCCTTTACCGGGATGGCAGCAATTAAACCGGGGCAGTGACGGATAGCGATCGCGCATCTATCCAGTAAGCTGGGTGTGGCGAGACATCTGGCTCCATCATGGATTAAAACCTGCTGGGCATCCTCAGGTAAGGCTTGTAAGCCATTGTAGACAGATTCCTGGCGTGTGGAACCTCCTTGGATGAATTGTATGGGTTTGGAAGGTTGTGCTGCCTCTATGATTCTTTGTAAGTCTGGCAAATCGGCAGGTTGGGCAATGATACCAATCCAGGTGATTTCCTCGGAGGCGATCGCTGCTGCTAAAGTCCAATGAATAATTGTCTGCGATCGCAATGTCAAGAGCAATTTGTTGCGATCACTGCCCATTCGTTTGCCCATTCCCGCAGCTGGAATTAGTAAATGCACAATATTCCCCCAATAAACAAAAGAGAGGAGCGATCGCCCCTCCCTATAAATAAATTATCTAATCAAATATCTTATCCGTTAACTGTTAACTGTTGATGCTGGACTCTTGAGGATATCTGGCAATTTTTCTTCAATAGATGGTGTCGGTAAATACTTCATTTCCCACGCCTTCAGTAGAATTAAGTATTCATAAAAAGCTTGGAGAGTACACCAGGCTAAACCCGCCCGCCCATCTAAACAACCACCTAAAATAAAATACATATAGAAAAAGCGTAACAAAGGTCGAGCTGGTAGGCGAAGGGATAAATCCTTCAGGGCGCGGCGGCGCTCCACTTCCGAACGACCTAATAATAAATCTCGCCAACTCACGGAGCCACGTTCTAATTGATGCAGAGTTTCCTTGGCTTCATCCGTGGAATAACGGTTATGTTTTTCAATCCAACGACTCAAACCCTTGCTACAGGTGTAATGGGGATAGGTTTGCAGTAAAAAACTGGTTGCCCCTTGGCAAACTTCCCGCTCTGTATGACCGTAGTCTGTAAACCAAACTTTCCCATGACGGAAAAGACGCATCTGGTAGCGAGGGTATTGGGTGCTACGACGAATCCAGGTATTGAGGAAAATCACCCGTTCGGCGACGTAGTAACCAATGTAATCTGGATTTTCCTTTGCCTGTTCACATTCAGCAAATAATTCTGGGGTCATTCTTTCATCGGCTTCCAGAATATACACCCAATCATACTTAGGTTGTATATTTTCTAACATCCATGTACGTTGCTTGCCATGGGTTTCAAAGGGATGCTGCACAACGCGCACAGGGTAGCGACTAGCAATTTCCACAGTGCGATCGCTACTACAAGAATCCACCACAATAATGTCATCACTTAACATTGCCGACTCAATACAAGGGGCAATATCTAATTCTTCGTTATAGGTCAATATATAAATAGAAAACATTCTTTACTCAAAATCAAAAAAAATTTTACTATCAAAATATTTGCAGAACATTATAGATGCTAATTACTAATAGCTGAATACATATTCACACAGTGATTAGCAATCAGTAATTAGCTATCCATAACGGCTGTAAATCTCAATTCTCAAATTATCTAGCAGTAGCTTTCTTGATACTACCTTTGAGAGCACCCATATTCTTTAATCCGCTCCAACCAATAATAACGTAACCAATGGACAACAACCAACTACTTAAAGCAATTCGCATTCCAGGTCTTAAGCTACTTTCAGCTTGTTTTTCTAGCTCCTCTTTGCGGGTACGAATTTGGCTTAAACGTTGATTGGCTAACTGTTCGGGGTCACTTTGTTGAGCTATGTATTTATCTAATTCTTGGGGATTAGCTTTAAATTTCTTGAGTAAATCTTTTTGTGTTTGTGGCAAGTTAGGATTGCTTAAGGCTTGTTTGTAACGTTCTTCATCCTTCAACAATTCGGAAAATTGTGTTTTGACTTGGGTTTTTTGCTTTTCTAACTCTGCTTTGACTTGCTCATTACTGTTCAATTGAGCTTTGACTTGATTCACTTGGTTCGTGAGTGCAGTTTCTGCTTGCTCCGCGTCTTTGCGAATTTGTTCTAAATTCTGGTTTTTCTGAGCAATCACATTCGTTGTATGAATGGGAGCGATGACGAAAAACATCAACCCTAAAATGCTGGATAGAATCAAGGCAGGAAAACGTAAATCAATACCTGATGAACGACTATCATCGGTGGTATCTACCCAATAACCAGCAAACATTAATGCTAAACCCACCATAGGAACAATTCCCCGCTCTACAAGGTTAGAAGCAAGGGCAATTTGTGATGCTTTATCTGTGGGTTTGAAATCAATTAACAAAATTACCAAGTCAAGGACAAAGGATAGTAGGAGAACTGTTCCTACCACTTTAAAGGTGCGACTAGCACTACTGGCAGCAAAACGATTATTCATAATTTATCTTCTCGTAGTTAATCAGGGAGGTTGTTCTATGTTCAAGTTAATGGAATGTTTCCATATTGTTCCCATGATGCTACCTGTGATTTACAACCTCAATGTCCCTGTGATATTTAATTTAGTAATTGAGAGTCCTAAGTTGTAAACTATACCAAGCTAGCATCTGTATTTGACTATGTCTTCAGAGAATCCTCGTGTTTGCGGCTACTAGTTTAGCTAGAGATGGGCATATACGTAAGGGTTCCTCTGAAAATTATCGGTGAAAGTTTCTCTGTTTTCTCCAGATTGCTAAATCTTCCGGACGATCAATATCTCTGAGGGTGGGTAAATAGTGAATTTGCAGATTTTGCTGTTTGGCGATCGCCACAGTTTGAGCTAGCACTTGGGAAGTTCCCCAGTCTATGTTAATAAATAATTCTGGTATGGGTTTGTGTAAACCAATTAAGTAATAACCTCCATCCAGTGCTGCACCTAGAAGTAAGTCCCATTCTGGATTCTGTTGGCTAAAGGCTGTGTGGAGTAGAGAACTATCTAATTCTGGACAATCGGTACCAATGATAATGACTTGTGTGGCTCCATGGTGAAAACTTTGCCAGAGCGATCGCCACATTTTCTCCCCCAAATCCCCCTCACCTTGGGGAGAGTAAAGCAAATCATCCCCTAACCAAGTTTGCATTAATTCCTGATTTCCACCTACAAACCTGATTTCTAAAGATACATCTCCAGATTTACGTAGTTCTCTCCCCTGGGATAGGGTATATTCCGTCATTTCCCGTTGCAAAGCTGCTGCTCCCTCTGCTCCCAGAGCTGATATCATCCGAGTTTTGGTTTTTCCTGGTTCCGGATAACGGGTAAAAATAACTAAGTGTTTTGGAAAAATCTTTTCTGAATACAGCACAACTTCTAGTTATTCAATTATCACTGAGAAAATTGTAGAGGATATTTCTCATTAACGTGAGTTCGATGGATTTCAAACGCGATAAAGCTTGTGAATCAATGGTTTTGGACATGCTCAAAGACTGCCTCAATCATTAAGTTGAGAAACAAGTCAATAATTCGCAAATTCAAGGGTTACTGATTCTATTCTCAATAAACTCAAAGCTTTCTAGAAACTCTTGGTTATCACACATAATACCGGATAAGAGTTTCAGGCTGCATAACTCATCGAACTCACGTTCTCATTAATATTCCAGGGGATTTTTGCTTTCGATTCTCGATGTTTTTACAGAATTTCCCAAGCTTTCTGCTTATAACCATAGGCAAAAATTTCTGGATGGAGAATTTCTGCCAAAATCTCTATGGAATCAGCTAATCGTGGTCCAGGACGATTAAAGTAAGCGTTACCATCGGTAATATAAACCCTACCTGTTTGAGTTGCGTGTAAATTTTTCCACTCTGGAAGATGGGTGATTAATTCTGTTTCTTGACGAGTACGCTGTAAATCAAACCCGCAGGGCATAAAAATTACTACATCTGGATTACTTGCTACCAGTGTTTCCCAGGAGAGGTTAGGGGATGGTTGACCTGTCATCGTAAATAGTGGCTGTCCTCCGGCTTGAGTTACTAATTCTGGAATCCAGTTTGCAGCAGCCATTAGAGGTTCTATCCACTCAATGCAGGCAACGGTAGGTAATTTTTCCGTCTCCCTTAAGCCTTTGGTTCTCCGAGCAATAATTTGTACTCGTGCTTCTAAATTTTCTAATACTTGCAGTGAGTCTACACCAAAAATATTGGCAATCTTCTCAATATCTGCCCACACATCTTGCAACAAATTAGGTTGTAAGGAAATGATTTTTGGCGATGATTTTGTCAGGGTAGCAACAGCTTTTTCGACCTCACCAAAACTGACAGCACAAACATCACATTGGTCTTGGGTCAAAATATGGGTAGGTTGTAATTCCTCTAAAACATCTGTTTTGACTTGATAAATACTTAAAGCAGATTGGATAAATTTATTTAACTGCTGATTAATTTCACCACTACTAGCATTCGTATTTAAACGTGCTTGGGTGCAAATTGGACGGTTATGAATTTCTGCTGGATAATCACATTCATGCGATCGCCCAACAATCGCATCAGTCAAACCCAAAATTGCTAAAATTTCCGTCGCACTGGGAATCAAGGAAACAATTCTCACCTCTTCATCTTTCATCTTGCCACCTCTACATACCCAAGCCAATTACTCAGATTTTGACAGAATTCCACAATCACTAGTATCTGTCTAGAGAAGTGATGTTACTGGGTAATGGTTGACAGTTAATTGCTAACAGGGAAAGAGAAAACGCAATCTTTTTCCCTTACCCCTACTCCCCCTATCAATTAACACCCCGCAGCTTTTGAGTGTTATCCACTAAACTTTGGGCAAATTGGTCAAATCTTTGAGATAGCTTCTCATCTACTAACTTACCCTCTGGACTAAAAGCTTTCCAAGCTTGCCCAATTGCTACCTGCTCTAGGATACTCCAGGTGTGAGTCCATCTGAGAATCACCCGGAGATCGTTCAAAGCGTTACTGTTGGATTGCCCACCCAAAATGCTAATCATTCCTGCAACTTTACCTGACAGTTGCTCAAAACTCATCAAATCTAAGGTATTTTTCAACACACCACTGATACTACCGTGGTACTCTGGTGTTGCTAAAATCAGTCCATCAGCAGCACTCACCGTATCTTGCAACCGTTTCACATCAGGGTAATCAGGATAACTATCTCCCCCATCACAAAAAGGTAGCTGCATTTGTCTTAAATCTAAAATTTCTACCTCTGCACCCAATGCTCTGACTCTTTGTGCGGCTAACTCTAAAGCCATCTGGCTATAGGAACCTGTCCTTAAACTACCCGCAATACCTACTATTTTCACCATAATTCAATTTCCCTAAAAGCGAAGTCATTACGATTATGATTAGTATAGCGATTATCGTCATGCTTTGCCATATTTCCCTAGGGGAAGAAATTTTTCATGGAAGACTCAGGAAACTTATTTCACTTATGTACTGTTGAACTATCCTTACTGATAAAAAGTTGGGAATCGTTTTTGTGAGAGCTACACTAGATTGAGAAAGGTAATTGCAAATTCTGCTAGGAATTTAGCTATATAAAGTGAGCGCTCATCTGATGGCAGCAGATTAAGGATAATTATGATGAAAAATTATGAAACAAAAGTAAAGCACAAAAATTTATCCTCGCCGAAGCGTCTAGCCTTGACTAGTGCTTTAGCTGCGAGTTTAGTTATGCTGCCATTGGGGGAAACTCCAGTATTTGCTCAGAAAGCAGAGCGCAATACCCTCAGTTATGGTGAGCTAATTCAAAAAATCAAAAAAGACCAAGTCCAAAAGGTGGAATTAGATGAAACAGAGCAGGTAGCTAAGGTTTATCTCAAGAATAAGAAGCAAGATGAATCACCTCTGCAAGTCAGGTTGCTGGAGCAGAACAACGAGTTAATCAATCAGCTCAGAGACAATAAGGTGGACTTTGCGGAGGTTTCCTCAGCTAATAGCAGAGCAGCAGTGAGCTTGCTAATTAACTTGATGTGGATTCTGCCCTTAGTCGCTTTGATGTTACTATTCTTGCGCCGTTCCGCCAATGCTTCTAACCAAGCGATGAGCTTTGGTAAAACCAGAGCGCGTTTTCAAATGGAAGCGAAAACTGGGGTGAAGTTTGATGACGTGGCTGGAATTGAGGAAGCGAAGGAAGAACTACAAGAGGTAGTGACTTTCTTGAAACAGCCAGAGAAATTTACCGCCGTGGGTGCGAGAATTCCCAAGGGTGTATTACTGGTGGGACCTCCTGGAACTGGTAAAACCTTACTTGCGAAGGCGATCGCCGGGGAAGCAGGTGTTCCATTTTTCAGCATCTCTGGTTCCGAGTTTGTAGAAATGTTTGTGGGTGTGGGTGCTTCCCGTGTCCGTGACTTGTTTAAGAAAGCTAAGGAAAATGCCCCCTGTTTAATCTTCATCGATGAAATTGACGCTGTTGGTAGACAACGGGGTGCGGGAATTGGTGGTGGTAATGATGAGCGGGAACAAACCCTCAACCAATTACTTACGGAGATGGATGGTTTTGAAGGTAACACCGGAATTATTATTATTGCTGCCACTAACCGCCCAGATGTCCTAGATGCAGCCCTTCTACGCCCCGGTCGTTTCGACAGACAGGTAATAGTTGATGCACCCGACCGCAAGGGACGATTATCAATTCTCCAAGTCCATGCTCGCAACAAAAAAATCGACCCCAGCGTTTCCCTGGAAGTCGTTGCCCGTCGGACTCCTGGTTTTACTGGTGCAGACTTAGCCAATTTATTAAATGAGGCAGCTATCTTAACCGCACGTCGTCGCAAAGAGGCAGTCACTCAATTAGAAATTGATGATGCTATCGATCGCCTAACTATTGGTTTAACTCTCAATCCTTTACTGGATAGTAAGAAGAAGCGTCTAATTGCCTACCATGAAATTGGACACGCACTGCTGGCAACCTTACTAAAGCATTCCGATCCTTTAAATAAAGTGACTATCATTCCCCGCTCCGGTGGTATTGGTGGGTTCTCCCAGCAAATTTACAATGAGGAAATGATTGATAGTGGTCTTTATACCCGTGCTTGGTTACAGGATAATATCACCATGACCTTAGGCGGGAAAGCTGCCGAAGTGGAAGTGTTTGGAGAACCGGAAGTCACAGGTGGTGCGAGCGGTGACTTAAAAGCTGTAGCGAATCTGGCTCGCAAAATGGTGACAATGTATGGAATGACTGACCTGGGTTTAGTTGCTTTGGAAGGGCAGGGTAGTGATGTCTTTTTAGGTAGAGATTGGATGAATCGCTCGGAATATTCAGAAGAAATGGCTGTAAAAATTGACCGCAAAGTCCGGGAAATTGCCATTAATTCCTACGAAGAAGCAAGACGCATTATCCGCGAGAATCGCTCTCTAGTTGATCGCTTGGTTGATTTACTCATCGAGCAGGAAACTATAGAAGGGGAGCAATTCCGAGAAATCGTCTCTGAGTATACCCAACTCCCAGAAAAGCAGTTAGCTGCGTCAAGTTAGAAATGCTCATGGGTAATGGGTAATCGGTAAAAAATACCCTACCCTTGCCCATGACCCTAATATCCGGAATCCTTGATATATTTAGATTCTTCGATAGTTACCTGTCTTTGTGGTTGAACAGAATAGTTGCGATTACTAGTGGATATTTTCTGTTGGGAAAACATCTCTCGCAATACTAAAGCTGGGTCTACGTAGTTTCCACTGTATCTAAGTGTCCAATGTAGATGGGGTCCCGTGGTGCGTCCGGTCATTCCAACACGTCCAATACGTACACCTGGGGGCATATATTGCCCTTCCCAGATTACCAGACCACCGGGACGGTCTATCATGTAACGCCGCCCAGAAGCAGTTCCCACCTGTCCCTGCATATGACAGTAGGAATGTTGCCAGTTCCCAGATTTAATAATTACGTGGGTTCCGCAGGCAGTGCGATCGCCAACTTTAACTACTGTACCCCCCCACCAGTTACGAATATAACTACCCATGGGAGCGGCAATATCTAAGCCATTGTGAAATTCCCAACCATCACCACCAACAGCAGAACGTCGATAACCAAAGGGTGATGTATAAGCCTGAAAATTTTCTACAGGAAATGAGGCTGTTGACCAAGGGTTAGATGTGGCTAAACGCTGAGATTTCAATTCTACAGCATTGACGTTATCGGAACTGGGAATGCAATTCATCAAAGCTGCTATCCCTAATCCAGGTAAACAGACTTTGACTAAGGAAATCATCAGTTTTTTCGCCATGGAATCGTTAATTCACGGTAAGAACTCTCACACGTGTATTATTTTTTCATGATTTTACTGACCTTGACTAGTATATGATTACTGATATTGGGTGATTCTCGTCAATTCAATCAAGGAATTGTCTATGGTTAGGATAATAAATCGGGCTGAGGATGTCGTGAATTAACCCTGGAGGTGGAAGAATTCAAACCTCCCTTCAGACATTGTATATAGAAGACTATCTTGTCCAGAACCCTACATTTTCTCAACAGTGGGTAACTGACTCCAAAAATAAAATTCTATGAATAATCTAGTTAATTGGCGGCAAAGAGTAGGTAATCAAAGGGACTGGTTATGGCGGGGTTATCAAACTCGTTATACATATCTGCGTGCTGTGGAAAGCGATCGCCAATCTCCGCCTTTAATTTTACTTCATGGATTTGGCGCTTCCATAGGTCATTGGCGACACAATTTAGAAGTACTGTCACAAACTCATACAGTTTATGCCCTAGATATGTTGGGTTTTGGGGCTTCGGAAAAAGCTCCTGCCAACTATAGCATCCAACTTTGGGTGGAGCAGGTTTATGAATTTTGGCAAACTTTTATTCGCCAACCAGTAATTTTGATTGGTAATTCCCTGGGTTCCCTGGTTTCCCTTGCAGTGGCAGCTACTTATCCTGAAATGGTTCAGGGGATAGTGATGATGAGCTTACCGGATCCATCCTTAGAACAGGAAGCCATTCCTGTCGCCCTACGTCCAGTAGTTAATGGTATTAAAAGTCTAGTTGCTTCCCCTCTGATTTTAAAGCCCGTTTTTAACTTGTTACGCCGACCGGGTGTATTACGAAAATGGGCAGCGATCGCCTACGCAAACCCTGAAGCCATTACCGACGAACTCATCGATATTTTAGCAGCCCCTCCCCAAGATAGAGGTTCTGCCAGAGCTTTTAGTGCCCTATTTAAAGCCACCATTGGCATAAATTTCTCCCTGGGTGTCAAAGCCATGCTACCGGACATTTCCGTACCCATGCTGTTAATTTGGGGTACCAAGGATAGATTTGTTCCACCCAGCCTTGCCAGTCAATTTGCACAATACAATAAAAATTTACAAATCATGTATCTGGAGGATGTCGGGCATTGTCCCCATGATGAATCCCCAGAAGAAGTCAATCAAGCCATTTTAACTTGGATTCGTCATGGCAAGGGTGTAAGGTAACAGGTAAGCACAAGAATAGCGAGAAAATGCCCTCCCTAAAAAATCCACTACTCCATTTCGCCTTCCTGAGAAGCCACTTAACAAATATCTAAATACCAACAGGACTAAATTGGAGAATATTGGAGTAGAATATAAAAACAATATTAAATTTAAACCGTTATGAACAGACTTAATGTATATGGGGGCGACGCTAATACCTTGCGTCAGCTGTGGTCTGTGGTTGAAGTTATGCAAAGCAGCCTGATTCTCAAGCTCAATGATGCGGATTTAGTTAAACAATTGCTGAAGGAATTAGACCAAAGAAAAGCACTGAGCAACGAGGAAAGTAATAATCTGACCGATTATATTCACGCTCGTACTGCTTTGATACGTGATTTAGCAGAAGCACGAATGGCTGAATGCTATTAAAGCAACCAAAGTTGAAAAAAAAGACTCTGATTTTAGCCTTTGGGTAGAATTGCTGGCATAAATCCCCAATTCCCAAACTGCTGACCTGTGTGCAAAATCTTATTTGCTTCGGTCTGTTTGTAAACATTATGATAATTTCTGTCAACGGTATCCCATTGCGAGACATACTCTATACTTTCCTTCAAAATATAGAGTGATGGGACTAAAGATTTGTTCGATACAAATAAATAATACGAGATAGTCGGCATTATCTAGAGAAAATCGGTTTCTTTGGGTTTCCATTTCTCACTGAGTGGTAATTTTGTCGATTCACAACTAGACTCATGCTTTCTAAGTATGGGTCTAATTGTTATGTTTATGAATATTTGTACAGACTTAAGAAAAAGTTAAGAATAAGTATTAGGTAGGAAAAATCAAGGCAAACTATTAATGTTGGGCTAGTAAAACTTGGAGTCACAAAGTATATGTGCTTACTCCATGAGTTTTTATAACTGTACTCCCTTCGGGGAAAAAAACGATATTTCCTGCCTCAAAAAAAAGCCCCAGTCGTAGACTGAGGCATCATCGGTATTGTTAGTTATTGCGAAACATCTGATAGTTACTATCATATATCTCAAATCTGAAGAAAACCTTAAGTTTTAGCGTTTCTTATAATTTTGATGTAAATCTAAATAGATGTTAACCTTTATTAATCTAAACGGGGTCAGCTAATATAAAGACCCTGAATATAAAGCCCTAATCGGCAGCCTGAAATAAAGCGTCAACTCGTTTGTATCGAGAATGGCGCTTTATTTTGGGAGAAAAACACCTTTATGAATCAATTACTGACTCCCCAAGAACAAAATTCTAGTCCGGTTCTCTGTTATTACGTTAATTGGACGCAACAGCTTCAAGTGGTACGCATTGCGAATATTTCCGACTGCTATTGGGAAAGGGTGGTTTTCCCTGGGCAACGGATAATGTTTACTGCGTCAATAGAAGCAGAATTAGAGGTATATGCTAGTTCTCCGCCCACGGCGATGCTATCTGACAAGCTTTCAGTTAAGACTCTTCAAGTTGAAACGTATAAAGAAAAGGGTGAGTAGGGATGACTTATTTGCAAGCGCTAGCAGAGTTTTTTGCTTGGACATTTCCTTGGTGGGGAGTATGTCATTTAAGTTTTGAACCTTCTAGCCGAACGATTTATATTCATTGCCAGACACCGGGGAGAAGAGAGGCAATACTTAAAAATGCCACAGCGATCGCTAACTTGGATATCGGTGTTGATAGATTTATTATTATCCAGCCAGGTTATTCCGATATCACAATTCCCCATATTTCTCGTAATACTTCGTTCTAGGTATTAATTACCGATGGGCGTTAACCATTGATTTGTGTACAGTCTGTATCTGTGATTGTTGCAGACTTTGTAGTTGCGATCGCGTCAGAGTCAAGTCATAGCTCAACCATAGTAAACTGCTACCGAGTACAGCAGTTACACAAATTAATGAACCTCTCAAGACTTTGATTTGAGTTGATAAAGGAATGTTTTCTTTTTCTTCCCTTGTCTCTATTGCTGTGGGGTTAACTTCTACTACTGTTGTAGTTACTTGGGTTATATTTTGAAATTTAACCTGTTGATGTAGCCAGTTAGTAATTAATCCTGGTAAATTTTTCTGCAACCAACGCCAAGCAAAAATACGAAATGCGGGTTTCGACATTTTCGCTGTTATCTGTAGAACTTTTTGCAAGGTGGTGGAACGGAATTTTTTCTGGATTAAATGTGGTGCGCCGACATCATATAGACAGTCGATAATCAGCTTAATATTTGTCTCTTCTCTAGTAGTTAAATTTTCCACCAAGAGCAGTACGTCACGCATTCGCTCTGCATCTTGTCTTGCTTGGGGGTTGTCTATTTTCAAATCCTGTGACAGTTGCCCTGGTTGAGACATAGAGAATCCAGAAAATTGATTTTGTAAAATTGTTAGAAATTTAAGGTTAGTTTTTCTATCTCCCTAGGGAGAAAATTCCAGTATCTAAGACAGGGAGTAATCAGATAAATTAGGAGATTTAGCCCATAGTTTACCTGGTCTATTCAGATTATGATTTTTCCCTATTTCGCACATCATCTCTAAGAGAGATTCTGGAAATTATCAAGCATTTGTGTAAAGAATTTAAAAAGCTGCTTATTAATTTTTCTCTATTTAAAGTATAAATTCTACCAAGGCAATTTACTAGAGTCCCAGGAGAAAAACTGTCCACTATCTGGCATTTCTAGCTTGGTAATTAGTTGCAATAATTGAGATGCAGTCCGCTCTGGGGAAAACAATTTTTCTGGGGGGACGTTCTTTTGGAAGGGACGGGAAAGACGGGTGTCAGTAGTTCCAGGGTGATAGGTAATAACAATTGTGCGGGGGGATACCCTAGCGTACTCAATGGCTACAGTGCGCATGAACATATTCAACGCTGCTTTGGAAGCGCGATAGCCATACCAACCACCGAGATGGTTATCTCCAATACTGCCGACCTTGGCAGAAATACTGACAAAAACACTGCGATCGCCATGTTTCCACAAAGGTAATAAATGTTTTGCCAGTAAGACTGCACCAATACTATTGATTTGGAAATAGCGGAGTAAATTATCAGAGTTTATCTGTTTCAGGCTTTTTTCTGGTTGTTGGATGGCATCATGTAAAAACCCCACACAGTTAATTCCTAGGTGGAGTTGCTGAATATCTTGCTGTAAAAACTTGACAAAATCGACGATTTGCGATTCTTCTGTAATATCTAGTTGGTGGCAGAATAACTTGTCTGGATAGGTTGCTTGCAGGGAAAAAAGCTCTGTAGCGGATTCGGGGTGACAGTAAGTTGCGTAGACTCGATTTACTTGAGATTCTGCAAGTAGCTGCTTTACCAGACTCAAACCGATACCTTGACTTGCACCCAGAATTAACCCGTTACCAGAAATCATGCAAATAATCCAAAAGCTCGTTGTACAAACCAAAATAACCCAATAGCAACCACACCGGCAGATAAAACACGGCGTAAATTTAACTCCCAAGGATATTTGCGTAGGGTATGGAGGATAGCAAATGCCAAACAAACGATGATAATTTGTCCAATTTCCACACCAATATTAAAACTAGCCAGGGATAGAGCTAAATTTCCTTGGGAAAGATGGGTTTCCTTGAGGATACCAGCAAAACCCAATCCATGGACGAGTCCAAAAATAAAAGTCAGTATCCAGCGTCCTTTGATATCTTTACGCCAGAAGTTTTCCCCAGCAACGTAAACTATACTGAGGGCGATCGCGCTCTCAACAAACTGACTGGGAAGAGTGACAATATTTAAGACTGCTAAAGATAAAGTTACAGAATGGGAAATGGTAAAAGCTGTGACTACTTTCAGGAGATAACCTAAACCTCCCCCCAGCATCAACAAGCTAACTAAAAATAAAACATGGTCATAGCCAGAGAGAATATGCTCAATTCCCAGTAAAATAAAGCTACCTATTTGCTGCCATACAGAACCTTTAATTAAAGCAAATTCTTTCTTTTCAGGACTCAATACCAAATTTTGAGTTTCTCCCCCCTGGGTGACAGTTGCTAAACAACGAGCAGTTGAAACATTGGGCAGAAATAAATCATAATTGAGATACAATTCTGTTACAGGTTGCGACCAATTATAAGTTAACTCTAGGGTAGTGTGGGTATTAACATTATTTTGGAGATTCTTGGGCAAACTGCGGGAAAACGCGACAACTAAGGAACCATCGGTAGAAGTTTCATTTTGTAGGCGAATTTTTTCCCCGATGAACTTTTCTAATTCTCCTTTATGATTAGTTACTTCCTGGGATGACAGTTGTCCATCTCGATTATCATCTGCAAAACTGACTAAATCTGTAGGAAAAGTTATTACCATCTGGGTTTTAGTCGGATTCACAGTAATTTCTGCCACTGCTAAATCTGCCCAGTGGGCAAGGGTGGGAGAGTGAAAAACCACAGAAGATAATAATACTAAAAAGCAAGAGAAAATAAATAACCAGAACTGACGTATTTTGAGTTTCATATTATTTGCTAATTGTAAGATTAATCAAGAATAAAAAAATTACTAGAATCCCAAACTATCTAATCCCATATCTGATGTCCGTCGTGCTTGCTCATCAAAAGTTGGGTCTACTTCCTGGGCTAATTTCTGATAAGTTGTTGCTTGGGATTGATTCCCCAAAGCTTGCTCAATCATCGCCCCACGATAAAAAATGCCACTATCCCTAGTCCCCATTTTTAAAGCTTGTTGAATTGCTGACTGTGCTTTTTTTACTTCACCAGACCGTAAAAATGCCCAAGCTAAGGTATCCCAGGTTTGGGCATCTCGGCGAATATTAATTTCCGTTTGCATCAGAAATAGGGCTTCTGCGGTGGCTGTGGGGGTATTTTTTTCTAATAACAACCGTGCTAAATCTCGCCGATGTCCAAAGGAAGCATTCCCATTTGCGGTAGCATTTTCCTGTCGCAGTCGGGTTTCAGCTTTGTCTAAAATTTGACTAGCTGCCTGAGTATTACCCTGTAACTTTTGTAGCTTGGCTTGTCCCCGAAATACCGCATAGTCATAAACAGATGATTGTTCGGAATCAGGTAAAATTTGAGCATAAAGTCTACCTGCCCCTTGGTAATCTCCCTTTCTGGTTTTGAGTTCAGCTAAATAGAGCATTGCCAGTTGATTTCCAGGTGAAATCCGCAGGGCTTCTTGGTAAAGCTGCTCTGCTAAGGTGAGCTTGCCATGTTTGTAATAAAATTGACCGAGAAAGATTCTCGTAGAAGCAGAATTACTAATGTCTCCCGGTTCCTCTGCGGCTAAAGCGTATTTAAAGGCATCATTTGCGGCTTTTTCCTGTCCCTGGGCAGCCAGTACCAAAGCTTGTAGGGTAAAGTGACCTTGGGTAGGAATCGTATTTACCAGTGTATCGGCGGCGATTTTTGCCTGGGAGAGATTACCCATAGCCAGATTTGATGTGACTAGAATAGCCAGGGCACTATCATTACGGGGTTGTTCTTGCAATACCTGTTGTGCAAGACGAATGGCGGTGGTAAATTCATGTCTGGCTTGGGCAACACGAGCAAGTACTATCGTTGCACCAGAATTGTTAAAAGGTAGATTCCCCAGGGAACGCTGAGCTGACTGCTCTGCAAATAAGTACCAATTGTTGTCACCAGTGGCTTTTGCCATTTTTAGGTATGCTTGAGCCAGACTCGCCAGGGGTAAACCACTATCGGGACTTTGACGTACTTTTCCTTGATAAAATGTAATTTCCTTTTGGAGAGTTGCTTGGCGATTTCCCCCACCTGGTATAGAAACAGCGAAGGGATAACCGTAGGGTGCAGGTACTTTCGTGAGTTGAGAATTGAGAAAAGTATAAATACTAATTCCTAAGGTAGTAGCGATCGCGATGGAAACTACCCCTAACCAATAGGTTTTTACCGATTTATTCTGTGGTAAAGCTTGATTCATATTCGGAAATGAGTGAGGAGTAAGAAGTAAGGAGTGAGGAGTGAGGAGTAAGGAGTAATGAGTAAGGGGTTTGTTTGCAGAGAAAAGTGTTTTTCGAGGAACTTGCAAGAGCGTTACCCATCACCCATTACCTAACTTCTTAATTCGGTACAGCTAAGTAGGGAAATTGACTTTCTAAGGGTTTATGCCCTTGGGCAGGGTTTCCTGGGGCACCTTCGTAGGAAACGTTATCAGTGGTAATTTTGCCGTTAGTGACCACCGTTAAAGTCGTATCTATAACATCATCCTTCAGTAATCTACCCGTCACAGGAGCGCCTTTAGCATTCAAAGCCTTACCGTAACCACTAGGTACATTAGTATCTATCCGCATCACATCTGGTAGAAACGCATTTAAGAGGGCGTTAGCTCGGTTATCATCGTTACCAACTGCCTTCAGTGTTTTCTTGGCTTCTGCCACCACCGGTGCTGCTGCTTTGCTTAAGTCTGCGGTGGGGGGAATACTATTAAAAGCGTTGAGAAAATCGTTAGTCACTACTAAACCTTCGTTAATAGCAGGTCTAGCAAGACGTTCTACCTGTTGGAATTTCCCTGTTTGGGGGTTTTTTACCGAAATGGTTTGCCACACGTCAAAGGTGGTGGTGTTACTGTTCCCTGCAAGGAGAGAGCGCGGAATTTTCACGACAATCGCGTTGACATTGTATCCTGTGGCAAAGTCCAGAGCTTTGTTTGCGGGACGGAAACCGACTGCGGGACCAATTCCCAATGCACCTGCACGCACCCGGAAATATTGCTCCACATCAAAGAAAAAGGGGTCTTCTCGCAATCCTGCAAACACTGTGACGTTATGTTTTCCAAGGTTGAGATGGTTGAGAGTTGGAGAATTTTTGGGATTAGGACTTAAAGGTGTGGTTTTACCTGTAGCTGTTCTTTTATTCCCATCGGCGATCGCTGTAAGTTGAAATGTCTGCTCACCGTTATAACTAGGGGGATTGAATTGAAACCGTAAAACTACGTCTTCTTTACCCGTAGGAGTTCCATCCCGATTAGCTACACGGGTAACTTTGAATTCATAGAGAGCGTTAGTACTGAAATAATATTGCTGACGTGCTACGGAGCGAGGATTGGTATTCATGACGAAGACTAAATCATCCTTGCTAGCGTAGGGATTTTGGTCTTTTTCCCGAAACACATACAAATCTGTTAAATTGACATTCCGCCCCTTGGTATCGGTTTCTCCATCATCATGGTCAGAAGCTGTCACATATTTGGGGGCGATCGCAGCTAAACTGACTGTGAAACTGAGAGCTAAAAATGCCACCCCAGCCAGTATTCTGATTTTTCGGGTGCGAAAATTTAACGGTAATTGACTCTGATTTGTACTATTGCTTGCAACCATTTTTTTACTCCTAGGACTAAAATTTGAGTAATGAATTGGAGAGAGAATTGATTGGATGGCTTTATATCTTCGGGTATTTAACTGTTCATTTTCCAGACCAAAAACTGTTCACTTTTTGTTTATTCTCAAAAGTTGAAGTCAAATACCCATGGGAAATCTCCCCTCAAAATTTGCATTTAGCAAAGTCTGAAGAGTTGATACCAATTTGAGAAAATGCGACGGATACTTTAGTAGTGACATTTGGTTGTCTCTACGGGTTTATCCGATTACAAACATTTTTAGAATCAATATTGTCTATCTTGCTCCCAAGATGGCAGCTCGATTTTTGGAAACTCCTTCATCATTTCAATCAGGTATACGTAGGTGCCATTGACTTGGATCTCTTGATAAATGTGAAGAAATATAAATAAACACCATTTCACAAAAATTCTGAAACTAATAAAAGTTCTAAAATCCTTGTCAAACGGAGATTTTTCAATGACTTTCGTGTGGTTCCTCTGTTAACGTGTCACTGTATGACTCAGTTATTGCAAATCAAGCCAGAGGTATAACTGCCAATATTTAGTTGCAATACTCAAAAAAATATCCCACAGATTATGGGATAGAGACTATACTAATTCACGCAAATATTGATACATATATAGGGGTGTAATGTTGACACCCAAGCTGATGAAACGTAATGAGTTAGTATCTAGGAAGATTTAGTTATGGATGTTTCCTAAATTACATCTTGCAAAACTTTTCTCGTATTTTTCCAAGCCCATACACCCACAATTGCCACAATTACACTCATACTCACTAAAACTGTACGTAAACCGTAAAAATCAGTCAAAGGTCCAGTTATTGCTAAGGGTGCAGAGAGAGCAATATTGACAGCATGATTTTGGAAACCAAAAACTTTACCATGCATGGTGGGTGGTGTTTCTTGTTGAATCAGAGTTTGCATTGGTACACCCACAAAAGCAGCACCAACACCCAAAAAAGCACATAATCCCAACGCGATAGGTAATTGATGGGTAAAGGTAAATACACCTAACACCATCGCCATAATTAAGAATCCTAGCAATGGTAAAGGTTTGCGGTGTAATTTTTCGCCCCAATTTCCTAAAATTCCTGCACCCAGCACCATACCCACACCAGCAGCAGCAAGGAAAAAGCCAAATTGTTTTTCTTTTAAACCAAATTCTGCGGCTAAACGAATTGCTAATACAGTCAACGCTGCAAATACACAATATAAAGTCGTCAGTTGCAGCATGGCATTTAATACCAGACGATTTTTCTTGAGGTAGCGTAACCCAGATTTAAAATCTGTCCAAGGGTTAATGGCTTTTTCCCCATCTAGTACTTTTGCATGATCTTTGAAGTGAATTGGCTGCATGATCAAACCAGAGGAGAGGTACAGTACAGCAACTATTAGCTCCTGACCGTAATTATCACCTAAAAAGCTTTTTCCCCAGCTGAGTATGGGTTCACCGATGGCAAAGCCAACAATTAAGGCTCCCATCATCGTACTGCTGAACAGGGCATTTGCTGCTAATAAGGACTCACGTTTGACTAACAGGGGAATTGCAGCTTGTTCTGCGGGAGCAAAGAATTGGGTAATTGTAGAGATAAAAAAGGTCAGAATTAATAAAATTAAAAATTCCCTAGGTAATAGGGGAATACAAATGGTTAATATCCCTCGGATAACGTCGGAACCTATCATAATCAGCTTTTTGGGGAAGCGATCGACAAATACCCCTCCTGCGGAACCGAAGAGAATCGCTGGGATTGTAAATGCCACCATTAAGGTGGAGTACATAGAATTGGGTGCTAATCCTGATGGAGCAGGGTAATTTTCCAGTAGGGCAATCATCAGGACAAAGAATACCTTGTCTGCTAACTGGGAAACAAGTTGTCCAATCCACAGCAGCATGAAATTACGATTTTTGAGGAGGGTTGCAAACCCATTATTGACGGCAGCAGGTTCTGTTGGAAACATTTAAATTTAGGAAATTAGGGATATGAATTAAATCAATGAACAAGTAAACAGTTCTCTCAGCAGCAATTTGGTGATAGGGGTATGTAAAAAAGAGATTTTTTTGTACTAGTAGCCTATTTCTCACTCCCATCTGGGAAATCTGTTTTCCGGACTATTATCTTTATGACATTGTTGAGAGATGGATAACTGACAATTGTTTGACAGTTTATTAATCCATCCATAGCAATTTTTTTGCGGATAGACAAATCAATTTCTCCTCAACGATGACAATAATATAGTCGGTGACAGTAGCTTATGGTACTGGGGATAAAACAGATAATACAATTGGCGGATTTGCGATCGCCATGATGATTTTCCCACCTGTGATCACAAGTCCTCCTGTCTGAGAGAGCGATCGCTACCAAAAAAGGACACAACAGCAATACAGTTGGCGATTTTAACCTATCACTTCCAGAATTCGCTCAACAACAGCTAAATGTAAATTCTTAATAAAGAAGTTGCCTACTATTTACGTATATTTACTGCTGTTTAGGACATGACTTGCCCCGTGATTGAACATCCCAAATCCCGCATTTAGTCTGCATCATCATTGCTTCCGTCTCTGCGCCCTAATTCATACACACCACAACCAATACAGGCAAGCATTCCCATACTAATTGCCCAACTACTGCCCAAGCTAATTTCCACACCCCAATTACACAAAGCACCAATAATTAAAAAGGGGAAAATACTGAAAATTGAGGCATAGAAAGAATTTTGTGATTCTCTTGCCACACGAGTTCTTTCAAATTCTGCCTTGCTGGTGTAGAGCGATCGCTCGGCAAAATTGAACCATCGTGTTAATTGCACCATTAACCACTCGCTGATTGGTGAAAAAGCCAGATACAATGCTAAAGACCATAAACTAGCACCGGCGATCGCCACTGTATTTAACTCAAAGCTAAAGGGCAAAAAATCTGTCAGCATGGTGTGGAAAATTAAATAAAATCAGGTTTTACAGTCAAATCGACGGTAAAAGATAATCATATGATGATATGTGTTGGTTTTTAGCGTAGGAAAGCACAGGCGCGAATTCACCACCTGCCGGCAAAACCTCAGTTAAACTGCTGACGCTCACCGGAAGCCTCATCACTACCCCTAGGGAAAGCCAGAGGCTTCAGATGTTTCAGCGCAATGCCTAGTACCGCTACGCGGAATTCGTAATTCGTAATTCGTAATTCGTAATGCTCCCTGCGGGAGAGCTACGCTAACGTAATTACTTTGCTGCAAGTGTTTCAGACATTTGAAATGGGTGGTTTATTTCAGCCGCCCTGTACTAGCTTGCCAAGACAGCCATCTGTGACAAAATTCCTTGAAACAGTTTTAAACCATCGGTACCGCCAAGCATGGCATCAGAGACTCGTTCCGGATGGGGCATCATACCTAACACATTTCCTTGACGGTTACAAATTCCCGCAATGTTATTTAATGAACCGTTGGGATTATTTTCTGCATAGCGGAAGACAACTTGGTTATTAGCTTCAATTTCTGCGAGGGTTTTGGCATCTGCATAAAAGCGTCCTTCACCATGGGCAATGGGTATGTGAATAGTTTCTGAGGGGTGATAGTTTTGTGTCCAGGGCAAATCACTACGTACCACAGTTAAAGGGGAGCGATCGCAGATAAAATGTAAATCTCTATTTCTTGTCAAAGCACCTGGTAATAAACCTGCTTCCGTTAATACTTGGAACCCGTTGCAAATACCTAAAATCAGTTTGCCTTGATTCCCATGGTTAATGATCTCGCGCATCACTGGAGAGAATCTGGCGATCGCCCCACAACGGAGATAATCACCATAACTAAACCCCCCAGGAATTACGATCACATCAATATCACTGATATCGGTATCTTGGTGCCAAACCATCCGTGTGGGTTGCCCTAAAATATCCTTGGTGACATAGGCAACATCGCGATCGCAATTAGAACCAGGAAAAACAACAATGCCAAATTTAGTCATGGGGAATGGGTGATGAGTAATTGAGTGATGGAGAATAATTGCCTTCGGAGAAGTCTCAGGGGGGAATGGAGAAACAAATCTCCCCTCGCTCCCCTAGTTTTTCTAATAGACTCCGGTTTGAGTTTCTACTTCCACTAAATCAAAGCGATAATTTTCGATGACCGTATTTGCTAACATTTGATCACACATCTGATCGAGCTTTTGCCGTGCTGTGGGTTCATCGCTAGATATCAGCGTCATTTCAATATATTTACCGATTCTCACTTGCTCAACACCGTCGTATCCCATTTGTTTTAATCCAGACTGTACTGCGACTCCAGCAGGATCTAAGACTGAAGGACGCAAGGTAACAAAAATTTTAGCTCGATACTTCCTTTGCACTGGCTTTTGCTGAATACTGCGATCGCTATACTATATCTTTCCTGCCACCCCTGAATAGACAATATCTATTTATATTTCTCTCTGTTACACTACTTCTCAAAAACCTTGACCAATCTGCAATATCATTAAGCTATAACATAGCCAAAATTAAGATTTTCGATAAATTGGCATTTACTTACTGTTCCCATGTCTATGAAAGCTGTACGCACCCGCAGTCAAGAGCGTATTCTCAGTCTGCTCAAATCCCTGAAACAAGGTATTTCTGCCCAAGATATCTATGTAGAATTACGTAATCGCAACCAAAGCATGGGTTTAGCTACTGTTTACCGTTCTTTAGAATCGCTGAAACTTGAGGGTATGGTACAAATGCGAACTTTGGCTAACGGTGAAGCTCTCTACAGTCTTACCCAACAGGATAAGCATCATCTTACTTGCCTACGTTGTGGTGTTTCCATCCCCATTCATCAATGTCCAGTTCATGAGTTGGAAGTGCAATTACAAGATATGCACAAATTTAACGTTTTCTACCACACTCTAGAGTTTTTTGGCTTATGCCATCAATGTCAATTAGCACAAGCAGCAGAAATTAATCACTCAATTAGATAACAGTTAAGTTATGAGGCAAAAATATTGATACATTCACTTAGCTTTTAACTTCCTGTAACACATCACCCATTGGGTGTTCTGCATCATCGAAGTGCAAGGAAACTTCATAGCGAGTCAGGGGGAAAGGTTCTAATAATTTACCTTTTTCCCAACTTTCTAGTCGCCACCACAGGGTTTGTACGGCAACTTCCTTACCATCAACAAACTCAAAGGTAATTTCGCCAATGTTATTCACACCGACAATCTCCTTTCCCATACCCCATTCTCCTAGATATTTGTGGCGCTGTTTGGCTAATTGGAGATATTGCTCTAGGGGAAATATCCGTTCTTGTTGGGGTAAGGGAGCAAATAGGGGTACAGAATTCGAGAGATTGTTCTGAAGAGATTGTTTGTGAGGTGGGGCGATCGCCTCATGTTTTGCCAAGATAAAGTCAGCACGATACCACCATTCTGGGTGTCTAGTAATTTGCAACCCTCGAAAAATACTCCGCTCTGCAACTAAATCAATGATCGCAGGATTATTTTTGATTCTCCAAGGTAAGCTGTACAATACACCACTCATCATCGTATGAATTTCACCTACTAGTAACTCCTTACCACTAGGATTTGCCCAACCTAAAACCTCTGCACTGGGTAAGTGATTAATTGCTTCTGTCGGAATAAAACCTTTTTGGTGCAAGGAACGACTACCACCAGCAGAACTGACTTCATTCTTAAACGAACTGCTGGTAAATTGCACAGCAATTAACTCTGTAGATATCTTTTCGGGATATTCATAGGAATGATTTGCCCCATATTGTAAACGCGCGGCAAAACCATAGTGAACATCTCCAGAAAGCAGAATCACTCGACTTTGCTGATTGGGTAAGTTTCTTGTCGCTAAACGAGACAACAACCGCTCAAAAGCATTTGGTTCTAATTTCCAAGCTTCGGGATCGAAACCCCAAGCAGCAGAACCAAGTTTTTCTGCCACGTTTTTAGCAACGACTTGCAGAGTCTCCACAAAAGGTACACCAATTACGGGACCAGGAGAAATCACAAAGGTTAATTTATGATGATTTTGGGGGGATAAGGGGGGAATTTGCTCCTGACAAGCTTCAGCACTCAAAAGTCCAGGAAAATCAAATTCTTTACCAGGAAAGTCTCGACAGGTGCGAGTATCCAAAACCAGTACTTCATAACTAGGGGTAATTACTGTATAGTGCCATGTCACAGAACCATGACTATGGGACAAACGTCGTGGGTGGTTATTGCGAATATCTGCGACAGTGGGCAAACCAATACGTCGAGAAATTTCCTGTTCTAGGTGAGAATTAGTACCACCAGATGCAAACCATCCTTGAGCAGCTTGCAGCAGCACTCCACCTGGTTGAGGATGTCTAAACTCATGGGGGGTATTACCCCAACCTTGGCAAATCGCATATGCTAAGAGTCCATTTTGCAGCACCCGACGACCTAGGGGTTTACTGAGAACGCGATCGCACCATGCCATATTTAAGTACCAATCATCGGTAATTTCATGGTCATCAAAAATCATGTAGGTGGGAATATTGGCTAAAGCACGTCTTACCTGGGGCAAAGTCAGGTGAAAATCTTTTAAATCACAGAGTTCTGCTCGATAACAAGCTGCTTTTTGTAGCAGTTCCCTATCTGACAATTGCAAGCGATGCTCATCACTAAAAACTTCACAAAAATCTGGAAAATCCTCCGGTTTTACCCATAACAAATCGCTCCAAGCAAACAAATACATCAAACAGAAATCACTAAAAGTCATCAAATGGCTTTTGGCAACATTTCCCACTTGATTAGTTTTCGTCAGACTCGCAGTTAATCCAGCAACTTGTGTCGCTAAACGATTCCGTCTCCCCGGATTTAATTCTAAATTATTATCTACATCTGGTAGTTTTTCTGACCATCCTAACAACGTCGGTACCGCATCCATTAACATGAATAACAAACCATCTGCCACATCATCAGCATAGATTTGATCACCAGTTAAAAATAATTGATGAGGTCGTTTCTCAGGATTATTTATTAAAGCTTCAGCAATCATTTTATCAACAGTTGCCAAGGCATCTAAGCTTTCACCATGGGGTTTCCGACAGGAACCGTGTAGCAAACGTAACTGACTAATATTTGCTGGTGGCAGGCAAAAGCTCGGTAGTTGATATTGCGGATAGGTGATGGGCGAGAGTTCTCCTGTCGCCGTAATTATACCTGGGTGAGAAAGTTTTTGCCCATAACCAAAATCTAAATTATAGAAATATGTTTCATGGTCATTCAGTAAATTTACCATGCTGTATGCAGTTACTGCCACAATATGTAAATTAGTTCCTAACTGGAGTGTTTGATAACTACCATGGAATAATTTTCTTCCCTGACTATTCAAAATTTCTAGGGTGACAGTACGCTTTTCCTTAAGGGCAATCCAGACAGTTACTTGATTTGGTTCAGTACGCCGTAAAATTGGTCCAGCTAGAACTAAGGGTAATTGCTGAAACCTATCCTTTAATGAACTCCACGTCATTCTCTACTCACCAGCAACACCTATCAATGATAATATTTGCTTTACAGGAAATTGCCAATATTTACGATTACAAATTATGTTGCAAGTTGGACAGAAAGCACCAAGTTTTAGCATCACAAATCAAAATGGAAGCTTAGTCAGTTTAGAGGACTTTGTATCTCAATGGCTGGTAATTTATTTCTATCCTAAGGATGACACACCAGGATGCACAACTGAAGCAAAGGATTTTACAGAATATTCTCAAGATTTTCGAGATTTAGGTGCAAATATTCTTGGTATTAGTCCTGACTCGGAAAAATCACACTGTAAATTCATTGATAAGCATGATCTCAAAATTCAACTTTTAAGTGATTCCCAACATCAAGTATGTGAGCTTTATGATGTTTGGGGTTTAAAAAAGTTTATGGGTAAGGAATATATGGGCGTAATTCGCTCGACTTTTTTAGTCAACCCCCAACAGGAAATTATTTATATTTGGTCAAACGTCAAAACCAAAGGTCACGCTTTAGCTGTATTAAATAAGTTGAAAGAATGCAAATAATTCTCAGTGTGATTTGATATTGTCGGGCAAGACATTATGGGATATCAATGGTGCTGCAATTCTAAGAAAGCATGACGCTTGGCATGAATGTTTTTCATGTGTTTTTTCACAGTATTCAGAGAGATAAAAAACTTTTGAGCTATTTCTTTATAGCTATATTTAGCTCGATATAAAGACCAAATTTCCGATTCTCTCTGTGTCAAGTTATACTGTTTGATTTCCGAAAATGTTGTGTTCTTGATGCTTTCATAGCAGTTTTCAATGGTGATCAGGATATAGGGAGATGTGATAGTTTTTAGCTCTAAAAATCTTACCCTGACTCGGAAAATGTGTAATTGGTCAACTAAGATTTCATCAGAGAGGGTAATAGTTTGATTGGGAAACAAACTTTTATTTTCAATGAGAAAAGAACAAATTTTCTGAATACTCGGTGGTAGTTGGAGAGATTGTTGGGATTCCGGTTGTAATTGTCGGCAGATATGTTGGGCAGTGGTATTGCTGTAAACAATATTACCTGTATCAGTGGCAATTAGAATCCCATCTTGGATACCTTCAATAACTTCATGGAAAAAATTAACTTGGAGATGACTGATGATTGAGTTGCTAAATGCTGATTGAGTGGGTTTTTCTTGGGTGGAAATCATATCAGGAACAAAAATTTTTAATAATTACTGAGAGTTGAGATGTAAAATTAGTCCCATAAGGACTGACATAAGCCCTGATGAAAATTGCTACCTAGACAGAAAACGTCAAGGAAAAACAACGGGTAAGCAATCCGCGACTTGGTGCTTCCAGAATATCTTTGAAAATGAGATATCTCTATCAGGTTTATGTATGTTAAGTTCTTATGTAATATGCAACCTGAGATGTGTCTTGTGTGTTTGAATACAAATCTCTTATCAACTTTTTCGGATGGGGGTTAGCTGATAAGAAGTTAATATCAAGTCAAATCAATCACTTTTGATATTGTCACAATTCATCTCCCCAAGAGTGAGAGAAGAAATATAAATTTACCGCGTATTTGGGGTATATGGTGTGTATTTTACCCTAGGGTGATAGGTGTGCCAGTTGATAATGCGGATTAAAAAGATGCGGGACGTTTGGCGAGACTGGCAACAACGGTGATTAATTCGGATGGATCGATGGGTTTGGGGAGGTGAAGTTGAAAACCGGCTTGCAGAGCTTGTCGTCTGTCTTCGGCTCTAGCATAGGCAGTGAGGGCGGTAGCTGGTATTTTTCCTCCGGCTTCGGGGGGGAGCGATCGCAGTTTGCGGATGAAGGAATAGCCGTCTTCCATGGGCATACCAATATCGCTGACAATTACATCTGGTAAAGACTGACGGATAATTTCTAATGCTTGAGCGACTGAGCTAGCAGTTTCAACTTCTGCTTCAGATTGTTCCAATACAGTTGTGAGAAATTCCCTACTGTCTGCTTCATCGTCTACGACTAACACTCGAATACCCCGCAGGGAGTTAGGTAGAAGATTTTCTGGGGCAGAGACATCTGTGGATATGGGGGGATTAACGGTTTTGACTAGGGGCAGGTAGATGGTGAAGATACTACCTAAGTCTTTTCCTGGGCTGGCTACATGAACTGTACCACCGTGCATTTCTACTAAATGGCGGACGATCGCCAATCCTAAACCTAGCCCACCATGGGAGCGGGTACTGGAGCTATCTGCTTGACGAAATCTGTCAAAGACGTAGGGCAAAAATTCCGCAGTGATACCAATACCTGTATCTATCACCCGTAGTTGAGCTAAGTGCGGGCGAGATTTTGCTGAACTTTCTGGGGATGTAACTGTTAATTCTATGGTGACGTTACCACCCTGGGGCGTGAATTTGATGGCGTTGGAAAGTAAGTTCCAAATAACTTGTTGCAGGCGATCGCTATCACCTGTAATCATAGTCGCCCTGGGGTCAAGGCGGGTTATCAAATGAATATCCTTGGCTTGGGCAGCCAGATTAACCGTATCTAATGCTGCTTCGATAATTCTCATTAAATCGCAGTTTTTGACATTCAACTGCAACTGTCCGCGAATCATCCGGGAAATATCCAGTAAATCTTCAATTAGCTGGGTTTGGGCTTTGGCGTTACGTTCAATGGTTTCAATGGCTTTGGTAATTTGGACTTCACTAAGTTTGCGCGAACGTAATAATTGTGCCCAACCTAGAATCGCATTCAGTGGCGATCGCAATTCATGGGAGAGTATGGCTAAAAATTCGTCTTTCATGCGGTTAGCTTCGCGCAGTTGCTCAGTTTGTGCCTGCAAATCTGCGATTAAACTTGCCCGCTCTAGGGCAGTGGCTACCTGATCGCATACCGCTTGCATCATGCCAATTTCATTCTGAGTGAACTGGGAACGACAGCAACTACCAAATCCCAGGGTTCCCAATAACTTCCCCTGGGCAATCAATGGACAGCAATAGTAGGCTTGAATCCCGACGCTGCGAATAAATTCCGTGGTGTTATCAGTGCGCTCCTGAACCTTCTGTAAACCCATAGGGCGACGTTCTTGGGCGACAACGCCACAGGTAGCTTGCCCAAATTCTAACCATTGAATGGTTTCGGCGACGGCTTCCGAAATTCCACGATAGGAAGCGAGTTTGAGGATAGTACCGTTTTCCTCAACTAAGTAATTGAAGTAAACATCTAACCTGATTTGCTCTGCAAGTTTACTGAAAACGTTCTCAACTAGAACTACAGGATCTTGACTTGTCAGTAGTTCATTAGCTGTATCAAATAAAAGGTGTAGTCTTTTATATCCTAAGCTGAGAGCTTTTTCGACATTTTTTAGGTTGCTGATATCTTGAAAAACTAATACACAGGTTGCCGGATAGCCGTGCATGGTGGGTAAGGTATCGGCATATATCAGGAGAGAGCGAATACCTGTGGGGGTGTGCCAATCCATTTCTACCCCTTCTAATCGTTCTCCTTTGGCAACCCTCACCCCTGGCATTTGGGCATTGGGGATGCGATCGCCGTTTTCATCCGTACAGTAATATATCGTGTGATACTCGTCTCCAGGTTTTCCTTTAGGAAATTCTCCCCCAGCTAAAATATCAGCAGTTCTATTGGCAAAAGTCACTTTTGCTGTTTCCGGTTCAATCAACAAGAAGGCGAGGGGCATGAGGTTGAGGATATATTCCAACCATTTTTGCTGATTGCGTAGGGTAGCTTCGACTCGTTTCTGGGCAGTAATATCCTCAGCAAAGCCGAGAATTTGAGACATTTTTCCTTGCTCATTCAGGATTGGTACGTACTTGATCAGGAGGTGGCTCGTATCATTACCTACAGGAAATTGTGTCTCTAGGGTTTGGGGGGTGGCAGTTTGAGTAGCTTGAATCAGGGTAGGTAAATAGACATTTGTGACTTCTGGGGGCAAAATTTCTTCGTCGGTGCAGCCAATAATTGCAGATGAGGGTTTTTGTATACGCTCGATGGCGCTATTGTTGACGAACTGGAATCTTCTCTGAGCATCATAAATCACAAAAACATCAGGAATATTATTAAAGGCAAGGCGAAATCTGGCTTCACTCTCCCGCAGGGCAGTTTCTGCTTGCTGGCGATCGCTCAAGTCGAGGATAAAGGCGATCGCCTCATTTTGTTCTTCTCCTACCAAGCTAAAACCAACGACAACTGGTACTAAATGTCCATCTCGATGGATATATTTTTTTTCGTAGGGTAGACAGGAGCCAGTGATTTTAGCTTGATTAATGATTTCTATTTCTAATTCTGTGTATTCTGGGGGTGTAATATTTTTCCAATTGACTTTACCTGTCACGAAGTCTTCCCTGGTATAGCCAATCATGTCTAGAAATTTATCATTGGCTTCATATATACCACCATACAAATCTGCACTAATAATTCCAATAATATTGGCTTCGACAAAACTACGGAGTTTCGCTTCTTGAAGGTGTAATGCTTGAACAGTGCGATCGCGTTCCTTGGTTAAACCTTGCATCGCAGCAGCTGTCACCCAAATCAATAAAGCAAAAATAACTATGATAACCAGGGTAAATAAAGAAATTGCAAAGGCGGTACTATATTCCCCGGCTTTTATTCCCAACAAAATCAACCAACCCAGAATTAAAGGAGCAGCGATCGCCCCAATTAATAGACGACGTAATAACAAACCTCCATCACTTTGGTTGGTGATTACTGCCATTAAACCCTGTTCTGGTTCTACCCAGAGAATACCAAAGGACAACACAAGAAAAGTTATGGCTGTATGCAATGCCATCACCGTTGTGTTTGGTAATATCCCATAGAATATTTTGACTTCATAGACATACCCTATCAAAGCCTGTAAAGCCATAATAGTCGCAGTTAGTGTCAAACTTTGGGATAACCAGAAACTTCGCGGACTTTTCGGTTTAGCTAATAGTTCTAATGCCCTACCTAGTAAGACAAAATTAATCGCAGTATTAAACCCCATCCTCCCAGGAAAAAGCGTACTTCCCCTAGTTAATTGCTCCCCAAAAACTAAGCGATCAATGCCCAAATTCCACCCAAGTAAATACTCTAATAAAGTTAGTCCCCCTATCAGAAAAATTACCCCGGCACAGAATCGACAAACTGCGCGAGAGTAGAGCTTTGCCCTGCCTGATTTTGGCAAAAACAGAATTAAACCTATTCCTGCAAGCAAAAAACAGCAGGCTGTATTTACCTTCATTGATGACTGACTAAGAGAAAAAAATGTCTTAATAGTATCAATATCTAGCCACCAGCCCAACAGAACAATTAAACCGACGAATATTGCAAAGCTAGCGGTGATTTTGATGACACCATTTTGCCTAATTCTGATAGAGGATGATTGAGGAGAGGAATTTTTCTGCCGCCAACGGTTTACGTTTAGCATTGGGTTTGTTTCAATATCTGTAAATTAGCAGATTTGTGCCAATTTAAATTAATCATTCACAATTGACCAGACTGTATTTTAGGTTAGGCTCTACGCACTATTACATCTATCGTTGTGCATATTTTGCCAGATAAATATCGCAAGCCTCAATGACACCCAATATCCCCACCCCGCAGTATCACCAAAGCTTGAAAATTGAGCCAAAATCAAGACAAAGACATAAAATAATAGAGACGCAGCAAGCTACGTCTCTCACAATAATTTGACAAATCAATAATTACAAGTGTTATGCCCAAGAAAGACAAAAGGAAATACGAGAGTTGCTTTTACTTTCTATTCCTACACAAACCTTGACAAAAAACACCTTTTCTTAACTTGTCATTCAGTTTTCTTAACTTTCAGTACAAGTATCAAATTTTACATATCCCCATTGCGGAAAGCTAATACAAATATCACTGCTGGACCAGCTAACATAATCATTGCAACGAACAGCAATTGAAAAATAACTTCCCAGTTAATATTAGCTAAAGCTTCAAACATCATGCCTCCCAATAGAGCAAGAATCTATATCGTTAATTTCTAAACTCGGAATTTATCATATCCGGCAATTGCCCTGTAATTTTAATTTACTTAACAAAACTATAAGAAACTAGTTACAGTATTTGTAGGAGTTACAGTTATTGAGGCAGTTCGGATGAGTTTCTCCCTGCTGCCAATGATCACAATGTTTCTTCTCCCCTAACCCTTCTCCCCAATTATGGCTACTTGGCAATGTATAAAAGGATGCGGTGCTTGTTGCCACCTCGACCCTAGGGAACGTCCTGATTTAGATGAATACTTGACTCCAGAGGAGTTATTAGAATACCTCAGTATGGTTGGAGAGGATGGATGGTGTATTAATTACAACCATGAATCGCGGGAGTGTGAGATTTATGCCCAGCGCCCCCGTTTTTGTCGGGTAGAAGGGGAAGTTTTTCAAGATATGTATGGAATTGAGCTTGAGGAGCTAGATGATTTTGCCATTGACTGTTGTCGTCAACAGATAGAAGGTGTGTATGGCGATCGCAGTTTGGAAATGTTGCGTTTTGACAAAGCAGTGGGAATTTAGACAAATAATAGGACGAGCAGACTGCCAGTACTAGGTTTTAGCGTCACAAGAAAAGCTTAACCGGAATTTTTCCACATCTTAATTTTGTTGGGACTCGATATATCTTATATTTTCGAGAGTGTTTAACACAGTATCTTACAAAACAACACTAAGTTTATCGATGATGAGTTATATATAATTCCCATAATCATTTTGGGAATTGTCGGCACATGGAAAATTAGGGAGTGAAAATGCTGACAGCGATCGCTTGTGCTTGGATACTATTAGTTATTGGTGACTTTCTTTCAACCTTTGTCTATCACATTCCGGAACACGTTTTTGGTAGTCTACACCTGAGAACCCATCATTCTTATAAAAAGAATTTTCGCCACTACGCTATCTTAACGCTTCATTCCCAAGTCTTACTAGACGGAATTCTAGGCGCTTTACCCTACGGTATTGTCGCATTTTTTTTGTGGTCTTATTCTCCTGTAGGTGTCATTAGCGGCTTAATTTTTGGTCAATTTCATGTCTGGTGGAGACATACCAGCATTTTAGGTTGGCAAACACCCCCCATTGTCAACTTAGCCTGTCAAGTTTTATTTATTACAACACCTGAAAGACACTGGTTACATCATCACAAAACGAGTCAAGGATTCGGTGATATTTTCACCTTCTTTGAATTACCTGCTTCTGCATGGTTGCGTTTTCTGCGCTTGTTAAAGGTACAGCGAAGATGGGAAGGGGAAAAGGTAAAGGGTGTATTTTTCCGATAAACGATAGCTCCTTACCCCAGGATTCCTGAAATCTAGCAGAGAATTTACTTAGCAATCTTTAATCAAATCTCAGCCTTTTCTCAATGGCATATCAAGGAAAATTCAGCTTGCCTCTGCATACTGACAATTAAGTTAATCCATCAGGGAAAATTGTCGAGAGGGTTAAATATATGCCACGTTTTATTGCTGCTAGTTTGTCTTTCTTGTTGTTAGTCGCTGCTGCAAATAATCCTGCTCAAGCACAAACCAGACACGGGAAAGAAGTTTCAGCGAATCCAAATATCCAAAATAATCGTCATAATTCTCGTCTCACGGCTTTTAATTTAGTTGCCCTAGGTTATCAAGGACATTTCAAAAACCAAGGTATTTCCAGTTACGGAGCTTTCCTTTCTGATTATCACCAAATGAAGATTCACAGTCAAGAACTCATCAAAGCAGGGATTGCAGCTAATTTACTACCTGCTGAAATATTAAACGATGCTGAATATATCAATGCTGTGGAAAGACAACTATCAGCATTTTCTTCGGAAGGTTGATTCTCAGCATCGTTTCCCCAATTTCCCACTTCTCTATTTACCAGGATAGGGCACTGTGAATTATCTTTAGAGGTTGCATGGGTACGGTTTGATTGGGAGTTTGTCATGCTGTAGCTTGCTTTTGTGTAGGAGATGAGTCAGCCCTAAGCAACATCTACAAGGGTTTGACATAGGTTGAGTCTCATCATCCCACGAATCAGCAGCACCCACCTTTAAATCTTCAGGGAAAAGGTTGAATTTGTTATCTTTCCCCATTCGTCAACCTTTTTCCCTAATTTTCCCATTTACATAATCTCTAACAATCTCATTTCATCGTCATCCCTGTTTGTCAGCAAGTTGGGATGATTGTCATTGGGAACCATAGACTACCAGGAAATTTCCCATCATCACCTCAGCGAAAATCCCTCACAGTCCCTGACAGCAATCTCTGAGATACAAATTCCCTTTCTCATCCTCAAGAGGGCAGAGAAGCAGTTACAGGGGCTATTTACCTGGCTTTGTGACTCCCCAACCCCTTCAAAAAAATCATATTTATTCTGGAAGATAAAAGCTGTTTTTTAGTTGAAAAACGTTCCGATATTTATCACGATAAAACATAGAAAAAACTGTCTATTTGACTACTTTTTTCCTTTTATTTAATTTTTCACAAAAGTGCCAAAATGGCAACCACAAGCCAGTTTAGTCCGTTAAATTAGACAAAGATAAACGACTTCAAGGGTGTTGTTATCAGGGTGTATCACAATAAAAATTGTGATGCACTTTCTACCCCCAACAAGACAACAAGTTTATTATCTCTTAAGCAGATATATAAGTAAAGTTGTCTACAAGAAATTAAATAATAAAGTTTGCCCATTTGTAGCAATTGGAATATTCAGCGCTGACAGGCGTTGTCGTTGACCCACACATTAGCCCCCTAAATACAGGTCAACGTCTGCTATATATTCCTTAATCGCTACAGCTACAAATGGCAAAAGAGTGGGAGTCGAGAAAAGTGGTATGCCGACTCCCACTCTTATTTTTAACCAAAAACAGAATAGGCAATCAGCTTCTTATAGAAGTTCAGGAAAAGGGTGAAGGATGGATTAACTTTTACCCTTTTAACCTATATTTTATCGAGTATGACCATATCTTTTTAAGTAGAACGGCTTAAATAATTCACGCTATGTCATTGCGAATGAAACGTTCGCGTAGCGTGTCGCTTTGCGACTCAGTGCAATGAAGCAATCGCAACGGTTTTGACGATTTTACAATCTGTTACATAGTTAGGTTTATTCTCACCGACTTACTTACAAGAATATGTAATATAGCGTTTCCCAATCAGATGAAATACAACCCCACCTGCCCTATCGGGTACCCTCCCCGAAATCCTGGAGGGTTGGGGAGGAGTTCTTCCATAACTCACTAGAATGAGAAACGCTATACGTTAATTGAAAGATTCAGAAAACTACAATAAATTAGTTTCCTGTAAAAAAGTGATAATTGCTTGATTAATTATTTGTGCAGAACCTGTAGAAGCATCATGACAGCAGTTAGGGAGAATTTGTAACCGCGAATTGGGCAAAGCTTGATGTAATTTTTCTCCGTGGATTGCTGGAAACCAACTATCTTGTTCTCCCCATAAAACTAAGGTGGGAGCATGGATAGATGCCAGATGATTTTGAATATGACTCAACCAGTTAGATTTTTTACCTTGAAAATTTTCAATTTCCTTGGCAGCAATTTGTAATTCTTCGGCAACTTTTGTCAATGTTCCAGGAAACTCGGTAAAAGGATAGGTAATCCAATAGACATCATCCTCAGTTAGGATAGAAGGGTCAAATAAAACTTGCCGTCTTTCCATTGCCATAATTTCCCTGACAAAGGGTGAAAGCAAATAAGATAAACGTAGGACATCAATAGTTTGAATTATCTCTAAGGGGGTGCGTGCGAGTATTTCCATTCCCCAGTGAGGCAAGCGCTCGGCAAAGATGGGAACATTGACTACTATCAAGCGAGCAATCAAATGAGGATTTTTTTGAGCTAAAGCTAGGGCAATTAAACCACCGAGAGATTCGGCAACAATGATAACTGGTTCATGACATAAATATTGAATAATACGTTCTAATTCAATTACTTGATGTCCAGTTTCTTCGCGTCGATAGACTGGTTTTTCTGAAAAACCATAGCCTTTGGCATCAAAGCAAATTACGCGAAAATATTTGGATAGGGGAGCAATACTATAACGCCAATTATAGCTCCAACTACCCATACCATGTAATAAAAATAGTGGTTGCCCTTGACCGATTTCACCGTAGGCAATTTCTACTGGATACCCCTGAGCATCGGTAATAATTAAACTTTGCCGTCCCTTGGGAAAAGTTTTTTGCCACCAATCTTTCATATTATTTTTTGAGGAAATATTGTGTCTAGTGGTTGGGGATTATTTACCAGTTAATGCTGTCCAGGCTACAGCAATGACTCCCCAGACAAACTGACTAACTATAACAGCGAACGATACTAAAAGAATAGAAACTAAGAATAAGCCAACGAGGACGAGGATAACAAACCAAGTATCTGCTTTTTTGCGTTGACTGGGAAATTTTAAATGTTCTTCCAAAAGATAAACATTACGTTGGTTTGCTGTCCAGGCAAAATCAAATAAGTCGCCAATCAGAGGAATTACACCAACTAGAGCATCAATTAGAATATTGATCACCATTCTACCGAGGGTAGATTGAGGTACACCTAATCTGGCAGCTTCTAGTATGATGTAGGCTGAGAGAAAAATGCCAAGGAAATCACCACCAATAGGGATTAATCCTAAAAGGGGATCTAAACCGATACCCACCCTAGTTCCTGGAATAATTATTGCTTGATCAAGTAAATTTGCTAGTTGGCGTAATCGCTTGAGAGTAGGAGCTTTCGCGCTAGGTTCAATACTGGAGTAACGAGGTTGGGACATTGCTTGGAGTTGAGAAGAAAGAAGGGAACAGAAAAAACAAGCAGAAACTAAATTTAAACCTTGTCTATTCTATGGTGATAACTTTGATATAAAAACCTGGAGATTGTTTTTTACGTCCCAATGACGGACTTAAAATTGTTAAAACAACTTCTGGTTTCATCATAGACGAGGCTTGGGTGGGTTATTAGGGATTAGGTAACCGTATTTTTGTCATCCAGAGGGAAAATGTGCTACTCCGAAGGGAACGGAAGTGATTCTGACTTTACTAGGGTTAGGTAATGGGAAAACTACAGAAGCACCTAGAATGACATAATGCCGTTCGTTATATTAAGTAATATAATTTGTAACTTGATAACTGATGATGGAATTAATTTGATAATTTGCTGAAATATCAAGTCGTTGAATATTGTACTCTATATAGTTACAGTGGTTGTAGCTTTTCTATAAATTAAGAATCATCAAGAATCTTGTTGAATTGATTTTTAGAAAGCACTATTAAATATTCACAAAAGAATTAACATCTCGGCTCCGCTACTTCGACAAGACTCATTACAAGTCGATGTTTAAACTGAAAGTTCGCGTAGCGTGTCCATAGGACTCAGCCGAAGCTTTAATCACTTATCTGCTTCTTGAAAATCGACAATTCTGAAATTCCCATGTCTCAAGATTTGACTCAACAGTGGCTAACAGAAATTCAATTACTCAAACAACAATTGGTAGAATTACAAAAGGAGCGAGATAATGCCTGGGAGAGTGCGCAGAAATGGCGGCAATTGTATAATACAGAGGCGGAACAAAGACGTACTGATACCCAATTATCGCAGCAAGCGATCGCCACTTTGAAGGGTGAAATTCAGCGTTTACAGGGTCTGGAAACAGCCCAACTCAATGACGCAGATAGCCATAAAACGATTCAGCAGCAAATTAGTCAAATCACTTCCACAGAAGAATTGCAGGCAAAATTGCTCACTCTGACGAAGGAGCGCGATCGCCTACAACAAGCTTTAAAAACAGAACAGGATAATCACTTACAAACCCGTAAAAGTCTTACCACTGCTCTGTGTGATGCCATTGATAGTTTGACTCCGGAGCGAGAAGAATCAACTCAGGAGCCAAAGGAAGGGGAAAGGGAAAATAATTAGCGATCGCCAATTGCTTCCACCTTCTCCCGACATTCATATCTATCTGCGGCGACCAAAACTAGGACGACTTACAGAACGTCCACTACCAAACCCGCTAGGACTACGTCTAGTGGTGGTCGTTTTACCCGATTGTCTCAGGGTGTTGCTACCAAAACCAGAACCCGTAGGACGGTTGTTGGCGTTGTTAGGTGTATTACGAACCGCAGAATTATTCCCAGGGTTCGACCTTCTGAGATTACTTGTTGTTCGGAAGGCTGTACGATTTCTCACAGCTGCGGGTGGTTGGTTGTACCGTTGGCGATAGTCATTCACGGCAACATCATAGGTTCTACCGTAGCCACCGTAACCATTTAATACACCACCTGGTTGGTATACGGGAGGGAAATAGTAGTGAGGTGTAAACAACAAACTACCAATTGCTTGTCCGGCGATCGCCCCCGCAAAGGGTGCCCAAAAACTGTTTTCTTGACGAACAACAACCACCTCTTTTTGTCCAGTTTGAGGATTATTCTTCGTTTCAGTCACGTTATGGACGTATTCGATTTTGAAATCTTCTGTTAAATAGAGTACAGGTTGCCCACTCTCAACTTTTAAGTAAGCTTTCTTACCTTCCTTGATTTCCGCATCACTCAACCTTGCCATTTGTAACTTTTCAGTTTTATAGGTCGGTGGAGTGCTATTCAATAAAAACAGAGTATATTCTCCGTCTCCATCGTTATAGCTTGCCTGTTGTACTGGATACTGACCATCACTGAGTTTAGTGCTGGGACTATTAGTAGCTTGACTAGTATTACTTGCCTGTGGTTGATTCTTTTCGGAATTTCCACCGCAGGCAACCGTAGTTAAACATAAACTCAGCGCTAAAACCACTACTGTAAATTGACGCAAAACTTTCATCAGCATAATAAACCATTGTCCTATTCCGAGCTTAACAATTTCCCCTGTCACTGATAAGTACGGACGACCCTACTTGTCATTACCACTGAAAATTTGATGGTAAATTTCCCCAGGGAGAATGGTCACAACATCAACATTCCCACTGACTGATTTCACTAACCATCAAGAAAATCAATGGTATTACAAAGGAATTAATTCTGGGTAATACTGCAACAGTTGATCGCTGGTGAGTTCATCACCTAACTGTGCCGGTGAAAAATGCACCTGAATTGCCCGCAGTTTATGTTGATAGTGTAAATTAATTAAGGCTTTAAATGCTTGCTTGAGAGCATTAATATTTGCCAAGTCTGTTTCTAAATCTGGAGCCTCACCCTCATAGGCAACGGTGAGCATGACAACAATGTTACTAGTTACAGGTAAGGAAAGGGGCTGATTAAAGTCAGAGTTATTGACATCAATTTCACTCAAGTATCTTTGGGCAGAATCTGTAAATAGTTCGCTGACATAATCCCCTGCTTCACCCTCACTCCAAAAAACATCACCTTCATTGGCTGATGACATCCAGGAATCATCGTATTGCAGGAGGGTTTGACAGATTTCGACCAAATTTTCCCCTAAGACTTCCAAGTCCCCTTCTGAGTCCATTGCTTCACGGGCACTACGGTTAAGTGTACCCAGGAGGGGGGCAACTTCGGAACCACTGAGATGGATAAATAGACGGCAAACTACGTAACGGGTACGACCCATCATTTTATTGAAAGTATCACGCATTCTTATCTCCCAATATTTTGTCAGCTAGGGCACTATTCTCAATGTACTCCGAGGATAGGGATAAGAGCGTCGTCTATCGGGGGGACTTATGTACTCATAGATAATATCTAACGGATTGGCAAAATCACATTTACGATATTTTGTTTGTCCCTTGTTAAATTTTATAAGTAATATCTCACAGTCGTAACTACACGACTTTTTTTGGCTCTTAAAGCTGTCTTGAGAAAGAGAGTTGTTTGATTATGGAGTATACTTTCCCACCAATTGCGAGTCACAAAAACGGGTATAATTACTGTGGTGAATATATCTGGATAGCGTTCCTCAAATTGACTGACATATTCGACTACAGGGGAGATTAGAGAGCGGTAGGGTGAGTCAAGAATTACTAGGGGAATATCTGATTCCATTTGTTGCCATTTATCGTGGAGTTTCTCTCGATCTGTAGTTCCAACATCAACATGAACTCCCACAATCTCATCAGCTATGGTGCGTGCATAATCGAGAGCGTCTACGGTACCTCGATTCAATTGTCCTACTAGTACTATAGCTGGATGGGTGATCACAGCAGGTTTTGGCTGGGGAATATAACTGCGCGGGGATAGTCCTTGGATACTCAAACGTGTTGCAACATAGTTATAGTGGCGATGAATGGTGATGAATAGGATTACTACCAAAGGTATGGCAATTACCACTAACCAAGCACCAAGAAGAAATTTTGTGGAAACAATTACAGCTAAAACAATGAGAGTGGCGATCGCTCCGACTCCATTCATGATTGCACTTGCACGCCAACCTGTGGTTTTTTCTCTAAACCAGTGACGTACCATTCCTGCTTGGGAAAGGGTAAAGGAAGTAAAAACTCCTACTGCATATAGAGGGATGATTGCATTGACTTCACCTCGGAATATGATTACCAAAATGGCAGCAGAGACACTGAGGAGAATAATCCCGTTAGAATACACTAGGCGATCGCCTAATAAGGCTAACTGTCGGGGTAGAAAACCATCCCGTGCCAAAAAATAACAGAGTCGGGGAAAATCAGCAAAACTCGTATTGGCAGCTAATAGTAATACCAGGAGTGTGACTAACTGAATGAAAAAGTAAAATGGATTATTCCCAATCAGAGTTCTGCCTAACAAGGAAACAACAGTCTGCCCCTCTTCGGGGACAATGTGATAGGAAGTGGCTAAATAAGTAATTCCCACAAACATTAAGCCAAGAATTCCTCCTAGGTAGAGCAATGTCAACCGAGCATTTTTCCACTCTGGCTGTTTAAAAGCTAGTACCCCATCGGAAATTGCTTCCACTCCGGTTAATGCTGTACATCCCGCAGAAAAAGCCCGCAAAATAAAAAATAATCCTAATCCTTCTTTCACTGGAATTTCTGGATAGGAGGGTGGAGTAAAACCTGTGGCTTGTTTAAATAAACCAATGGCAATCATCACAAAAATACTGACAATAAATGCATAGGTAGGAATCATGAAAAGATTGCCTGATTCCTTCACACCTCGCATGTTTGCTAACGTTAGCAAAACTATAAAAATCAAACACAACCCGACTGTGTGGGTTTGCAGGAATGGGAAAGCAGAAGTTAAAGCCGCAGTTCCGGCAGAAATACTGACGGTTACAGTTAAAATGTAATCAATCATCAGGGAGCCACCTGCCACCAAACCAGGGTAAAGTCCCAGATTATCTTTGGCAACGATGTATGAACCGCCACCTTTGGGGTATGCACGAATCGTTTGTCTGTAGGAAATAACTACTATTCCTAGCAAAATTATAATTGCCACCGCAATTGGTAGGGAGAATCCCAAAGCCCCACTACCAGCCGTCACTAAAACTAGCAAAATCTCCTCAGTTGCATAGGCAACGGAAGATAAGGCATCGGAGGAAAGTACTGCTAAAGCAGCTGCGTTACTTAATCTTTCTTCGCTATGAGCGCTAGTTGGTAGAGTTTTACCAAGCAAGAATTCTTTAACCTGAGGGTAGAAGGACATATGGAGTCCACCTGACAATTATCAAAAAGTTTATTTTTTCATCTAGCCAGAGGCATAAAGTGAATATACATCTGAGATGAATATGGCAATTTTGACAGATTCCTCAAAGAATTATTATAAATTTTATCGTCACAATCACAAATTTCTATTCAACACCAAGCTCTGTCTCATTTGCCAGCAATTTATGGGCAGTTCATATCATCAATGAGGCGATATCTTTTAAATCTTCACGATTATTTAAGTAATCTGAGTTCGGGTTAAGGTAGGGGCTAAAAAGCTTATTCTGCAAAGGTTGAGCAAAACCCAAATTGAGAAAAGAAACAATAGACGTGTTGCGAATTAAGTTAAAAAAGTGGCTAAAACCCTTGTGAATCAAGACGTTCAGTGATTTAAGAGCAAAGACGGACGTAACCCTTATGTCGTAAGCTTTTCAGTCGTTTAAAATTTTATTACGCAACAAGTCTGATTAAAGTAGAATCGTTTGGTTAATAAGTCTCACAAATGAGATTAATGGCGACAGTATACCTATCTTGTTGACGACAGATTCAAGCATTGCTTCGACGACTCAACAGCGAATTTCCTCTATAAAGCTGATACCATCAAAAATGCCATCTTTAAAGACTTGTGTACTACGAACACGATGATTTTCATCCAGTAAAGTCATTGTTTCCATAAATGTAATCAGCCCATCATCTTGAGTTTTATTTGCACGAAAGCAAATTATGTCCTGACCCGCATCCCATGCGATCGCAGAAAAATCAGCATAACTGCTAGAAAACAATTTCAGAATTTTATCTTCAAAGTAGCCTTCAAAATTGAGTTGCAGACGAGAGCCATTTGAGTATTCATAATTGTTCACCTGACGATACTGATTTCCTTCAATCGAGATCGTAAAAGTACCGACAAAGCTAGGAGAAAAATGTCCGTGTTTGTCAGTTTTAATATACTCACCCTTCCAAGTGTCCATATGACGGGTAAATATTTCAGGAACTTTTTCACGATCGGGGGATATTGTGGGGATATTAATATCTTCAGTAATTATAGGGTTGTTGTTCATTTAATCAGCTTCGACTTTTCCAAACAGTATTTTACATTCTGTGATTACTAACTTCGACCGATTTTTTGGCTCACTTCTCGACTCGTTCGTTGATATTCATGGACAATGGGTAATCTCTCGGTCTGGTAGTTTTCTAGAGCTTCTGAAATACTGGCAGTAGATGTGAGATATTTCATTAAAGCCAGACCATCTTCCCATCCTGAAGTCATGCCTCTAGCGCGAGTGGGACTTTTGGCATGAGCCGCATCGCCAATTAAGATAACACGACCATGATAAAGTTGAGGTAGAGGGTCAATATCGTAGGAATAACGACAGATGATATTTTCTAAAGGAGTTGACTCAATCACCTTTCGCGCATCCTCTGGGAGTTTAGCTAATTCTTGAGCAGGAATCATAGTATTGGTCGGTTGTAGCAACGCTTTCTCAGAATCTGTTTGCTCCTTTTCTATAAAGAAACCCCAATGAGTATGGGTTGCATCAATATGAAAGAAATTCGCATAAATTCCTCGACCACGGGTGTAAACAAAAAAGTTTCCTTCTGGACAGAAGCGATCATCTGCAACAATCCCTCGCCAAACTAGATCGCCTAAATAGAAAAGTTCTACATTTGGAACTACGGACTGACGAACCTTGGAGAGAATGCCATCAGCACCTACGATGATATCTCCTTCCCATTGACTTCCGTCTTTAAAGTGGGCGATCGCGCTATGATTGGTCTGGGTTATCGAGGACAACTGAGCATTAAATTTAATTGTTCCAGGGGGCAAGGTATTAAGAATTGCTTCTAAAATTACCTTACGATGTACGAGCATTCCGGGGAGTTCATCTTCTTCGTAGGTGACAGATTCTGATTTGATCAGTCCGCCTTTAAGGTTGCGAAACTCAAATAATTTAACAGGATTCCCCAATTCAATAATTCTTTGGCTGATTTGAGGGTTTCCCTGATGCAGTGCATTCATCCCCGATTGGACAATCAGAATGCCACATCCATCGGTACGAACGACAGGTGCTTTTTCAAACAAGTGGACTTGAAATCCTTCTTGAATAAGTAAACTGGCAAGATAAGCTCCTGATGTGCCTGCGCCGATAATCCCTATCTTGATGTTTGTAGAAACCATCTGTGACTCTTTTTATTTAGCGTTGTGTTGATAAAATCGATATTGCACATAAATCTAAATATTCAACGATTTTAATGAAAAATAAAGTTTTTGCAATTATTCAAATATTATATTAAGTACATCAACTTTGAATTCAATTACTTTATCGTACTAGTTTGAAAATTGGCGATCGCATTATTTATTATTAAATCCATTAACCAAATACTAGTTTGGCTGAGTCTGAAGCGATCGCGTTCAACTTGTTAAGCTGCGTGCTACCAACCGAAAAGATTCTACAATTCATCGATATTATTCAACACCAAGCTCTGTCTCATTTGCCAGCAATTTATGGGCAGCTTCCATCATCAATGAGGCGATATCTTTTAAATCTTCACGATTATTTAAGTAAGTTTTTAATGCATCCATGGGAGCGATACTAGCAGTGGCTGTAAGTTCGGGAATCCGAGGACGGGCTAACTGACTGACTAATTCTGGTTGAATAGTATAGGTGTGGGCACTACTTAAAGCTTGGTGTAAGACAGAATTCTCAATCAAATCTAACTGCTCAGAGCGGAGTTTATAGATAAGTCTGACGACTGCATCTGTAATCTCATACTTGGCGATCGCCTTGATCACATCTGCTTGGGGTGACTCTGATTTAGATACATCCACCTCGATGGTGCGAAAACTGCGTACAGGTAAGGGGCAAAATTCCCATTCCACCTTTCCTCGCTCCAACTCCAACATCACATAACCCTTGTCTTCCTTCTCCTCACTAAAATCCACCCGTTCAATACTTCCTGGATACACCACCGGAGGATGATTCCCCTTATTTAAATTTTGATGGCGATGGACATGCCCTAAAGCCACATAATCAAAACAGGGACGTGTTAAAAGTGATAAAGGCAAGGTGAAACCCTTACCCACCGCTAAAAATCTTTCTGCCCCCAAGCTCGCGTTATCTGCCATCAAGTGAGCTAATAGGATTGTGGGTATATTCCCATCCAAACGCCGAGTTTCTGCCTCCATAACCACTTGTAATCTCTCTGTTAACAGTTGGTTTACCTCCGTCATGGATAAACCCTCAGTATCTTGTCTTGTCATTAAAGTTGAACGAGTTAACCAAGGTAAAGTCATCACTTGAACCACTCCGCTTTTCGTGGAAATCAAGTGAGTTGTTAAGGTATCACCGACTACTACCCCAGGCACACCCAAAGTGCGGTAAATACAGAGACTTGCTCCCCCTTGCCCTTGGGAATGCTGATCATGGTTTCCTACCAACAGAACTGTGGGAATTTCCGCATCTGCCAAGCGCCGAAACTGACTGGCAAAAGCTTGCTGGACATAGGGTGCAGGAGTTGCATCGGGGAACGCATCACCACCGAAAATGACCAAATCCACAGCATCGGCGATCGCTCGATCTACACACAATCCCAAAGTTTTGACAAAATCTTCTAATCGTGTATTTAAACCTGTTTCTGGGTTAATCCGTCCGTGGGAGAAACCGCTTCCCATATGGATATCGGAGAGATGTAAGACTTTAATCATGGGTGTAGGGAGTTATGAGTTATGAGTTATGAGTTATGAGTTATGAGTAAAATCACAACTATCGAACCCTAAATAAATTATGAGTAATTCTTTCAATTTTCTCCAAGTTCCACCGCAAACAGCAAAAACAGCAAAAGGTTTAATTGTAGTTCTCCACGGTTGGGGAGCCAATGCTCAGGATGTTGCTTCCTTAGCATCAATATTTCAGTTACCAGAGTATCACTTTATCTTTCCCGATGCTCCCTATGCTTATCCCTATTCACCCATGGGGAAGGCATGGTATGACTTGAGAATGGAGAAAATGTATCAGGGATTGCCAGAAAGTCGGCAATTATTAATAGATTGGTTACTGTCTTTAGAAGCAGAAACAGGTATTCCTTTATCACAAACAATTTTAAGTGGTTTTTCCCAAGGTGGGGCAATGACATTAGATGTCGGCTTAAAATTACCCTTTGCTGGTTTAGTTGTGATGAGTGGGTATTTACATCCAGAATTAGAAAATACGACTCCAAATCAAATTTCTCCAGTTTTAATTACCCATGGCAGATATGATGAAGTTGTGCCTTTAGCAGCAGCAAAGAGAGCGAAAACGACTCTAGAATCAATGGGAATTGGTGTGCAGTACCATGAATTTGATATGGGGCATGAAATTCGACCACAAACGATAGATTTGTTTAGGAATTTTGTGACAGCTAATGGAGAATAGATAATCGGTAAGTGAAAATTCAACACGGTAAACAGTAATTGCCAATTATCCAATCTTCACTACTAGTTATGAAATTTTTACAAATTACCGTGAAAAAACGGAAGATTTTCAGGAAATTAGTCCCCACAAGTGAGTAATATAGATTGGGTGGGTGCATGATGATGCATCTCAACCCATGCTTAATGCAAATGCTGATGACTGGGAGGGGCAAGCAGATGAAAACTTTGAGCATTTCCAGAAATAATATTGCAGCGATGACTCCAAAAGAAGTCGAAGAACTTGCTGCACGTCTGGAACAAGATAACTACAGCAATGCTTTTGAAGGGTTAGATGATTGGCATTTACTGCGAGCGATCGCCTTCCAACGTCCGGAATTAGTTGAACCATATATCCATCTTTTAGACTTGGAAGCATACGACGAAGCATGAAAAATAGGGGATAGGAAATAGGGAATAAATCAACATTTCCCCTTTCCCCTTTCTTTATTCTTAACTATTGCAAATCCCTTGAATCAGAGAGTATTGATTGGTGTTGGTGGTGGCATCGCTGCCTATAAAATTTGTGAAGTAGTTTCCACGCTTTTTAAATCTGGTGTGGAAGTGCAAGTTATTCTCACTAACTCCGCAGAAAAATTTATTTCTCCCCTTACCTTTGCCACATTATCCCGTCATCAAGCCTATACAGATGATAATTTTTGGCAACCAATTTATTCTCGCCCTTTACATATAGAATTAGGTGAATGGGCTGATATCTTTCTGATTGCCCCCTTAACAGCAAATACCTTAGCCAAGTTAACCCACGGTATAGCTGATAATCTTTTAACTAATACTATCCTCGCTTCCACTTGCCCTGTACTGCTTGCACCCGCGATGAATACTGATATGTGGGAACAGCAAACAGTACAAAAAAATTGGCAGATGTTGTTAACTGATGGCAGATATCATGGTATGGATACAGCATCAGGTTTATTGGCTTGCGATCGCGTAGGTGCAGGTAGAATGGCAGAACCCTGGGAAATTACAGCCTACGTGCAATCTTTACTACATACCCGTGGACAACGAGATTTAGCTGGAAAAAAGGTATTAATTAGTACGGGGGCAACGAGGGAGCATTTTGACCCAGTGCGCTTTATTGGCAATCCTGCCACCGGAAAAATGGGGTTAGCTCTTGCCCAAGCTGCTAAGCATCGGGGCGCTGAAGTTACCCTGGTGTATGGTGTTGCCCACTGGAATCTGCCTTTGGGAGTCAGGGGAATTCCTGTAGTGACATCGGCGGAGATGCGAGGCGCAATGATGGCAGAATTACATAACCATGATGTGATAATTATGTCTGCTGCCGTAGCTGATGTGAAGCCGCAGAACTATAATCAGGAAAAATTACCAAAAGCTGCGTTACCATCAACCTTAGCTCTAGAGCCAGTAGGTGATATCATTGCTGAAATTTCCCAACACAGGCAACCCCAACAAAAGCTTATCGGTTTCGCCGCTCAAACGGGTGATATCATCACACCAGCGAAGGAAAAGCTGCAACGGAAAAAGTTAGATGTGATTGTTGCCAACCCTGTAGACAAACCAAATAGTGGTTTTGCTAGCGATCGCAATCAAGCAGTATTTCTCGATTATCAAGGCAGGCAACAGGAAATACCAGATTGTACCAAGTTACAGCTAGCCCATTATTTATTTGATTTTATCAGGGTTGGGGACTAAAAATCTTTGCCTAGAGGACATTTACACGTCCATCATCCATGATATACACAGCGCGATCGCCATGTACTCGCCATGTTGGACGCAACTCCACCCGCAATGTCCCTGTACCGTGTTTAGAGACATTTGCCTGTAAAGATAATCCGGCATCACTCCAAAACAGCAGAGACATATTCGGTTCTGTACCCGCATTAGTATATAACTGCATCATTCTTCCTGGTTGTAATGCAATGGGGTCAGAGCTTCCTGGTTTCTGTATAATTACAGTATTAGGAGTCTTATTAGTTACTTCTAAGTATAGAGATTTACCAGGAGTAAATTGCAGTGGACGTGTACCACATTTGGAAGCACAAGTTCCTGCAAAAGCAGGTAATGTAGGGTTTATATTCAATAAAATCGAGGTACTAACTAAGGCTGCTGAGACTAATTTCCACATAGTTGGGCATATGTCATATATACAACACTAAACTAGCACCAAGCCTTGCCCAATGAGTAGGGGCAAATAACTGTTTGCCAAGATACTTTAAGATATGATTTTCCAGTAAAATTACTTATTTTTTAGATAAAAACCCCGATTTGATGGAAAAGTCGGGGTGTTGGTTTTGACAAATAATTGAAGATTGGGATAGTTAAATCAGTGAACAGTCAACAGTTGTCAGTGACTGAAACACACCAATTAAGTAGAACGGTTTAAATAATTCACGCTATGTCATTGCGAATGAAACGTTCGCGTAGCGTGTCGCTTTGCGACTCAGTGACATGAAGCAATCCCAAGGGTTATGCCGATTTTACATTCTGTTACATAGTTAGGTTTATTCTCACCGACTTACTTAATAATTGGTAACTGTTAAAGTTGGTTTTTGGGGAATTCTTCCCGTAACTCTATGACTAGTTGCATAGTTTCTATCGCCAAATCTCGCAAATCTTTATTTAAAAATACAACGCCATTCGCGCCAAACCACTTGTCAAAAATAGCAACATTTTTGCTTTTCTCAGAAACAAAACCTTGCATAAACTTGTAGAGGGTAAGATTAACACTATCTAAAAATTTAGAATTATTCTCTGGAACCATACAAGCAATACCCTCACGAGAGTAGGGACGATCTGGCACTACTTGAAAAGCATCACGATTTTTCACCGTTCCTAGCCACCCTTCTAACAAAATACTATCAGAAGCAAAGGCATCAATTTTATTTTGTTGCAGTGCTGTATATCCCTCGGCACGATTTTTCACATAAATTAATTGTGCCTTCGGTTGCGCTCTTTTAATTGCTAATTCGTTAGTTGTATCTTTCAAAACAGCAACTCGCTTACCTACTAAGGAAGCAGCATCTCCCAAATTACTGCCCTTTTTCACTAATAATTGCGTACCAGTTGCCCCATAGCTGAGGGAAAAATCAACTTTTTTATCTCGCTCCCAGGTAAAACTACTGGAGTCACAAACAATATCGACTTGCCGACTGGTGATTTTTGGGATACGCTCTGCTGGAGAGAGGGCAATTAACTTTAACTGAATTTTTTTACCTAATTCCTTTTCTAACTGTTCCTTGATTAAATTCAGCATATCTATGGAGTAACCAGTCAGCTTACCCTGATTATCTGCATAGGCAAAAGGAATTGCATCCTTACTTGTACCTGCGGTGAGTACACCTGTACGGGAAATCTTCTGCATGACTGTTTCCGCAGCGAGACTGGGTGCGGTATTGGTAATACATAGACTAACAGTTGCCAATGTTGCAATTTTCTGACGAATGTTCATATTTCTCACACCATTTTTCTAGATAATATAAGACTTGTAGTTACTTAAGTCCCAAATTTATTAGCCTGACTTTTAGCTTACAAGTCAAACTAACTCAAGGTAATTATAAGCACCTAATCCCGTTTTACTGGGTTTGTGATACAAGTGATTAATTGGGATGTCAGCATTACACCCTGATATCTATATCAGTATTTTTGTGAATTAGTATAATATCTGTGAAAATATTTGCTGCCATAAAAAAGATGCGCGATCGCGCATCTACCGCATCTCATCACCGAGATAAATCATTTTATTGATTCTGATCTCTAACTCCCATCAGATATGCTCTATATCTAGCTTTGGGGAAAATCTTTTCTATCACCTTTAATATTCATCTTTGTCACCCAAGTAGGAGTTTCAGCACTTTCCCAACCTGCGGGGCGCTTAGAACTGTACCATGCAATGGAACCGATGACTGTGGCAGCAACAAATCCACCAATAATCAATAATACTAGGGAAGATTGCAGATACCATTGGTAACTACCCTTTGCTGCCACTGCTATCAATATATTCATTGCTGGGTGATTCCTTAAATGTAACTATTTGTTAAGAACATTGTTACATATTTTGATAGGGTTGGGAGAGTCATAAACCGGAGTTTTGCAACCCGAAATTAAAAAATCATGGTTATGACGATGCTCCCACCATACCCTCAAATCATTCCCACTCAATGGTTCCAGGTGGTTTAGAGGTGATATCATACACCACACGGTTGACACCCTTAACTTCATTGACAATCCGGTTAGAAATCTCTTCCAGAACATCATAGGGTAGTCTTGCCCAATCGGCAGTCATTCCATCTTCGCTGGTGACAATCCGCAGTACAATCGGATAGGCATAGGTTCTCTGGTCGCCCATAACACCAACGCTACGGATGGGAAGGAGAACTGCAAAAGCTTGCCAGCAGTCATGATACAAACCGTTACGGTTAATTTCCTGACGCACAATCAAGTCTGCATCACGTAAAATATTTAACCTTTCGGCGGTAACTTCACCGAGAATACGGATAGCCAAACCGGGACCTGGGAAGGGATGACGTTGGACAATTTCCTCTGGTAAACCGATGTTACGTCCGACTTTGCGAACTTCATCTTTAAATAACTTCCGCAGAGGTTCGACTAACTTAAATCTCAGGTCTTTGGGTAATCCTCCGACGTTGTGGTGACTCTTGATTTTCACCGCTACCCGTTCCCCAGTTTGGGGGTCTACATTGGTATCAGCCGACTCAATGACATCGGGGTATAAAGTGCCCTGAGCTAGATAATCAAAGGGTCCTAACCTTCTTGATTCCTCCTCAAATACTCGGATAAACTCGTGTCCGATGATACGGCGTTTCTCCTCAGGGTCGGTGACTCCAGCTAGTGCATTGATGAAGCGATCGCGCGCATTTACATACTCCACAGGAATATGAAATTCTTCTCGGAAGAGCTTAACTAATCTTTCTGGTTCATACTTCCGCATGAAACCTTGATCAATAAACATACAAGTTAATTGATCTCCGATAGCTTTATAGAGTAGAAATGCCAAGGTAGAGGAATCTACACCACCAGAAAGTGCTAATAATACACGCTTGTCACCCACTCTGGCACGAATTTCCCGCACGGATTCTTCCACAAATGCAGCCGTTGTCCAAGTTGGTTCACATTTGCAAATATGGTAAACAAAGTTTCTAATTAATGGCAAACCACCAATGGAATGGACTACCTCTGGGTGGAATTGTACACCGTAAAGTTTCCTCTCATGGTCGGCGATCGCTGCACAGGGTGTATTCTCTGTATGGGCAAGTAATTCAAAACCCGATGGCATTTGTTTCACCGAGTCACCATGACTCATCCACATGGTTGTGCCATCTTCCACATTGGTTAACAAATCTGTGGGATCATCAATATACAAAGAAGCCTTACCATATTCACCGCGCTCGGCTTTGGCAACTTCCCCACCAAGTTGATTTACCATCAACTGCATACCATAACAAACACCGAGAATAGGAATCCCTAAGTGCCAAATTTCCGGGTCACAGTGGGGCGCACGCTGATCATACACCGAACTCGGACCACCAGAAAGAATAATTCCTTTGGGATTGAGTTGACGTAATGCCTCGGCTGTGGTGCGATAGGAAAGAACTTCCGAGTAAACTTGAGTTTCACGAATGCGTCGAGCAATCAGTTCAGAATACTGAGAACCGAAGTCGAGAATAGCAATCATTTGCCGATTCAGTTTTCCCAAGGATTCAGAAACATGAGACAATTCCTGAGTTGGTAGAGTCACCGCTGTATTCATACGAGGAAGAGTGTGAGATAAATTAAGGGAAAAATTTTTGTGGTCTCAGAAGGAGTTGGATGCTGAAGACTGACCCATAGATTTGGATCAGTGTTGGGATAGCAGAAATGTCAAAATTTGGTCATATTTTCCCGTTTTGACGAGATATATAGTCCAAAATCTCAAATCGATTTACAAATAAGTCAATCAGACACAAATTCACTCAGCAGACATTAGCCCATCGTGCCTATGAGTATTAGGTATTAGAAGAATAAAAATACCCTAGATTGGAGGTTGAAATCGCTATTTATGGGGCTTTCTTATGATTATTCATAATAAGTTAACATAAATTTGCGATTAGGAAACAAGCTAATTGACTTTTCACAATAACTTGACGATCGCGGTCAAACATCAAAGAGCCAATTACAGGGAGAGAATCCATACTATCGATGTGATTTTTGATATATTCCTGACTGCGGGTATCAATTTCTTGGGCGATCGCTGTATAAATTTTTTCCACCCAATTAGTATTAAGATGGGCATCTAAGGAGCGCAGGTGTTGGAGTGCAGCTTCGGCTGTGGGACTATGGAAAACAACCTGTATATCCTCTATGGGTAAACCGAGACGAGCACAATGGGCAGTCAAAATTTCTCGTCGTCCATCGGCTAAATGATGATGGGTATGAAATATTCCCCCTGCAAGTTTAAGTAATTTACCGTGATAACCAAACAATAGAATTTCTTTTACATCTTGTAAAGCTGCTTCTACCAACATTGCTCCTAACCAGTTGGCTGTTTTGACAATTTGTAGGGGGTTTATTCCCATATTTTGGGCTAAATCTCTACCATTTTCCCCAATACAAAATACTAAACAATCAAACTCACGGGCTTTTTGTTGTAATTCGCTGCGAAACTCTGCTAATTGCCCTGGTGCTGTCAAAGGTTGGGAAATTCCAGTGGTTCCGAGCAAAGAAAGTCCTTCCACAACCCCAAAAGCGGCATTTGATGTTCTCTGAGCTAGCGATCGCCCCTCTGGTAAAATAATAGTAACAGTCACCTGCTCGCCAGGTAATAAAAATTTTTCTAGGTTCTCTCGTAATATGCTGTGAGCATAACTATAAATAGCAGCTTTATTATCCTGATTCAAAATTTTTCCGATTCCTTCTCCCCCTTGAATCTTGACAGTTTCCCCCTCCCCCTTTGCCAATTCCACCATTGCCCAAACTGGTGTGTGACGGGTTAAGTCAAAATTATCACCAGGGTCGCTGCGGGTGATTCCTAAAGCTGTTGAACTGCCAATAATTGCTACTTGTTCAACAGGAATTTCTACGGTGGATTGTGGTGTAATTAAATCAATAGATACGGAATTGATTGTTTGTTTCTCTCGTAATAATTGCAATGCAGCAACAGCAGCAGCAGTGGCAAAAACAGGTAAGGTATAACCAGAGCGAGACATTAGGATGATGGGTAATAGAGAAGATAGAGAGTTGATTTTACCCTGGAAGTTACCCAAGTAGTGAAGTTTCTATCAGAGTTTTTTAGGTGATTAGCGAAGGAGACTTTTCCACCCTTTTAAATGCCCAATTTTTCCAATATTTCTAATATTTCCTCTTCCGTCAAACCCTGTTGAATATAAGCTGGTTTATCTGGATTATAGGGACTTAAAGCAATATCAATATTGATAATTTTCCCCGTATCTGGTAATACTGGTATCTCTGCATCAAAGGCAGTAGGGCGCGTCAAAGAACTTGAAAAACCTTTAAAAATAACAATTTGGTCTTCCTCTCCCTCAATCTCAGCAGTGACTAATAATACTTCCTGGGGGCGTTTCTGGGTATATTGTTCTAGTCGTTTACCAATCGAACTATTCATAATTGCAAAATTGGGTAATGAATAATAGGGTACAGGTGATTGTGAATATCAAAAACACATTGTCACCTGCTCCCCTGTCATCTTACCCACACTATCAAACCTAGGAAACCACACCAGAACAAATTTTGTCTTCTAGTTCCATTTCCCGTTCGTGAATACTATTAATAGCTTGGGTTAAGACACTGCGAGCGCTCACACCCACCCCGTACAACTGTAACCATTGTTGAGCTTCGTTACCCTCGCGGAGGATTTTTTGCAAAGGTGAAAGGAAACAGCTGAAACCTTGTTGTTTAGCGATCGCCCACCCTGTAGTATAAAGCTCCTGAATCCAATCCCGTGCCAGAATTTTTCTGCCGTCTTGCCAGTGGATTAATTCTGCATCCAGGCTAGAAGTTGCGGCGGCAATTTCATTATTTGCACACAGGGTAATTAATTCTGTAGGGGAGAAAGTGCTATCAACTAAGGGATCTATCTGGGGATTATCAATGATTTGTAATAATCGAGTTTCCAGTAAAGCTGTAATTGCCAGCAAAGAGATGGGATCGGTAACTAAATCACAGATACGTAGCTCTAGACGGTTCAAATCATAGGGACGGCGATCGCCATTCGGACGTACCGAAGTCCACAAATGCCGCACATTTTGCATCGTACCAGCTGTTAACTGTTCTTCAACCCAGCGAATATGATCTCCATGGCTAGCAAATAAGGGAACACGGGTAGGTGTCTGGGGAAAAATCCCCCAACGGGTAGAATGATAACCCGTAGTTTCGCTATCAATGAAAGGAGAAGCAGCACTCAGAGCCAGATATAGAGGCGCTTCCATGCGGATAACCCGACAAGCTCGGATTAATACTTCTGGGTCTGCAATACCCACATTAATATGAATACTAGCAGTGACAACCTTTGTGCCATAGGTCTGCTCAATATAATCATGGTAGGGATTTTGGGGGTCAGAACGATGAAAGCGATCGCTTCCACCTAAGGATAAAGTACTACCTGGAATTAAAGTATAATTACCCAATTGTTGCAGATACTGGCGCAACGCCAAACGGGGACGCAGTAATTCACACAATAATTGCTCGTAACCGTGCCTGGGCTGGGTTGTATACTCCACATTCCGACTGTCCGGTTCCCGCACAAAACCATCCAAAGAAGCGGTAATCTTGTCGGAGAGACCGACGATATCACCCTCCGGTGTGCCTGTGTACATCTCGACTTCAAAGCCTTTTAACAGCACCTGTATATCTCCTCGTCTCTCCCTACTTCTAAATTGTATCGGTTCCTACTAAATTTTGATGGTAAGTTGAAATTTCTCCCCGAATATTAAAAAGAGATAAGAAACTGTTGCTTACTACGGTTTTTGGTTTTTCCCATCTCAGAAAGAGTCTTTTACTCAGTGGCTAATTCCACGAAACCGAGTTTATCTCTAGGGAAAGGACTGTTATTCAGATGTGTGAAAAGTTTGAGACATGTAGCTGCTGCCCCTTGGGTGCGTCATGTTCCCCATTTGCTGGGGGAATCTAGTGGTTCATCGCATCAATTCTGATAGCTAAAAATATGTAGTGGGAGCGTCTCGCTCTCTGATTTTAGGACGAGGGCAAGCCTACCCGCAAAGAAAGTAAAGAGATGCCCTGACTACAAACTATCAAAATTAATGCGATGGACAACTAGCTAGAAGTTTCTAGTCAGCATTCCACTAATGAGATTAAAGTTTTTATCTATACCACCTATCCACTCCAAAACATTTTCTTGAATTCTCGGTGGTTCGGTAATCAAACTATCCTCACTAATTAAGCGTTGAAAATCGACTTTGACTTCTCCTTGGCGTTCTGTTGTGCCGTCTTTGTCGTAAAATTTGACTCCTGCAAGCTGCATAATTTTAATGATTTCCTGCGCCATAATCCCGTAACCAATGGTGGTGGGATGAATCCCATCCAGGGAAAATAAACCCCCCTGGGTGCGTCCTTGCGCCCCTGCACGATAAAAACGCGAGGTAGGTACGGGTGACAACGCTTCTAGCTCTGGTGGTAACTTATACTCTCCCCCAACTTCGTCCCACCAGTCTGGTCTAGCGTCTGGGTCTTCAATATAACGTCGTGAGGCAAGGCGATCTAGTAATCCTGCGGCTTCAAACAAGTACCAATCTTTACCTTCAATCCGGGCTTGTTGGACAGCATCGGCAATATAGTCATTGTATTGGTCGATGGCGCTATCGATCGCCCGCACTTCATTTTCTAGAAGGTGGGGATGTTTTTCGGGATTGAAATCTTCATCTTTAATCCAGGGCAAAGTGTAATAGGGAAAATACCGCGATCGCCGACGCACTTTTTCTCCCACACCCTTCGCAAAGGGGGCGATCGTCACATGGGGAACCGTACCGAAAATCACATGACGGGCACGGATGTTTCTAATTTCTTTCACTAAAATATCTAGCTCTGCCTTAAAGTGCATTGGTCGCCAGACGGTATATTTATCGTTAATAACCATGTCATCATAACCATCTCCACTCCAAGCCACATTAAAGGTAAGAACGCTACCTAAGGCATTATTAGAGCCAATTAGAACGATTAAAGTTTCAATTCCTTCTGTTTCCTCATTTCCCTGGGAACCTAATACCGCAGCTGCTTGTAGGGGCGACAAAGCTTTTTTATTAGCATCCCTGGCTGCATTTAACACCCGTATAGCTGCCCGTTCATTATGGTTTGTGACAACTTGCCGCAGAAAATCGTTTTTACCGGGGTTTTTTCGCAGTATATCTAAGCAAATATCTGCATTTCGGGAAATAGTGTTGCGTAAGTCCCAACCATATACCGCCAAATTATGATTTATTTGGTTTTCGACTGGATAGCTAGAACCTGCACCCCGCTCCCAATAATCTTCAATCACACCCAAATATTGGCGCAAGGACAAAGTTGTAGTAATCAGATTCCACCAATTAATTTTGTTTCCATACTTCTGTCCTAAATTCCTTGCCAAGCTTTCTAAATTTAAAGGTATGCCATTTTGCGGACTTTCATAGGTGGGATACCGAAAATCTCGCCAACCTAACTCCCTGGCAATAATTGCTGGATAGGAAAGACGGGTGTAGTAAATTGCTCCACTTTGAAAACCGTGGGTCAAAGAATCCCCGATCGCCACAAGTCGATTGATGGGTGTACCAACTTTCTCGATTTTTACCGGAATCCCTAGGGTCGGATCCATGACTGGTTTACGGGTGTCATTCCGAATTTGCACATCCTTCGGTATTTGATCGCCGTTACGTTGTTTTATCGTTACTGATGTCATAAGTATCTTTTTTTACCTATTTTCGTTTTGACAAAATCGAATTGATAGATTACTAATTAATTACAAAAGCAGGAGTTCAATATCTAATTTTGGTCAAAAATCTTAATTTTGTTCTGGGTGGCAATAGACAGTTGCTCGGCGATATTCTATCATGGACTGTCGGCAGATTATCTTAGATAAAATACTTATGGCATGAGTTGGTAATTGTTAATGATTATATTTATTGGCAAGATATGATTTATTGAGAATGGCTGTAAAAGTCAAAGTAGTTATTGCAAAATATTTATGAATTCTCGTCAGTCAAGCAATATAAATTAAATGACAAAATAGTATTTATAGTTGTCAAAAATAGTCGGGTTATTGGGAGATAAATCATGAAATTTGGTATTGATATTGGACATAATTGCCCTCCAGACACAGGAGCAAAAGGTATCCGTTTTGAGGATAATCTAACTCTAGATGTCGGTACGAGAGTGATGAATAAACTCCGTGCTTTAGGACATGAGGTGATTGATTGTCTACCAAAAAATGGTGCTAGTGTCGGGGATTCCCTCCGCAGAAGATGTAATACTGCGAACATTAATCGGGTAGATATTTACGTTTCGATTCACTTCAATGCTTTTAATGGACAGGCGAATGGGACAGAAGTATTTGCTATTAGTGAAACTTCCCGTAAGATAGCCAAACCAGTGTTAGACGAATTGGTCAAGATTGGCTTTTTTAATCGTGGTGTCAAGAGTGGTACCCACTTATTTGTTCTGCGGAATACGGATATGCCAGCGATTTTGGTGGAAGGCTGTTTTATCGATTCTCAGAAAGATATGAATTTGTATAACTCGGAGGCGATCGCGAATGCTATTGTCAAAGGTTTAACTGGTAAATTACCTAGTACTCCTGTCAGAGCAGTATCCGATGAGGAAGAAAACCCAGATTCTACTAATCTCAGATTAAAACGAGCCTTAAATCGCTTGAAGATTACAGATAAAGATAATAAGCCGTTGGTAGAAGATAATACCATTAACATCGCGGCTAAATCTGCAATTGAAAAATTCCAAAGAATTGTGGGTTTGCAAGTCACTGGTGCTGCGGGTGACACAACTTGGAAAATTATTAATTTGATTTTGGCAAAACGAATTATCCGACCAAACCATGCTGGAGGTCCCCTAGTTCGCTATTTACAACACCGTGTTGGGGTGGAGATTGATGGTGTGTATGGACCCCAAACTCAATTAGCCTTACAACGCTTTCAGAAGCAAAATGGCTTATATGCTGACGGGATAATCGGTCCGGTTACTTGGCAAAAGCTCATTGGTTAGCACCTTGATTCCCCTCAATGTTAATGTCTAGATGGATTCCTAAAAAATGCACTACTAAAAGTGAAAATGAGAGGACAAATCTGGTACATTGCTTTATTGATAGGACTGATGTGTATTATTCGATTCAGTCTAAGTGCTTTTGGATATGCGAACCCAAATTGGTTTATGGAGGAAGTTGGAATTTCCCTATCCTCCAATCCCCAAATGCCCTATGCCATTCGAGCTTGGGCAATCAGGGATATTGTGATTTCTGTGCTTGTTGTATTAGCCAGTCAAAGCAATGTAAAAATGCTCTTAGTTGCCTGTGTGGCAATTGATTTTACGGATATTATTTCTGCCTATTTAAGTGGTGTCGCAGGGTTATTTGGTGCAGAAGACGGTTGGTTACTCAAACTGACTTCAACTGCCATTGCTGCCCTAGTATTGGAACTCGCAGCATTATTATTACTTTCCATTCCGAGGAAAAAGGAATCTGAAAACAAGTCACCAGGAAGTTCTCCAATTTGAGGGATTTTCCACAAAGTCAATACCTGAGCGTCTGACGAGCTAGACAATGCTCCGAGAATATTCAATTTCAGCAATAGAACTGCGCCCTAATTTACCTAGGTGAGATACTATTATTCAATAATTATAAGAATATGTCTCACCATGACAATTCCCATCATGTCTAAAGAAAAAACTATTTGGCAATATAAACCTTGGTGGTGTCAACCTTGGTCAATCTTGCTGACAGGAATCATATTAATTACTGGGAGTTGGCTAATTAGTAAATTGATATGGCTAACAGTATTAGTGGCAATTCCCGTCTCGATATGGATGATTTTCTTTTTACTAATTTACCCCAGATTCGTGAAGGAAAGCGGGATTTTAGAGCAAATGGAATCTCAATCACAAACCTAGGATATATAGTAAATTAGTAATTATTAAACTTCTTGCCTTTTCACTCCCCCAAAGACTGGGTGATTTTCATCCGATTGTTCTTCAAAGCGACGAAATAAGTATAGCCACAGGGGTAAAGAACAGTTAATCGCAATTAGCCGAATTAAGTGCCCAATGGTAATAATTTTCACGTCATGGTCGAGGGCTAAAGCCACTAAAATCATTTCCGCAGAACCTCCAGGAGCAGTTACTAGCAGGCAAGTTAACCAATCCCAGGAAGTAAAGTACCATGCTAAAGTTGCAGCGATCGCCCCGACAGCTAAAGTCATCAATACGGATAAAATTGCGTAGTAAATAGTACGTTTGCTCAAAGTTGGTTTTTCTCCCCAATATTCACCAATTGTGATACCTAAGAGGATTTGACCAATAACTTTAACCAGTACGGGGGGTGTAAAATTTATCTCGTAACCCAAGGAAAAACTATCTAGCAAGGGATTAAATACCATCCCTGTAACTAATGCAGCAAAAAAAGGAGCCGCAGGAATTTTTAGTCGAGTTGCAATATATACAACACCAGCAGTAAAAATTAATGCCAATACCAAAAGTTCTAACTGAAACAAGTTAAGACGAAATAATCCATCTGTCAAAGAACTAGGCTGTGTTTGTATGGATTCGCTGGTAAATACGCGTGCAACTATTGGTATAAAAAAGACAACTGAGGTGACACGCATTGCTTGCACTAAAGCTACCAGGGGGACATTCTTGTTATAGTCAGCCGCGATCGCAGCCATAACTCCCACACCTCCAGGAGTAGTAGCTAACATCGCTGTCAGCAAATTTACTTGACTTAGGCGCGAGTAAATGTAACCAATTAGACTACCGCACAACAATAGGAATATAGTCAAACAAATAAATACTGGAATGTCGGCAGCAATATCCATCCAGTTACTATGAGCATTTGCTGCACCAATTGTCATCCCCACTAAAACTAGTCCAATTTTACGGGTGATGCGGTTGGGTTTCGGAGTCTGTCCATATAATAGGCGGTAGGTTTGGAGAACAACAACCCCAGAAGTAATACCCCCAAATATCCAAGTAATACCCCCAAGTTGGAACCACGAAAGCAATAAACCCAACGGTAAAGCTAAAAAGAGTTCCCACCCTAGGACAATTATTTGTTTGGACAATAACTTTTTTTTATCATTGACAGTAGTTATCTGGTTACTGGTTTCTTCCTCCATGGGAGGAATATATAAACTTGGACGCATTAAAACACTTCTTAAATTAACTTCACTCTATCACCACCGTAACCTGATTATGTACATAGATGCACCTGTTTATAGATTGATATTGGCTAAAGTAGTTATCAATTACCAGTTTCAGGAGTATGAAGTTTGCTAGCACATCTGATAACTATTCTCTATCCTCCTTTGCTACTAAAATAATAGATAGATATGAGCTATTACCGTTATCAGATAATATGCCAATTGCCCATCAATTAGTTGATTGCAGCCTATCAATATTTGAGAGTTGTGACGATAAAATTAAATTATCCAGTATTGAGGAAAAAATATCATCATAAAAGCAATATTTTAACGATATTCTTGTTCCATTTGTAAATATTTAGGAACTTCCATTAATTCCTGAAAATCTTGAAAATCCACTAAACCTGACAAACTAGCTGTTGTACCTTCCTGTTTAATTTTTTCTAAGCATAAAGTCATAGTTTGGGTGACAGCAAGTAGAGTGGTGAGGGGGAAAAAGACAATTTTAAAACCTAGTTCTTGTAATTCCATAGCTGTGATTTGGGGAGTTTTTCCACCTTCGACAATATTTGCAACTAAAGGAACATCTGGAAAAGCCGCAGCAATCGTTTGTAATTCTGATTTGGACTGTGGAGCTTCTACAAACAACACATCTGCGCCAGCTTCTATATAAGCTGAACCACGAGTAATTGCTGCATCTAATCCTAAATTTGCCCGGGCATCTGTGCGAGCAATAATAACTAAATCATTATCCCCCCGTGTTGCCACCGCAGAGCGAATTTTGGCGGTATGTTCTTCCATAGGAATAACTCTTTTACCAGCAAAGTGTCCGCACTTTTTAGGAAATTCTTGGTCTTCTAAAATAATACCTGCTAGACCAATTTGTATGGCATCTTTAACTAATCGCATAACATTTAAAGCATTGCCATAACCTGTATCCATATCTGCAATTAGTGGTAGATGTACAGATTGAGCAATTCGGCTCACACTGTAGAGCATTTCTGTAGCCGTCAGAAAACCATAATCTGGTAAACCAAGGGTAGATGCAGCAATCCCAAAACCGCTAGTCGCCATCACCTCAAAACCTGCTTTTTCCACAAGTTTTGCACTTAAACAATCGTACACCCCAGGAATGACAATAATTTCCGGTTTTTGTAGAAGATTTCGCAGTTTTTTACCAGTAGACATAGAGAGAAACTAATGATTGAGTAATTTTTGATATGTATCAAGATTACTATGGGAATGTCACCATCGGTCTGTAAATAGAGAATTAGAGATTTCTGAAAATTATCTTAAGGGAAGGAATAAATAATTATGTTCTGGAGATGTCTATAGATATATAAGTTTGAGTGAAATTTCAATAAAAGCGTTTATTGTAGGTTTTTTTAGTTGGTTGAAATGAAGGACTCCGTAGTTGATTCTCTGAATATTTTTGTATATTATTTGAGGTCGGTAATAGGCTACAGATAATAGATTGTCCATCACCCATTACCTATTACCCATCACCCATTACGGAGATAAACGTTCTATTTTCCAACTACCATCTTCCTGACGACTGTATCGTAGGCGATCGTGTAAACGACTAGCACGTCCTTGCCAAAACTCTATCTCTGTGGGGATGACACGAAAACCACCCCAATGAGGAGGGCGAGGTATTTCTGTATTTGCGTATTTTTCTTGAAGCAATTCCAGCTTTTCCTCTAGAATTTCTCGATATGGAATGACTTCACTTTGTTCAGAAGCCCAAGCACCCAAGCGGCTATTCTGGGGACGGGAGTTAAAATAATAGTCAGATTCTTGCTCCGAAACCTTTTCCACAGTGCCACAGATTCTGACTTGTCTTTCCAATTCTGCCCACCAGAAAACGATCGCCCCCTGGGGATTATCTATCAGTTCCTGTCCTTTTTGGCTGTGGTAATTAGTAAAAAAAACAAATCCTCGCTCGTCAAAGTCTTTAAGTAAAACCATTCTAGCGCTAGGTTTGCCATCCCTAGTTGTAGTGGCGATCGTCATCGCGTTTGGCTCAATGATTTGGGCTGCTAGTGCTTGGTCGAACCAAGTTTTAAACTGTATAACAGGATTAGTATCAACTTCTGTTTCCTTTAAATCCTGTAGAGTGTAATCTTTGCGTAGTTCAGCAACGGTTTTATCCATAAACTATTTCCCCTGGTTATTACCGAATTTCCGATGAAAGACTTATGATAATCATTACTGGCTGGCTTGAGAATAGGGGATGGGTTATTTTCCTAGAGAATTAAATTTTCGCCATAAATCTAGAAAACTAATTTGGAAATAGATTACAGCACATGCGGCGTTGGACCTCTGTACAAAATTTATTCATCTACGGTTTGAGTGGTCCAATTATCGCTCTCAACGTGTGGTTGGTTTCTTTAGTATTTCGATATTTTCAACATCCCATCACCATGCTCAGTATTGCCGCAATTTTGGCTTTTTTACTGAACTATCCAGTCAAATTTTTTGAGCGCGCTCGGTTTACACGTACCCAAGCAGTCACTATTGTCTTACTATTTACTTTAACGATTGTTGCCATTGTGGGTATTACTTTGGTGCCCATAGTTATGGATCAGACAATTCAGCTTTTAAATAAAATTCCCGATTGGTTAGCAGCAAGTCAAGATAATTTACAGAATTTTGAGGAATTTGCGCGCAAGCGACGACTACCCGTAGATTTACGGATACTTCGCAATCAAGCTAACGCCAATATTCAAAGTTTAGTACAGCAACTAGCATCTGGAGCCTTTGGTTTTGCTGGTACTTTGTTATCAGGGTTGATTAATGTGGTGTTAGTAGTGGTACTAGCTTTTTATATGTTGTTGTATGGCGATCGCGTTTGGTTTGGTCTGATTCACAATCTACCGCCCCAAATTCGTGTAGCTTTTACTACATCATTAAAACTAAATTTTCGCAATTTTTTCCTGAGTCAGCTACTCTTAGGGCTGTTCATGATTGTCACTCTCACACCAATTTTTTTAATATTAAAGGTTCCCTTTGCCCTACTATTTGCCACATTTATCGGCATTTCCGAACTAATTCCCTTTGTTGGTGCCACCCTAGGCATTGGTAGCGTTACCCTACTTGTACTACTACAAAATTGGTGGTTAGCTGTACAGGTAGCAATTGTAGCAATGGTTCTACAACAAATCAAAGATAATCTGCTTGGTCCCAAATTACTCGGAGACTTTATTGGACTTAACCCTATTTGGATTTTTGTGTCTATTCTTATGGGATTTGAAATTGCCGGATTACTAGGTACACTGGTGGCTGTTCCGATTGCTGGTACGATAAAAGGCACTTTTGATGCCCTAAAAAACCATAAACCGGAAGAAACGGTATCAACAGTCATCGTTGACTGAGTGCTTTTGCTCCCATAGACTTCTGACAAAATATCAATTTTGGCTAATGATGGGAAATGTTCAAGGTTTAAAAGTTGAGGATTGAAACACCTTTTTCCCTTTTCCTGACTTCTGCAAGCAGTCTCATCAGTACTAAGCTTTGTCAACCATTAACCGCTAACTGACAAAATTTAATGGATGCTTCCCAACTACTGGCAACAATTGAAAATTTAATCCATCAGGCTAAACAAGGAGAAATAGATCCTTGGGATGTGGAAGTGATTGAAGTCATAGACAACTACATCCGACTCATGACTCCAGACGCTAGCAGAAAAGGTTATGAGTCAGATTTATCCCAATCTGGACAAGCTTTTTTGTCCGCGTCCATGTTGGTGCTATTTAAAGCCAACACTTTGACACAATTGCAATCTGCCCTAGATGAACAAGAGGCAGGAATTGATGATATACTTCCGGAACCTGAAGATGGTATGCTGTGTCACTCCCCTAGGTTACCATTAGAAAAAGCCTTACGACGACGACCGGCGGCAATGCCACCTCCAAAACGCCGTGTGACTTTGCAAGAGTTAATCACACAATTGCAACTCATGGCTAGGCAGCTCAAGTTGACAGAAAAGGTGAATAAACCGGCTCGTACTCGTCGTCAACCCAGCTTGCAAAGTATGCGAGCAGCCTTAGAATTAGCCCACCAAGAAAACCTCACAGAAGTAGCAGCAGAACTTGAACAAGTATTGTATAGTTGTGCGACGGAATTACGTCTAGACGAAAATTGGTTGAGTTTAGAGCAGTTAGTTCAGTTGTGGAGCGAAAAACAACCACTACATCCAGAAAATTCCCACCATCAATCAGTCAATGGAAATTTGGTCGGTGTGTTCTGGGCTTTACTGTTGCTTTCCGCCCAATCAAAAGTGGAGTTATTCCAAGATGAATTTTATCAAGATATCAAAATTCGTTTACTGGCAGTTCCAGAAAAGTCTGGTCAAACTCTAGAAAAATCCTGGAATAATAACAGGTTGCAGAGTACAGGGGAAAGGGGGCAAATGTGACATCTGCTCAATAGAAGTATTTGATAATTTGCTGATCTTTTCAAATTTCTGATCATACAGGGGTTAGTAGAGACTATTCCTAGGAATTCAGAAGTGAAAGTAATCAGGATAATTTATATAGGATTTATGTATCAATAAGTTACAAAATCCAGGTAAATTAAGAGAATAAGCAAATATTTTCCCTGAGCAGAGATATTTGTTGATGTGCCTTTCCTCAGAATTTCCCCGAAATAGTTAACTATTCAAGATGTAGTTAACTGTGTATGGAGTTAGAAAGTGGTGAGGATGATGGAGTATTTCTGGGCGATCGCCCAGGGTGTCCCAAGTCTCATCCTTCCTCCTATCCGTGCTTTTAGGGATGACTTAGAGCAAAAATAAACCGATGATGAAGTATTACTCATTGAAAATTAACTGGCTTGTGGTTGAGGGATAAACTATATGAAGGCAATGATTCTGGCGGCGGGTAAGGGTACTCGTGTGCGTCCTATTACCTATACAATTCCCAAACCGATGATTCCCATCCTGCAAAAGCCAGTGATGGAATTTTTACTAGAACTATTACGTCAACATGGTTTTGACCAAATTATGGTTAATGTGAGCCATTTGGCAGAGGAAATCGAAAGTTATTTCCGTGATGGTCAAAGGTTCGGTGTCGAAATTGCCTATTCTTTTGAAGGTCGGATTGTCGATGGAACTTTGGTGGGGGAAGCTCTGGGTTCTGCTGGTGGAATGCGGCGAATTCAAGATTTCTCACCGTTTTTTGATGACACCTTTGTTGTCTTATGTGGTGACGCACTGATTGACCTAGATTTAACAGAGGCTGTGAAGTGGCACAGATCAAAGGGGGCGATCGCCACGATTATTACCAAAACGGTTCCCCAGGAAGAAGTTTCTAGCTATGGTGTCGTTGTCACTGACGATGATGGTAAGATTCAAGCTTTCCAAGAAAAACCCTCCATCGAAGAAGCTAAAAGTACTAATATCAACACTGGTATTTATATTTTTGAGCCAGAAATTTTTAACTATATTCCCTCAGGGGTAGAATTTGACATTGGGGGCGATTTATTCCCCAAACTTGTAGAGGTTGGCGCTCCCTTTTATGCCATACCCATGGATTTTGAATGGGTGGATATTGGTAAAGTTCCTGATTATTGGCGAGCTATTCGCGGTGTCCTATCTGGAGAAATTAAGAATGTACAAATTCCGGGAAATCAGGTTGCCCCTGGAATTTATACTGGCTTAAATGTCGCCGTTAACTGGGATAAAGTCGATATCACTGGACCTGTTTACATTGGTGGGATGACAAGAATTGAAGATGGAGCCAAAATTGTTGGTCCGGCAATGATTGGTCCTAACTGCTGGGTATGTAGCGGTGCTACTGTTGATAATAGCGTCATCTTTGAATGGTCACGTTTAGGGGCTGGTGTTAGCTTGGTGGATAAGCTGGTATTTGGGCGCTACTGTGTAGACAAGGCTGGTGCTACTATTGACCTGCAAGCCGCAGCTCTGGACTGGTTGATTACTGATGCACGTCAGGATCTACCAACTCAAACCTCTATGGAAAGACAGGCGATCGCGGAACTTTTAGGTACTAATGCCAATTAATTAAGTTTTCAATCCTCCCCATGGGTGCTGAGTCGCGCAAGAAAACTTAGCACCCATATTTTATGGGTAAAATTAAATGCAGTTCCGTTAATCTGTTATGGTTATCAGTTCCTGTAATAATCCCCTAATAACCATATTTAAATTGAGTGTATAGTCAATATATCTAAAGGTTTCTTCTAGGGGACGTAAAGCAGTTTTCCAGCCCAACCCATCTGTCACCCAAATAAATTTATGTCCTTGCTTTGAGAGGAAGTCAAAAAGAGTTTTGTACTCTCCAGCAGTAGCTTTCAGTTTTGAACCACCTCCACCATAAAAATTAGCTTCTATTAAGTAAAGGTTCTCCTGATTCCTGACAGCAAAATCAAAACGACGACTGGATTTATCTACTTCCACATCAATATTCCAGGCAGTTTTAATCTTTTCTGATGTTGCTTGGGAAATATATAGGAGATTATTTTGTTCACAGATATCACGAATTAAAGTTTCTAAAATTACCTCCATGGTATTACCACCACGATTTTTTCTGGCATTCGTATCCAAACCCACTTCAATCCCTAAGACATAATCAGGAATACTCTTAATCGTTTTTTTTGCAAATAATTCTAATAAGCCAGTTTTTCTAGTAAACTCCAAAATATCCTCTATCTCAGATGGACTCAGAGATGTTTGCCTTTGAAAATTAAAAGACTTATAGCTGAACTTCCCACTTTCATAGTCTGTAAGTATCTGAAATGTCGCAGTTCGGCAAGCAATTAAAATAGGAATTACACTCACAATTTGTGGTGAAATTTCCAAAAGTTTGGCAAATTCTTCTTCTATATTATCTTTACCAATTAAATAATTTAAAGTATTGAGATGAATTTCCATATCAGCAAATTTCTTGAGGACTTTTTGCCAATCCACAAAATAATTCCAGACAGTAATTGAGTCTGTTAAGGTTGTTTGGAAATATTCAAACACTTCTGAATCATTCGAGCAATTTAAATAACTGGAAAATAGGGAATTATATTTCATCGCCAGTATTATTTACTAGTAATTCATGATTAATAGCTCATTGATATGGTTGCGCTTCGCAGCGTTACTATTAATATTTCGAGAAGCTTTGACTCTGATGATGCGATAATCTTGGTAAGCCTGTTCAAAAAAGTTATCTTCTGTATTATGATTTTTGGGGTCAGAATTACTCAAAAGTAAAAATGCTCCCCTATCATCTAATTGTTGAAAGAAATCACGCAATCTTAACTGCTCGTCGTCGTCAAAAACTTGTTGGGAATAGGCTGTAAAATTAGAGGTATTACTAATAGGTCTATAGGGAGGATCGCAATAGACAAAAGTTTGAGTATCCACAAATTTCTCACACTGGCTGAAATCTCCTTGGAGAATTTCCGTTCTTTGGAGAATCTGAGCTACAGCTTGTAAATTGTCTGCATCAAATATATATGGTTTCCGATATTTTCCAGATGGAACGTTAAAATCTCCCTTAATATTTACCCGAAATAATCCATTAAAACAGGTTTTATTGAGAAATATCAACTGTGCAGTTCTTTCAACCCAGTGGGAATTATACTTCCGTAAATCTATCTGCGTTCGACGGCAATTAAAGTTTTGTCTCACCTGATAAAAATAATCCCTTCTCTGGTTGTCATCAAGGGAGAGATATTGAGTTTGAATAGCAGATAAAATCTCAATCAAATCATCAACACTTTGCTGAATTGTTCTGTAAGCAACAACTAATTCAGTATTAATGTCTGAAATAATTAGTTCTTGAATCTCATACTTATGCGCTAACCAGAAAAAGATTGCACCCCCCCCGATAAAAGGTTCGATATATCTTTTGATTGCACCACGATGCAATGCTTCTGGTAAGAAATGGCTAATTTGTTCGATTAACTGAGATTTGCCACCAGCCCACTTTAAGAAAGGTTTAGGAATTGTCGAAGAAATGATAGACTTGGGTGGTGTTGATACCATTGGTTAAACCTACAGAAACGCATTAGATAGTCTCAATATAGTTCGTTTGTACCATATTTTATCTAAAAATGCATAGATTAAATTAACCTTAGACCATGCTCCATCTGATGGCTGTAACCATAGTCTAAGGAAATAAAACTGTTAGCTTTTGATTTAAGCTTCAAAAGTATATTGTATTTTCGGTGAAATTGTCTCAATTTGATGATGACAATGGGAAATCTAAAGCTTCACCCCTGACATCTGTATGTAGTTTGCCTTTTTCGTAGACAATTTTCCCTCCAACAATTGTATATTCTGCCCAACCTGTAAGGCTCCATCCTTCAAAGGGACTCCAGCCGCATTTAGTCAGTAATTCTGCCCGATTCACTGGGCGATAGGTATTTAAATCTACTAGTACTAAGTCCGCATCATAGCCCGGAGCGATCGCTCCCTTATTGACAATTCCATATGCCTTAGCTACGGCGGTAGACATCCAATTTACCACCTGGGGAACGGTGCATTTGCCCGCCATGGCGGCAGTTAACATCACAGCTAAGGAAGTTTCTACCCCCGGCATTCCAGAGGGACTGTTGGGGTAAGTTTGGGCTTTTTCCTCTAGGGTGTGGGGTGCGTGGTCGGTAGCAATAAAGTCAATGACTCCATCCCGTAATGCTTGCCAAAGTACCTGATTGTCATGGGGCGATCGCAGGGGAGGATTCATCTGTGCTAAGGTACCAATTTCAGCGTAAGCATCAGTATTTAACAATAAATGCTGAGGTGTTACTTCTGCTGTCACCCAACTGGGTTTGTCTTGTCGTAGTAATTCTGCTTCCTCTGCGGTAGACATATGCAGAATATGTAAGCGCCGTTGGTATTTTTTCGAGAGCTTTAAAGCTAATTGGGTTGCCTGAAGTGCTGCTTGGTTATCTTGAATTTGGGAGTGAATTGCCGGATCATGAATATTGGCAAATTCTTGACGACGCTGATTAATCCGAGCTTGGTCTTCTGCATGGACAGCAATTAAGCGTTTACCCTGGGCAAATATTGGTTCTAGGGTTGTCTCCTCATCCACTAACAATTGTCCATGCATTGAACCCATGAAAACTTTAATCCCTGGGGTGGGGTGCGCTGTCAGCAAATCTGGTAAATGTTCCGCAGTTGCCCCAATAAAAAAGCCGTAATTTACCAAACACTTACTTGCTGCCCTTTGTAACTTATCATTTAACGCGGCTTGGGTAGTGGTCAAGGGACGGGTATTCGGCATTTCTAAAAACGAAGTAACTCCGCCTTTAGCACAAGCACAGCTAGCAGTGAACAAATCTTCCTTGTGTTCCAAACCCGGTTCCCGGAAATGTACCTGAGGATCGATAACTCCTGGCAACAAAGTTAACCCCGTTGCGTCAATAACCCTTGTGGGTGATTCTGGGTGAATTTCTGGAGCAATTTCCACAATCTGGCGATCGCTAATCAGCACATCCCCCAACATCGACTCACCATTCGGTAAAATCACGGACGCGCCACGAATTAATAAAGTAGAAGATGTCATAGCATTAACTATAAAGTGAACATGAAATTCCTCAACCTAGACCCCTATTGCAACCTATGTATCAAAGCCCTTGTTAGACCAGGATTTACGCCTTAAGGATGCTAGCATATTTCCCCTTCTCCTCTGCCTCAGTTCTCCAAAAAAACCATGTGATAACATTCTGTGCATCATGAAGCAGTAAATTTTCCCTTTGTCATCCCCCATAGCCAGATTCCCAAGTTTCCCCTCTAAGGTTAAACTGAGTCATGCTCCCAAGAGTCGCTTTGTGTCACTAGGCACAAGAAAATTTATCGTTTTTAACTAAAAAATACTCTATCCCCATGACAAATTAACCCATAAACCTATTCCATCCAGTTAAGATTAACAAATACAGTATCCCCAGTGGTTAATAGATAATTGGTTGATAAACCATTACCCATTACCCATTACCCATTACCCAAATACATAATGGCGTTACTTGAGTAATTTCATGCAAAATCAAGTGTCTGATAACAACTCTAGCCAAAAACCAGATAATTCTTGGATTGCCGAACTCGGTCGAACAATCGTTTTGAGTATCGTTCTTGCCCTAGGAATTCGTACCTTTGTCGCTGAAGCTCGTTGGATTCCTTCCGGTTCCATGGAACCAACCCTTCATGGTTCACCCAATCAGTGGGAAGCAGATAAGATTATTGTCGATAAGCTCGGTTACAGATTTTCCCAACCACGACGGGGAGATATTGTCGTATTTTCACCCACTATTGAGTTGCAAAAAGAACAATACAATGATGCCTTTATTAAAAGGGTTATTGGCTTACCTGGGGAAAAAGTAGAACTCAAAGATGGCAAGGTATACGTTAATAACCAACCTTTAGCGGAAGAGAATTATTTGAGTTCCAGCCAGAGAACAGTCACTGATGTTTGCCAATCAAGTTCTCAATCCGCTTTTCTGGCTAAACCTGTCACCATCCCAGATAATTCCTATCTTGTTCTAGGAGACAATCGCGGTAGTAGTTACGATAGTCGCTGTTGGGGTGTTGTTCCTCGTCAAAATATTATTGGTAGAGCAGTGTTGCGTTTTTGGCCCATCAATAATTTAGGAGCAATTGATAGTAAATCCCCCTTGTATCCCTAATCACAAATAATTGCGGTTTTTTGGTTTGAGATTCCGGAAAATCAGAAATACTGGGCAATTGTCTATGGTTTCACCTCACTTAGCCAAAATATTCGTGTACCCGATTAAGTCCCTTGATGGTGTAGAACTTGATCGGGTTACTGTATTACCTAGTGGTGCTTTAGCTCATGATCGAGAACTGGCGATCGCTGATAAAGCAGGGAAATTTGTGAATGCCAAGCGTTATGCCAAAATTCACCTCTTGAGATCTAGTTTTGACTTAAATTCCAGGACTGTCACCCTCTCCTATCCTGATTCCCCCTCACTCCAGACATTTCATCTCGATAGAGAAAGACAATCCTTAGAAAATTATCTCAGTCTTTTTTTTGGCTTTTCTGTAGAGTTACAAGCAAATCTGATTCAGGGTTTTCCCGATGATACCAAATCCCCAGGACCCACCATCATCAGTTCTGCTACCTTAACTGAGGTGGCTAGTTGGTATCCAGATATGAGTGTGGCAGAAATGCGTCGCCGTATCCGCGCTAATCTGGAAATTGATGGAGTTCCTGCTTTCTGGGAAGATAGTTTGTATGGTGAGGAAGGAAGCTTGATTCCTTTTCAGGTAGGGAATGTAAAATTTTTGGGGATTAACCCCTGTCAACGTTGTATAGTTCCCACTCGTGACTCCTTTACGGGAGAAGCTGACTCCCAATTCCAAAAAGTCTTTGTCAGCAAACGGCAACAAACTCTACCTCCGTGGGCTATAAACTCTCGTTTTAATCACTATTATCGTTTAAGTATAAATACTAGATTAGCTTCCTATGCAACTGTGATAAATGTCACCAAGGGTGAAGCTATAGAAATTTTGTGACCTCAGTTTTGCGATTTCTATTTTCTGGTGGAAAATAAAAAGTAGCCTCAAATGTTGATTCTGTGACTATAAGTATTCAGTCGTGTTAGATTGTGATAATTATCACGGTGAGGATGAATGCTTTTGACAACAAATTAGGTATCTGAGGGTAAAATATATCATCCCACTTCAAATCTCAGACAACAGAGGTGATCGCTAGTGGGAAAAAGGCAAAGATAATTTTTTTTGTCTGTGCTATACCCTGACAAATGTCAGGTATCTATTTGAGAAACATCCTAGAAATTGAGTAGAGCGAATGCAGAATGAATCACGAACGGTTAAACCCTGAAAAAAAAGATATCTTGATTATTGATGATACACCGGATAACCTGCGGGTGTTATCTTCGTTGTTAACCAAGCAGGGTTATAACGTTCGGAAAGCGTTAAACTGGCAAATGGCATTGATTGCTTGTCAAACTGTTTTACCAGATTTGATTCTTTTAGATATCATGATGCCAGAAGTAGATGGCTATGAAATTTGTCAGCGTTTAAAATCCCAAGAATCAACTAATGATATCCCGGTGATTTTTATCAGCGCATTAGATGATGTTTTTGATAAGGTAAAAGCGTTTGCAGTGGGTGGTGTTGACTATATCACTAAACCATTTGAATTTGAAGAAGTTTTAATTAGAATTAAAAATCAATTATCATTAATTAGTGCCCGTCAAGAAATTTTAGAATTAAATACACAATTAGAAATTAGGGTCAGAGAACGGACATTTGAATTAGAAAAAACTTTACATAAGCTCCAACAAGAAATTAATGAGCGCCAGCATTTACAAAATAAGCTGTTAGATATCGTACTGCATGATTCCCTGACTGGTTTACCCAATCGAGTTTTATTTATTAAACGTTTAGATAAGGCTTTAACTCGTGCAAAACAAGAGCAAAACTATCAATTTGCAGTTTTGTTTTTAGATTGCGATCGCTTTAAAGTTGTGAATGATTCCCTAGGTCATTTAGTGGGAGATGAGCTATTAGTTGCCATTGCTCGCAGACTTCAGCAATTTATTAGTCCTTTCGATACTTTGGCGAGATTCAGTGGTGATGAATTTGCCATTCTTTTAGAAAATATTACTGATATTAAAATGGTGACTAAAATTGCTGATGACATTCTCAAACAGCTTTATTTAGCATTTCCATTATCTCGTTATGAAGTGTTCATGAATGCCAGTATTGGGATTATTTTGGGCAATAAAGATTATGAGAAATCAGAATTTTTGCTCAGGGATGCTGACACTGCAATGTATAGAGCCAAAGCCATGGGTAGGGCAAGATACCATGTTTTTGACCCGATTATGCATCAAGAAGCTCTGAAGTTATTAGAGTTAGAAAATGATTTAAGAAGAGCCGTAGAACGGCAAGAATTTATAATTTGTTATCAACCAATTATTAATATCAAAAATCGTGATATAGCTGGTTTTGAAGCCTTAATTCGCTGGCAGCATCCCACCAGGGGAATAGTTCCCCCCGCAGATTTTCTGCCCGTTGCCGAAGAAACAGGATTGATGAATCAGATAAATTTTTGGGTTTTGCAATCTGTATGTGAAACCCTTTGTCAATGGCAAAAGTATCCCGAAATCAAACAAAAATTAAAAGTCAGTGTAAATTTATCGCCGAAAATTTTTTTGCAAACTAATTTCCTTGCCAAAGTTGACCAAATATTACATGATACCCAAGTAGATCCCAGGAGTTTAGATTTAGAAATTACAGAAAGTGCCTTAATGGAAAATAGTGATAGTGTGAAAACTATCCTCAAAGAATTACAGGCTCGCCAGATTAAATTAATTATGGATGACTTTGGTACGGGCTATTCTTCCTTAAGTTATCTCCATAGCTTTCCCATGGATGCTTTAAAAATAGATAAGTCTTTCGTTTTACGTATGCTAGAAAATCAACAGAGTCTAGGATTAGTCTCTGCGATGATTAACATTGCTCACTCCATGGGAATGGGGGCGATCGCCGAAGGAGTAGAAACCCAGGAACAACTTGCACAACTCCAAAAACTTAACTGTGATTTTGCCCAAGGATTCCTCTTTTCCGTGGCAATTGCTCCGGAATTAGCTCTAGACTTGCTTCTCTCTGCGCCTCAATGGTAAGCTAACCCACAAGATTTATAATATTCACCTTTGCCATCTACAACTGTTGTACTATTTAATTTCCTCAGTGTAGAGACAAAATCAGTTCCCTAGTCTCAAAAACATCATGATTGCTCATTAACGGCAATAGCGATCGCCAAAATACAGAGAATCTCTATAAGCCTGTTTAATTCTGTAACAGGGTGTAGCTTATTTGGAGAATGGGTGTAACAATTCTATCTCTGATAGGAATTATGCATCCAAAATTTATGATTTAAAACTTATTCATCATGAAAACTTTTGTGATTGCAACTTCAGGAAGCAATATCTGAAGTTAAAAAGTTCTCAAAATAGACGATGTTGAGGAATGCAAGCAATCATCATTAACTTGCCAATACCCAAATCAATTTTGGCAGAGCTTACTCTCAGTCATGAAAGATTTTATCCCTTTTCCCTTCTGGAATTTCTTTGATAGGTATCATCATTAGTCTTTTTTTCAGAGTAAACACATGAATCAACAGTCAGCGAACACAGAGAAAGCCAATATTCTCATAGTTGATGACAAGCTAGATAATCTTCGTGTGTTGTCTACTATTCTTACCACTCAAGGTTATCAAGTCCGTAAAGCATTGAATGGACAGATGGCTTTAATTGCTTGTCAAACCCAAGCTCCAGATTTAATCTTACTGGATATCAATATGCCAGATATGAGCGGGTATAAGGTATGCCAACACTTAAAATCTGATAGTCAGACATCGGAGATACCAATTATATTTATTAGTGTACTTGATGATGTGATTGATAAAGTTAAAGGGATGAAACTAGGTGGTGTAGACTATATTACTAAACCTTTTCAGTGTGAAGAAGTTTTGGCAAGAGTACATAATCAATTAGTCATTAAGAATTTACAAAATCAGCTACAAGCAACAAACTCGAAATTACTAGAACAAAATTCTATTTTACGTTCAGAAATCGCCAAACGTAGACAAGTAGAAGAAGCTTTACGTCAAGCTAATCAGCAATTACAAGATTTAGTTTGGTCAGACAGTTTAACGCAAGTTGCCAATCGCAGATATTTAGATGATTATTTACAACGGGAATGGCAACGTTCCGCAAGAGATAAAATTTCTCTAGCATTTGTTTTATGCGATATTGACTACTTTAAATATTATAATGATACCTACGGACACATTGCCGGAGATAATTGCTTAAAGCAAGTTGCCCACGGGATTCAAAATGCTGTCAGAAGACCTGCGGATTTAGTTGCTCGCTATGGTGGCGAAGAATTTGCTGTCATTTTGCCTAATACTACCTTGTCCGGTGCAATCCGTGTCGTTGAAAATATTCAAATGTATATTCGAGATTTAAAAATTCCCCATCGCAATTCACCAATTAGTCAATATTTAACTTTAAGTATTGGGATTGCTGCGATTATGCCACATCATCAATATTCTCCCGAAAATTTAATCGCTGCTAGTGATAAAGCACTTTATCAAGCTAAAGAAAAAGGTCGTAATCTCTTCTGTGCTTATACCGCTCCCCTCCAGAATGCTCTTGTTGAACACAATTCTGAGGAAGGAAATATTCAGTGTGGATTAGAAAATATGTATGCTTTTAGTGAGCGACAACAAAATGTTGAGTAAACATAATTTTCCGGTTATCCTTACCTGTCTAAATTCCACACATAGGGATAAAAAACTTTATCCTATCCGTTGTAACTCTTTTAACTTAATCATTGAATTACGTACTGTGTGATATAAAGTACCAGGTATTTTCCCTCTTCCATGCAGTATTTTGAGAAAAAGTTAAGATAATTTCTATTTTTCCCATATTTGCTGTCTAGATTTTCAGTCCCATTGCATAATAGAGATGTGACTGAACTGCTCAACCCTTTACGTTCTCTAAACAAAGGTCACTGGTTCAAGTTGATCTGCGGAGCCAGTTTCCAACATTTGCCTGCGGTAAGAAGCTTGGCGATCGCCTATACTTTGGCAGGAGCTGACTGTATTGATGTTGCAGCTGACCCAGCAGTGGTTGCCGTTGCCTATCAAGGATTACAAATAGCAGCGCAAATCGGTGTCGAAGCTCAGCGTAGAGGATTTGCCTATTCTGGCAATTTACCATTTTTAATGGTTAGTCTCAATGATGGGGAAGACCCCCATTTCCGCAAAGCAGAATTTGACCCAGAACAATGTCCCCCTGATTGTCACCGTCCCTGTGAAAAAGTTTGCCCTGCCCAAGCAATTGAATTTGCAGGTATAACAAACAACTTTTCTGGGGTTATCCCTGACAAGTGTTATGGTTGCGGGCGTTGCCTACCAATTTGTCCCTATGGTAGGATTTATACATCAAATTATGTAATCACACCGGGAGCGATCGCGCCATTGATTCTCTCATCAGGGGTGGATGCCATCGAAATTCATACACAAGTTGGACGCTTGAGCGAATTCCAACGACTGTGGCAAGCTATCTTACCATGGGTGGGAAACCTCAAACTAGTGGCAATCAGTTGTCCCGATGGAGCAGGGATGATTGCATACCTCCGCGCTTTGTATGAAGTCATCTCTGAGGCGATCGCTGCCCATAATATAGCCCTCGTTTGGCAAACAGATGGTCGTTCGATGAGCGGTGATATTGGCGATGGTACCACCCTCGCAGCCGTTAAATTAGGACAAAAAGTTTTGACAGCAAATCTTCCAGGATATGTGCAATTAGCCGGGGGAACAAACAGCTATACCGTCGCGAAATTGCGCAGTCTAGGATTACTTGCCCATGACAAATGTCAACCACCCCATATATCAGGTGTAGCCTACGGTAGCTATGCCAGGGTATTGCTGTCACCAGTGTTAGACAAGTTAGAAACTAGGGAGGTGAGTCACACCAGTGTCAAAACAACAGTCCGCTTAGAAGATGAACCAGAATTGCTCTGGCAGGCAGTAGAGCTTGCCCATTCTCTCGTTTCCCAGCTCAAGTCACAGCAAGGCGTTGATTAATTTGCGATCGCGCCACCGCCCACCCCATAAACGTCACCATAACAGAGCATGACGATTACAGACGATCTCCAAAAGTTGTTAGAGATATTGCCCCAAGACCTGCGGCAGACATTAGAGCAGCATCCTCAACGAGATAGTTTAGTAGAAGTGGTCTTGGATTTAGGTCGTCGCCCAGAAGCTCGGTTTCCCCATAAAGCCGAGTATCTGAGTGAATTACCCGTTACTCAGGATGCGATAGACGATTGTATTAAGCGAGTGGGAACCTTTGGCGGCGATAACCGAGCAGGTATCGAGCAAACCCTGCATCGTATCAGTGCCATTCGCAACCGCAGTGGTAAAATCATCGGTTTGACTTGTCGTGTCGGTCGGGCAGTATTTGGCACCATCGGCATGATTCGAGATTTAGTGGAAACAGGTAAATCAATTCTGATGCTGGGTCGTCCCGGTGTGGGAAAAACTACCGCTCTCCGGGAAATAGCCAGGGTTTTAGCGGATGAGTTGCATAAGCGAGTTGTGATTATTGACACCTCCAACGAAATCGCTGGGGATGGAGATGTACCTCACCCGGCAATTGGTAAAGCTAGGCGCATGCAAGTTGCTTGCCCGGAACAGCAACATCAGGTGATGATTGAGGCAGTGGAAAACCATATGCCAGAAGTCATCGTCATTGATGAAATTGGTACGGAACTAGAAGCTTTAGCAGCGCGCACCATCGCCGAACGGGGGGTACAGTTAGTTGGAACTGCCCACGGAAACCAAATCGAGAACCTGATTAAAAACCCCACTTTATCGGATTTAGTCGGTGGTATTCAAGCTGTCACCCTCGGGGATGATGAGGCTAGACGACGGGGTAGCCAAAAAACGGTTTTGGAGCGCAAAGCACCACCCACCTTTGAAATTGCCGTGGAGATGACAGAGCGGCAACGTTGGGTAGTCCATGAAAGCGTCGCGGACACCGTTGATAGTTTACTGCGCGGACACCAGCCCACTCCCCAGGTACGCACTGTGGATGAAGAAGGTAAAGTCAAAGTTGTGCGTCATCTGACAGCAATTAATGGTAATGGTGGCAATCGTCATCATGCTATTAGTGGGGAAGAATCCCTGATGCCAGCACGTCAAGCTAATGGCTGGCGCTCTTCTGGACAGATGCTACCTTTGCCCCTCACCTCTGGAGATAGAAATCCTGGACAGGTTGAATTTGACCGTTTGTTAGACCAATCCATGGGCTTTACGGACAGTATTGGGTTTAGTAACAGTCAGTCTGCTGGACCAAATGGTGAAGATTTGCCCTTGCATATATATCCCTACGGTGTCAGTCGCTCTCAACTCGAACAGGTGGTACAGGTATTAACTTTGCCTGTGGTATTGACAAAAGATATTGATAGTGCTGATGCAATTTTAGCGTTGCGATCGCACGTCAAAAACCATGCCAAACTCAGGCAAATGGCAAAAGCGCGACAAGTTCCCATCCACATGATTAAAGCCAGTACCATTCCCCAAATTTCGCGGGGGTTGCGGCGCTTGCTCAACATCGATGATCCGGATTTTACCGATGAAAGAGAACTGCAATTATTTCTCCACAACGGTACAGATGACGAAATGGATGCTCTAGAAGAAGCACGTTTGGCAGTAGAACAAATAGTTATCCCCAAGGGACAACCAGTGGAACTACTGCCTCGCTCTGCCTCTGTACGCAAGATGCAGCATGAGTTGGTAGAACATTACCGTCTCAAGTCCCATAGCTTCGGAGAAGAGCCAAATCGCCGCCTCAGGATTTATCCTGCTTAAGGTTTAGGTGTCGGGGAAAAGGGTGAGGGTTTTTTCTATCCCCATTCCCCTGATACCATTTCACGAAAATAGTGAAATAGATACAAACCCTGAAAGCCTTACTAGATAAGACTTTATTGATTACGTTCGCGTTAGCTCTCCCGCAGGGAGCATTACGAATTACGAATTACCCATCAATTTGCCCGACACGACGAATATTGAGAATATCACTCATCTTTTTGATTTGGGTGAATACCTGTTCTAACTGCGGGCGATCGCGGATTTCGATACCTAAGTCGATTAACGCTGGTTGATTGAGTGCTGTTTTGACGTTGGCATGACGGACATTAATCCCCTGGTCACTCAGACGTGAAAGAATATCCTTGAGAACTCCCACTCGGTCTAAAGCTTCAATTTGGACATTCACAGGATAACTTTGGGGTCTTCCGTTATATTCAATACCTGGATTCCAACTCACAGGCACTAGGCGATCGCACTCTACTGTTTCTAAATTATGACAGCCTTGGCGATGGATGGAAATACCCCGCCCCCGTGTGACTACTCCCGTAATTGGTTCCCCAGGAATTGGTGTACAACAGCCCGCCAGATGATAGACTAGCCCCTCAACTCCAAAAATCGGCGAATCTGTAAAGCGAACAGGAGCAGCTTCTTTATTGGTTTTGGGTGAGGAGGTGGGAATATTTACAGGTATTGTCCCAGAAGCGGGTTCTTTCTCCTTAACAATTTCTCGCCAACGGTTCAGCACCAAATTCAGGGTAATTTCTCCATACCCTAAAGCTGCGAGTAAATCATCTACCGAGTGATAGTTGCATTTCTCCGCCACCGTATGCATAGGTTCCGACTTGAGCAGATTTTCAAACCCAGTTTTGCCCAGTTCCTTCTCTAATAATTCCCGTCCCCGTGCTAAATTTTCGTCCCGTCGAGAACGTTTATACCATTGTTTAATCCGATTCTTGGCGGCAGAAGTTCTGACAAAATTCAACCAATCTAAACTGGGGTGGGAATTTTTTTGGGTCATTACCTCCACGATATCCCCATTGGATAACCGAGAAGACAAAGGAACCATCCGCCCATTTACCCTCGCTCCAGCGCAGTGATTTCCTACTTCTGTATGGATACGATAGGCAAAGTCAACGGTGGTGGAGCCAGCACTCAATGCCACCAAGTCTCCCTTGGGGGTGAAGACGTAAACATCATCCTCAAATAGATTATCTTTGATGCTGTCTAGGTATTCTTGGGCATCTTTTAAATCATTCTGCCATTCCAATAATTGCCGCAGCCAGGTAAACTTGTCATCAGCGTTTGACATCTGCGTTATATGGGAAGTGCCGGTTTCTTTATACTTCCAGTGGGCAGCAATCCCATATTCCGAAATTCTATGCATTTCCATGGTGCGAATCTGCACCTCTAATGGTCGTCCCCAGGGTCCAATAACACCCGTATGTAGCGATTGGTAACGATTTGGTTTAGGCAGCCCGATGTAATCTTTAAATCTACCAGGAATAGGGCGGAAGACATCATGAACTACGGCTAAGGCTCGATAACATTCCTCATTTGTTTCCACAATCAAGCGCAATGCCGCCAAATCATAAATTTCATGAAATTCTTTGTTTTGACGTTGCATCTTCTGATAAATGCTGTAAAGATGCTTGGGGCGACCACTAATTTCTAGGCAATGAATCCCCATATCTGCCAAGCGGTTTTTCAGAATATCGATAACATTAGTCAGTCTTTCTTCCCTAGCTCCGCGTTTTTCAGCAACTAATTGTTGAATCTGGCGAAAAGATTCAGGTTCGAGATATTTAAAGGCTAAATCTTCTAATTCCCACTTAAAACGCCAAATCCCCAAGCGATTCGCCAGGGGAGCGAAAATATCTTTTGTTTCTTGAGCATTGCGACGACGACTCTCTTCTGACATAACTTCCATTGTCCGCATATTGTGCAGACGATCTGCAAGTTTCACCACAATGACACGAATATCTTGAGCCATTGCCATGAACATTCGCCGAAAATTTTCTGCTTGACTTTCGGTTTTGCTTTTGAAATTAATTTTAGAAAGTTTGGTGACACCTTCTACTAACCGTCTGACTTCTGCACCAAACCTTTGCTCGATTTCTTCAATTGTGACATCTGTATCTTCCACTACATCATGGAGAAATCCAGCTGCTATCATAGCAGGACTACCTCCTAAGTCCCGTAGCAGTCCGGCTACGGCAACGGGATGACAGATATAGGGTTCCCCTGATTTCCGGTATTGTCCTTTGTGTAGCTGATAGGCAAAGACAAAAGCTTTGCAAATCAAATCCATATCATTATGCCTTCGGTCGTCTTCTGTTTCGACACATTCTTTTGGTGAATCATCTAGGCAATGTTGTAACCAATCCGGAATAGTGATATCAATGGTAGAAATTGTGCTGCTCATAGCGATCGCGACTGGAGGTGATCGGTGGTTAAGTTGTCAAATAGACAAAATTGACGGTGTTGCCGACAGGATTTTTGTCTAGTCAGATGTGGTTAGAAAAAGCATGATGGGATGATTGCTTATAAGGGTAGGGCAAATCATCCGGGGTGGGTGTCAAGCATGATAATCCTGGAAAATGGTAAAAAGCAAAATCCGCCTCAAAAGTTATCTGAGGCAATATATAGTTGAGAAAAGTTTAAAAAACTTTATCGTATAGGAAAAATTTCTTGACATTAATAGTATCTTAAACAGCCGGGAATGTCTTCTAATCTCCAGAAATATCACATATTTGCCACGAACCTTGAAGATTTGCGTTTGGCGATCGCTGCACAGAAACCTGATCCCTTGGCTTTACGTCGGAGTTTGACATCTTTGCAGCAATTTTTCCAAGGGGAGATTGTACCTTTAGCGGAAACAGACACGGAAAGTCCAAATTATAGTCGGGTGCAGTCTTACCGTACAGAAATGAGTAAGCAGTTACGGTTATTGGAAATGGATGTGATGTTTTTCCAGGGAGCAAAACAGACGGTGACTGCTGCAACTAGATTGCAAAGTATTGCCGATCGCCTCTCGACTCTCATTCGTTATTGTCAAGCAGTGGTGGAAATGTCGGGGGAGTAGGGAGACAGGGGAGAAAGGGGAGTAGGGAGACAGGGGAGACAGGGGGGAAAGGGGAGAAGGGGAGTGGGGGAAAGGGGAGAAGGGGAGTGGGGGGAATGAATCAAAAAGCAGGGGAGCTACGGTTTTTGCATGAATTTGTCACCCCAAAAAAGGCTCAAATTACATAACCTAGTACTCTGTCAAGGTTAATTTGAGGGATATCTCCCCCTCGTCTCCCTTGTCCCCCAATTCAAATTTGAGGGATATTTCCCCCTCGTCCCCCTTGTCTCCCTTGTCTCCCTTGTCTCCCTTGTCCCCCAATTCACATTTGACAGACTACTAGTCCCTAGGTGTATCCCCCATACCCTATTCCTAAACTATCGCCCCAATTGCGAAGTTCACCGTATAGGGTTCTTCTAGGGATTGCATGGTGCTACCTTTGATGGCATCGATATAGCGGCGTAGTGCTTGCAATTGTTGGGGATTGGATTGGTAGGTGAGACTTCCTTGCTTTTCAAACAGGGGTGCAGTGGCGATCGCCCGATATTCAGGATTCTCCCGTGAAAATTGGCTCAACCAACCTGCATTAAACTGGGATGGTGTCAAGCCAGAAGGTACTTCACCTTCGAGAAAAGCCATTAATCTCTGCTGACAACTACGGGTATTAATTCCCCGCTCCTCAAATAGCTGGATGATTTCCCCAAAGGAAAGAGGTTGCTCTGGCACAAGACGTAGTAATTCTGTGAACAGGAAGTAGTCCGTATACTGTTGTCGGGGAACGTCTAAAACCTGGGGATGTAGGGGTAATAGGCATAAGCCATAGGCGACTCGACTACAGCAAGGTGTAGCATTTTCATCCAAGTAAAGGTCTTGGACAATTTTGGCGTTGGGGAGTTTTTGGCGTAACCAGCGAGAGACGGCGGTGAGACTGGCGGTACCACCTGTAAGAATGGCTTGGTTGATGGCTTCGGTAGGTATACCCTTAGCCACAAGTAACTTGTTCAATTCACGGTTGAGGCGACGGACAAAGGGGACAAACACCTGACTTTCCAAGTCTCGACGCTGTAGTACCCAACGTTGGTCTGCTAATTCCAGGGTAAAGGAATCTTGGTGCTGTAAAATTAATTTTAGGGCGATCGCCGCATCTTGTACCGCTTTACCTAACAGAGAGCTTTCTAACTGTTGTTGCAAACGAATTCTCTCCACGGTATCTGGTTCCCCAGCCCTAGGCAAGCTTAACACTTCTAAGCCTAAACTGGAAAAACGCATATTTTCTAAGTTCGGAATCGGTGATTGCCATTGCCAGGGATTGCTACTAACTGTCTGATTTCCCCCGGTACTGGTGCTACGAGGTTGCCGCCATTTTTCTGGAAACAGCAACTGACAGATAATATCTTGTTCAATTCCCTTGCCAGCATAGGCAAAACTGTGGAGCATGAAATCACCATGGGTGAGTTCTTCCAAGGTTTCTGGTAAATCCACCAAAGTCATTTCTGTACCCGCAGTGCCAATATTGATAATTAGGGTACTGCCCTGTATGGGTTGATCGGTAGTTTTAACAGGGTGCGCTCCTTGGTAGGTATGGAACTTCACCGTTTCTCCATAACCACCATCTAACTCTGGCAACAAACTGGCGATCGCCTCTTCGAGGAAAAATACCTGTTGGGGATGCTGTACTAATTTACTGACTAGCAAAGCTTCCCGAATATTAAACCGATATTGTTCTGTCCATTCTGCGGGGCAAGTACAAATAACTCCCGCTAAATCATTAATTATCTGCCGGAAAGCTTCTTGATTCAAGCCCACAGCCGAAGCAGTTAAACCCAAGGTAGTACTATTACGATCAGCCTTCAAGGTTAAGAGTAATTTGGAGAGCGATCGCACCACCCACACCAAAGGAATGGTTGCCATTTCATTTAGTTGTAGTATGGGTTCCCATTTCTGTCGCTCACTTTTGAAGGGTAGGGCGATTTGTAAATATGTCTTCAACTGGGCAGAAAATGGATTCTGGGCTACTTCTGATTGTTGTTGGGGATTAATGGCATTTGGTGGTAAATACACCTCCGCAGGCAAACGGAAGGTTCTTGCCTTGGCTGAATTTTCCGAGGGATTTTCTGCTGACCAAAAGAGAGGATATACTTCGGTATTGGCACGATTCAATAAAGCTGCCGAAATTCCCGTTGTTCCTAAATCAATGCCGAGATACCATACTGACTCTGGGGGTTTGGGTGCGGTTTCTTGGGGTTTGCCGGGGGGAGGAGTGATGGAGAGTAAAGGAATGTTGCCTTTGGGTGATGTCTCTTGCTTTTTTTTTTCGTTTTCTAAAGGTACAGGGGTTACATCTTTTACAGGTTCTGTCAGGGGTGTTGTTGTCTCTTCCCCTACTTCTAACTCACCATCAACATTCTCGTCTAAGTTTGCCAAATCATCCTGTAACTGCTGTAAATGCTCCGCATCTAGGGCAATATTTGATACTTCTTCCCCCGCTTCAACTATCTCCGGTAACAAGTTTTCCTGGGGAGAGGCAATCACATATGCTTCTGAATTGTCGATATTCAGTACTTCTTCTGTTTCTGGTGGGGTGTCAAGAGTAATTGCGGCAAGGGGAGTTTTGGCAACTTCTGGATGAGGTAATTCTGCCTCACTAATTGGTGGCAACAGCTCTGTTAGGGAAGTAACTGTATCTGCTGTGGGTGGTAATTCCAGGGTTGTGGAAATTTCTGGCTCTAGCTCTGTTGGGGTAACATTCCCAACTTCTAACAAATTGGTGTCTGGTTCATCAAACCAAGGATCGGCAGCATTCGTATCACTGTCTGTGAGTATCTTCGTAGGAGAATCAGAACTGTGACTATCTGCTGTCAAAATTAATCGCTCTAACTCAGTTTCTGCGATGTTTTCAGTGGGGGCGGGCTGCCAATCTATGGCTTCCACAGTTTCGTTGTCTGAAGTATCTAATCTTAACTGAGTTTGAGTATTTTCACTACTTTCTGTCGTCTCAGGAAACCAATCATCTATGGATGTTTCTACCTGGTTTGTAGAAATTACCTCAAGATTTTCCGATGTTTCTGTCGTCTCAGGAAACAAATCATCTATGGATGTTTCTACCTGGTTTGTAGAAGTCACCTCAAGATTTTCTGGTGTCTCTGTCGTATCAGGAAACAAATCATCTATAGATGTTTCTGTCTCAGTTGGAAGATTTTCTGGAGGTTGAACATCCTCCTTTAAAACACTAGCAGCTTGCTGAATCTTCTCGGAAGTCTCTGTTTGGGTAAACTCCTCTGTACCGAATAGACTCGCGTACAGTTGCTCTACCTCATCCTGGGCAGCATTTTCCAGGGAAGAGTCAGATTCTGATTGCCACTGCAAAACCACCTGCTCGAAATCTGTGGGTGTAACCACTGCCGCAGTATCAGGACTTTCTAGGTTACTGTCAATACTGGCATTATGCGTATTAACATCATGTTGAGTTGTAGTAGTATCCGCCGCTTGTAAACCTAAAATTTCCGGCGCTGCAACTAGATTTTCCGTACGTCGTCGCAAATCAATCGTAAACGGCTCACTACTAGGCAGTTGCATTTGTAACTCTTGAGCCAAATTATTAATTAAACTGACTAGGATTTGCTCCCCCTGCAAGCCTTGACTATACATCTTGGCGATCGCCTGAGATAAAGATTCTTGATATGTATAGATATTGCGCTCTAATGCTTCAAAAACCACGTTCACCGTACCATCTAAGGCTAGTAAACGTTGATCTAAATTTTGAGTTAAGGCTGCTAAATGTTTCAGTGCTTCTGAGGATGCTTCAACTGAATTGGAGGATGATGAGTTCATTGCTGACTCTAAAGCGGCTAATGCTGCATCAGATTTACTTCCCCTCGGTTCAATACTTAGTAACTGCCCAGGAACTGATTTTACCCGACTCTCTGAAATCTGTGGCGACACGTTCCCACCGACACGATGGGCTAAAACTTGGAGAAAATCCGCAATTAACTGTTCCTGGTTGGCTACCTGCTGGGTAAGAGAGTAATTTTGTAACCTTTTTTGCTCTAATTGGCGAATTTCTGCCACTAGATTGGCTCTTTCCTGAAGTAACTCTGTAATTTCTGTGTATAGAGGTGCTAACACATCCCCAGGTGTCATTTGCCCAGTCACCTCTGAAGAAGATTGTTGTTGCCCCCTATCTGCTAGTTTCGCCAGAAGTGGCGACGGTTGGGACTTTTGTTGCTCTTCTGCTGCACATTGCACCAAAAACTCCCGAATATGTTCTAAGGTTTGTCGTACTTCCTGTTCTGGAGTCGGGAATAATCTAGAAAGGCGCTTGTTAGAGAGTAAACGGTCAACATCTGCAATTAGTGTTTGAATTTCAGTGGTGCGGGAAGTCACGTTGATTTACCTTAACGATAATTTTATATATCCGTGCGGGAGTTACTTTACAACTACTGCAATTATGTTACTCATCAGGCGATGTTTGACAATAGCAAAACTCATACACGGTAATGCATTTATGTAAATATGTCTTAGGGAATACTATTTGTCGCAAATTGGCAGAAATACCAAGAGAGAAATCATCCCATATTGTAGCGAAACGTTCAGGGATACTCATACTAGACTTGAATCAGAGATATTCTTTGAGTATTAATACCATTTGTCTCCATTCTGGCTACAGATAATTCTCCCCCTGCTCCCTACTGTCTATGTGTAGCTAGATTTTGGAGAATTACCATAAATCTAATCCTTGAGAGAGAAACCGAGTTTTTCCCAGTGCCCAAGCCCAAAAAAGCGGGTTACTCAAGTCTTATACTTAACTTGATAAATTACCTTTTTAACTGCAACTGAAGTTATGTAAGATATTCTAGTTTTGTTTTTCTGTGAGTCTTGTAACCCAATAGTTCATACTGATAAACAAGTGCTGTGATTAATTTTGTAGACTGCTAATCGAATGCAAAAGATGCCCTAATGGAAGACCGATACAACTCCCAGACTCCTGGCAATCCGTGGATGAATTCAGTCCCCTTTTTTCATGGGTTCCCGGATAATGTCGTGGAAGTAACCCTAACTCATCTTGTCACCCGTACTCATCCGGCAAACCAGGTAATTTTGTTAGAAAATGATTGGGGTGGCTCCGTCTACTTCATTATGGATGGATGGGTAAAAATCCGTACCTATAATTTAGAAGGCAAAGAAGTAACCTTAAATATTCTTGGCAAGGGGGAATTATTTGGTGAGATGGCAGCTCTAGATGAAGTACCCCGCTCTACTGATGTGATTACATTAACAACTACTGTTATTGGTAGTATGCCATCCCAGGACTTTGTCAAGCTCCTTAACCATGAACCCTTAGCAGGTGTCAGGTTGTCACAATTAATGGCGCGACGTTTGCGTCAGGTTAATCGTCGTCTGAGGTTACGTGAATCTGACAGTCAGTCGCGGGTAGCTGATACTTTGTTATTTTTGGCGGAGGGACAGGGTAAAAAGGCACAATCTGGTACTGAAATACCCAACCTTCCCCATCGGGAATTAAGTAGTTTAAGTGGTTTAGCACGGGAAACTGTAACGCGAGTCTTGACAAGGTTAGAAAAAAAAGGATTGATTAGACGTGATCAGGATACTATTTGCATCCCTGATGTTTCTGCTTTGGAAAGAATGATTGTTTAATCTGACTTGGGTAATTGGTAATAGGAGGATAGGTCGTCAGGGAAAATAAAAACAAGTTGATGCCAAATCAATTTCCCTTGTATAGCCCAACGCACGAATTTTATTAGACTATCTAGGCAACCCACTAAAATAGGTAATTGCGTCAGTACCAGCACCAGCTAAACCAAATCCCAGATGATTCCTATAAACCTATTACCTGTCACCCAGATTCATGACTACTGAACCAGAAAACTTATCTGATAATTTAACTCAACCCCCAATCAAACCAAATACACCTTTACCCATGGTGGAAACGGCATTTTTGGCAAGTACCGCCAGTTTGATTTGGTTTATTAATTTTTATTTCCCCTTGGGTCCTGTATTAAGGATATTTTTCCCAATTCCCATTGCTCTAGTTTATCTGCGTTGGGGTAGACGGGCAGCTTGGATGGCAGCAATTACATCTGGACTGTTATTAACTGTATTGATGGGTCCGACTCGTAGTATGTTGTTTGTCATGCCTTTTGCTTTTATGGGTGTGTTGTTAGGTTATTGTTGGTGTCGTAGGACTCCTTGGCTAGTTTCTATGAGCTTAAGTGCCTTACTAGGCACTCTAGGGGTGTTTTTCCGGTTATGGTTGCTGTCTGTGTTGTCGTCAGAGGATTTGTGGGTTTATGTGATTAATCAAGTGTCACAATTTACCGAGTGGGTATTTTTGAAGTTGAGTATTTTGGCAACTCCGAGTGTCATGTGGATTCAAATTGGCGCGATCGCCATTATTTTATTGAATAATTTTCTCTATCTATTTGTTGTTCATCTAGCTGCGTGGCTGCTTTTGGATCGTTTAGGCAACCCGATTCCCCGTCCCCCCCGTTGGGTACAAGTTTTGATGGACTATGAGTAAGTAATGAGTCATAAGTCATGAGTAGGGGCGTAAGGTCTTGCGTCTGTACAGTACATTAGTAAGATTAATTTATTAGTCTAAGTTTCCTTGGTGGACTGCTACTGGTCTCATTAAATTTAAACGGTTGTAGTAGGGGCTTTAGCCCTTGATTTAAGCAAAAAATAGCTCACTACGAACGCTTCACAACTTACTGTGATGGAAGTACCGCTACACGGAATTCAAAATTCAAAACTCGATGATTCAAATTTACCACCAAGTTTCCCTGGGTGAGGCATGGTTAAATCGCTTTCAGGGAACTACACCGATATTTGCCTGTGTGTTGGGTTTTACAGCCACAGCTTTGATTCCGGGTATCTCTGCGGCAGGATTAACTCCAGAAGATAGGAAATATACGGCGATCGCGGATGCAGAATTTTTATACTACGGAGCGAACCACCAACCAAAGTATCCTTTACCACCATTGACGGCGGGAGCTTCTCCTGTGTTGATTTCTCGTGCAGTCGTGGAAGGATGTCAAATTCCCCTCCATATATTCAATGCAGGTTTACCTCAAGCGCCAAATTTACCTGTAATCGATTTAGGTGGTAATCCCGCAGAATGCTTAACAACTGCTGCTGCGATGCCAATTGCCACGGTAGAACAGTTATTTACCCAGGGTATGCTCTGGGGTGAACGATTGAGTCAAAATATTCGCAATGGCTACTTAGTTATCGGTGAATGTGTTGTCGGTGGCACAACTACAGCCTTGGGAATTTTAACTGGTTTAGGAATTGATGCCAAGGATAAAGTAAATAGTAGTCATGCAGAATGCAACCACAGTCAGAAATGGACAGTGGTACAGCAGGGTTTGGCAAAAATCCACCATCTAAACACTACCCCCAATCCTTTACAACTAGTTGCCGCAGTCGGTGATCCCATGCAAGTGGTAGTTGCAGGAATGGCGATCGCCGCTAGTCGTAGCTGTGGGGTGATGTTGGCAGGAGGAACTCAAATGTTAGCGGTATATGCTTTGGCAAGTGCAATCGCGGATTTTTTCCATTTACCTTGGCAACCAACAGCGATCGCCATCGGTACAACCCGTTGGGTAGCAGCAGACTCTAGAGGAAACACAGCAAAATTAGCTGATTCCATCGGACAATACTGCTTAAATTTGCACATTAGCCCCCCAACCTTACTCGCAACTCAATTAAGTTTTGCTCAATCCCAATATCCCCAACTTTCTGCCTATGAAGCAGGCTTTGTCAAAGAAGGTATGGGTGCTGGTGGTGCTGCCATTACTGCGAGTTTGAGTTATGGGTGGCAGCAGGAGCAATTATTAATAGCAATTGAAGCTCAAATGGATAAATTAGCTCAAATCAGTAGTCGATAGTCCAAAGTCAATCGAATTGGCGATGGAATATAGACTATTGACTGAAATTACCCAAATTTAGTGAATTCTCTTGAGTAATAATTGCTCTTCCAAAGCCGCTATCCGGTTATATGCTGCTGTTAATTGTGCAGTTAGTCTTTGAATTTGAATTTCTGGTGTTAGACTTCTTTCTCCCCCCTGTAGAGTTGTATCCGGATACATCCCGTCCACTAAGACATCCTTGTGCTCCATTTCTGGGTTAATGCTGAAATGTCCTCTTAACTGATAGCGCCCAGATTCGCTATTTTTTAAACCATTTTCTCTATCCTCGTGGGTTGCTCCTAAGCTATTAGAAGACAACGCTTGAGACACTTTACTGTCTAGCTGCTCAATCACTTGGTAGAGGGCATCCAGCTTATAACCCATGGTTATGACCTGCTTTTGTAATGGCTCCATTTAATACCCTCATTCCGCCTATTTCTTTATATGTTATGCAATATCATGCAGCTGTTAATCATACTTATGATTTTTTTAATTTTTAATATCTTTATTGAGACAAGATTATCTAAATAATTAAATATAAATAAAAATAGATTAAATAATAGAGTAATTATTTCCCAAATATTGCGATAGATTAAGCAAAACAGTATAAAAGATAAAGATATGCAGATATTGATAATAGGTAAGAAGTTGAGAGTTTTCTTTGCTATAAAAAGCTGATTATGACTGGGGGATTTTTGCAATTGACTTTTTTACCCTTGTCTTCACCTTTTGAGGTAGGGATAAGCAGAAAAGTACTATCAAGAGAAAAGCTGAAATTTCTGCGTTTATGGTCAAATTTCCGTGTAAGAGACGATTTACTCGCTCCTATCCATAGAATATTGCCAGAGATAACCACAAGTGTATTGACTATTGACCAGCAACCATTGACTATTGACAATAGTTATGTCCTAAAATCGTAAATCTCAAAATAGATGCATCGACGATATTTTGTACAAGGAGCGACAGCACTTACAATCTCACAACTATTGGTAGGATGTAGTCACAACAATACAAGCAAACTCACCGTTAAATTTTTGAGAAATTCCCTTCCTGGGCAAGTTGTTGAGAAATTTCGCCAAAGTTTAAAATCCCAGGCAAAACTAGAGTTTTCCTTGGAGGGACAATTAGGAGATATTTTCCAGCAATTACAGAATTGGCAAGAGAAAAAAGAACCTCAAGCCAAACAGGGATGGAATTTACCTCTAGGACAACCAGAACCCCAGGTAGCTGATTTGGTGACAGTGGGGGATTATTGGTTAAAATCTGCGATTGAGCAAAAGTTAATTCAGCCCTTGGATGTTTCAAAGTTGCAAAACTGGTCAAAACTACCCCCAAAGTGGCAAAATTTAGTCCGGCGCAACGAAAAGGGTGAAATTGATAGTCAGGGGAAAATTTGGGGAGCCCCTTACCGTTGGGGAACGACTGTGATAGTTTATAACCGGGAAAAACTCAAATCCTTGGGTATTCAACCTCAAGATTGGGATGATTTATGGCGGAAAGAATTAGGCGATCGCATTTCTTTGCTCGACCAACCCCGTGAAGTCATCGGCTTAACTTTAAAGAAGTTAGGAAAATCCTACAATACAACTAAACTCAGTACAGTTAGCAACCTAGAAACAGAACTTAAAGCCTTACATCAACAAACCAAGTTTTATAGTTCAACCCGTTACCTGGAACCACTGCTAATAGGTGACACCTGGCTAGCCGTAGGTTGGTCAAACGAGGTTTTACCTTTTATTAATCGTTATCCGCAATTTACAGCCTTTGTGCCCAAATCTGGAACGTCTCTATGGGCAGATATCTGGGTAAAACCAGGGAATCCTTCTGCTCAGGAGCAAAAAAATTTAGCAGCCACAAATTTACCTGATCAGTGGATTGATTTTTGCTGGTCAGATAATATTGCTCAAACTATTAGTTTATTGACTAGGGCAAATTCTCCCATTCCGGTGTCAATTGATCAGAAGAATATTTCTAGTGCTTTACGCAATGTTTTAATGGCAGATGCTACAACCTTGAATCAAAGTGAGTTTATCTTGCCATTAGCTGCTAATGTCAGCCAAGAATATGGGGAGTTCTTTGAAAAAATGCAAGCATAGGGAATAGGGGGAAGCAGACAAGAAATTTGACCCTTTCTCCCTACTATTGGAATTGTGTCATCAGTTGTAGTGTTCCTAAACCGAGTTCTTGGGGTGAGAGCGATCGCGCTTCAAAAAGTGCCATCATATCCTTGAGTTGAGGATTGCCACGAGATGCTCCAGTTAAGCCCTTGGCAATAATTAAGCCGCAATAACCCTGGGTATTTTGGCAGCGTTGATACCATTTTCTCCTTGCTTCCACATGGATGGGGTCATCATCCAAAAATTCCCCAAACAAGAACAAGTCCCCATTTTGAGTTTGCAGTAAACCTAAATCATAGCGATCGCCACCCAAAGGATCGGAACCAGGATTAAAACAAATTCCCTGCAATCCGCCAACTTCCTCTATATTTGCAATCACAGTTTTACCCTTGGGACGGGAAGTTTGAATTAAAATTACAGGTAAGCCATCACCCTCCTGGGTAATTTCTCCTGCTGGATAATATTTTACCCCTGCCCCCGTTTGCAAAAATTCCAGCATTTCCCAAGAGATTACCCCCACACTTAAAAAGGAGTCCTCAGGGATTAAATCATCTCGCAGAGCAGGAAGCGCCTCGAAATCATCTTCCCAATCATCCTCATCATCTTCGTCGTAACCTGCCAATATCTCTAATTCTGTAGCTAATTCTGGCATCGTTGCCACAGTCACAGAAACTGTTTTGACATCATCCTCAGTTTGTGGTAGGGAAATTCGATATCGGCGGCTCAGGATTGGAAAATCCTCCTCATTTAACTGACGGCGATGATCGCGAATAAAACGGTAGAGACTTTCAAGAGCTACCAATACAGCTAAAGCTTCTTCGTCATACAAAACTGAGCGTAGCCCTTCCAGGGGGTGAATATTGCCAAAAGTTGGTGTTAATTCCGATGTTCCCAAGCCGGGGAAAGTATCAAAGATGTCTTCCTCATCCTCATCATCCTCAGAACTATCAAAGGTGAGAAACAGACAATCCTGTTTGAGAAAAGCTTCTTCTAAATGTCCTTGGGATTCCTCATTATGAAGAATAGTAGCGCGAAATCTCTTTAAAGATTCTTGGGAACGGTATAGGAGAATGCCATATTCCATGCCCAACATCCCCATGATAGAAGCATAGAGAGTGCCCACATCCCAGCGATTAATTTCAATCGAGAGGATTTGTTGCTCCTCTAGTAACTCCCAAGGAGCTGCTTGCCAAATTGCCGATGCTTTTTCCTGCAATGCTTGAGCATACTGGGGAGGGAGTTCCGGAACTTGGTTATCAAGAATTTCCGCAAATCCCCGAAACAACTCATCAATAAAAGGAAGTTCTGGGACGTAATCAATGGCAATATCTAAGTCCTGTAAGACTCCCCGGAGGTAAAATTGGATTTCGCGATCGCGCACCACAATTCTTTGGGGACGAGCAGGTTTAGCAGGACTGTGGGGGTTTTCCATCGCTCGCATCAGAGTTCTGACAATTGCTTCCGGTCCACTTTCTACTGAGACAACATCCATTCCCCTCACCACACCTTGGGAACCGTCCACCCAGAGAATACACTCACCCTTAGCATCTAAATCTGGAGCAAGAGTTTGAGACGATGACAACGGACGGCGATCGCCCTCCCAAACAGAAGGAATTTGCGTTAATTTCTTCAAACGACGACTGGTAGAGCGATTAAAACTAGTCATAGATTACATCAATCAAAAGCAGCAATTTAAACACACAGATTCTTGGGAAATGAATGATAGCGCAGCACGAAACCAAAAAAACATCGGAAAAATCAGAATCATACCATCTTGACTCGGAAATTTTGCGAAAACATCAAACAGTCGCATCCTTACCCTGACATCGCTGAAGTCAGATATTCCCTATATTCGAGAGACTACACTAACTCCAAAGGTGTGCTCAAGTAACCCGAAGTCTTTTGTTGAATCAACCTTCTCTGACAGAGATGATATATATCCTCCCCACACAAAGTTCTATCAATCAGGCTGCCATCACTTTTCTAATTGGTATCATCCAGAAAAAGCAACTGAGTCCCATTTAAACGCCAAATATGCAAACTACCTCGGTAAGTTTATCGATTTGTAACGATAAAGCCGACGGAACTTCTACTTGGTGCGACACCCCCTTCACAATCGCAAGTCTCAGGTTAGAATCTCCCCACAATGAAAACAGCCAGTATCATCAGTTTCTCACTGATTTTGCATCACTACTGAGATTTCGCCTTTCAGCGAATAATTTTAAACATACTTCCCCTGATAATCATCAAAGATGACGAACCTAAGCGCAAGCACAAAAAACCTACGGAATTTCTCACTCAACACACTGAGTCTCTCAATTCTAGAATAAAAAGCCGTACGAGCTTTTTACAGAATTATGTAGAAATTAAAATCTCCCTCAACTTAGCGAATATATAGGTCAGAAATACGGGACACCAGCAATTTACCTTCTTTTCCTAACCCCATCAATTGAAAATTGACCTATGACTAGGAACAGTCGCAATGCCAGAATTGTCCTATCTTTAAAGATGGGTAATCGTTTTTGTGGGTGAGATAGTGTTTTTTAGTGTTGTAATTCCGACCTATAATCGTCTACCGATTTTAGAAAAGTGCTTACTAGCCCTAGAAGCACAGAAATACCAAGCAGCATCCGTACAAGGTTATGAAATTGTCGTCATCGATGATGGTTCCACCGATGGCACAGTTGAGTGGTTAGCAACCCACAAAGAAAAGTTCCCCCACGTCCATGTATTTCAACAAGACCACCAGGGAGCAGCAGCAGCACGGAATCTGGGAGTTGCCAAAGCTACGGGAGATATGATTATTTTCATTGATAGTGATTTAGTTGTCACAGAAGATTTTCTCCAAGCACACACCAACGCACTGCTCGCAGGTCAAGCTAACCTGGGCAATGATAAATTTTTTACCTACGGTGCAGTCATCAACACCTGCAATTTTAATAATCCCACAGCCGAACCCTATAAAATTACTGACTTTTCTGCGGCTTTTTTTGCTACCGGAAATGTTGCTATTCCTAAGTACTGGTTAGAAAAAGCTGGATTATTCGATACAGGTTTTCAGCTTTATGGTTGGGAAGATTTAGAATTGGGAGTCCGACTCAAAAATCTGGGATTGAAGTTAATCAAATGTCCCGCAGCTGTTGGCTACCACTGGCATCCAGCCTTTCGCTTAGAAGAAATACCCCAGCTAATTGACAAAGAAATTCAAAGGGGAAGAATGGGGGTTTTATTTTATCAAAAACACCCCACTTGGGAAGTCCGCATGATGATTCAGATGACTTGGTTACATCGCCTACTGTGGGGTTTATTATCCCTCAATGGTTTATTAAATGAGCGCACTCTGGCTCCCCTCTTAGGCTGGTTAATTAACTCCGGCAAACCCCAATTAGCCTTGGAAATTGCCCGTGTTTTCCTCAATTGGTACAACGTCAAGGGAGTCTATGCAGCTTATCGGGAATCCCTGGGGAATGGGTGATGAGTAATGAGTAATGAGTAATGAGTAATGAGTGATTTTTGACGCTTTTACAGAGGCTAAGAAACAATAACTATCCCCAGTACTCAGGACTAATCAACTTCTGTCAGCTTTCCTCAAATATGCTACCCTAGTATGGCTGTTTGAAATTCCGCACATCTGGGAGTTCGGGTGTTTCTCTCGTGGAAATACGCCTGGATGGAGGTTTAACCCGAATAGGAGTAGATAAAATATGGCAGTTGTTTCTTTGGCTCAGATGATGGAGTCTGGAGTCCACTTTGGGCATCAGACCCGTCGCTGGAATCCTAAGATGGATCCTTATATTTACACCGCTCGTAATGGTGTACACATCATCGATTTAGTGCAAACAGCACAGTTGATGGAAGAGGCTTATGCTTATATGCGATCGCAGGCAGAACAGGGCAAAAAATTCCTGTTTGTCGGTACAAAGCGTCAAGCCGCAGGTATCATTGCTCAAGAAGCTTCTCGTTGCGGTTCTCACTATATTAACCAACGTTGGCTCGGTGGAATGCTCACTAACTGGGCTACCATTAAAACACGGGTAGAACGTCTTAAAGATTTGGAACGTCGGGAAGAAACTGGCGCCCTTGATCTGTTGCCGAAAAAAGAAGCTTCTATGCTGCGTCGGGAAATGGCGAAGCTACAAAAGTATCTTGGTGGTATCAAAACCATGCGGAAAGTTCCTGATGTTGTGGTCATTGTAGACCAACGTCGAGAATATAATGCAGTTCAAGAATGTCAAAAATTGAGTATCCCCATCGTTTCTATGTTGGATACTAATTGTGACCCCGACGTTGTAGATATCCCCATCCCAGCGAATGATGATGCGATCCGTTCGATTAAACTGATTGTTGGCAAATTAGCTGACGCGATTTATGAAGGTCGTCATGGTCAGTTGGATGCTGAGGATGACTACGAAGACTACGAAGGTGCAGAAGAAGAGTTTGATTACGAAGAAACTGAATTAACAGACTCTCTGATTCCTGATGAGGAAGAAGAAGAGTAGAAATTTCTTTGTACTGGGTGTTTTGAGTCAAAAATACCCATAATTTATCACTCTGTTACTCATTGTTATACAGCGATGAGTAAAGTAGAAATATCTAATTGGTTTTTGGCTGTGTTGATTCCTGTAAAGTAAGTATTGCTGGTGTTGAGTTTTGAGTTTTTCCTGCCGAGCGAAGTCGAGGCTTAAATTCACTCAGCATTCTATACTTTAGGCATCAAAACCCTGTTTTTGAGCAATTACAACTGTCAGTCAAGTAGAAATTGAGGCAACATGGCGGAAATATCTGCAAAACTCGTCCAGGAGCTACGCCAAAAGACTGGTGCTGGCATGATGGACTGCAAAAAAGCGCTAAAAGAAAACGATGGTGATATCGAAAAAGCCAGCGAATGGTTACGACAAAAAGGTATTGCCAAAGCTGACAAAGCGGCAGGACGTGTTGCCGCAGAGGGTTTAGTTGATACCTATATCCCAGCTGATGGTCAGGTGGGTGTATTGGTTGAAGTTAACTGTCAGACTGACTTTGTTGCTCGTAACGAAGATTTTAAAGCTCTGGTACAAAATTTAGCAAAACAAGCTGTTGATGCTGATAATGTTGAAGATTTGTTAAAACAGCCTTACATTGACAACCAAAGCATCACAGTTACAGAATACATCACGCAGTTGGTATCCAAATTGGGTGAAAATATCCAACTACGTCGTTTTGCCAAATTTGCGCTGCCCGCAGCAACTCAAGGTAAAGTAGAAAGCTATATCCACACTGGCGGTCGTGTTGGTGTGTTGGTAGAAGTTGACTGCGAGAAAGAATCTGCGGCAGCGAATGAAGAATTCCAAGCTTTAGCGCGTAACGTAGCAATGCAAGTTGCTGCTTGTCCGAATGTGGAATATGTCAATGTGAGCGAGATTCCTGGAGAGATTGTCCAAAAAGAAAAGGACATCGAAATGGGACGGGATGACTTGGCAAATAAGCCTGATAATATCAAGGAAAAAATCGTTCAGGGACGTATTGATAAGCGTCTCAAGGAAATGACTTTGGTTGATCAGCCTTATATTCGTGACCAAAGTGTCACTGTGGAAGAACTTGTCAAGCAAACTAGTTCTAAAGTCGGTGATACCGTTTTGGTGAAGCGTTTTACTCGCTATGTCCTCGGTGAAGGTATCGAAAAAGAAGAAAGCAACTTTGCTGATGAGGTTGCAGCTCAAATCGGTGCGAAGTAATTCGCTTTTTGGTCATTGGTATTGATAAATGAAAAATAATCGATGACTATTCTGAGGTACAGGTCAAGCTATTCAGCTTACCTGTATTTTTATTTTGATTCTCTATACAATATAGATAGTACAAAAGTACGCAACCAATTAGTTTAAGTAATCTATATTGAGAGTAATCATTGACAATAAAAATTTTTTTGTGCCTATATAATCGGATTTATTCCTAAATGATTGAAAATATTCGAGTTTTAAATTACTTATTTATGACTAGACCCATCGAAAGAATTGAGCAAGACTTGGTAGGATTGCAGGAAGCTGTGAGGGCGATCGCCCAGGAATTAAAAACGGCTTATACTAGCTATTTAAAAGTCCTTGGTAAAACCATGCGTCAGCAATTAATTCTGGCAACCTATTATTTATGTACCCAAGGATATCCAGAAAAGTTCCTCAATTTATCTTTGAATCAAAGACAGTTATTACAGCAAGCAATTCGCTATTTAGGAACACAAACAGCCCAACAGTTACTCAACTATGAGCAAGCAGATACAGAACTAGTGACGGAAGAGATAGAAACAGAAGATGATTTAGAAGATGATTTAGAAATGGATGAGATGGAAGCTGATTTTTATCTCTTACCTTTTCCAGAGGAATCTAAAGAGCCCAGAGAATTTGTCCGATGGCAGCAGAGTCTAGAAATTTTTATTCAAAACAAGCTTAAAGAAGCTTCTCAAGAAGCCAATCAAATATTATATAAATCAAGATTATTACCTCAAGAAATACCAAAAAATATTCTAGATATAGCCAACACAGTATCAGAGGCTACAACAGAAATCATCCCAACTATTCCCAATGTTCCAAATATTTTAAATATGGTAATTGGTTTAGAGGATGAAGAGGATTCAGAAGAAGCAAACTTAACCCAGGTGATAGCAATTAGTTTACGGTTAGGGGAAATTGAATTTACAGATGCTAATTTGACCTCGGAACGTAAACAAATTCGTCATATTGTAAATCGACTCCATAAGATTACCGTTGAACATCAAAAAATTCAGCGTGAAAAGTCTATTGCAGAGGCTGAAGCTGCATGGCGTTCCAGTTGGTATGAAGATTAATTATATAAATAAACCCTATTAACTATAGACTGTAAACTATTTTCCCAGATTCACTTTCTGGGATGGAAAACTGAGAAAGGATTTACCTAAAAAGAAAAGGATATAATCCTCTTCAGTGAACAATGAGCAGTTTATTAACTGATAACTGATAACTGATAACGAGCAATAGCGGGGACGATAATTTTGAATTCCCCAAAGGGGTTGACCAATGACTAATGAATCTCCCGATTGGTTAAGATTACAAAAAGCCTTGGCAGTTGAAGCAGAAAAGGGATTTACTGACTTAGTTGGCAAACAGTACCGTTTCAGTGAATTTCTCTGTTTAACCTTTGGCAAATTTCCTGGAGTTATCCCAGCAACGGAACGTCGTCGTTGGCAAGATTTAGCCATGATGTTTGCCAATTATCCCAATTTAGATTTAGAAGCTAGACAAAATTTAATCGCTGATACTCGTAAATATCTTTATCAATTACAACAACAGGAACATGGGCAAAATATTACAAAACCTGCCTCTGCTCCCTTAACTAAATTAAAATATCCTAATCCTAAATCCCCCATTGTTGCCGAAGTTAGTCGAGAATTAGCACCCAGAATCGAACAAAAACTGAGTGATTTACCAGAAATTGGTTATCGCAAAGCTAGTCAAATTATGCGTTTGGGTATACACACTGTTCGAGATTTATTGTTTTATTATCCCCGTGACCACATCGACTATGCTAGGCAAGTAAATATTTGTGATTTGCAACCGGGAGAAACCGTAACTATTGTGGCAACGGTGAAAAGTTGTGGTTGTTTTACCAGTCAAAAAAACACAAAATTAACTAGATTAGAACTTACTCTCCGTGACCATACAGGTAGGGTGAAAATCAGTCGTTTTTTTGCCGGGACACGTTATAGTAATCGCGGATGGCAAGAAACAATGAAACGTCGCTATCCCGTGGGTTGTATTGTGGCTGCTTGCGGGTTAGTTAAGGGTAATAAATATGGTTTTAATTTAGAAGACCCAGAAATTGAAGTTTTAGCACACCCAGGAGATGTGATAGAATCCTTCACCATTGGTCGTGTAGTGCCAGTTTACGGCTTAACAGAGGGAGTGGGGGCTGATTTGCTCCGTCAGGCAGTTATTGCAGTATTACCTGCGGCAAAGTTGTTAAAAGACCCTTTACCCAGTGGTTTGCGGGAAAAATACAGGTTAATGGGGTTACAGGATGCTATTACTAATATTCATTACCCCCCGGATAGTGATTCTTTGCAAGCTGCCCGTCGGCGGTTAGTATTTGATGAGTTTTTCTACTTGCAGTTAGGTTTATTGCAACGACAGCAAAAAGCGAAGGAAATGCAAACAACTGCGGTACTAGTACCACGGGGAGAACTGCTAAATCAATTCTATGAAATCTTACCGTTTCAACTAACTGGGGCTCAACAGCGAGTAGTTAATGATATTCTCAATGATTTACAGAAATCTGTACCGATGAATCGTTTGGTACAGGGTGATGTCGGTTCCGGAAAAACTGTTGTGGCTGTGGTGGCAGTGTTGGCAGCAATTCAGTCAGGGTATCAAGCAGCACTTATGGCTCCCACGGAGGTATTGGCAGAGCAGCATTATCGCAAGTTGGTGAGTTGGTTTAATTTACTGCACTTACCAGTGGAATTACTGACGGGCTCGACGAAAACGGCGAAACGGCGACAAATTCATTCCCAGTTAGAAACGGGGGAATTACCCCTATTGGTTGGTACTCACGCTTTAATTCAAGAACCTGTGAATTTCCATCGCTTAGGTTTGGTGGTGATTGATGAACAGCATCGTTTTGGGGTGAAGCAACGGGCAAAGTTACAACAGAAGGGTGAACAACCCCATGTATTAACAATGACAGCGACACCAATTCCTCGGACTCTAGCGTTAACGATTCATGGGGATTTGGATGTCAGTCAAATTGACGAGTTACCACCAGGTAGACAAGCAATTCAAACAACGGTGCTATCCTCTCAACAGCGCCCAGAAGCTTATGATTTGATGCGCCGGGAAATTGCCCAGGGACGGCAGGTTTATGTGGTTTTACCCCTGGTAGAGGAGTCAGAAAAATTAGACCTGCGATCGGCGATCGAGGAGCATCAAAAATTACAAGAAAGCATTTTCCCTGAGTTTCAGGTGGGGTTGCTCCATGGTCGAATGAGTTCCCCGGAAAAGGATGAGGCTATTAGTCAATTTCGCGACAATCAGACACAGATTCTGGTTTCCACAACGGTGGTAGAAGTAGGTGTGGATGTACCTAATGCTACGGTTATGCTCATTGAAAATGCAGAAAGATTTGGACTTTCTCAACTGCATCAATTGCGGGGAAGGGTAGGACGAGGGGCAGCAAAATCCTTTTGTTTATTGATGAGTAGTTCCCGTAGTCCCGATGCACAGCAAAGATTAAAGGTGTTGGAACAATCTCAGGATGGGTTTTTTATTTCGGAGATGGATATGCGTTTTCGCGGTCCGGGGCAAGTTCTGGGCACTCGACAGGCAGGTGTGCCAGATTTTACCTTAGCAAGTTTGGTGGAGGATGAGGAAGTGTTAATTTTGGCACGACAAGCAGCAGAAAAGGTGATGGAGATAGATGCTACTTTGGAGCGCTGGTATTTAATGAAGGAGGAGTTGCAGTATCGTTATGAGCGGTTGATGGGTGGGGCTATTTTGACGTAACTTATTCACAACCCTTGGCATAAATTCAGATTAGGTTAGGATATCTGTGTTCTAATCGATGGTGTGAATATGACAGTGACTCTGTACGTAAATCCGACAACGGGTAATGATACCGCAGTTGGTAGTCAGCAAGCACCTTTAAAAACCATTACCCAAGCTTTCAAGCGATCGTCCTTTGGGCATAAAGTAATACTGGCAGATGGTACTTATAATGCTGCTAGTGGTGAGGTGTTTCCTCTTGCGATTCCGAATGGGGTGGTGATTGTTGGAAATGAAGGAAACAAAGGTATAAATATTGTCATTGAGGGTAGCGGTGAGTACCTCAGTCGCACTTTTGCAAAACAGAATGTCACTTGTGTGATGAATAATAGTGCTGAGTTGCGGGGTGTGAGCATAACAAATTTGGCTACTCGTGGTACGGCTGTCTGGATAGAATCAACTAATCCGACTGTAGCAAATTGCACCTTTACTAAGTGTAAGCGGGAGGGTGTGTTTGTAACTGGGGATGGCAATCCAGTAATTAGTGATAATGTATTTACTGAGAATGCGGCAAATGGAATTTCCGTAGCGAAGAATAGTAAGGGTGAATTTCGCAGTAATGCTTGTTTTAAAACTGGTTTTGGGATTGCGGTGAGTGATACTGCGACACCTTTGCTCAGAGATAACAAGATTTATGAAAACCGTTCGGGTCTTGTGATTTCTAATGATGCGCGTCCGGTTTTACGGAATAATATTAGTGAGAGAAATACCCAGGATGGGGTGACGGTAATTGGTAATGCTTTGCCGGATTTGGGAAGTAGTAATAATCCTGGGGGGAATATTATTCGGAATAATGGGCAGTTTGACTTACAAAATGCCAGTGGAAATAAATTAATTGTTGTTGGGAATCAGATTGATCCAGGAAAGGCAAAGGGAAATATTGAGTTTGTGGATAACCAATTACCTAATCCGATTCCAAATCCGACTCCCCTACCCAATCCCAATCCCAATCCAAACCCCAATCCCAATCCTAATCCAAACCCCAATCCAAATCCTAATCCCAATCCTAATCCCAATCCCAATCCCAATCCTAATCCAAACCCCACACCTGATCCAGATCCTATACCTGATCCAGATCCCATACCAAATCCCAATCCTAACCCCAATCCCAATATTGATTTAGTTGATATTAGTGGTCACTGGGCGGCTGACTTTATCAAAAAGTTGGTAAAATTGGATATTATTAAGGGGTTTCCTGATAAAACTTTTAAGCCAGATGCGACGATGACGAGAGCGCAATATGCCGCATTGTTGGTGAAAGCTTTTAATCCTGCTGTGAAACGGGGAGAATTAAAATTTAAGGATGTTCCAGATAATTTCTGGGCAAGTAAAGTAATTCAACAAGCATACCAAGGACAGTTTCTCTCTGGTTTCCCTGATGGAAATTTTCGTCCGAATCAGAATATTCAGAGAGTACAAATTATTGTTTCTTTGGTGAATGGTTTAGGTTTAAAAGTGGCGACGGGAACGGCAAAGGTATTTTCAGACCAGGCAAAAATCCCGGAGTATGCCAAGGATGAGGTAATTATTGCTTCTCAGAAAAGATTGATAGTTAATTATCCTAATTTATTACAACTTAACCCTACCCGTGATGCGACACGCGCAGAGGTAGCGGCTATGGTATATCAAGCATTAGTTGATGCTGGTCGTGTCGCGGCGATCGCCTCGCCTTATATCGTATAATTGACTGTATTGACGTGGGTTAGCGAATAATTCGCGTCAACAGTCTTTTCAAAATCTGCCACAACTGCACGGATATTTCTTCTAGTACCACCATGAAACTGTCAACCCACTCTAGAAGACGTTCGAGGGGATGTTTTTCATAACTGACTGTTTTCGCTTGGGTTTCTATCCAATCTGGTTGAGCTTTGATATCTGATGGAGTGGGAGAATTATCTTGGGTAATAGTTGTTGACTGGGCAACTACAATATCACTGGTAGACTCTAGTTGTAAGGATTGAGACTGGTTTCCTACTAATTGTCTATCTGTTTGTGATTCGTCAATTGTTTGATAAACTGCTGCTGCCTCTCCAAATAAATCGTCGAAGGTTAACCAAGGATCGATAGCTGTTTCTTTGATTTGGGGAGAGCGGGGAGAAATTCTCTTGCTTGGGGAAGGGATATGACTATTCTGGGGTAGTTGGGAAGTTGTTTTTTCTCCAAAGAAGAAATTAATAGCTGCTAAAATCAATCCAGAAATTTTTGAGGGATTATGATTGACTTCTGATTGTTCCCCGTAAAGGAAGAGATGGAGTTTATCTTGGGCAATTTTGACAATTTCTTGACTGGTACGGGTTATGGGGATGATAGCATGGGATTCGAGCTTGGAAATTATCTGGAGATTGGACACTTTGCGCACCGCGTTATCTACAAATACCAATGCGGTTGCGTCTGGTTGCGAATTTTCTTCTTGTTTCCCGTATAGGATTTTTGTGAGTAATTTGTCGATTTCCGGTAAGAGCTTACTCTCTGCTTTCGCTGGTTGCAGCTGTCGCCAATATTTACCAATCTCACTAATGATTTTATTTTCTAGCTGTTGTTGCTGCTCCTGGCTGAGAATATCAACGATTTCGTTTTCGGAATTTATCAACACTAATTGATGGGAGTCAATTTCCGCCGCTATTCCTTGGAAATTCAGGGATGAAGATGTAGAATTGCTAACAACTAAACCCTCTGAGGGGTGAATTGATAAATTTTCTATCTCCTGTAAGACTTGCTGAATCGGCTCATCTGTTGCTGGTAGCGCTTTATTTTCTGCTGATGTACCTGAAGATAATTGCTTATCAGCAGATTCAACAACATTTTGCATCATTATATATATGGGGTATACCAATGCCTCAATTGACCAAGAAGTTGCCAGTTGAAGTTGTCGCAGGGTGCGTTTAGCACCATCACCGAGGCGACGGGATTGGTGATAAAAGAAGTTAAATAGTCTACTTTGATAGCGTCCAGAGTCACCAGAAGACATGATAGTAAAGTTTTATTGAGAGTAATTTAATTTGTGAGACTCCCGCCTAACAATAATAACGACCAACTGTGATTTACGAATCCGTGTCCATATCATACCGGAAAATATGACTTCTCCCGATTCTACCTCTTGCCAAACAATGACTGATGTCATTTCTCGCCTACGTTCTTACTCCCAGTTAGATATCCAGTCTCATTGGTACTGTCAGGAGGGAGATTTAAGTTTGACGGAGGTGATGGATAGTAATTTGGGGGAGTGGCAAGTTGGAGAAATTAATTCCAAAGGATATATTACCTGGTCGGGGGGGCGACGGGTGTTATGGTTGGTGCAAAAGTTGATAATTCCTGCCGATGTTCATGGTTATCCTCTGGGAAATTGGGATTTATATTTGGCTTTAGTCTGGTGGGCAGATAGTGCGAAAATTTTTCTGAATGGGGAATTCCTCGCTGAGGGTGATTTGTTTGATTGCTCTCCTCGGATATTAATTAGTTCTGGTGTGAAACCTGGAGAAGAATTGACTCTGGCTGTGCGGTTAGTTAGTCCAGGACATTGTGATGGTGCTTTGGTGCGATCGCGCTTAGATTTTCAGTCACACGATGGTGATAATTTAGAACCAGGTTTCCTTGCCGATGAGTTGGATATTCTGCGAATATATGGGCAAACTTGGGAAAATGAAATTTCTAGCCATCATCCCCACCAAGAAGTCGCCGAATTTTTCCAGTTACGAAATTCTCTGCGATCGCGCATCTCTAATTATCCTCACTCCATATTCCTTTTAGGTCATGCCCATTTAGATATGGCTTGGCTGTGGCGTGTCTGTGAAACTTGGCAAGCAGCAGAGAACACCTTTGAATCGGTATTGAATTTACAGCAAGAGTTTCCCGAATTAATTTTTTGCCATTCCACTCCGGCTTTGTATGCTTGGGTAGAGAAACATCGTCCCGATTTATTCCGCAAAATTCAAGATGCTGTCGCCCAGGGGAAATGGGAAATTGTGGGTGGTTTCTGGGTAGAACCAGATTTAAACTTAATTGACGGTGAGTCGATTGCTCGTCAACTATTATATGGTCAACGTTATATCCAGGAAAAGTTTGGTCAAAGCTGTACCATCGTTTGGGTTCCTGATACCTTCGGTTTCTGCTGGACTTTACCCCAGTTTCTCCAACAGGGGGGGATAGATTATTTTGTCACCCAGAAATTACGCTGGAATGATACCACTAAGTTTCCCCATGAAGTTTTTTACTGGCGATCGCCTGATGGGAGTCAAGTTTTTAGCTTCATGTCTGCACCTATTGGTGAGGGGATTAACCCAGTAAAAATGGCAGAGTATGGGGTGGAGTGGGCAGAAAAAACTGGAACTTGTCAAAGTTTGTGGCTTCCTGGTGTCGGCGATCATGGCGGTGGACCAACTCGTGATATGTTGGAAACAGCTCGACGCTGGCAAAAATCTGCCGTTTTTCCCCCCTTAGAATTTACCACTGCCCAAAAATATCTTAACTCCCTCGCCACAGAGTTATCTCAAAAGGATTCTCCCCTACCGATTTGGAATGATGAACTCTATCTAGAATTTCATCGCGGTTGCTATACTACCCACGCTGACCAAAAGCGCTGGAATCGATATTGCGAGAATCTCTTATACCAAGCAGAGTTATTCGCTTCCCTGGCAACCATTAGTTGTGGTGTCACCTATCCCCAGGAATCCCTAGAAACAGCCTGGAAAACAGTCCTATTTCAGCAGTTTCATGATATTTTGCCCGGTTCTTCCATTCCAGAAGTCTATAGCGATGCTCTCCCAGAATGGCAAGCAGTAGCAAAAACTGGTGAGGAAATCCTAGAAAATTCCTTGCGCGCGATCGCCTCCCAAGTTACCCTTCCCCCTTCTCCAACTCCCGAAAGCTTCCCCCTACTAGTTTTCAACTCCCTGAATTGGCAGCGATCGCAGGTTGTCACCGTTTCCTTACCTACAGAGAGCAAAAATTGCTCCATCTGCGATGCCCAAGGGAATCCCGTTGTTTCTCAGTTAGGAGAAAATTCTACCCTGCTTTTCCTGGCAGAAGATATCCCCTCCGTCGGTTATCGTCTCTACTGGTTAGTCCCCAATTCCGTAGACAATCAACACGTCCATACAGATTATAATCATACCAAAACGGGTTTGCGAAAGCAACTAACATTTTCTCCCGAAACATTGACTTTAGAGAATGATTTTTTGCAGGTAAAGATAGACAAGCACACAGGCAATTTAATCAGCATTTTTGACCGGATTAATTATCGAGAAATCCTCCATGCTGACCACCCTGGAAATCAATTACAATTCTTTCAAGATAATGGTCAATACTGGGATGCTTGGAATATTAACCCCAACTATAACCAACACCCCCTACCATCACCCACCCTGACGGCAATTCAGTGCCTCGAAGCCGGAGCAGTGCAAATACGTGTGCGCGTCACTCAGCAACTCGGCAAATCAGAGTTCCGTACCGACTACATCATTGACCTAGCTTCTCCCATCCTCCAAATATCCACCCAAGTTGATTGGCAAGAAAACCAGGTACTAGTCAAAACCGCTTTCACCTTCAACTTCACTGCCGACTTTGCCACCTATGAAATACCCTGCGGTAGCATTCAGCGTCCGACTCAACCACAAACCCCAGCCGAAAAAGCTAAATGGGAAGTTCCCGCTCTACGTTGGGCTGATTTAACCACAGAAACTGACGATGGCAATATTTATGGTGTGAGTCTTTTAAATGATTGTAAATATGGCTACGATGCCCAACCAAACCAACTACGCTTGACCCTGTTACGTAGTCCCAACTGGCCCGACCCCCAAGCTGACCGAGGTATCCATGATTTTACCTATGGTATCTACCCCCATCTAGGTGACTGGAAATCTGCTGAAACCGTCAAAAAAGGTTATGAACTCAATCGTCCTTTATCAGTAATTTTACTAGATAATCAAGCTTCAAATAATACTAATTTGCCAAGCACTGGTCAACTGTTAAATCTCTCATCTCACAATGTGATTTTAATGGCATTGAAGCAGTCAGAGGATAATTCCCAGACTTGGGTAATGCGTTGTTATGAATGCCACGGAGAAGCCTCTGAGGTTCACCTAGAAAGTGACTTGGATTTACAAATATCATCTGCCGTAGATTTACGGGAATATCCTGTCACCCCAGATAACCCCATCCAGAACATTTCCCCATGGCAAGTCAGAAGTTATCTACTCTCTACACCCTAGGGAAAGCCTGAGCTAATCACCAAAATCTAGCGATCGCCGTTGTGTCTTGCTTCAACTAATCCTCATGATCATCAAAGGGATCGTTGAGTTGCTTGGATGGGGGACCAAAAGAAGTATAAATAGACGCTGCGGTAATGGCGATCACCACTGCACAAACTGAGATGCTAAGAACTGTTGCGGGTTCCATAATTTAGAGATGGATTATGAGTGCTATTCTTATAGAATATTACAGAAGATTAAAAAATGCTTTGGCAACTCATCATAAGGTGAAACATGGCACAACGGACAAGACTAGGAGATATCCTCAGACCCTTAAATTCTGAGTATGGAAAAGTAGCCCCCGGTTGGGGAACTACAGGCTTGATGGCAGTATTCATGGGGCTATTCTTTGTATTCCTGCTAATTATTCTGCAACTCTACAACAAATCAATTTTGATTCAAGGTGTAGATGCAACTTGGCAGAGTCTTGGTAGATAATTAATACCCAACTTTTACAGCTTGTAAATTATCTGAGAACCCGGTCTAACCGGGTTTTTTTTACAGAACCCCAAGCAAATCGAGTTTCCCCCTTCCCCTTTCCCCCTTCCCCCCTTAAACTACAAATGGGACGCTTAAGGAGTATCGAAGACAATGAACGTATTTGGTATTGGCTTGCCAGAGATGGCAATTATCTTTATTGTTGCCCTATTAATTTTTGGACCAAAGAAACTACCAGAAATTGGTCGTAGTATGGGGAAAGCTGTTCGGGGATTTCAGGATGCATCTAATGAGTTTCAGAAGGAATTCCAAAAGGAAGCATCACAAATCCAGGAAACTGTCAAGACTACAGCCGAATTAGAACCCAAGCAGTTGGAAGCACCCCAAAAGGAAGAGGTGTAATTGATGAGGTAATCGGGAATAGACTTGGGTGGCAAATAAGTCCGATGGTAACGGGTGTAATATATTTACTTTCAGAAGCTTTTCTATCAAGACTTAGAGATTACTTCTTTTTGTAGTCATGGGACTCAAGGATGAGAAAAGTTTCAACATCGATGGGTGTATGGGGGTTAATCAGCAGTCTTGAATCAGTAGCGGTTTCTAGCCACGACTGATGATAATTGTCTTGACATTTTACATTTCAGATTTATTGATGGCAGAAGACAATAGCAAAAAATCAGTGATTCCTATTCAGTTAATAGTCGGTTTAGGGAATCCAGAACCCAAATACGACCAAACCCGCCACAATATCGGTTTTGCAGCAATCGATGCTTTATGTCGGAATTGGCAAATTTCTCTAGCTGAAAATCGCAAGTTTCAGGGAGAATATGGAGAAGGAATTGCCCCCGGTGGGGAAAAAATTCGTTTACTCAAACCCTTAACTTATATGAATCGCTCTGGACAGGCGATCGCCTCCGTAGCAAACTGGTACAAACTACCGCCAGAATCGATTCTAGTTATCTACGATGAAATGGATTTACCCCTAGGGAAAACTCGTTTACGCCTATCGGGTTCTGCTGGGGGGCATAATGGTATGAAGAGTGCGATCGCTCACTTAAGTAGTCAAAATTTCCCACGTTTGCGGATTGGGATTGGTAAGCCGAAAAACCCCGTGACAGGGGAAGAGAAAGACACAGTTTCCCACGTTTTGGGGAAGTTTTCTGCTGTTGAGAACCAGTTAATGTCTGACGTACTTCAATTTGTTGTGGAATGCGTGGAAGTCAGCCTGAAGCAAGGTATCGAAAAAGCGATGAATCGCTGCAATAGCTATACCGTCAGTAGCAGTGAGTAGGAACTTTCCAGCCCCAAATCAAGCACTTTTGCACGTGCCAAAATGACGGTAATCAGATGTGGAAATTCTCCTGCCAAGTCATGGCAAACCCCAAATATTCTTTCTGCCTCTGTTTGCTATCATCAGCACACCCCATAGAGGGGTGTTTGATAGCTGATCGTATATTTATATCAGAATAGAGGCATTTTGTTGGCTTAAACTCAAGTTTTAAGCCATTTCAGCATTTATTGTTTTATTTAAAACGGCGTTTGCGTCTAGCTGCAACCGCTTTGCGTTTACGCTTTTCCAAAGGTGTTTCAAAATGCCGATGATACTTTACGTCAGCTAAAATGCCAGCTTTAGACACTTGACGTTTAAAGCGACGCAGAGCTGAATCGATGCCTTCATTTTCACCTAAAACCACTTGGGTCATTCTTACTCTTTCCTCATGACGATATTACCCATTGTAATGCTGCCTCCACCCTGAGGACACTTCAAGGTGAGATACTGCCCACGAAAAACTGGATTTTTCGCCCATAAACAGCAAAAAACCTAATTCTTACAAGTGTTTAATTATATTACTAAAATCTTACCTGACAATAGAAAAATTACCAGAAACTTCGGGAACTGTTGACTGAAAATTTTCAGTCATCCTACATGGTTCCAAATCCATTAATAGAAGGAAATCGGGAAACATTACTCCCGACTCTTCTGTACTCTCACCCTTCCCATTCTGGTATTGCGTAGTTCAAAATGGGTGGGATGTGTTTGGAATGAGTAAATATTATGGCTAGAACTCCGAATGAATACGCAGTATACCTGATGATGGAAAGTGGACATAGGGAAGAGGTACGCTTCCCCACAATTCAAGAGTTTCAGAAGTGGTACAGTGGTGAACTTATACCTAAGTCTGCTTCCGCAGATTTTATTAATGTGCCGATTAAAAATATTCAGGGTGAATACATGGTTGTTCGTCCATCACGAATTGTCGCTATTCGGGTGGAACCTATTTATACATCTAGTGTCGAAAGATTTACGTAAACAATGAAAAAAATACTGGCTTTAGTCTCTTTTGGTTTAGGAATTGCTCTTTTCCACCCGATTTTGTCTGCTCAGGTACCAATTTCTGTACCGATGCCTCTTCCTTCCACTTTACCAGAGCCGGTACCAGAGAAACCCCAAATACCACCACTCAAACTCGTCGAAATAGATACAAATTGTACGCCTGCTTCCGCATGCTTGGCTTGGGATGAGCAACTTTGGGGTGGTAAGAACAAAAAAGGCGATCGCCGAGCGCTATTGACATCAATAGACAATAGTTTACGTTACCTAAAAACCGACAGGGCAGCCAGAATCTATCAAAATTATCCTCTTCCCGAAATTACCCTAGAACGGGTACGTCGGAGTTTAACGAGATTCCGACAATTAGTTGTCCAATCTAAATCACCCGCTCAACTACAAAAAGCTGTGAAACGGGAGTTTGCCTTCTATCAGTCAGTGGGTAACGATGGGAAAGGAACTGTTAAATATACTGCCTACTACGAACCTGTTTATACAGCTAGTCGTAGCCGCACCTCCGTATATAAATATCCCCTTTACCGTCTTCCCCCTGACTTTGAAAAATGGGCTAAACCCCACCCCAAACGCATTGATTTAGAGGGTGAAGATGCTTTATTGGGTGAAAAAAGCCCCTTACATGGTTTAGAACTGCTGTGGTTCCGCGATCGCCTGGATGCTTATATGGTACATATCCAGGGTTCTGCCCAGATTCAATTACCCGATGGTAAAAGAACCGCTATTGGATATGCAGGTGCTACGGAATACCCCTGGACTAGTATTGGTAGGGAATTACTTAAAGATGGCAAATTAGCTAGTAATAGTTTAACCATGCCCAAAGTTTTGAATTTCTTCCGTAAAAATCCGGTAGAAATGAATAATTACCTGCCTCGGTGGGAAAGATTTGTCTTCTTCAAAGAAACTCGAGATAGACCCGCCACTGGCAGTATTAACGTACCCGTCACTCCCGAACGTTCCATTGCCACCGATAAATCTCTCATGCCACCAGGTGCTTTAGCATTAGTTAATACCCGCCTTCCTTACCCCGCAGGTAAAGGAAAACTTTCCTATCGCCTGGTCAACCGTTTTGTTCTGGATCAAGATACAGGTAGTGCTATCAAAGGACCCGGTAGGGTTGACTACTTTATGGGTACGGGGAAACTCGCAGGTGATCGCGCTGGAGTTACAGGGGGCAATGGCAGATTATTTTACTTACTACTGAAGGAATGACTCAAACCCTAGCGGCGAAAACGCTTCTTAAACCGCTTGGAGTTGGCAACTGCCTTAGCTTTACGCTTATGTTTTTCTAAAGGAGTTTCAAAGTGGCGATGTTTCTTGATGTCGGGCATAATCCCCGCTTTAGAAACCTCCCGCTTAAACCGACGTAAAGCTGAATCAATTCCTTCATTTTCGCCTACTACTATTTGGGTCATTCTTTTTCCCCCGTTAAATTAATTTGACATTTGACAACTGATTAAATCGAAACAATTCAGTCAAGATGAAAAAAGGGCAGACTCTTTGTCTGCCCAAGAGACTGAAAATTATGAATTATGTTGTTTGTAACTTTAGTAGCGCCGGGAATATCCTCCACCATTATTTCCCCGTCTACCACCGCCACCAAAGGAACCACCATCGGTTTTTGGTCTAGCCTTATTCACCTTCAAGTTACGTCCCATCCACTCCGCAGAGTCCAGAGCTTCAATTGCAGCAGTTTCTTCAGCTTCGGAAGACATTTCTACAAAAGCAAATCCTCGCACACGACCTGTTTCACGGTCTACGGGCAACTGTACACTTTTAACGGTTCCGTATTCTGCGAATACCCGTTTGAGGTCATCTTGCTCAACCTCGTAGGACAGGTTGCCGACATATATTGACATAGAACATCTCCAGAATTGACATTGTAGAGATTTAGATCCGGAGAAGTCTGTAATGTAGGTATAGATAAAAACAAACTGCAAAACCGAATTTAATCTTCCATAGATACCCTAACACAAATCTGTAAAATTCAATGTTTACACTGAGAGCCAGGGCAAGACTGAGGGCAAAACAGCCAGGGTTAGAATCCCCCTTTATCCTGAACTGATTTTCTCAATCAGCAAAAGCAAAAAATTATTTTGCCTTGATTTTAGCTAATAATTTCTTAATGGTATGGGTAGATTTATTCAACGGTCATCAGTTATCGAATTATTCACTTCTCAGTACAATCAACTGATTATCTGCTTGGGACTCTGAGTCTTGAGTTTCAAGCAGTTAGTTCAGGCGATGGCTTGGAGATTTTAGCTATATTCACCCTACCCAGGCTTAAGGCTGAGTGACTAAATCTATCTTTAACTTTGAAAGACTCAACCCGAAGCTTTGCTGTGGGAAGCAATCTCAAATCTTAAATTGGTGTGACAAAAATGAAATTTAGCGAAATTATTGCTCAACTTGGAGATGTTGCAAATATTAATCATAGCCTGCTAGGGAACCCGGAAGATGATCCAGAAATTCTTGGGGTGGCGGCAGTTGATGAAGCTAGTAATCAGACCCTCAGCTACATTGAAGGGGCAAAATTTTCTCAGTCTATTGCCACAACTGCTGCCAGTGCATTAATTCTCCCTCAAGATGCTGCGATGCAGGAACAAGCAACTTCCCGTGGTATTGCTTGGATTGCAACTAGGGATCCCAAATTATTATTTGCCCAGATTCTTGCTTGTTTCTATCAACCTTGGCAACCGACACCAGAAATTCATCCGACGGCAGTAATTCATCCGAGTGCGAACATCGGTAATCATGTTTATATAGGTGCCCATGTCGTCATTCAGCAGGGAGTAGTAATTGGGGATGGAGTTTGTATTCATCCCAATGTTGTGGTTTACCCAGAAGTGACAATTGGCGATCGCACAATTCTTCATGCTAACTGTACCATCCATGAACGTAGCCGTATTGGTGCTGACTGTGAAATACATAGCGGTGCGGTGATTGGTGCAGAAGGTTTTGGCTTTGTTCCTACCGCCACCGGCTGGTTGAAAATGCAACAGTCTGGCTATACGGTTCTAGAAGATGGAGTTGTTGTTGGCTGTAATAGTGCCATTGATCGTCCAGCCGTGGGGGAAACCAGAGTCGGCAAAAATACAATTATTGATAATTTGGTACAGATTGGACACGGTTGTCAAATTGGTTCAGGTTGTGCATTGGCAGGACAATCAGGGATGGCAGGAGGAGTCAAAATTGGTAAGCGAGTTATATTAGCAGGACAGTCAGGAATTGCCAATCAAGTGAAAATCGGTGATGGGGCGATCGCCTCTGCGAAAGCTGGTGTACATAATAATGTAGCTCCAGGGGAAATTGTCTCTGGAACTCCTGCTATCCCCCATAAAGACTATCTGAAAATCTCAGCAATCTTGAACCGCTTACCAGAAATCTATCAAACTTTGAAACAATTACAAAAAATGCTCAAAAAATGATATTTTCTCGATATTCAGCTATCAGCTAATAGCTATTCATAGGAGATGTATTCCTTTTCTCTACCCCAAATATGTCTGGTAACTACTACTTTTATTAGTAGGGTTAACCCAACTCACCAATTATATTCTCGGAGAGATGATGAAAACAAAGGCAGATATCATAAATTCCTGCCCAGTTAGCCAGACAAGCAAACTAGATTAATCTCTCGATTCAGTAGGATTACTGTTTTCTAGGAGGTTTACAGGTTATGACATTAGTACATTGGCAACCATTCCATGAAATGGAAAATCTCAGACGGCAAATGGATAGAATCCTTGGAGATTTCACCAGTATAAGTCGAGATTTAACCTCAAATTGGACTCCCGCCATTGAGTTAGCAGATAACCCAGAAAATATCGTTTTGCGTGCAGAAATTCCTGGAGTTGAAGCCAAAGATTTAGATATTCAAGTTGCGAAAGATGCAGTTTCTATTTCTGGCGAAACTCATTATGAAAACAAAACCGAAGAACGGGGTTATTTTCGCTCGGAATTCCGTTATGGTAAATTTCAAAGAACAATTCCTTTACCCGTTCCCATTGTCAACGACAAGGTGGAAGCGGAATTCAAAAATGGTATTTTGCAATTAGTTCTACCCAAAGCAGAAAATACCAAAAACCCTGTTGTCAAAATTAGTCTGGATGGACAATAGAGATTCCAGAGGACAACTTCGGTTTGATTAGGAATTGCAAAGGGGTGTAGCTAGGCAAAATCAGTAAATTTCCCAGTTGTGAGGAGTCTATTCTGTAAAAGTTGTGTAAATTCATCCTCAATGCGTAAATTTTTCTGTAGCATAGAGTAAATAAAACGGGTGATATGCATATCACCCGTTTTTTGTTTAAAGAAGTAAGAATACTAATATCAGGGCAAGTATTAACACCATTGCCTGGAAAATCTATCTATACCTAATGACTATATGAAAAATCACGTTCATGTTGGCAACTATGCCATAGAATTCACCCCTAGTCATGGAGCAAGAGTAAATTTAGCTACTACGAATCAAGTAATTAATTGGCGATCGCGTCAGCGAAGCGTAGCTTTATCACCTGATGAATTAGCTAGCAATCCATCCCACTCCACTGCACCACTGACTCCACCCCAGGAAAACAACCTAGTTAATTATGCGGAAATTATTCAACAAGCTGTAGCTACTTTAACAACAGACAAAATAGTGGAAATTATTACTCCATTTAGTTTGAGTAAACGCATACTACAGTATTATTTATTACAAGAATCAATATTTATGAGAGCATTCCCTGATGGAATTATTGCCTTACCCCCAGGGCTAGGTAGTGTCAGCGATATGCTTCAGGTCTTGCTAGAATCTTTTTATACTTTAGATATTCCCTATAAAGCAACAGATAAAGAAATTTTCCCCAAAATTCAAGGCAAACAAGCATTAATCATTCTTGACAAACAGGAAATAGGGGAATGGGAAATCTCAGAATTAATAGCTGTTATTAGTCAATGTAAATTTATCCTAGTCTCCACTGGCAAAATAGGCAAAATAGGAACAACCAGAAAAACCTTAAACTATAGTTGTTTACCCTTAGCAGATGCCTTAACTGTAGTTGAAAGTGAATTGCAACGTCCCCTGACTACAGCAGAAATCCCTGCTGCCAAATCTTTATGTGAACTTTGCCAGCGTAATCCCACCTATTTACGTATAGCGATCGCCACGATGGTGACAGAAGGATGGACGCTAGCAGAATTAGTTAGTCAATTGCCCAATTCTGCCACAGACAAATACTTGATTCGCCATATTTTCACATCTCTATCAGGATTATCGCGCACAGTCTTAGAAATCTTGATAGTCATGGGAAAAGTTGGGATTACGCCAGAGCAGGCAATCACTCTTACCAAGCAGTTAGCCGCAGGCAAAATATTATCAGAATTACACCAACGCCATCTTGTCGAGTTAGACGGTGAAGTTTATCGTCTACACCCAGAAACCCTAGAATTCTTACCTTTACCTTGGGAATTAGCAGATACCCTAGAATTGATAAATCGGTATTTCACGCATTGGTCAGAGAAATACGCCCAAAAACCAGAAATTCTATCTCCACAGATCACAGCGATCGCCCAAATCATAGAAGTGAATGTGCGCGCTAGTCACTGGCAGGAAGTTTTATCCCTAGTCAGCAGTATAGACACGGCGATCGCCCTCAATAGATATTGGGGTTTATGGGAGCATATTCTCACCAGGGGACTCCAAGCATCCCAAGCAGTGCAAAATCAAACAGTAGAAGCATGGGTACTTCATCAACTGGGAACCCGCGCTCTCTGCTTAGGAGATAAAGATACAGCCACAAAATACCTGAACCAAGCACAGCAAATTCGTGAACATCTGGGTGAAGCATCCGCGATCGCCACCACCACCCATAATTTACAATTCCTAGAACCGCCAAAAGTAGCACCTCACACCCCAGAACCCCCACCAACCCATAACCCGATAAATCCACCAGCAAAACCAGCTACATCCCCAGAATTGCTCACACGACTAAATATTACTATTGATGATTCCCCTGGAAAGGAACAACCCGTCAAGCAAAATTCTCCCATAGCTACCATCGCCTTAATCAGTGCTGGATTAATTACCTCCGCAGCGGCGATCGCAGGTTTCAACTGGCAAAAATTGACTAAACAACAGACAGCTCCCACAAATATTCAACCTCAACAGCAAAGCCAGGAAACCAAGCAAACCACACCAACAGTAGTAACACCAAAAAAGGTAAATACTCCGGTTCCTGCCAAAATACCGTCGCCTACGGTTTCCCCGGATAATGCTGCACCACCTCCAATGATGCCACCTATCGAAGTTGAGTTTGATAATTTACCAAAACAACAGGTACAAATTCAACGTCCCAGAATTCCCCGAAGACAGCGTGTTGTGACTCCTAAACCCCAACCGACGGCAGTCCCTACCCCAACGGAAGCAACACCAGAAACCACAACAACGCCCACACCAGAAGCCACAACTCAACCAACAGAAACTCCGCAAACATTTTCACCGATATAAAAATGCGGCTATGCATGAATTGGGGGAAGAAATAGCTCAGCAGGGGGAAATATGACTCTCAATCCCATACCATTGAAGGGAAACTGATAATTTTTGTTTAGGGACTTTCAGAAAACAAGTTATCCAAATATTTATTCAGATTTGATTTTTTGGATTTTTCTGGTTCTCCCTACTCCCCCGCCTACACTACCATTGCTTATTTTTTATTTGGAAGCTCCTTAACTGTGAGAGAAACCCGCTTTCTTCATGGTTTCGGGGGTTTCTCCCTACTGCTACATTAACAGTGGACGAGCTAGGAAAAAGCTAGAAATTGATTTTGCATCTACTGGTTCCCCTGCCATAATCGCTTGCTCTAGCTGCTCTGGGGTGTAAAAGACAATTTCAATATCTTCGTCTTCGTCTTGATTGGGTGGTTTTTCCAGCTTTTGTAAATCCGTTGCCATGTAAGCATAGATAATCTCATCGGAATAGCCAGGAGCCAGGAAAAATTCTCCAAGTTTTTGCCATGTTGCCGCACTATAACCGGTTTCCTCTTGGATTTCTCTGGTGACTGTTGCCAGGGGATCTTCACTTACTTCCACTGTACCGGCTGGAAATTCTAGTAACCTCCCACCGACAGCAAAACGGTACTGACGTACAAGTATCAGTTTACCCTCAGCAGTAACGGGAATAGCTAAGGCTCCTCCGGGGTGTCGAATGCACTCCCATTCTCCTTCTGCTTGATTCGGTAAACGCAGACGGTTAACTTCAAAATCGAACTTGCGCCCTTTATAGAATAAGCGTTGCTTTAAGAGCTGTGGTAATTCTCTACCTAGTGGCATAGTTTCGTGTATTTGTCTAAAAACACACAGATAAACTCTTACAGAGGATTGGATTTCATCTGGTTAGTCAGTTTATCTGTAGTTAAATTATTTGCCCTGAAATGGGTTTACTTCAGAACAGTCTACATCTAGAAGCAGCTGTTTTATCCGCCGTCCGGAAACTGGTTCGATCCAATCGGGGGCAATTTCTGCCAGGGGAACTAAAACAAAAGCGCGATCGCCCATACGAGGGTGGGGTATTTGCAGATTAGAACTGTCTAAAATCAAGTCAGCATACAGCAAAATATCTAAATCTAAGGTTCGCGCTCCCCAACGTTCTCGACGTATTCGACCAAACTCTGCTTCTATTTGCAATAAAGTTATTAATAATACCTGGGGTTCTATCTCTACTTCTAAAATGGCACAACCATTGAGATAATCTGGTTGCGGTGGACCGACAGCTTTAGTTTTATACCAACTAGATTGAGCCAGGAGATTTATCCCAGGAATCTGAGTTAATCTGATAATTGCTGCTTCCAAAATCTCCAGAGAATTGCCGAGATTACTACCAAGAGCAATGGCACTCTGAAACCTGGAACTCTTTCCAATACTCATGCTCTTCCTAAATTTCGGCGCAAATATTCCCAATATTTGTTTGCTATCACAATTATAAGTAATATGCAAGATTTACTATTTTTCTATTTACAAATATTTGCCAAACTTTTTTAGTAAATAGGGAAAAATTGTCATGTATTTGCGGATTTTTTTTTCCAGATTTATAGGATATTATACTAACACAAACATAGTAGGCTAATTCAGAAATCTTGAACCATAGCAGTTACAGTGTTTTGCAAATATCTAAGGTGCAACCCTCCCCCTAGACAGGGAGTAGTTTCTTCTAGATTACCTTCCCCCCTTTAACAAGCTCTGGATACTGCTTGGTAAGGTTGGTGGGGTATTTCTGCACCTTAATGAAGTCAAAATCTGCTGTCATCCTAGAACTGCTATCAAGAACTGACGTGGCTTAACTTCCTGGCTAAAGGGACAGATAACCAAGGTGAGTGGCTCTGATATCGAAAAACCAGCATCGCCAGAGGGCGATCAGGAACAAAACCCAGCATCAAACAACCCCCCTGAAAGTTCACCACCCCCTGTGTTGGTGAAGGGCAAACAGGTGCTTCACCGTTTACAAACTGTCTCGTCGGCGATTCTCGACAAATTGCCTGGTAGGGGGAAACCCCTTTACCGCCGTTACTGGTTTTGGGCAGGAATCACTCTGGGAGGAGGGGCGATCGCGACTTCCTATGGTATCTGGACAATTGATAAGTCCTTACCAGATCGGGCAGAATTGAGTGCGGTTGTTCGGGAGCAAACCCTGACAATTCAGGCAGCAGATGGCACAATTATTCAGCAACAAGGGGAAGCGACTAGGGAACAGTTAAAGCTAGAAGAAATTCCCGAAAAGCTCAGACAGGCTTTTATTGCCTCGGAAGATAGAAGATTTGCCAACCATGATGGGGTAGATTACCAGGGTGTAGTCAGAGCGGTGGTGAATAACCTGCGCTCCAAGGATGTGGTGGAAGGTGGAAGTAGCATCACCCAGCAGCTATCTCGTATCCTGTTTCTGAAGCAGGAAAAAACCGTTTGGCGCAAGTTGAAAGAAGCACGACTGGCGCAGAAAATGGAACAGGTACTGACCAAGGATGAAATTCTGGAACGGTATTTAAACTTGGTATATTTGGGTTCGGGAGCCTATGGTGTGGCAGATGCGGCTCAGGTATACTTCAGCAAGACCGTAGACCAACTCACCTTGAGTGAAATGGCAACGATCGCCGCCCTACCCCCTGCACCCAACCGCTTTTCCCCCGTTGTGAACCTGGAATTAACCCAACAGAGGCGAAATCTTGTACTTCAGAGAATGTTGGAAGACAAGATTATTACCCCCAGCGAGAAGGAGAGCGCCACCAATGAGGCAATCACCCTCAAAGCCAGTCCCCCCAAACGCTGGCAAGTGGAAGCACCATACTTTATCAGTTATGTACAGAAAGAATTACCGAAATATGTGCCCCCAGAAGCCTTGAAACAGGGGGGATTGACAGTAGAAACCAGTCTCAATTTAGATTGGCAAAGAGCGGCAGAAAAAGCCGTCAGCAAAACCTTGAAGAACCAAGGGCGTTGGGAAAACTTTAAGGAAGCTGCCCTAGTTGCCATCGATCCCCGCAATGGGCAAATCAAGGCAATGGTAGGGGGAAAAGATTTTAATAATACTCAGTTTAATCGCGTCACCCAAGCCCAACGGCAACCCGGATCGACTTTTAAAGGGTTTGTCTATGCGGCGGCGATCGCCACTGGCATCAGCCCCTATGATAGTTTTCAGGATTCACCCCTGATCGTTGATGGCTACGAACCGAAAAACTTTGATGAAGGATATCGCGGTTGGATAAATATGCGCGATGCTCTGACAAAATCAGTGAATATCGTCGCTGTCCGCATCATCATGAGGGTAGGTTTTCAACCGACAATTAACCTTGCCCACGCCATGGGTATTAAGTCAGAACTCAAGCCAATGTATTCCCTGGCGCTTGGTTCTAATGAAGTCAATCTCCTAGAAATTACTAGTGCCTACGGTACATTCGCTAACCAAGGCTTACACGTAGAACCCCACGGTATCACTCGTATCCTCAATCGTCAGGGCAAAGTTATCTGGACAGCCAATTTTCAGCCCAAGGTGGCTCTCGATGCTGAAAGCAATGCCATCATGACTTGGATGATGCGCAATGTCGTCAATGCTGGTACAGGGCAAGCTGCCCAATTAAATAACCGTCAAGTTGCCGGCAAAACAGGAACCACGGACGAAGCCCGCGATTTATGGTTTATTGGCTTTATTCCCCAATTAGTCACAGGGGTGTGGTTAGGTAACGATAACAACAAACCTACCTGGGGTAGTAGTAGCACTGCGGCTTATACCTGGCATGAATTTATGAAAGTTGCTGTTGAGGGAATGCCCATAGAAAAATTCCCTGCTCGTCCGGAAAAACTGGAAGGACGCAAAGGTAGCATTAAGGCAGAACCCATCAAAGCCAGACGCTTAGTCAATCGGAGTATTCCCAGTCGTGACAGTGAGCAAGAATCCAACGATGAAAGTAGCAATCGCCGTCGGCGACGGGGGGAATATAACAATAGCGATGAGAGCAATAATAGCGATCGCCCATCCCGCAGACGCAGACGACGCTATAACCAAGAAAATCAAACCAACTCAGAAAATACTTCTAGAAGCGAGAGAAGAAGCTCCCGCCGTCGCCAAAGTAGCGAAGAATCATCACCTACATCTGAGACACCCCGTCGCCGCCGTCGGGTAGAATCGGATACACCTGCCCCATCACGTCGCAGTAACAGTAATTCTGACTCTACACCTAGCAAACCTTCTTGGCGTGAAAGACTCAGACCAACTCAATCCAGTGAGGGGAACTAAACATGGGAAAATGGAAATGGAAAAAAGAAAATTGGCAATCCCGGCAAGCTAACATTGTCCCTTGCTTCGTGCCATATTTAACCTATTGGGGGATGTGTGTATCACTTTTTTCCCATAGTTTAACTAATACCCATCTACCAAATATTCAGGATGGAAAAGTCCAGGAAAAACTAGCTTTCAAGTTTCCCCTTTTCCCCTACCTCCATTCTCCAAGCCATGGTGCATACCACAGAAAGGTGTACTTATGATTGTATTTTTACAAGCTGTCACAGACAGTAGTAATGAACCTCATTTTCCCTGGATTTTTGCCGCCATCTATTTATTAGGTTTTGGTGCTGCTATTTCCGTGGGTTTTACAGCTTTATCTAGCTATATACAGAGTCCACTTCTAGGACGTAAATCACGCTCTCGATACAAAGCTTTTCGCCCCAAAGCAAAGCGAAGAGTCAGTTCCTTCCGCTCCGAATGGGACTAATTTCCCTATGGAGAATTCAAAATTCAAAATTCAAAATTCATTTTGAGTGTTTACCGATATTCAAAACCATTGGGCAGAAAAATCGATTCTGCAACTGCGATCGCTAGGTTTAATTAATGGCTATCCCGACGGTACATTTCGACCAAATGCCTATGTCACCCGTGGGGAATTTGCCGCCATTGTGGCTAGAGCTTTTCCCAAACTGCAACCCATTCGCACCGCGATCGCCTTTAAGGATGTCGGTAATCGCTTCTGGGCTTTCAACGTCATTCGCCAAGCTTACCAAACTGGATTTATTGCTGGCTATCCCGATAGAACCTTCCAACCCCATAGGTTAATCTCGCGGCTGCAAGTATTCTTGGCGATCGTCAGTGGCTTGAAATATACTCCCACTCAATTATCCAGGGAATTTCTGGCACAATTTTACGATGACGCAGGGCAAATTCCCAATTATGCTCTGGGAGCATTGGTAGCAGCCACGGAAAAAAGCCTCGTTGTCAACTATCCCCAGGTGAAACTTCTCAATCCCAACCAGACAATTACTAGGGGAGAAGTGGTAGCAATTATTTGTCAGGCATTAAATATCCTTGGAGTTGAGCAACAGTATATACCTCTCAAGCTAGCAACCCAATTACTATTTGATGATGCTGATAATTTTTCTGGAGGTAGGGCAAGGGTCAGAATTGGCGAGAAATGGGGTTACATAGATAATACAGGGAAAGAAGTCATTCCACCGCAATTTCACAGTGCCAACTCATTTGCTACCAGTCAGTCACAACAACTAGCCTTAATAAAAACACAACGCCAGATAGAATTACCTTTCAATGCTGGAATTCCCCCTACAGTGACTGAAACGCGAGGAGTTTGGATCACCACAACCGATAGCCAGGTACTCTCCTCCCAGCAAAACATCGCCACAGCCATGGAATTTCTCGCCCAACATGGCTTTAATGTCGTCTTTCCCGTCGTTTGGAATAACGGATATACAAATTATCCTAGCCAAATTATGAAAGACAATTTTGGTGTAGAAATTAACCCCCGTTTCCTTGGTAGAGATCCCCTCGCAGAATTGATTATTGAGGCAAAACGGGTAGGTTTAGCAGTCATTCCCTGGTTTGAATATGGCTTTGCCAGTTCCTACAATCAAAATGGTGGGCATATTCTTAGAGACAAACCCCAATGGATTGCCCGTGATTTTAGTGGTAATTTACTCAAGAAAAATAACTTTGAGTGGATGAATGCCTTCGATACCGAAGTTCAGAATTTTTTTCTGTCTCTGGTCTTAGAAGTAGTGAAGAAATATGATATTCAAGGCATCCAGGGAGATGATCGAATGCCCGCTCTGCCATCGGAAGGTGGTTATGATGCTCAAACAGTGGAGCGCTACACCCAGCAATTTCACCAAAATCCACCCCAGAATCACAAAGAACAACAATGGGTGCAATGGCGTGCAGATATCCTAACTAACTTCTTAAATCGCTTTTACCGAGAAATCATTCAAACCAACCCCAATTTAATTATTTCCTCCTCACCCAGTCTCTATCCTTGGGGCTTAAATGAATACCTCCAAGATTCCCAAACTTGGACAGATTGGGGATTGATAGATTTAATTCACCCCCAACTCTATCGCCGCACCTTTAGAGAGTATCAGGATTTAATCGATAGACTACTGCGGGAACAATTTACACCCAACCAACAAAGCTTACTAGCCCCAGGAATTTTACTAAAAATCGGTTCCTACAGGATTTCTGCCCAATTATTATTACAAAAAATCCAATATAATCGCGATCGCGGCATCAAAGGCGAAGTATTATTTTTCTACGAAGGTTTACGGGAAAATAACGATGAGTTAGCTCAAGCTCTCAGTTCTTCCCATTATGCCCAACCAGTTGCTTTTGAGACTACCACCATCAAGACACGGGGATTTACTGGCGATCGCCTGGGTGTCAGTTACAGCTACATCAATGTTTCTGGAGAAACAGTCAGCCAACTATCCTACGATTGGGTTGATGACTACAGTCAAGGGTTAGCGCGGGTGAGAATGGGCTTTAAGTGGGGTTACATTAATCCATCGGGGCAACTAGTCGGTAAATTACAATTTGATGCTGCCGAGCCTTTTATTCAAAGTAATATTGAACCCTCATCCTTAGTTTTAGCCCTAGTCAAAATTGGTAATGAGTCTAGATACATTAACACGTCCGGCGAAACTGTTTTTCGCTGCCCCTATGATGCAGTCACTTCTTTTCAGGAAGGATTAGCTGTAGTCAAATTTCTCGACAAATATGGATATATTGATACTAGTGGTGCAATGGTGATTCAGCCGCAGTTTGACGAGGCAAATCTGTTTTTTGCAGGATTAGCTGTAGTCAAATTGAACGGAACCTATGGCTACATTGACACCACAGGAAAATTTATCATTCAACCACAATTTGAACAAGCTCAAGCATTTTCCCAGGGATTGGCAGCTGTAAAAAACCATCAGTGGGGTTATATAAATCCCAAGGGTGAAACGGTGATTCCTTTACAATTTGTGATTGCAGAATCCTTTAGTGAAAATTTAGCAGCTGTCAAAGTTGCTGATTCCTGGGGTTATATCGACTTAACAGGAAAAACTGTGATTCAACCCATCCTTGATCAGGCTAAACCCTTTCGGGAAGGATTCGCTTCCATCAAACAAGGTAATAGATGGGGATATATCAAAATCCCTGCCACCTAGAACAAAGCCAGGAAAGATAGCCGTGAATCTTAAGCAAAATTTGCATTAATAACCCACGGCAAATTATTCAATTTTGAATTTCCACCCAGCGACGGTATAACTTTTGAATTTGCTTCAATAAATTACCCGTCTTTGCTTGTTCTGGCTCACTATTGTCAGATATATTTTGCAAAGTCGTTAATAACCTTGCTTCTTCTATTCCGACATCGCCATCACTATATATTAAGCCGCTAATTGCTTGAATTAAGTTCTGGCAATCTTCCGTACTCGGTTCTTCACCAAGATACTCCTTCACCCAGTCATAACACTGTGTTGGCTTGACAGGGACTAGCTCATACAGCCAAGGTTTAATTTCTGGATCGCTAGACAAACCCTTTGCTTGGGCAATTTGACGCAGATATTGCCTTTCTTCTGGCTGTATTCTGCCATCAATCCAAGCCGCACCAATCAGGATTTTTACTAAGTTTTTCACATTAGAGTTAGCCATGACTACTGCCTCCTCTGGTTGATTCTGCCCTCCATGAAATCTTACATCCACTCATGGTATTCATCCCTAATTATTGGCTTTTCTTAAGCGCACCATGAAAAAGCCGTCCATGTCTTGCTCCTGGGGTTTGACTTGCAACCAGCCTGGTGATGTAGAATACATTTCTCCGATAAAATTCTCAACTGGTTCTATATGCCAATCAGGATGGGTTGTTAAAAATTTCTGCACAACCTGGATATTCTCTGCTGGATGTAAGGTACAGGTAGCGTAAACTAACATACCTCCAGGCTTGACAAAAGTAGAAGTATGGGAAATCAGTTCAGTTTGTAATTGAGCCAGTTCTTGTACAGATTCTGGTGTTTGTCGCCATCGCGCATCGGCATGACGATGTAAGGTTCCTAACCCAGAACAAGGAGCATCAAGTAATACACGGTCAGCAGTATGGGCAAATTGGGGTAAGTTTCGACTATCACCCGTGCAGATGTCAATTGATTCTAAGTGCAAGCGACGGGCATTTTCTTGGAGTTTACGCAGACGGGAGGGAGTGACATCACAAGCCCAAATTTTCCCCCTATCCCCCATCAACTCTGCAATGTGGGTGGTTTTACCTCCCGGTGCCGCACAGGCATCAATTATTACCTCCCCCGGTTGGGGGTCAAGGATATGAGCCACTAATTGAGCGCTACTATCTTGTACAGTCCACCAACCTGTATCAAAACCTGGTAGCTTTTGGATTGCTCCTGGGTGAGATAGCAAGCGTAATCCTTGGGGTAGGTGGGGGAGAGTTTTACAGGACACACCGACGGTTTTTAAAGCTGTGGCGACTTCTGTAAGGGAACTGCGAAGGGGATTAATCCGTAAATCAATACTGGGTGTTTGGTTCATCCAGATACAGAGTTTTTCCGTTTCCTCCTCACCAAATTGTTCCTGCCACACCTCTATAATCCAATCGGGAAAACTGTGGCGAATACCGAGGTTTTGACTGAGAAAAGATGGGGAGTCAGCAGTTCTGAGGTATTGACGCAGTAAACCATTGACAAAACCCGTCAGTCCAGAAAAACCGTTTTCCTTGGCTAATTCTACGGTGGTATTGACTGCTGCGGAGGGGGGAATACGTTCAGCAAAACGGAGTTGATATAAACCGATGTGGAGAATGGTACGTAAATCTTTGGGTTGTTGGTGGGATGGTTTCTTGGCAAGTTGATCAATAATGCTATCCAGGGTGCGTTGTCTGCGGGTGCAACCGTAAACTAATTCTGTTGCCAGACGGCGATCGCTCATCCTTTCTGCGCTTCCATCATGATGCAAGCTATTTTTTTGTAAAACCCTATCTAAAGCTATATCAGCAAAAGCCCCCTTGTGAATATCTCTTAGGGCTAAAAAAGCAATTTGTCGGGGGGAAATCATGTTTATGGTGCAACTGGCAATGGAAGATGATTATGATTCTGCCAGAGTTGGGGCAATTATCAACACAATATATTTCCGCAGGTTTGACAAATTACCTACCTTTGCTAGATTGGGAGGGCAAAATTAACTCCTATAGATATTATTTCCATGTATGAAAAATAGAGATTATTCCTTAGATATGATTAAGGGAATTGCCTGCATTTTAATGTTAATTGCTCACTCGCAAATGATTCCCGTCAGTAAGATATTATTTATCTCAGAGCAAATATCTGGATTTGCACCAGTTTTATTTTTTGCTGTTGCTGGGGTAACTGCGACTTTTCAAAGTACAAAAAAGAAGATTCATCATATTATCCTATTCTATTGTTTTTTAGGTTTGCTGGGTATTTCTTATAATCATATCTGGCAACCCCAGATGAATATTCTACAGAGAATTGACTGCAATATTTTGCAAATCATTGCTATAGGTGTAATAACAATTAGTATAATCGAATATTTTTGGAAGCCCAAGAAAATATCTTATCTATTGCTAACGATAATTACTTTTGCTATTCACTACCTATTTACAGAGGTTATAAAAGTCCCTAATTTTCTTTTAACCCATTTTTTCTTTGTCGGAAATGCCGCAGGTAAAACATTTCCTGTCTTTCCCTGGATTTCTCTATTTTTTGCAGGGATATTTGCTTACTACATCAAAAATTACTGGAATCTAGTTTTTAGCATTGCTATAGTGACGATATTTCTCTGTATTTTATATTTTTACCCAGAAAATATCATCCTAGTAGATGAAAAATGGCAGATATCTACAGTATATTTTTTGCGTGCCTATGGTATTTTATTTCTCACATTTTATACCTGGCGAAAATACACAAAATATCTCTATCCTCAAAATTTTATCGTTTGGTTGGGTCAGAATTCACTCTTATTTTTGTATGTTCATTTTATTTCTGTAAAAATAATATTTCCCTCTCTGCCAATTAATAATGCTTATTTGATAATTATTGGCTGTTTTGCTACTTCTATTTTTATGATGCAAGGAGTTAAATATCTAAATCAGTTTATTAGTCATTATTTTCAAAATATTTATGTATGGATTGGAATCTTAATAATTATACTTGCAACTCCGATTCTATTAAATAATTTGACAGTGATTCAATTTTTAGAGCTAACTATGGGAATTATTTTTGCTAGTAACTATCAAGTTTTATCGCAAGTTATACAAGAATATGGAATCAAGACAATTAAGCATAAAAATTAATATATATCATGCATTGAGAGAGAATTTAACTTTTATGGAGAGGAATATAATAATGTTTTTTGTCTTTCGATATTTCTTGGTAAATTATTAAGAACGAAATCTACTAAGGAGTAGGGTAAAAGAATTAGAGAGACTATAATTTTTTATCAAGCATTTCGTGAAATAGTATAACCTTCAAGGGAGGAGGAGAATAAATTTTTCATCTCTCCTGATGTATGCAATTCATGACAGATACTTCAAAATATCTTTACTTTACGTAAATTTGATGAGCTTGGATACATTCGATAAATCGATAGAAAGCTGATCCAACGGGGATTATAAATTCCGTCTAACATCCAAAGTCCATTAAAAATTGACTCGAAATCGACAAATCGAATCCTTTGCTATCAATCCTATTATAGAGGAATTGAGCTATTAGACGGCGATTTTCAATCAATTTCTCGAACCGTCGAACTCACGTTTACTTATATGAAGTAGCATTCTTTCGTAGCAGTTTCAAGATAATGAGATTGCTTCCCAACTGTCGTAATTACAGTATCGAGACAAGTATTTCTGAAATGAACCTAGTACTAAACTGAAATCAGAGATTGAATTGAGGATAGTTCTAAATTTGTCCCGAAACTAACTGTATTCTTTACCTTTGCAGCTAAGTTCTGGAGATTATCTTTACGCTCTTGAATTTTCGTTGTACTTTCTAATCCTACAGTAGTGAGAATTTCTTCCCAACGATATATCCAATCATGTCTGAGCAAAGAATTAATCACATTATTTTGACGAATCCTGAGTAAGGATTCTGGTTGAGCATTTAATTGGGAAATCACAGATGCAATATCTGGACAGTCAAAAGGAACTGAGATGACAGCATCTTGCCAATTGAAATTATCTGTAAAAGCTTGACACTGGGGTGGAACTCCTAACATAATAGCTCCTCCGGCTGCACCTTCAAAAAATCGGGGTCCAACTTCTTCTTGAGGATTAGTTTTACCAAGTAAATCAAACTTAGCTTTATTAACTATCATGTAATTGCTTCTCTTAACCAAATTCGCATATAAATTGCGATGTTCCTGGGGATTAACTACATATAAGTCTTTAATCGTGTCATAAACATAGAAGAAAGACTCCCTATTTGATAAGTCAAGTAAGGCTTTATGGGTAATTTGAGAACGACGACCGATACTATATATATCAATACTACGTTGGGCATTGGTGACTAAATCATGGGGGAAGAATTTGACTGTATCTACGCCATAGGGTAGAAAATTACAGGGGCGCTTAATCAGTTCAGCAACTTGATTGATGCTGCCGCTCAAATTCATAAAAACATGGTCAAAATCTTTTAAGAGATTGAGTTGTACTTGCCATGCATTTATATCTTTTGACCAAATTTCATCTAACCAACAAACCGCATGGCGACATTTTTCTCGCCAACCTTTAATTGAATTAAGTACTAAAATATCTTGAATCGATTGACAAAGAAAGAAGAACAAATCATATTCTTGTTCTATTCGCAATTTACTGCTAGGTAAGGATGAAGCAGCTTTACCATTTTTAACAATTTGGACTAATTGATTTGCTAATCGATTGGTAACTTTAAACGCTGTAGGGTTAAAAGTGGGTGTAATAATATCAACAGTGTCACAACTGGCGATTAAATCTTCCAGTTCGTAAGCACCACAGCGTGAAACATGATGCTTTAAGTTTCTCATAGAAACTAGCAAAACTCGTGATTTTGCATCAGAAGAAGATGATATTTGTTGTGACATAGTTGTGTTGCCTCTATGTTAAGTCGGTTTCCTTGCTGGATAAAGAATCAGGTGAATAGCATCAAATTACGCGAACTTATCCGAAACTTTACAATATTGATAAATATAATTTTTATCCTTTTCTCGCTTGTATAGTCGGTGAATATAGTAAAGATAGTAAATTTTCTATTACCCTTAAGTATTTATACCAGAGATTTTTTGAAAAAAATACAATGAAACATAGGAAACACCATAGACGAAATTCTATTAAGATTAAGTAAAGAAAGTCACTAGTTAATTAAATAATCCTTAAAGATTAGTTGTTAATACTGAGGATGTGATTGAAATTTTGGTTATGGGGCTGTAGAGAAAAGTGAAGCGGTAGGGGTTATGAACTTTTGTCCCCTTTGCTCCTGATTGTTGACTTAGTAAAATTTACGAAAATCCTCATCTTTGTGACTAAGTTGTACCCAGTCGAGCTTCAGAGAGCGAAATATCTGGGCTAAACGATCGCAGGCTGGGCGTTCAGTGGCATAATGTCCGGCATCAACGAGAATTAACTGGCGATCGCGGCTTTCTTGAAATTGATGAAACTTACAATCAGCAGTCAAGTATACTTGGGCACCAGTTTTGACAACTGCGGAGATAAAACTCGCCCCAGAACCACCTAAAACTGCAACTCGCTGAATCGTCTGTTGCACATCTGCGGTGGGAGAAACAAGTAGGTGAGGGACTTGCAGACTTTTTTTGATAGTAGTCAGTAATTCTTGTAGAGTTAATTCTGGTTGTAAATTACCTACCCGTCCATATCCTAAACCTGCTTGGGTAGGAACAATGGGAGATACATCCTCTAATTCTAAAATTTGTGCTAGGACATCAGCTGTACCATTGGCTACCTGGTCAAAATTAGTATGGGCACTATAAATACCGATACGATGGGTAAAGGCTAACTTTGCCATTTCTCCAATGGGATCACCACTGCATAAAGATTTTGGAGGGTTAAATATTAGGGGATGGTGAGCAAAAATGAGATTTGCACCCAGGGCGATCGCCTCTTCCATCACAGCCAAAGTTGGTGTTAAACAAACCAAGACACGAGCATTCATCTGAAGAATACCAGGCTCAATTTGCCATCCACAATTATCCCAGCTTTCACACCAAGCGGGATTTGCCCATGCTTCAAACCAGGTAATTAAATCTGCTATTTTCATACAGGAAATTGACTTGGGGACAATTCGTAGTTGGGAATGCTCCCTTGGGGAGAGCAACAGTAATTCTTAATTGAAAAATCCTGATTTTACAAGGGATAGTTTCAGGTTCTCAGGGTGAGAATTCTCCTATGGAATTTGGATTGGCAATCAACCAGAAATATGAACTACGACTTCTCTAATATGTTGATGCTGTCGGTGTTCCCAAACATAAATACCTTGCCAAGTTCCTAGTACCAAATGACCCCGATTAATGGGAATATGTTCAGAGGTATGGGTAAGAGCCGTTCGGATATGGGCTGGCATATCATCAGGACCTTCCGCATCATGAATATACTGAGCGGCTTCTGGTACGAGTTTTGCCATGAAATTTGCTAAATCTTTGAGTACATCTGGATCTGCATTTTCTTGAATCAGCAAACTAGCTGAGGTATGGCGTAAAAATAAGGTACAAAGTCCAGTTTCGACACCAGACTCCGCAACGATCGCCGCAATACTGGGAGTAATATTTTGTAGTGATTTTCCCGTAGTGGAAACTCTTAATAACTTCTGGTAGTGAGTCATCTGATTGAAGATTGGGGAGTATCTGAAGGTTGGGAATCAGGGTTATGTATGTTAAGATACAGAATCATGGTAAGTCTTTCTGAAAGCCAGAAACAAGGCATAATTATAACTTCTTGTGACTGTTGGAGCTATGGCGATATTTCACCATCTGGCGATCGCTACGTTGTTGATATTTGAGAAAAACCAAATGGTATTTCGCTCATAGATTTCCTCACCTTCCACACATGCTGAGAATAATGGCAATAGTGGAAAATACGGAATTATCTCTTTTTTGGAAAAATCACCTAGTTGATTTTGCTGTTGTGTGACTGGTCGTTGCCAGATAAGCTTTATAGGTGAAAGTGAATTCTTAATTCGCTTTCCTGGTTGCAAATTCATTAGGGTCATCTTTTTCAATTCATCTGAAATAATTTCGATTGGAGAAATCAAATATTCTTTTATTCTCTGTGCATCTTTCTCAAAAAATAGTCACAAGCAATAAAATTTCATAGATTTGACGAACTTCACCTAATGATTCGAGGATAACGAAACTGCGGTAAATTTCGTTGGTTAGGTGAAATACTATCACAAAAGCTTCTTGCAGAAGATAGGCGAAAAGAAACAGGAAACGATTGGTTCATGCACTTCCTCTTCTTTTCGCCTTTTCCCTATTCTTAGGTTAAAGGCAGTAGAAATCATTCATTAAGATAAATTTAACCTGCTTTGTATATAATTATGTCAGTAGAATATCCGCACCTTTAAAACTGTATACTTTTACATATCTAAACCTCGTCTATCTAGACAACTGTAGTTTTCCATAAAGACCTTGAGATTGCTTCCTTAAGTCGCAATGACGCATTTGAACTGCTCAAAAAACTTCGGGTTTCATTATGGACGAGGTTTAATTCAGGATGTGTTCTACTTTAGAGACATCATGCCGGGAAGTCAAACCAATCTTGTCTAGCAAAGTCTGTATCATAAAAGCATTCAAGTCTCAGAAGCCATTTTTTAGTCTTAATTTTTACTTGACAAATTTCAAGTTTTAGCAATAACTGATATTACCAAAGCTAATTTATATAAAATCTCTGAAAATACTCTGCAAGTTAATAGTAGTATTGGAAACCAAGAGATAAACTTTATCTAATCTTCATAAAGTATGAATCTCACGTCCGAAAAACTACATTTATGCAGTGTATAAACTCCTGTGTAAACGGATGATTCCCTAACTGACACCACAACCAGAGTATCCAGCAATGACAAGTAATTTCCAAATTCAATTAAATTGGCAAGATCCAGATTCTGAAGTGCAGCGATCGCCTAGTTTAAATGTACCAATTGCCTTGGGGCGAGAATTCTCACAAATGCCTACTACACACAACAATCATCGTGTAGTACGTATGGTGCTGAATAATAAGCAGGTTTCCCGCTATCATGCCCTCATTGATATTGAGCATAACCATTTGGTAGTTATCGATCAAGGAAGTGCAAATGGTGTTTTTGTTAATGGTAAACGTCAGGATAAATGTATTTTAAACAATGGTGATAGTTTACAAATTGGTGCTTACAAAATCAATCTGACTTTTGACCCCAGTTTAGCTCCCTCCTATCCCAGTGATGATACTGCTTTTCCCCATCAACAACTTGACTCCAAAGTCGGCATGACGGATATTTTTCCCATCATGTCCAAACAGTTTAATTTACATACCCATGATTTTCTTATACCTGGGATTGTTACAGTTCTTTTTGTTGTTGCCCTTTTAGCAACTCGTAATAGTGAAAATTTTCTGTATATTTTGGCAGCTTATTTAGCAGCTGCCAGTCATTATTTTATTCATAAACTTTGCCATAAACATAAACCATGGTGGTTACTAGTCAGTGTCTGTCTAGTTACAGCCCTACCAGTAATTAGCCACTTTCATACAATTATTAATATTACAGACTATATATTTCCGGAAGCATTACTAAAACAAAAAAATAATATTTTTGTAATTATATTAAAGGCGTTTGTTGGCAAAGGTTTATTTCAAGAGTTATTTAAAGCTGTGCCAATTCTCTTAATTTATTTTCTGGCTAGATTATTACCGGCATCTCAACAGAAAAAAATCGGAATTTGGGAGCCAATTGACGGCATACTCCTAGGAACAGCTGCTGCCACAGGATTTGCCTTTGTAGAAACTATTATGCACGCCCATGAAGAAATCGCCCATAGTGGTGGTCAATTATCCGCAGGATTGACTTTATTAATCCCGCAAATTTTAGGTGATATTTCTGGGCAAGTTGCCTACACTGGATATTTTGGGTACTTCATTGGTTTAAGTGCCCTCAAACCTAAAAAACGCTGGCAACTTCTCGGAATTGGTTTTCTGACTTCCGCAGGAATACATACTTTTGCTGCTACAGCAATTATGTTACAAGAGAAAGAAAAATTGACTGTCTTAGCTAGTCTTTGTTTAGCAATAATTGGCTCTGCTGCCTACGCATTTTTGATGGCTGCAATTCTCAAAGCGCGTCATTTATCACCGAAACAATCACGTCATTCCTCCATGGCTCACTAGTTTTACTCACACAAGATATTCTGCCATGGAGAAAGGTTTAAAAGTGGAAGATATTAGGGATTTGTAGCCTATTTATCCTTCACTTTAAACTTGTTTTAAGAGGTGATAAATATCACGTATCTAATTTAGATTATGGAACTTGGGTGAAATATAGTATTATCAAAAGTCAGGAATTGAGTCTCTGGTAGATATTAAGAATCTTGGGGAGGAGTGACAGTAATCATTTTCGCTGCACTATCCCAAACAATCCAAGCTGATTTTCCTGCTTTCACATCTTCCAGATTACTGGCGACTTGAAAATAAATTTTATCACGACCCTTCTGTTCCAGGGCAAAGTCTGCATTCTGTGCATAGGAAATAATAAAACCGCGATCGCGCAGACAATACATCACCCATTGTTTGAATGACTGTCTTCCTGGATCATAGGGTAGGGGTGGTTTATTGAGAGCTTCTGCAATCACCTGGAATAATTTATCTGTCATGCTGGCTTATTCATCCACTGGATCACACCGAATTTCTATCATAAACCCATCGGGGTCATAAAAATAAACACCGCGCCCTGTGGGACGAGATACGGGACCATGGGCAATGGTGATATGATGCTCTTGGAGTACTTCCAGTGCTTGGTCAAATAATTGGGGATGAATATCAAAAGCCAAATGATAGGCTCTGGTAAAGGATTTTTCCGGGTTAGGATCCGGGGGTGATAATTCTGGTTCTCCAAATAAGTCTAAAACCGTACCATCTGGGGTAACAAAATTAGCAACTTTACCCGCAGCAACTAACTCTAGTAAGGTTTTAGGAATTTCTTCCCCAGTTAGCTCATACAAACCGAGAATTTCACCGTAGAAATGACGGGAAGCTGCCATATCTTTGACATTCAAGGCAATATGATGTACCTTCCGCAAGTTCCCTGGAATGAGTTTTTTAGGATTTGTGGTAGCAGTAGAGATTAAAGGTGTTTCCCCCATATCCTCTTTGGTTGCAAGTTGAATAATCAGTATCAGAAAAGTTTGTATTAATGCTTGATTTCGTAGAAAAAATGGGGATTAAAAAATAGAGAAGGATGAATCATACTTCTTCTTTTTACCTACCATGCCCTACCCCATTTAATCTAGCAATGATGGATTTTTGTAAAGCTGATACTTGAGTAACTGAGGGTATATAGCTTTATCGCTGCAAGAGTTTCTTTGTACTTATCAAAACAACTGCAAGTAATGAAAGCTGGATTTGCCAGGGTGCTAAGACGATACTTAATACCAGACTAATGACTGCGACTATACCAATTAACTGCCCGATTTCATCAGTAGTTTTCTGATAAACATAGCCAGTCACTAAACCCATGGAAAGGGGTATCAAAAAGAACAAAGGCATTTTCCCACCTCTGACCCAGAAAGTAGATATTGTATAAGAATATGAAGGCTGTTGTCAAAAATAGCAGTAACTAACATGACACAAAAGCTGATTTATTTGCAAATACAAGTATTAACAACCAAGTGTCTTGTTGATATTCCGCAACAGTCTGATATATTAGCTTAACACTATATATTAGCTAGATGAAACCTATCTAGTATCTTCAGATAATGGTGAGTATTTTTACTTAAAAAAGATGTTGAATATTCCTCAATTACTGGCAACTGAACTTAGTCTTAAACCTTTTCAAATAGAAAATGCCTTAGAACTTTTTGCAGAAGGTGCTACGATTCCCTTCATTGCCCGGTATCGTAAAGAGCGTACGGGGGAAATGAATGAGATACAGTTGCGTGACTTGGCAGATAGATATGCTTACTTAACAGAGCTAGCAGAAAGAAAAGCAGCAATTTTGAAGGCGATCGCGGAACAAGGTAAGCTGACAGAGGAGTTACAAGCCCAGATAGAGTCTTGTTTACAAAAGACAGAGTTAGAGGATTTATACTTACCCTATCGTCCTAAACGCCGTACTCGTGCCACAATTGCCAAGGAAAAAGGTTTAGAACCCTTTGCAGAGTTTATTAAATCATTGAATCAAAAAAATGCAGCTTTAATTCCTTTGGAAGGGGAAGCAGCAAAATATGTCTCCCTAGAAAAGGGTGTGAAAACCGCAGAGGAAGCATTAAAAGGTGCTGGGGATATCCTTGCGGAGGAAATCGCAGAAAAGGCAAATTTACGTGCTTATTTACGGGATTATTTATTAGATGCAGGTGTTTTTACTTCCCGGATTAAAGATGATTATCCAGAGGGGAGTACTAAGTATGAAATGTACCGTAATTACCAGATACGGGTGAAGAATATTGCTCCCCATAATTTGTTGGCGTTATGTCGGGGAGAAAATGAGGGAATTCTCAGTTTTACCATTGATTTTGATGAGGATACGGTATTAGGTTATTTAGAGTCTCAAGAGATTCGCAGTAAACAACGTCCTATCCGCAGTTTCTATCAGGAAATGTTGAAAGATGCGTTTAATCGCTTAATGAAAACTTCCCTGATAACTGAGGTGATTGGAGAGAAGAAACTCTATGCGGATATTGAGTCAATTAAAACCTTTGAAACTAATTTACGGGAGCTATTATTATCTGCACCTGCGGGAATGAAACCAACCATGGGAGTCGATCCCGGTTTCCGTACTGGATGTAAGGTGGTGGTACTTGATCAAACAGGAAAATTTTTAGAATATCAAGCAGTTTTTCCCCATCAAGCAAAGGAGCAAAGAGCAAAAGCTGCCCAAACGTTAAAAAATTTAATTACCAAATATCAGATTGAATTAATCGCAATTGGAAATGGTACAGCTTCACGGGAAACTGATGAGTTTGTGGCAGAGGTAATTAAGGATTTAGCTGTCAAACCTGTGAAAGTAATAGTGAATGAATCAGGCGCTTCTATTTACTCTGCAAGTAAGCTAGCTGGAGAAGAATTTCCCGATTTAGATGTCACCGTGAGGGGAGCTATTAGTATTGCCAGAAGATTACAAGACCCCTTGGCAGAACTAGTCAAAATTGACCCTAAATCCATTGGTGTTGGGCAATATCAGCACGATGTTGACCAAAAATTGCTCAAGAAAAAACTAGATGAAACTGTAGAAAGTTGTGTCAATTATGTGGGAGTAGATTTAAATACTGCCTCGAAAGAATTGCTCACCTTTGTATCTGGAATTACCTCCAGTGTGGCAAATAATATTGTTGCCTATCGCAATGAAAATGGGATTTTTAAGAATCGCCGACAGCTATTAAAAGTAGCAAAATTAGGTCCCAAAGCTTTTGAACAAGCAGCAGGTTTCTTACGAATTCGAGACGGAGAAAACCCCTTAGATAATACTGCTGTTCACCCTGAAAGCTATCCTGTGGTGCAGGCGATCGCCACCGATTTAGCTGTACCTTTAAAACAGGTGACAGAAATTGCTGCCAAGTTACAAAAAACGAATTTGCAAAAATATGTCACACCAACAGTGGGAGAACCAACACTCAGGGATATCCTCAGTGAATTGGAAAAGCCAGGACGTGACCCCCGTGCTGAGTTTAAGTATGCCACATTTAAGGAAGGAATTAAAGAAATCTCTGATTTAACAGAAGGGATGCAGTTGGAAGGGGTGATTACAAATGTGGCGAACTTTGGTGCATTTGTCGATATTGGTGTGCATCAAGATGGGTTAATTCACATCTCCCAAATGGCTGATAGATTTGTTGACGATCCCAAGAAAATAGTGAAAGTTGGGCAAGTTGTGAAAGTTCAGGTTTTGGAGGTGAATCAGAAGTTGAAAAGAATTGGTTTATCAATGAAAGGTGTCAAACAGTAATTCCTGAGTAATGAGTAATCAGTAAAGTCTTGAAACCCTTAATATTTTGCAGGTAGTTGGGAAACAATGCTCTCTCTTTCCCCTACCCCTTCCCCCCAGTCACCGGCTGTAACTTATCTAAATTATCCCCTGTGACATCGTAAATACTACCGAATCCGATGACAAATCTGCCGGATTGGGGGGTAAGTTTGAAAATACGAAAATCAGGTAAACTGCGAAGCATTTCGATGATTTCGCCGAATTTTAATTGAAAATTATCGACGATTTCCACCCATGGTACCGTATCTCTCTCAATTAACGTGGCTAAACAATCAAAGGTTAAACGACGACGAGCAAATATTTGCGGAGTTGTAGCTTCATCGTCAATGAATAGAACGCTAACATGGGGATTATCTTGAATATTCTGAGTATGATTGGCTAATCCACTCACATATATGTATACATTCTTGGCATCATCAATAACTACAGGTGCATAACTAGCATTGGGAATACCATCCTTACTAATCGTACAAATAACCGCACTCTGAAAATTATCAGTAAAACCTGTATATTCTGCTTGAGCTTTTTCTATTTGACTCATGGTTCATTTTTGATGTGAGATGCTGCTGGTTGGGAAATACCTCTCAATCAATATCATATTATCGATACCAATGACGTACCGCCAGCCAAGTGACTGAGAGTAAACCCGCTAAACTCAGACTTGCTCCACTATAGGGAACTAATAACCCATATACAGGTAACACAGCCCCAGCAACTGTACAGATAATAGCAGCTAAGGACGCACGGCGATTAGAACCTAATCCCCATACCAAAGCGAGCAAAATTAGGGAAATTATTACCCAAGCTAATTGTCCATCAAATATGCGGCTCATATATGTCAAAGCGAGAAGACAAGCAAAAAATGTCCCCCCAGCGATCGCCACATTTTTCCGTGACATAGGTATGGAAAAATACAACAATAATATCCACCATAAAAATATACCCGGTGCCAGCAAGAGTAATCGCGGGATGACACCTGTATTTCTCACTGATTCAGTGTAAGTAAAGACACCAAAGGGATTTTTCACAGAGACATTATCATCAAATACCCAGGTAAACTGTCTACTTCTACCACTACCCGTAATTTCTGTGGGAACAATTCCACTAGCAAAGTTTGCTTCTGGGAAGTTTGCTGTTGCCACTAAGCGGAAATTTTTCAGTAATTGCCCCTCTGCACTATATACCCAACGGGAACCCCCCTGAGCTTTGTAACTCACGCGAATTTTGGCAGAATTTCCCGGTGCCAGGGAAAATTTAAAACTGTAATCATTAGGAGCTGTTTGTTGTAATCTCCTACCATCTTGCTCCACTTTGTAACCAGAGAGCAAAGAGTAGCCATTGGGTGGGGGAGCATCCCAATAGAAAATATCTGTATCTGGGAGAGAATTTTTGACTTCGTACTGGGCAGTATAATCCACCAAATAAATACTACTACGTCCCTGAACATCTAAACTTTGGTCAAGTTTGACTTGAATTTGTGAACCATCCAAAGTCAAAAAGCGAGTCACATCCCGTTTCTCATTGACTTTGACAATTTTGTTCCCTACCTGAGTATTGTAACTGTAGGGTTCTTGAATCACGTAACGTACCTGGGGAGCAATTTGTGCAATCTTTTCTCCCGCAACACTTGCTGCAACCTGGGAAACCTTCCCTTGCTCCCAGTGGTGGTAACGGTTACTCAGAGTCGCACAGAGCGAAAATCCACTGATTAGCAAAATTAACACTAGGAGACCTCCACAGAATGATTGATCCTATGATGAGAGAAAGATAATTTCAGTGTGCAGCCTACCTCATGTCTCCAAAATCTATCATTCAACTCACCGAAAATCTAAAATCTCTTTACATCAAAACAGCGAAAAAACTCAAGGGAAGCGACCGACGACAATTCATGGCAGAAGTGGTCAAAGGGTTGGGAATAGGTGGACAGACTTTAGTAGAACGTGAATTGGGGTGGAATAGACGCACTATCCGTAAAGGGATGCAGGAGTTAGAGAGTGGTCAGCCTTTTATTGATGGTTTCGAGCGTAGTGGACGTAGGCGGGTGGAAACAAAATTACCAAACTTGTTGTCGGATATTAAATCTTTAGTAGACCCACAAAGCCAAACTGACCCCAGCTTTAAAAGTATCCGTTTATATACACGCATGACTGCAAGTGAAGTACGTCGTCAGCTAATTGAACAATGTGGTTATAGTGACGAAGAACTACCTTCATCAGAGACAATTCGACGACGATTGAATGATTTGGGTTATACCTTAAAACGAGTTCTTAAAACTAAGCCTACCAAGAAGATTCCAGAAACAGAAGCCATTTTTGAACAAGTCGAGCAAATCAATACTGAAGCTGATAATGATCCTCATACTCTGCGAATCTCCATTGATGCGAAGGTGGCAGTTAAAGTTGGAGAATTTGACAGAGGTGGAAAAACTCGCGTACCGACTATCTCCCTAGACCATGATTTTGCTCCAGAAACAACCCTTATTCCCTACGGAATTTTTTTACCTGAATACAACGAATTATTTCTATTTTTCGTTTCTTCAAAATTGACTGCTGATTGTATTGTTGACATAGTTGAAAGCTGGTGGCAAAGCATTAAACATCGATTTACTCACATTCAAAAACTGGTAATTAATCAAGATAATGGACCAGAAAATCATTCCCGTCGTACCCAATTCATGAAGCGCATTATTGACTTTGCTACATCGTCTAAACTGTCATTGCAACTTGCTTATTATCCCCCTTATCATAGCAAATATAATCCAGTGGAGCGTTGTTTTGGCTGGTTAGAGCAGCATTGGAATGGTAGTTTAGTTGACACTGTTGAAGCGGTACTGAATTTCGCTAAAACCCTTACCTTTAAAGGACAAAATCCAGTGGTGACTCTAGTTGAAAAAGTCTATTCTACTGGGGTTAAGCTGACAAACAAAGCGATGGCGGAAGTCGAAAAACAGATTTATCGTCTTCCCAATCTCAGAAAATGGTTTGTGGAAGTTTTTGCTAAACCAGCATAACCACTGGATCATCTTTTTTGTGGAGTTCTCTAGGGCAAAATGCTGCAATCCCCGCAACAACTGGGAATATTGTATTGCCCATTCTGCCAGAAAAGCTGTCTGCTCCTGAGGTTGACGACGCACTACAAAGGAAAGGATGGCGATCGCTAATCCCAAAGCTAAAACCAAAAAGACTAATACCAGTGAACCTTGGAATAGATAACTACCAAGTTGTACCAATTCACTAGGGTGAGTTAAATCGGGTATTTCGGGAATACCTTGAGTATTTGCCGCAAACATCGCTGACATTTCCCAATATTTCCCTATTTTGACGCAAAAACACCTCTGAATGTTTCTCTGAATTACTCATCAGCAATTCTTATAGATACTATTGACCTTTCTTTGTCAATGATTGTTGCAATATTGTAACGAAGCTGTTACAATTATTTACATAAGTTAAACATTCTCAGGAAAAACCAAATGTTTGCACCGTTAGTTGTATTGCTTCGTGACTGGATGGGTAAAGCAAAATTCAATCAGCTGCGTGGTAAAGCAATTGCACTGCACGCACAAGTGATTACCAAAGTTTGCGATCGCCTCGGTATTGACAGTAAAGAAAGACAAGGTTTTATTCGTTTAGCTAAAGACAACGGTAAAAAGCTAGGTTTACTTGCATAGTTACCAGCACCTCATAAAGAAAATATTAAATTTTTCCAATACATCTCCTAACTTGCCTCGGTTTTCTGCCGAGGTTTTTTCTTGGCTTTCCAGCTAAACAACTTTCCCTGAAGGCTTTTCAGCATTTTTGTGTTGCTAAATTCTTTCCCTGATTCCAACAAAACTATCCTCTGAGGTGGGGAATGATTATGTTTTTGTCAGAGAAAATCAGTATTTTTTCCGAAACAGATAGAGATGAATGGGAAGTATAAAATAAGAGAGCATTCAAGCAATCAATCAAGTTTTTGATAATTTTGAATATCTATCTTCCACCCCATTTTTTATCTCAAAAGTAGGTCATATGCAGTTTGCAAAATCTTTAACTAATATTCCTAAAACCCTAGGATTATCTTTATTAGCATTGGGTACAAGTCTTTCCTTTACAGCAGTTGCTAACGCTGGAGAAATTAATCTTCCTAATACAAATTCTACCCTATTAGCTAGAAGCTATCCCTGCCCTGAGAATAGTGGTGGTAGTGTTTTCCAAGCTTCTGAAACCCGTAATTTCTACGTTTATATCTGCGGTGGCGACTTACCAAATACCTACGTTGGTGTAGCAAAAAATCGAAATACAGGTGGTATAGTTTTACCAATTCGTAGCTATAATAACAGTCGTTTCGTAGCAGTTAATCGTAATGTCCGTTATACCTTAACCCGCAGTGAATTAATCGTGACTCAAAACGGCAAAGTTATCGTCAGAGAAAGAATTCTTCGCCAACTATAGAACATATTCTTAAATAAATTATCTAATGATGTGGGAGAGGTATTTTTGCCTGTCCCATTATCATTTTTAGATGATTTCATGTTGAGTTGGTTAATAGTTTTAATATAATTTCCCCTGAAATACTCAGAGGTGTGTAATATCGCCATATAAAATTAGCTTCTCATCCCTAGGTATCCGACTGCTATGGGGTAATAATGGGAAAGGAGCGAAAGCAAACTTCCACTCCTTCCCTTTGTGATTTTCATATATCATGTCTCAAGAATTACCACAGATTGTTCCTGGGTTACCACCTCAAGTAGAAGATGGGTTTGCCACTCACCAGACAGCTTACGAATTTTATCAAGAAGTCGAGATACGATTGCAGCTACAGCGTCATAGTGAATGGTATCATCGGACGGCAAAACAACACCAACAGGATTTGGAAAAAATGCGCGGCGAATTTAATATTATGTCTTGGTTTCGCCGCAAATGAGGTGATTAGAAAATGATTTCGCTCAACTCACAAATTTATTAATGGGTTTTAACCTTACCCAAGCATGGGAGGTAATGTTTTTATTACCCATTACCTACGAGCAATTACCCCAGAGATTATATAATTTCTATTTCTGCTTCTCGTAAATGGGCACGGAATTTTTTACCAATTTCTGGAAACTGTACTAAAACAGGTAAGTTAGCACTAACAGGTCTACCATGCCACTGGGTGACAATATCTATGACTTCTCCTTCTAAACCCTTGAGATCAAAGTCTTTACCACGATACCCAGGGTGATGATAAATGATAACAGATTCTTTAACGCGGATGCGATCGCCAATTTTCATATTAGTATTTACACCTAGCTTCTGCTTTTCCACAAGTGTCTCCACAGCCATCCCTCTCTGAACTTACGATTTAGCAAAATACACTGCCTGCAAAAGTTGTGATTAACTCTACAGCAAGGCAAACACGATTCAGTCAGAATGCCTTGAGGTGATCACCATCTCAGCCTTCTTTGCTTCTGCTTGCTTGATACAGCTGTGCGTCTATAACACTACTGCATCTCCGAGAGGCTGGAATATCACAATCAACCTTCTCCCTTTATCCTTTTTTGCTGACTCTATTGAGTGCGAAATTCCGGGGTAAGGAGGATGGAATGCCGTCTCATACTTTGGCAAGAGGTCTAATCTTCCTATCTTCACATAATATTGCCACTCTTGAAATAGCTAATCTCAGATGAACAAAGAGTAAAAGGTGATTGACTAATACCAAAGAAATTGCGTTTCTGTGGGTAGACTGTCAAACTTTATCCCATGAATGACAAAGCTCATTTCTTGGCAACAGGAAAGCAAAGGAATAAATAATACAGTGGATTTGCTATTGATAAATCAGTTATTACTGATGGATAGGATTATGAAATTCTATTTTTCTGGTGGACAAAATTGTTCTAATTTCTGGGGAAGTTGCCGACATCGTTGGATAAAAGATTGGGGGTTGGTTTGCCACCAAGCAAAAAGTCCAAAACTTGTACCACCAATTAATAATGCCACAATTCCCAGTAATAAAATCCAGGTATTACGACGGGGTGGGGTGGGTGTCACTGGAGCAGACATGACTGGAGCAGCAGGAAGTTCTAAATCCAGTAGTGCTTGGGAACTAGCAGTTAACTCAGATTCTTCTATAAGAATGTCTGAGGAAGAGTGAACCGCAGAGGAAATTTCTGGGATAACAGGGACAATACTATCAGGGTTAATGCGTACTTGGGTCATGACTACAGAGGTATTATCGTGACCATTTTTTTGATTTGCTAGTTGAATCCAAGCGTATACCGCTTCTTCTAAATGCATTTCCCCGTTTAATACTGGTACTGCATAAGTTTGCCAAGTATTCTCCACCCAGTGGCGATCGCTCAACCCATCGGAACAAAGCAACAATATGCCATCTTCTTCTAAAATCAATCTCTGGATTGTGGGATGGAGAAATTCCCCATCTTTGGTTCCTAGTGCTTGGGTAAGTGCGCTAGCATCTTGACGTTGTAGCGCTTGACGATAGAAACTTCTACCCTGCTTGACTTCTCGCGTCACCACATCATCATCTACAGTCAATAATTGACAGTAGTTCTGCGTAATCCAGTAAGCACGACTATCACCCACATGGGCTATATATAATTCATGGGCGTTCTCGGCATGCCACCCGGAAGCAACTTCCAGATGCTGAGGTATTTGTACAGACATAACGATAGTTGTACCCATACGCTGAGTACCTGCTCGTTTCTGCTCATTATTCGCACTACAGAGCAAATTGTTGACGATACGTAGACTGGCGGTAATTTGCTGCTGTAATAATTCTGGGGAGACAGGTTCCGTTTGTTCGGCAACTTCTTTAAATAAAGCTCGAATTTGTAACTTCGTCGATTGTACTCCCAAGCGACTCGCTACTTCTCCACCTTCATGCCCACCAATTCCATCACAGACAATTCCTACCTGGGGTAACAATGGATCATCAATGGTGTCATTCCCCGTAGGAAAACAATTGTCTTCATTCTGAGCCAATTCTAAACCGATGTCCGTGGCTCCAGCAATTCGCAAATTTAACGATAATTCTGCTGCGGTATGTAGTAATAGGGTGTTGAGTTCTTGGGTAATAGCTTTGCTATCCCTTCCCTCAGCTATCTGTTGCAGAATTCTAGCTAAATCTGGAGCAATTTTCCCCTTGGCAGTGTCTACTAATACTTGCCACGATTCTGATAGTTCTGATAGATGGGGTGGGGATGTATCTTGATGAAGCTCTAGTAGTCGAACACACCAACCCTGTACACGGATATTTTCTGGTATTAATAAACTGGTGGCAACACCCTCTTGATGCAATATTGCCCACAATTCCCAGATTTGCCATAACCAGTAAACTTGTCTTATGGCTGTAGCTGTTTGCCACATCTCCTGCAAACCAGGATAGAGATTACCTCGGTTATCTGTAGGTATATTCTCTAAGAGCAATATATCATCTAAATAACCATATACCTGGGGCAGGTGTAAGCGCTGGGGATACAATCGCAAATAGGATTGAATTTCTGGGGGTACTTCTGGAGGTATTTGCGGTAATTCCTGGGGGTGAGTATCTAGCCAAAGTTGCCCAGAAATCACTTCATATCTCTGAGCGATGGTTTCGGAAGGATTTAATTCCCCAACAGCTCCAACTGCCCAAAGATAACGATATTCTATAGGTGTTTGACAATTGCCACAGAGGCGATCGCCCACAGAATTTATCGGTTGACTGCAATCGGGATTTGTACAATAAATTTTTTGGCGAGTAGCAATCATAACAGTGCAAGGTTATTTAATAGTCAATCATAGACCTCAAGATTTGCAATAATTTTACACAAGTCAGGAAAAAATCGTAGTTATCGGTAGGTGAATTTTATTGCATCCTAGCAAGAAGTGCTACAGTCAACGGAAAGCTTCTGTAGTACTCTATCAGAGAAGTGATAAATATCACAAAAAAAAGAACCTATTGATGAACAGGTTCTTGAATATAGATTCATTCCAAAAGTTAAGTTTTATTCGTGGGTACTGAGTCCAGGAGAAAATATACAAACATCATCTACTCCTTTTTGACTCAGTTATGCTTGTATCAGGTTTTCTGGCTACTCAATCAGATTTTAGGTTCCTGGGAAAATATGAAATTTGGTAAATTCTCAATACACCGGAATTATTGCTTCATCGAAGGTGCCGGGAAAATTCTACTAAAGATGGGGACACGTGTATTTGCGGTTGTAGGTTTGGCTTCCGTGACTGGGGAATTTGTGGTGGATTCGGAAACGGTTATTCCCTTCTCTGGATTTGCATTACTCTCGGTTGATGAAACCTCAGCACTTTTTACCTCCGTTACTGTTGCAGAAGTACTATTTGATGCTGTCTCTGGAGACTTTTCGTTAAACTGAGCGTAGGAAGGAGTCGCAATACTTGCAGAACCAGCAGCTAGAATCACTATCAGCAGATGACGCATATTTGGATACATGGGATTAGGTAAAATCCTTTTATTAATTGCAGTTTTTTATAGTTGGTTACCCATTGACAAATGGCATATATCACACACATTCCCAGAAAATACTCAGCATCAATCAGGTGTCATTGGGTTCGATGAATCAACAAGCAATCGTACAGAGCTTTGACACTGAATAGATATAATATGGGCATGGCTTATCCGCTTGAATACAGAAAAATCTCTACTTTGAAAAAGATTTTTAATCCTAATTAATCAAGCAAAATTGCTATTTTTGAGTCAAATTTGAGTAAATCATCTGACACCAATTTGCAAAAAAGATGACGACGAATGGATTTATCGAAGACTTTATAAATTAAGAGATTCTCAATCCCAATCTGTCAATGCAAAATGGTATGATTTTCGGAGATGCACAGATAGGTAACACAACTATTTCAACTATAATCGCCAGATTATTAATTGCACCAGAGAAAAATCGCGGAAGTTTGGATTTTATTTTTTCCTGCCTCGAAGTCAGTTTAAAATGCAGATATCAGAAATTACACAGATAAAGATATAAATTTTTTACACATTCTCTAATTAAGCTTTAATCTCGTGCGCAATGCTCAAGGGTTTTGGCTGAAAAGTGGAGAATCAGGCGCATACAAGGAAGATAATATGTATATTTTTAGGTAAAGCAAAAGCATCGAAGATGGGATGATAGTTTATGGTTTGCTGAACAGCCTACATCTCAAAACTCTTTATGCAAATAGACTTCCATCACGGTGTTACCTACGTTGTGGCAAGGTTAGCTGGGTTCGAGCATGACGCAGCAAGTATTATTGCATACTGCGCTCAATACGTAGATGACGCAACAAATGCAGGATTAATCCGTTTTGATAATGGTACAGTCTTCCAGCGCATGAGTTCTGCTCACAAGATGTTGAACTATCGAAACTTCCAAGAGCTAGCAGCTCATCGTGTTTGGATACCCTTTCATTTTTTACCGGGGAATGGAGGATTACCCAGGAGTTTAGAACCGGAAGGGGGTTTGATCAGTAAATTGATTTGTCGTCCTAATAGTTATATTGCCCAAGAAATGGTGCGGGAAGCGATTAAATGTCAAGATTTTCCCCATGGATTACACCGTTGGGGTGTGACGATGCACGTATATGCAGATACTTGGGCACATCAGGGTTTTTCCGGTGTTAGCCATTGGGCAAATGAGGCAAGAAACGTAGTGGATGGTCAAGGTAAAGCTGATCGTAATTTGATGAATCGTCTCAAGGGTTATTTTGTGAATGAAGCTCTACCCCTGGGACATGGAGCAGTATTAAGCAATCCAGATAAACCGTTTTTGCGTTGGGGTTATACCAATGGTTATGGAGAGAAAATTATTCGGGATAATCCTAGAGATTTTCTAGAAGCAGCTAATTGTATGTATCAAGCAATGCGACGGTATTTACTGAAAGACCCGGAGGCGATCGCCCCAGAAATTCCGGAACCTGACAAAACTATAATTGCGACGATGTTAGAGACAATCACCGATCGCAGTGGTAAGGTAAGACATAAAAAATGGTTGCAGGCGATCGCCGCAGGGAAATTTAGCTTTGGAGAGGCAAATATCTGTTATATTCCTAAGGGCAAAAACTCATGGAAGCATTTAGCTTTGGGTACTGAGCACTTAATTGACAAGGAGCATCAGGTATTCACCTATACTCCCAGTTTCTTAGCAAGTGATTGGAAGTTATTTCATGATGCATTACAAGCACATCATGTCTACATAATTCATGAATTGCTGCCCTTCTACGGTATTTGCATGGGCTAAGGTTTGATAATCCCACTTTTATAACAATGGCTAAAAATCGTATCCTTATCTGTACTTTTCTCGCTTTAATATCGGGGTTTTTTGGTGGTTTTGTGAGTGGACAAATTGCCCAGAGTTTACAACAACAAAATTGTGAAAAACAAGCTTGGATTTTCAAAGGTGCTTGTAATACCTTTGTGACAACTGGTGCAAGTTGGCAAGGTAATATCACTGGACTCTGGGTAGGAACCATTTTAGGAGCTTTTGTTGGTGGTTTAGTCACCCATGAGCCGAATTAATCAAGTATTCCGCACGGGAGTACTAGGCGATCGCCTGACGAAATTGGTGCAATACATTAAAAAACCTCTCAAAATCAAAACTCCTGGGGTCAATTCTAGTTCCAGAACGATCTACTAATTGATGGGTTGTAATTCTATCATCAGGAACGTTACTTTGAGCTATGAGCCAAGCCAAAGCTTGATATTGTTCCTCTGTATACCCTCCATGGGTTCTTGATTTATACGCGTTCCAAGCGTCAGCAGGTGTTTCTAATGAGACATGATAGGCAAAGTTATTTACTGATGGTGCAAGGGTAGGGTTAGTTTTGACCGTTTCCTCACCGTTCACACCTGCAAATACGGAATTTCCCGCCCCATAGGCTCGCTTTTCTGGCGGTACAATATAGATGATTTTCCCATCTAAAGTAATCAAGGCATGATAACTTACCTGTTTACTTTCATCAGTATGATATGTGCGAAAGGTATTAATTGCACTAGTAGCAGAAGCGCTGGTTTCATGTAACACAATAATCGGCTGGTTCGTAACCGGAGTTCCATAGGCATCTGTCGCAAATCTATCTCCGTAATTACTAGAGTCTGCAAGGATAACTTCGTATCTTGGTTGATACTGATTAAAAGCCGATGTTGTTTGGAATTTAGCTGTAGCTGGTTTTGCTGGTGGATTTGGTGTTGTTTCCTGACTTATCGGACTTGTTGCCACTACCTGAGGTTGCACAGGTTTTACTGGAGATTTGCTTGGTTTAGGGATAGGAGTTGGTTGAGACTGGGGCAACTTAGAATCAGTTGCAGCTTGAAATTGTATTTTTGCCGGATTCCAGGTATCGTTTTCAATAGATGCACTAGAAGTTGATAGCTGATTCTCCCGATTCAAGCTACTAATGACATAAGCCGCAGCAATAGTCAGAACAAGTAAGACCATAACTAGCAATCTAGTTATCCAGACGCTATATTTCATTTCTCTATAAATAATAATTCTAAAAGGTTAATATTCACTTGCACCCAGGGGCAAGCATACGGTGATACTTTAATAAAAAGTACAAAATCAATGAATAACTTAGCAAAAATACATTTTATTTTTGGTAGTTTGAGATTGTTTACTCCTGATTTTATTTGAGGAATGGAGATAATTTCACCTACCCAAATTTGTAGGGGCAATTTATGGATTAAACTAACTAAAAACATGATTTCTAGTTTGTACCAGTCATATTTACAGATGTACTCTGTGTCCCCAATGTTAAGGAATCCTTATTGAAGCAGACAATCAAAAAAATTCCTATCCTCGAAATAAGTTACCATCAGATTTATATATTTATAATTGACTAATATTTCCCCCTAGAAAATTCTACCCATAGTGTTAGCATATCTATTGATGTCAGCCCACGTTCAATCATAAAAGATTTATTCCCTAGGATGCAAGTAATTCTCTAGCTAGTGATTTCACATCAAAAGCTATATTTTTTCTCCGCGATCGCCATCATTGATGTATTGCAAACTACTTTTTACTCAGTGTACCTTATCTATAAAAATTGGTTAATAGGCAGGTATGAGGAAAGATTAAATGTATAAACCACCAATAGTCTCTCAGTTATTATACTGATTTAATGGTGTGGTGTGCAATATTTAGCTTTGTCACAAAACCGGAGCCATCTTCAACATCTGTCCACACCCTGTTTTTTAGGCAAGAAAGAACCCGAAAAATCTGCAACTTCTTTCCCCTACTAGCAAGATATCTTTATCTCAGGAGCCTGTAATAGATGCCAGTCAAATAAATACTTGATAGGACATTTAGTTAAGTGGCTAAAAATACAGACTTTTTCTGAGATTTTGGATCAAACCTGAAAAATTTTGGGAAATAATAAACTTAGGTCGGACATAATTCAGACTAACCCAAATTTTTGTGGTAAATATGACACAATCCTTTCTTGAGCGCTTATATAGTCCGGAACGTCCAGTTATCGTCTTTGACGGTGCCATGGGAACTAACCTGCAAACACAAAATTTGACTGCGGCTGATTTTGGTGGTGCAGAGTATGAAGGTTGTAATGAATATCTAGTTCACACCAAACCGGAATCTGTAGCTAAGGTACACCGTGATTTTTTGGCTGCGGGTGCAGATGTCATTGAAACCGATACTTTCGGCGGTACTGCAATTGTTCTAGCTGAGTATGACTTGGCAGATCAGGCATATTACTTAAATAAAACGGCGGCAGAATTAGCGAAACAGGTAGCAGCAGAGTTTTCCACCCCAGAGAAACCCCGCTATGTCGCAGGTTCCATGGGACCAGGAACTAAGTTGCCCACCCTAGGACACATCGATTTTGATACTCTCAAAGCAGCCTATATTGACCAGGCGATCGCCCTGTGGGATGGAGGTGTGGATTTATTCATTGTCGAAACCTGTCAGGATGTGCTGCAAATTAAAGCTGCGTTAAATGCCATTGAAGAGGTATTTTCTCAGAAGGGCGATCGCCGAGGTTTAATGGTATCTGTCACCATGGAAACAATGGGAACCATGTTGGTTGGTACAGAGATTGCAGCAGTTCTTACCATTCTCGAACCTTACAAAATTGATATCCTGGGCTTGAATTGTGCCACGGGTCCTGACCTGATGAAACCGCATATCAAGTATCTTTGTGAACATTCACCCTTTGTGGTTTCCTGTATTCCTAACGCTGGGCTACCAGAGAATGTAGGTGGTCAAGCACACTACCGCCTGACACCAATGGAATTACGGATGTCATTGATGCATTTTGTTGAAGATTTAGGTGTCCAAGTGATTGGGGGTTGCTGTGGGACACGTCCAGCACATATTCAACAACTAGCAGAAATTACTCAGGAACTGAAACCAAAGCTACGTCAACCACAGCTAGAACCAGCTGCCGCTTCGATTTACACCACCCAAAATTATACCCAGGATAACTCTTTCCTGATTGTCGGCGAACGACTCAACGCCAGTGGTTCTAAGAAGTGCCGAGATTTACTCAATGCCGAAGATTGGGATGGACTTGTTTCCATGGCGCGATCGCAAGTCAAGGAAGGGGCGCATATCCTCGATGTGAACGTGGATTATGTGGGACGAGATGGGGAAAAAGATATGCGGGAACTGGTTTCCCGGATTGTGAATAACGTCACCCTACCCTTAATGCTCGACTCCACGGAATGGGAAAAAATGGAGGCAGGTTTAAAGGTAGCCGGGGGTAAGTGTATTCTCAACTCCACCAACTATGAAGATGGGGAACCCCGATTCTATAAGGTATTGGAGTTAGCCAAGAAATACGGTGCCGGTGTAGTCATTGGTACCATTGATGAAGAGGGAATGGCACGTACTGCCGAGAAGAAATTCCAAATAGCTCAACGTGCTTATCGAGCAGCCGTGGAATATGGCATCCCTGCCCATGAAATATTTTTTGATACTTTAGCCCTCCCAATTTCTACGGGAATTGAAGAAGACCGAGAAAATGCGAAAGCCACTATTGCTGCGATTCAAAGGATTCGGGCAGAATTACCTGGCTGTCATATCATGTTGGGCGTATCAAATGTATCCTTTGGCTTAAATCCTGCGGCTCGGATTGTCTTGAACTCTATGTTCCTCCATGAAGCAATGCAGGTAGGAATGGATGGGGCGATCGTCAGTGCCAATAAAATTCTCCCCCTAGCAAAAATCACCCCAGAGCATCAGCAAGTTTGCCGCGACTTAATCTATGATGCTCGCCGTTTTGAAGGGAATGTGTGCGTTTACGATCCCCTCGGTGAACTCACAACCATGTTTGAAGGGGTGACAACGAAAAAAGATAAGGGTGTGGATGAAAATCTTCCCATCGAAGAACGTCTCAAACGTCATATCATTGATGGTGAGCGTATTGGGTTAGAAGACGCGCTTAAGCAAGCTTTAGAGCAATATCCAGCCTTGGATATTATCAATATTTACCTACTAGATGGGATGAAAGTTGTCGGGGAACTGTTTGGTTCTGGACAAATGCAATTGCCCTTCGTTTTACAATCCGCAGAAACCATGAAATTTGCTGTTGCTTACCTAGAACCTTTCATGGAGAAATCGGAATCCGGAAATAACGCCAAGGGGACATTTATCATCGCTACCGTTAAGGGTGATGTCCATGATATCGGTAAAAACTTGGTAGATATTATCCTCTCGAATAACGGTTATAGGGTAATTAATCTGGGAATTAAGCAACCAGTGGAAAACATTATTGACGCTTACGAAAAGCATCACGCTGATTGTATCGCCATGAGTGGATTGTTAGTTAAATCTACTGCCTTTATGAAGGAGAATCTCGAAGTTTTTAACGAAAAAGGTATTACTGTTCCTGTAATTTTGGGTGGTGCTGCCTTAACTCCAAAATTTGTCTATCAAGATTGTCAAAACACCTATAAAGGGAAGGTTGTATATGGGAAAGATGCTTTCTCTGACTTAAACTTTATGGACAAATTAATGCCCGCAAAATCTGCTAGTAATTGGGATGATTCTCAGGGATTTTTAGGTAGCTTTGCGGATGCAGGAGAGGAGTTTTTCCGAGAAGTAGAGGAAGTCAAAACAGAGAAAAATAGAGATAGAAACACAGATAATGCGCCCAAGGAAATTGATACACGACGTTCTGAATCCGTAGATGTAGACATTAATCGTCCTATACCTCCTTTCTGGGGTAGTCAATTGTTGCAACCAGAAGATATTTCCCTAGAGGATTTATTCTGGTATTTAGATTTACAAGCTTTGGTTGCTGGACAATGGCAATTCCGTAAACCTAAGGAGCAATCGAAGGAAGAGTATCAAGGATTTCTTCAGGAAAAAGTATATCCCATACTAGAAACTTGGAAAGGGCGCATTATTGAGGAAAAATTACTTCATCCTCAGGTAATTTACGGATATTTTCCCTGTCAGTCTGAGGGAAACACAGTTTATATCTACAATCCAGAAAATCATTCCCAGCAAGTTACAAGTTGGGAGTTTCCACGGCAGAAATCTATGCGTCGTCTGTGCATTTCTGATTTCTTTGCTCCCAAGGAATCAGGAATTATAGATGTGTTTCCGATGCAAGCTGTAACTGTAGGAGAAATTGCTACAGAATTTGCTCAGAAACTCTTTGCAGATAATCAATACACAGACTATCTGTATTTCCATGGTTTAGCTGTGCAAATGGCAGAAGCATTAGCTGAATGGACTCATGCTCGGATTCGTAGAGAATTAGGCTTTGGAGACAGTGAGCCAGATAATATTCGGGATATGCTAGCACAACGTTACCAAGGTTCTCGGTATAGTTTCGGTTATCCGGCTTGTCCGAATATTCAGGATCAGTATAAACAGTTAGAATTGCTGCAAACTAGCAGAATTAAAATGTACATGGATGAAAGTGAACAACTGTATCCAGAACAGTCTACAACGGCAATTATTACCTATCATCCAGTTGCCAAATACTTTAGTGCCTAACTAATTTAATCAAATTGGGGGTTAATTCCCCCATAACTAGCAAGCAGCGTGTTTTGCGTTCTTCGGCAATCTCAGGAAGCGTCGGGGTAAAATCCCCGTTACAAAGCATAGTTAGGTTAGCGAAGCCGCTCTGTTCGGAAAGCTCTTCCGTGGAGAGCAAAAGGCATTGTGAATTGCGAATGGTTTTGATATCCCTCTTGTAATTCTGGAGAGCGGATGAAATGGCAGTATTACTAATTATTCATTTGTAAAAACTTGGTCAATTTTTATCAAGTAGCTCTACAATTTGATTCTCTTGAAGTTATATTTGATGGCGAAGCTAAAAAAAGAGTAAAAGATTTTCCTAATCAACCTGATATTTATGTTAGAAAATTCTCCCTGAAGGGAACAATAATAATAGGTTAGTCGGCTTTGAAGCCTACAGGGTATGTAATTGCATAGTGTATGTCCGAAAAGCGCTATCTCTGTGAAAGAGGTATAGAGCGTTAAATTCAGCTTATACAATCAGGCTTTCGGCAGGAATTTAATATGTTTTAGATTCTTTAATGGATTTGTATTTGTGCCGACTTACTCATACTGATAGTTCAATATTTTAAGATTTTAAGCTGTTGTGATAACAATATTCACATTGAGGCAGCCGAGGGATAGGGTGCAGGGCAAAAGAACTTTAAGACTTCATCCACCTAATGAACACAATGCAACCTGTAAGCACAACAGCTTATTTTGACCATTCTCCTATGTCACCTACTATCCTCACAGAGTTTGATCTAAAGTCAGCAATGATTTTAGACCCGCTTATAGTATCACCAGACACACCTATCTTGACAGCGATCGCCCACATGAGTGCTGCCCAAGCTGCATTGTCAAATCAGGCAAATGTAGAATCTCATCGTGCGAGTAGTGTTTTGGTTATTGAAAATCATCAATTAGTCGGTATTTTTACAGAATGGGATGTTGTTCGCTTGTGTTCTGGCAAGACACCCGTGAGGGGAATGGCGATCGCAACTGTGATGACAAGCCCAGTTCACACCATACAACACTCTGATTTGACTAATTTTTATAGTGTATTAAACCTATTTCAACAGCATCACATCACTCATTTGCCAATTATAAATGAGCAAAATCAGGTGATGGGTATGGTGACTGATAAAAGCATTCTACAAGCCATGAATCCCCTGGAAATATATACATCAATGGGGACGTTGACAGAAAAAGTCACGCAATTAGAAAGTGAAAAACAAGATTTACTCCAAAACCTGAATACAGAATTAGAACTACAAGTGCGAAATCGCACAATGGCTTTAGAAAAACAAGTTGAAAGGGAAAGTTTATTTGCCCGGATTGCGGCTTGTATGCGTCAACGAGTGCAAGCAGAACTAGAGGAACGCAAACGCACAGAAGCAATTCTCCGCCAAAGTCAACGCCGTTATGCATCCTTAGTGGAAGGCGCACCCGTGGGAATTTTCCGTACCGATGCTCAAGGCAGCTGTCTTTATGTTAATGACCGTTGGAGTGATATTACTGGACTAAGTGGAGAAGAAGCTTTTGGTAACGGTTGGATTCATGCACTTTATTCAGAAGATCGAGAAAAGGTCGTGGCAGAATGGCAACATACAATTCAGACAAATCACCCTTTCCGTCTAGAATACCGATTTCAAAGACCTGATGGTCATATTACCTGGGTACATGGGCAAGCAGTCGTAGAAAAGGGAGATGATGAAGAGATTGCTGGATATATCTGGACAATTACGGATATCAGTGAACAGCAGGCAGCCCTGAGTGAACTTCGGCAAGCAGAATTGAAACTGCAACAACTCAACCAAGACTTAGAAAAGCGTGTATTACAGCGTACCGCAGCATTACAAAAGCGAGAAGCTCAATTACAAGACTTTTTTGATAATGCCATGGATTTAATCCAAAGTGTTTCCCCCAGTGGAAAAATTCTCTTTGTCAATAGAGCATGGCAGGAAACCCTGGGATATGACAACGATGATATCCAATGGCTTTCTATCTTTGACATTATCCATATAGATAGCCGCCCACATTACCAAGAAATGATGCAAGCATTGTTAGATGGAACCGCTTGTCAAGGTATGGAAATTTGCTTTATCGCGAAGGATGGTAGAGAAATTCTTGTAGAAGGGAATGTCAACTGTCAGTTGAAAGATGGTAAGGCGATCGCTACACGGGGAATTTTTCGGGATATTACTAGTCGCAAGCAAGCAGAAGCAGAACTCAATGAGTCACGCAAAATGCTACAACTCGTTTTGGATACTATTCCCCAAAGAATTTTTTGGAAAAATCGTCAATTTCGTTTTCTCGGTTGTAACCAAATGTTTGCCCGTGATGCAGGGTTGGAATCTCCAGAAGCAATTATTGGTTTAGATGATTTTGCCCTGAGCTGGAAGGAATTAGCACCCGACTACCATGCTGATGACGAATCAGTAATGCTTACCAAAACTCCCAAGCTGAATATTGAGTCCGTACAACAACGCAAGGATGGTTCCCAAATCTGGCTACGCACCAGTAAAATTCCCCTGCATAATGCCAATGGAGAAGTTATTGGTATTCTCGGTTCCTACGAAGATATTAGCGATAGCAAGCAAGCGGAGCAAAAACTCCAGCAAAGTAACGAACAACTTGCCCAAGCAAATGCTGAACTAGCAAGAGCAACTCGTCTCAAAGATGAATTCCTGGCGAACATGAGCCACGAATTAAGGACACCACTCAATGCCATTTTGGGCATGTCCGAAGGTTTGGAGGATGAAGTCTTCGGTACTCTCAACCAACGACAAAAACAAGCGATATTAACTATCGAACGTAGCGGTAGACATCTTCTAGAGTTAATTAATGATCTGCTTGACTTAGCCAAGATTGAAGCTGGCAAACTCGAATTAGAATTACAACCTGTGGCAATTAACCATCTTTGTGATTCTTGCTTACCCTTTATTAAGCAACAAGCACTCCAGAAACGGATTTCTTTAAAAACTAATATCCAAGCTCATCTCCAAGATATGATTTTGGACGAGCGCCGAATGCGTCAAGTATTAATTAATCTACTAAATAATGCTGTCAAATTCACTCCGGAAGGTGGAAACATCATCTTAGAAGTTAAGGTAGAACCTGTAGAAAACGGCGATTCTATCCGCTTTTCTGTCATTGATAGCGGTATTGGTATTTCCGAGGAAAATATTAAGAATCTATTCCAAGCCTTTGTACAAATTGATAGCAGCTTAAATCGGCAACAGGCTGGTACGGGACTCGGACTATCATTAGTCAAGCGTATTGTTAACTTACATGGTGGTCACGTTTCTGTCACCAGTGAGGTAGGTAAAGGTAGTTGCTTTACAGCTCACTTACCTTACAAACCGATAAATAAAGTTACCATAAGTCCGAGGTTTGAAGCTTCCTTGACAACAGAGGCTTCTATGCCAGCAATTAGACAATCTGGTAATACAACTACAGATTCAGAACCAGTAGCAGCACCTTTAATTTTGCTCGCAGAAGACAATCCGGCTAATATCAGTACAATTACTAGTTATTTAGAAAGTCGCGGTTATCGATTTATCGTGGCGAATAATGGGAAGGAAGCTATCGAAATTGCTCAGGCTCAATTACCTGACATGATTTTGATGGATATCCAAATGCCGGGAATGGACGGATTAGAAGCGACTCGTCGGATTCGTGCCCAAGAATCTTTGGCGAATATTCCAATTATCGCACTCACCGCGTTAGCAATGCCGGAAGATCGGGAAAAATGTTTGCAGGCAGGTGCTACTGAATACGTATCTAAACCTATCAGACTTAAACAGCTGCTGGCAACCATTCAAAACATTTTGTACTAATCACCAAAATAATGCAGAAAAATCCTTCTATCTTAGTCATTGATGACGAACCCGATAATTTCGATGTGATTGAAACCTTACTCAACAGCGAAATTTATGACCTGCATTATGCACCTAATGGTCGCAAAGGACTTGAGCAATTAGACATTTTCCAGCCTGATGTGATTTTGCTGGATGTAATGATGCCAGAAATTGATGGTATTGAAGTCTGTCGTCGTATCAAAGCTGACCCCAAGTGGCAGGCAGTCCCTATCATTATGGTGACGGCACTGAGTGCCAAGGAAGACCTCGCCCGATGTTTGTCCTCAGGGGCAGATGACTTTATCAGTAAACCTGTAAACAGTTTAGAACTCAGGGCGAGAGTTCATTCTATGCTGCGAATTAAACAGCAGTATGATAGTTTACAATCTTTTTCTCACTTGCAAGAAAATACCATTTCTCTACTACGGGCTAATTTAAATGACTTACGAGGTAATTTAGTGCGTGCCCTTCCCCATGAACTGAATACCCCAGTGAATGGAATTTTCGGAACGATTGAGTTGCTGAGTGAATATTACGAAGACATGAGTGTGGAGGAGATTCAGGAGCTTCTGGAAATGGCTCGCAATTCAGTTTTGAGATTAGAGCGATTAACTCAAAGATTTTTAAGCTATTTGCAATTAGAGTTAAATATCACAGATGAGTCCACAATGAACCCCATCGCATCTGAGGAAGAAGTGATTGAAGTCAAATCTGTGATTACAGAATCAGCTCACACCCAAGCCCAAAATTTCCAACGTTTAGAAGATTTATCTTGCCACTTAGAAGATACGCAGGTGAAAGCTAATCGTAAAAATTTGCTCTGTATTCTAGAAGAATTATTAGATAACGCTTTCAAATTCTCGGAACCTGGTACTCCAGTCAAGGTAGCTGCCAAATCTGCAAATAATACTCTTCATATATCCATCTCAAATAAGGGGCGAGGTATGACAGAAGAGCAAATCAATAAGATTGGGGCATTTATGCAGTTTGAACGTCAAACCTATGAGCAACAGGGTTTAGGATTAGGTTTAGCCATAATCAAAAAAATGATTGCTTTATCTGGAGGTACATTGGCAATTCGTAGTCATGACAACTCGGAGATGACTGTACAGGTGACTTTACCTGTATCTGCTTGAAAACTCCATAAATATTTTGTGGAACCGATATTAGTTGTGTTGTAGATATATTTACAAACAAACTTTTATCGACATTGATTATGAACATGAAACCTTTTGTCATCGCAGCAATTCTGGGTATTTCCAGCCCTGTAATTGCGGATATTGCTATGAGTAATTCAGTTGTTGCAGCTCCTGCTCAAAGATTTAGCTTTCCTACGGGTTATTTCCGTGATGGCAAATGGGCTGTAGAACTGAGAAATAATGATGGAGAATACTCTTTTAACCGCATTCATTTGCAAACCAATCAATCAATTTATATCTCTGATGAAGCCCGTATCTCTGGGACAAAAGCAAGGCAAATATATACTTGGTATAAGGATGGATATCAATACCGAGTCACTTTTCGTCCTAATGATGCGCGGACTATTCGTTTAGAGATATATCACCCAAATGGACAAGCTATTTTAAATCGTCTACTTTATGCGAATAGATAATTAGATGATAATTTGATTAATTAAAGATGTTTTAACAGAACATTATAATTTATGATTAATAGATAGCGATCGCGGTAGGAATAAGTCTGAAAATTTTCCTGGCGATCGCTATTCGTATCTGGATATAACTACTCACATCATAATGAGCAAAATCACCTTATTTATTGCTTCTAGTTTAGATGGTTTTATTGCTAGAGAAAACGGAGAAATTGATTGGCTATTTACAGATGCTGACTATGGATATACAGAATTCTATGACTCTATAGATACTATCATGATGGGCAGAAAAACCTATGAGCAAATTCTGACTTTTCCGGAATATCCCTATCCTGGGAAAACTGCTTATGTTTTTCATCGCAGCCCTCACCTATATAACCACCCAGATGTAATTTTTATTAATCAAAATCTTCTTGACTTTGTTCCCAACATTATCCCCAATAGTAAGGGAATTTGGTTGGTGGGAGGTGGAGAGATTTTTCATGAATTCTTAAAGCTTAATTTGATAGATGAAATTATTCTTTCCATTCATCCCATCATTTTAGGAACAGGAATTAGACTATTCCTTAATTCCCCTGACCAAATCAATTTAAAATTAAATGCTAGCCAAAAATATGATAGTGGTTTAGTGCAAATACACTATACAGTCATGAAGTAATTAAAGATGATTACGAAAAATTTGTCCGTCTTCGCTATATCATAACAACCGTAGTAATTATTACCAAAGACAAATGCCTAAATTACCCGTGGGATGCCTATTTATCCTAGTATCTATCATGACGATAGTCTCTGACCAGGGCATCGCCCAGACACCCAAGGTGGATTGTAAAAAAGCGGTAACAACAGTGGAACTGAAATTTTGCTCACAACAGAGTTATGCAGCAGCTGATAAAAAATTGAATACTGTCTATCAACAAGTGCTAAAAAACATCAAAGGAGAGCAGAAACAATTATTAGTTACTGGTCAACAAGCATGGATTAAGTTTCGAGACAATAATTGTAATTTTGAAGTTTATCCTTCACGGGGTGGTACAGGTTACGAAATTTTCCGTAATGGTTGCTTAGAGCGACTCACAAAACAGCGATCGCAAGATTTGCAAAATTATTTAAACCGTTAATTATCTGATTCCACAAGTCAAACCAGGTGCTGACAAGCGTCAATTGAAGAGTATCGCTTGACAATCATCTGGAATGTACTAGATGGAGCTTTAATTCTAACTGCCCTGGGAGTCGAGTTGATAGCACCAGCCCAAATATTATCTTCTATGGAATTGTATAACCTGGACTAAACCTTGACGGTTGTATCTAAGGTTGGTTGATGAGTCATTGCTTTCGCTAACTCTAGGGACTCCTTACCAGTAATCAATCTCGAACCACGTTTACGGGTGAGGTAGTTCCATGCCCACTGAATCATAACTAATAGTTTGTTGTCAAATTCAATCAAGAAATAGATATGGATTAATAGCCAGAATATCCAGGCAAAAAATCCTGTTAACTGGATAGAACCTAAATCGACAACGGCTGAATTTTGTCCAATCATGGCTAGGTTTCCATGATTATTGTATTTAAATGCGGGCATAGTTTTCCGTTGCAGACGTTTTTGAATTAACTTAGCAACATATTCACCTTCTTGGATAGCAACTGGTGCTACTCCTGGAAGGGGTTGATCGTTTTGGTGAGAGAAGTGAGCTAAGTCTCCGACAACGAAAATATTTTTATGTCCCTTAATACTCAAGTTCTGTTCTACTATCACTCTTCCAGCGCGATCGCACTCTGCACCTGTACGCTCTGCGAGAATTTTGCCGATTCCAGATGCTTGAATCCCGGCTGCCCATAATATAGTTTTAGAGGTAACTTCTTGAATTTCATCCCCTTGCTTGAAGGTGACAATATCATTTTCAATATTTGTTACCCGTGTTTGTGTGTGAACGGCAACACCTAGCTTTCCTAAAGATTCTGCTGCTGCTTTCGATAATTCTGGTGCTAGGAATGGGAGAATGCGATCGCCACCTTGTAAGAGTAAAATTTTTGTTTCTGAGGTATCAATATTACGGAAATCTTCTTGGAGAGTTTTGTATGCTAACTCCGCGATCGCCCCTGATAACTCTACCCCAGTTGGACCACCACCTACAATCACAAAAGTCAACAAAGCACGGCGTTTTTCCGGATCCGTTTCTTTTTCTGCTGCTTCAAATGCACTAAAAATTCGGCGACGCATTTCAATCGCATCTTCCACCGTTTTCAACCCAGGAGCCAAATCTTTCCAGGAATCATTACCAAAATAGGAATGGTTTGCCCCTGTTGCTATCACTAATGTGTCATAGGGTACAGTTTCATCACCCATAATCACCTGCTGTGTTTCGGGATTAATATCATTAACTTCTCCCAGCAACACTTTTGTATTCTTACTTTTGCTGAGTACCGCTCGTAATGGTGAGGAAATATCACCTGGTGATAGTGTACCTGTAGCAACTTGATATAAAAGTGGTTGAAACAAATGGAAGTTACGCTTATCAATGAGAGTTACATCTACATCTGCTTTTGCTAATGCTTTTGCTGTATACAATCCACCAAAACCACCACCAACAATGACAACCTGATGTCGTTGATGATTCTCAAGTGAAGCCACCATAACTAATATTTCCTTTATTAAGAAATCTGTAACTATTCTTAATAGTATGTAACAAGAAAATGGTTTGCAGTGCGGTTTTGAACAATTGAAAAAATCCTAAAGTTAACCAAAGTTACGATTTGTGATTAATTAAGTTGGTGAAATTTCTTTGTTTTAAAGGCAAGCATTAGGGGATAAATGCCATCACTGCTGCGGGTGAGCCGGAGCCACCTTTTAGTCTTAAGATACCTATAAATAAAGTAATTTCACGGGGAGGTAAATCGGATAAATTGGTTAAGTTTTCTAAAACTATGCTGGATTTTGATAATAAAAGACGATTGACACTAAAGGTTGTGTCTGTTCCCGGTTCCACACCATGGGTATCAATCCCAACACCAGCAATCTGCCTTTCTTCTAGCAAAAATTGAGTTACTTCCTGACTAAATCCAGGGAAATGAGAAATTCCCCCAGCATCTTGATTCATAAAAGCAGATGGGTTGTTCCATTTATTTTGCCAGCCAGTATATAACAAGACTAAAGATTGGGGAGAAATTTTTCCATATTTGCTTTCCCATTGCATCACATCTGCAACTGTCAAAGCATAGTCAGGATTACTGCTCGTTTTGTCTGTGATATCAATCACGATGGCAGGTAAAACTAAAGATGTCGCTGGATATTCATCAATTCCGATACCATCACTATGGAAGCTTTGAGGAGCGTTTATGTGTGTAGCACTATGTTCTCCCAGAGAAAATCCGCGTAAGTAATAACCCTGAGCTTCTCGCTGGGCGACAGTAATAAATTTAACGGGTGGGTCTCCTATCCATTGGGGAATATTTTCATGGATAATGTGGCTGAGGTGAATTACACGGGAATAGGTAATAGTTTTGCTACTGGGTGAAGACTGGGGACGGGTGAGGCGAGAGAGGGTAGCTTGCATTACTTGACTTGTTTGCCCTGTGACAGTATGAACTAGTGCTTCTCTATACACAGTTTGGGCATGGTGGTGTTGATAATTTGCGGCTCCACTAGAAACTGTTACCGCACCGTGGGCGATACGAGCAGCTAAATCAATTGCCCATGCACGGAGTTGCAGAGATGCTTCCGAATCACTAGGGGATGCTGTTTGAGTGTGACGGATAGCCGCACGACAATCTGTTAACTCTTGCTGTAATAAGTTGAAGCTGTCATGGATGAAGGGTAGAGATTTACTGTGGGCAACAGCTGCGATAATATCTAAACCTGCCAGAGCGCAACCAGTAGCCAGGAAAGTTGCCCGCAGAACATTTTTTTTGTCGTTTTCGTGAATCCATCCCGCAGGTTGTACTGACACGACATATTTTTCGGGAATGAAAAAATTTTTCAGGGTTGCGCTGACAGTATTTGTTGCCGTCATGGCTGCTAAATCTGCCACAGCAGAGAAGATAATTTCCCCTCCAGAAGGCTGGTAAGTATTTTTTAGGGGAGCGATCGCAAATACTGCTTTACCATCCGGTAAGGTAGCAGCGACAATAAATTCCGTAAATAATCCCCAACCTGTTATCCAGGGTATGATTCCATTGAGTTGATACCCTCCCTCAACTTGTTGAGCGATACTCAGGGAAGAGCTTGGTAAAGACTCACTCACCCGTCGTAATTGGGAAAAACCCACACCCAGGAGAATCTTTCCCGTACCCATGTGGGGTAAATATTTTTCCTGAAGCCAAGTATTCTTACTTGCTGCCAACATTCCCCCAGCACTCTGATGCTGAGTTTGTAAAAAAGCCAATGCACCAGAATAACGGGCAACTAATTCCTGAAATTCACCAAAAGTTGCCTCATTGACTTGTTTCCCTCCCCAAATTTGGGGTACTCGCAGGGCAAGCAATTCTAACTTACCCAACCCCTGCAATCCTTGTAAAAGTAATTCTGGTTGACTATCCATCTGATTGCGGTAGGGAGCAACTTGATCAACTAGATATGATTGCGTGGTTTCTAGGGTGAAGGAGGATGCACAATTATCAGGTTTCATAGAGTCTAGGGGCAGGAAAAACTTGTTTCATCAAATAAACGGGGTTCCCTACACCCCAAACCCTATCCCAAGGGAATTTTGTTTCATAGTGGCATGTCAGACAAAATAATCCCCTCAAAATTGGTAAATTCCACATCCTGAGGGGGTCAAATGTTGCAGCAAAAAGTGAATTACTTATAAGTTAACAGGCTAGAAGTTAAGATTTGAATAAGATTTAATGAATCTTTAGCAAATATTGGAAAATTTGGGCACAAGCACCGATATTTAGGCGTGCCTTTGGGGAGTATGTATTTGCTACAGCTAGAATTTAGCCATAATTTACACTGAAATATCCTATAGGATTATTCACTGTCTGACAGCAGGGCTAAAACCCCCCATAGCATTCCCAGGTTTTTGGGTGGCTTGGAGTAATGCGGGGTAGGGTAAGCGCATCTTTTTTTGTAGCTGTTGATACAGAAAAGGCTTAAAGCTCTATCTGAATATCAATATTTCCAAACGAACCAACAAGCATAAATTTAGCCCATACTTTACCCAAGTATCGCCACGATAATTCATTCAATCCTTAACTAAAGATTGATTCAAATAAGGCGCGATCGCGCCTCTTTTCTTCAACAATAAATTCTGAGCTTCTCCATACCCATAACAGGTTAATTTTCCAGCTTTTCTTTTCTTTCCTTCAGCTTTAACAATATCTCAGCGTGCATTTCCCTGGTGATAGGATAAAAGTACGCGAGGAAGATACCAATAATTAGGGCGATCGCTGGTAATGGTCCAATGGAAATCCGAATCACATCTAATACGGAATTGGGTTGAATTGGTGGGGGAAATCCTGCTGTTGGTTTAATATATCCTGCTGCTCCTAATCTTTGTAAGACTAAATTCACAGCAATACCTAAACAAATCTTTTGTAAAAACACCATCAAACTGTAAAAAATACCCTCTCGACGTTGCCCAGTTTGTAACTCATCTAATTCAATCACATCTGGCAACATTGACCAAGGAACCAAGTATGCAGTAGACACACCAAAACCTGCCATAAATGCCAAAACATACATCAATCCCACCTGATTGGGTTGGAGGAAAAATAACCCAGATTGGGCAATAATCCACAAACTCATGCCCATGTAATATACAGCTTTTTTCCCTACCCGACGACTAATAGCGCTCCAGACAAAGAGCATGGACATTGCTGTTCCTTGAACTGCCAAAAGCACTGTGCTAACGTGCCATTGGGGTAAACGCATCCAACTGACGACAAAGTAAGGAATAATCCCAGCAGTTAACTGTACACTCAACCAAGAACAGAGGTATATTCCAACTACAAATAAAAATGGACGATTGGTAAAAGTAATTTTTAATTGTTCCAGGAAGGGAAGAGAAACACTTGCTTCTGTTTCTGGATGTATCTTGGTGACTGCAAAGAAGCGTTTTTTAGTTCCCCAAACACATAAATATAAGGGAACCACGGAAACGATCGCGCAGATAGCACCCAAAACTAAATACTGCTGATTGAGATTCTGGGGAATGACTAAGGAAACTCCCAAAGCAACGAGAATCGCAAAAATACTGCCACCAATGGAAAAAGCAAAGCGAAAGCTATTCAAGCTAGTTCGTTCGTTGTAGTCTTGGGTAAGTTCCGCAGTCAGAGCGGTGTAGGGCAAATTAACAATGGTATAAAAAGTATTGAAGAGAATAGAAATGATAGTGTAATACCAAAATAAACTCCACTGATTCCCATCACCATTACTAGCAAAGGGGGGGACAATCCATTGCAGCAGGAAAAATAACCCAAAGGGAACCGCACCCCAAATCATCCACGGGTAACGTCTTCCCTGTTGCGAGGAAGTGCGATCGCTCAATACTCCCACCATCGGATCGTTGACTGCATCCCACACACTTCCCACCAAACGAGTTGTTCCCGCAAGTTGGGGGTTTAAGCCCGCGACATCTGTCAGGAAAGGAGACAGGTATGATATTAAAATCATTGCAGAAATTGCCGTTCCCAAATCTCCTGCACCAAAAGCTAGCTTAGTTGTGAAGTCTAATTTCTCACTAGTTATTTGGGGTTCAGGGTAACTATCAGCACCCGAGTTGTTCATATTACCTTTTGTTTCGTATTAAGATAGAAAGTTTGCTATCCAGTTGAGTTATATATATTTTTTCCCCATGCCAGACCTTTACGTTTCTTGGTCAGATTATCACCAAAAAATAGAACAACTGGCTGCTCAGATTTATCAATCTGGGTGGGAGTTTAACCAAATTGTCTGTCTCGCTAGAGGAGGATTAAGGGTGGGGGATATTCTTTCCCGTATATACCACAAACCTTTAGCAATTTTAGCTACTTCATCTTACAGTGGTGCGGGTAAACAAGAAAGGGATAATCTCCTCTTCTCCCAGCACATCACTATGACTACAGAAACTCTCAATTCTCGAATTCTGTTAGTTGATGATTTGGTAGATTCTGGAATCACCCTCCAGGAAACTATTCCCTGGCTGAGGAAATATGCTGGTGATCAGACAATAGAAATCCGTACCGCCGTCATCTGGTATAAAGCCTGTTCAGTTATAGCACCAGATTTTTATGTTGACTATCTGGTTGATAACCCCTGGATTCATCAACCCTTTGAAAATTATGAGTTTACGAAACCAGCAGATTTGGCGATCAAGTATGGTCAACAAATAAAAGTGTGAAGGAAAAAGGTCAAAGGTAATGCCTCAAGTTTCTTTAGAACAACTTGTTGTCGGTGCTGTTGCGGGGAAATTAGTCAGCTTTCCTACGGATACAGTACCAGCTTTAGCTGCTTTGCCAGAATGTGCAGATTTAATTTATACTGCCAAACAACGGAGTCAAGATAAACCCCTAATTCTTATGGCAGCGATCGCCAGTGATTTATGGGATTTTGTCCAGGGTACTCAGGCAGAATTATCACTTTGGCAACAAGTTGCAGATGAGTACTTCCCCGGTGCGCTCACCTTAGTTTTACCCGCATCTTCTAGGGTTCCACCGTCCATGAATCCTCTGGATCCGACAACTATCGGTATTCGTGTACCTAATAGCGCGATCGCCCGCAAAATTTTGACCGCTACAACTCCCCTCGCCACCACTAGTGCTAATTTATCGGGTCAACCAGCTTTATTACGGATACCAGAAATCACTACACAGTTTCCCGATGTTTTAACTTTATCAGAGGTTGAGTGTGCATCAGAAAAACCTGGGGGACAACCTTCCACTGTTGTTAAATGGACTGGTAGGGATTGGCAAGTACTGCGTCAAGGTGCTGTCCTGTTTCCCTACTAAAAAATTTGTATCTAAGGATGTATCTACCCTGTGATCTATGTCACTGAAAAAGCTGAGGGATAGATGTTTGCTATACTGTTGAGTGCTGAGTATAAAAAATTTCTTTTTTTAACTCTTGCGCAGTGGTGATGGGTCAGGGTTTTTAGCTATCTACTGTCATAATTCGATACATAATTTTGTCTAAAACATCAGGTTAGTTGGTGTTTTTTCCAGAGTGGAGAATTGATTATCTTTCCCTACTCTGGAACATTGTCTTAGTTTTTCATGGTCACTTAACAAGTTAAGATTGCATCTAAATTTTATGAATTTGAGTAATTGGGTATATCTCGGAATCGGACTGGTAGTGGGAGTGAGTTTTCAAAAATTATTAAGTAGACCAAAAACTCAGCAGCAATTACAGTCGGAAGAATTAACTGTCAAAACAACAGACAACCCAGAGAATTTAGAAGTTCTTCAACAGCAGATAAAAAATATCCAACTTGCTTACCATATGGCAGAGCAAATGGGACAATTCAAATCAGGATTTTTAGCCCGAACTACCCATGTACTGCGATCGCCATTAAATGGTTTAATTGGTTTACATCAGTTAATTTTGTCAGACCTCTGTGAAGACCCAGCAGAAGAAAGAGAATTTGTCGCCCAAGCCCATGAGCGAGCTTTAAAATTATTAAAGTTAATTGATGAAATTCTCGGTGTTGCCAGAATTGAATATGGGGTAAACAAATTAGATATTCAACCGCTATCTCTAGCTCATGTCCTCCAAGAGGTGTATGATATGACCTATATGTTGGCGGAAAATCGCAACTTTCCCCTGAAAATGTCTGCATTAGACCCAGAAGTTTATATTTTGGCAGATCCAAAATGGTTACGACAAGTACTAGTCAGCCAACTTGACAGTACGATCGCCATGATAGAAGCAGGTAATATTCAGATTTCCGCAGCCACAAATACCGAAGATAAGTTTGCATATATTTACTTTGATGTCCCTTTGACCACAATCCCCGATAGTGAACCGATAGATTTACTCAAATCACCTATACCCCTATCCCCAGAAGCTTCCTATAAAGATAGTATCTCACCAGGAATGAAGCTATTTATCAATCAAACACTTTTGGAAACAATGGGTGGGAAGTTGGAATTAGTTGCAGTTCCAGAAAAACAACAAAGTACGCCAAACCTCTCCCGTCTGCAAATATCTATCCCCCGATTGACTCCGGAAGCTTAGTTTCATTCACAGGTAAGGGTTGAATCTGTGATTGGTTGTACAGCACCATCGTCGTACTAGAATTAACTTGAAAACCAATTTTTTGATAAAAGTCCTGTTGATGGGTTGTCATTAAATACACACGTTCGACTCGATGGATACGAGGATGACTGAGCACAGTTTCAACTAACTTACTACCTAAGCCCAAGCCACGGTATTCTGGATGAATAATCACATCCCAAATGGTGGCTCGATAGACACAATCAGAAGTTGCTCTCGCAAAACCGATTAATCTTTGATGTTTCCAAACTGTCACCACTGGATCGCTGTTCGTCACAGCAAGACGCAAATCTTCTAGATTCCGTTCTTGTGCCCAGAAAGCCGATATATTAAATAGTTGTTGTAGTTGGTAGAAGTCAATATCCGACTGGCGATCGCTAAACTGAATCTGAGCATCCATGATAAAAATTTTAATTATTCAAGCTTCTATTTAAATATATAAATAATATTACAAAAATTTATAAAAATTGACATTGTGATTTTAAGAATTTGCTGATTTTAATAGATGCAAATTTAATAGCTCTACATTCCCCTTACCTATCAATTTAAATTTGCTAATCTCGGCGATTCTATCATTATCATTTCACGAAAAAAAGCATACTACCTTACACAAAAAGTTGAAAAATTGCCAGTTTCTAGATGACTACTAATAAAACTTTTCCCTTCCTACTGACATACCCATTTCCATAAAGGATGACTTGCACCCTGTTGGCGAATTTTACAAACTAGTTTTTCCAAGTGTTCTAAATCTGTCTTCGGTATACCCCATAAAATATTACGACTTTGCCAAACTAAGACAGCAACTGTCATCCCAATACAAAAAGCTAGACCAAAAGCTGCAAAAGGATGGAAATATAAACTGTAGCGTACAGATGTCCAAGTAAAATATTGTCGCCAAATCGCCATTTCTTCCCGTAAATTCCACAAACACCAAGAACCAATAGTTAACCACAACAAACAAACAACCAACCAGCGACTGATGACAGTTAAACGATGCAGCTTTTGTACTTGTTGAGCAAATACTGGATCTGTCTGTTTATCAACTTCATCCATAGGGTTCTGTGAATTTTCAACTCAGGATTAAGGAAGCACTGATACCAATTATCTAAAATCCAGCTACAAATGGAATTGACGAAAGTATCACTGTAACTAGATTTCTTCATTCTGTTAGGGTTAGCTCTCCGGAAGGGAGCAGGGAGCATTACGAATTACGAATTGGTATGAGATACCCGACTTTTGGCAAAAATCAGGTATCTCAAGGTTGGGATTTTAACAAGTTCCTGCTTACTGACTAGAATCAGCAGTCGCAGTCAATTTACCTGTTCCTTGACGTTCACGCCACCAAACAAGTAAAGTGCTAGCGATAAAAATACTGGAATATGCTCCCATGACAAAACCGATGATTAAAGATAGAGCAAAGTTCCTCAAGGTTTCGCCACCAAATAAAAATATCGCTACCAAGGTGAGCAAAGTGGTGAGGGTAGTGTTGATAGAACGTCCCAAGGTTTGATTCACCGCATCATCAACGATGTCACTAAATGGGCGATCGCCATTCACAGTTAAAGTTTCCCGAATCCGGTCATAAATTACCACCGTGTCATTCACCGAGAACCCTGTAATCGTTAACAACGCGACGATAAACAAACTATCAACTTCCGTACCAAAAACTAAGCCTAAAATCGCAAAAATCCCCACCGTAACTAGAACATCATGCAACAGAGCAATGATAGCCAAAATTGCATAGTCTAATTGAAAGCGGAAAGTCAGATAAACAACGATACCAAGGAATGACAAAAATAGGGCAATTAAACCCTTGATAAATAATTGTTGTCCAAAGGTGGGTCCCACAGTATCAATTTGAGTCTTCTGGGGGTCAACTATACCCATTTTTTCTACAATGGCTTTTTGTAGTTGGGTACGCGGTTCCACATCCAAATCCTTGGTACGAATCGATAAACCGTTATTCTCAATTACCTGAATACTACTATCACCCAACCCCTGAGCTTTGGCGATATCGCGAATTGCGTTGATATCAATGGGTGTATCACAGTTCCCTGGTTTAGTACAATCTCGTTCAAACTGTAACCTTGTACCACCGATAAAATCTAAGCCGGGACGTAGGGGCGCACGAATTGCCGGGTTTTGCCAGGAAATCACCATAGCAACTACGCCAGCTAAAATCACGACGGAAGAGATTAACCACCACAACTTCCGAGATTTATTGATACTTAATTTCATTGTGCCACCTCCGCCTTATTCACCGTTGGCAGGTTTGGACAGTATAGCTCTGGTTTGCGTAGATTGTTGATGGATATGGCGAGAAACATCAGCGTCCTACTACAGGTAACAGCCGTAAACATACTGACAGCCACACCCAAAGCCAGAGTAACAGCAAAGCCTTTGACTAAACCGGAACCACCTAAGATGTATAAGAAGAAACAGGCAATCCAGGTAGTAACGTTACTATCCAAGATACTGGAGAAAGCTCGATAAAAACCTGATTCCACGGAACGATAGAGGCTTTTGCCGGCGCGTAATTCTTCCCTAGTTCGTTCAAAAATTAACACGTTAGCATCCACAGCCATACCAATGCTGAGAATAAAACCTGCAATCCCTGGCAAGGTAAGGGTGACACCGAGAAGGGCAAAGGCTGCCATTGTTAACAAAGCATAGATAATCAGAGCAATGTTAGCAATCATCCCTGGTAAGCGATAGTACCAGACCATGAAGATAAAGACGAGAGTTAAACCACCCACACCCGCATAGATACTGCTTTGGATACTATCTTTACCCAAGGATGCACCAATTGTACGGTTTTCCACGATTTGTACAGGAACAGGCAAGGCACCACCTTGCAATTGTAGGGCTAATTCCCTCGCTGATTTAGAATCAAAGGTTCCCGAAATTTCTGCTTGACCGCCGGCAATGCCAGTATCTTTGTATTGAGCACCTACCACTGGGGCACTGATAAGCTTGTTATCTAAAAAGATACCTAAACGAGTACCATCGGTGGCTGCTTTCTTGCTCAGGTCAGCAAACAGTTTGCCCCCTTTGTCGTCAAATTGCAAGGTTACCACCCAACCATCTCCCGCAGGACTAGGTGCGGGGTTAGCTGCTCGTAGGTATTTACCAGTTAGTTCGGTTTTGTCGAATAGTTTCTCGGAAACTTCGGTAAATTCCTTTTCTTTGGCAGCAATTTGAGTTTTCAATTGGGCGATCGCTGCTTGATCACCTTTCTTCTCTATTTCTTCCTGTTTCACCAGTAACTGTGCTAGTTCCTGCTGTCTGACGGAAGCTAAAGCACGTTGTTCAAAATTTTCTTGGCGAAAATCCAGTTCTGCGGTTCCCCCCAATACTCGTTCTGCTTCTTGAGGATCGCTGACACCTGGTAACTGTACAAGAATTTGGTCTTCTCCCACAGTGGAAACTAAGGGTTCTGACACACCCAAAGCATTGATACGGTTATCAATAACTGTTTTCACTGAATCCAGTTTAAATTTTTTTTCTTCAGGGTTCTTAATCGTTTCCGGTAATTTCACCTGAATAGTTAATTGAGAACCACCTCGCAAGTCTAAACCTAACTTGAGAGGTAAACGAAAAGGAGGTATAGCCAACACCGCAATGGCGGAGATGACTAAAAATACAATTAAAAATAAAAGCGATCGCTGTCTTTGCATACCATCACTCTCTGCGACAAACGCTATAATAGCGCTCTTTGGTGGGTATTGTTTAGAACTAAAGATAAGGATTGCCAGTACTGAGTCAGGAAGAATCAGCGAAGCAGCATCAATCATTCCCCGCTCTTCCTTCCCCTCCCAGTACTCAGCACTTACCTAAACTCGCAAAGCTATCATTTTCTCCACAGCTTCCACAATTTGCTCTGGTTGAACAATAGTCAGTCTTTCCAAGGCTCCATTGTAAGGTGTGGGAATGTCCTGGGAAGATAAACGCAAGACTGGTGCATCTAACTCATCAAACAAACGGTCATTAATCGAAGCAACTAATTCTGCTCCAATACCACCTGTACGCATACACTCTTCCACAATGATCACCTTGTGGGTTTTTCGTACTGATGCACCTATGGTATCAAAATCTAAGGGTTTCAAGGAAATCAAATCAATGACTTCTGGGTCATACCCTTGCTTTTCTAAGGTTTTTACCGCTTGCATCACATGATGACGCATCCGAGAATAGGTAAGAATTGTTACGTCCTTACCTCGACGTACAACCTCTGCCTTATCCAGGGGTACAAGATATTCTTCCTCTGGCAAATCTTCTTTCAGGTTGTAAAGTAAAACGTGTTCAAAGAACAGTACAGGGTTATCATCACGGATGGCAGACTTCAACAGCCCTTTTGCATTGTATGGGGTAGAACAAGCCACGATTTTCAACCCTGGTACAGCTTGAAAATAGGCTTCCAAACGTTGGGAATGTTCCGCACCTAACTGTCTACCAACCCCACCAGGACCACGAATTACCATCGGAATCTTAAAGTTTCCGCCAGAGGTATAACGCAGCATCCCAGCGTTGTTAGAAATTTGATTGAAGGCAAGGAGCAAAAAGCCCATGTTCATCCCTTCGATAATCGGACGTAAACCCGTCATCGCGGCTCCCACAGCCAAACCTGTAAAACTATTTTCGGCAATGGGAGTATCGAGTACGCGGAGGTCTCCATATTTCTGACATAAGTCTTTGGTAACTTTGTAGGAACCCCCATAATGTCCTACATCTTCCCCCAAAACAAATACAGTGGAGTCCCGTGCCATTTCCTCATCAATGGCTTCCCGCAGAGCGTTGAAGAATAGTGTTTCTGCCATTAGACTTTAAAATCATGCGATTCTTGTTTTAGAATCTTATCGCGCATCCGTAGCAAATACGGTGCAGAATGGCACGACTTGCATAAAAGATATGAGTTGTCTAGAAGCCAAAGACACAAAAAATGACTATCGGGACGATTTCCTGATGCAATTGTGATTTAGTGAAGGTGGTAAAAGTTACACTAAATTTTGGAAAATATGTAATATTGCTTATCCACAAACCGATGCATCAACCACCTGAGGCACTTGAGCAACTGTAGGAAGTGGGTTATTGGGAAATCTTCTTGGTCTACCAGGTTTGCGTTTATGTCTTTGATTAATAGATTTTTCACTGGCTGCGGCTAGTTCTTCTGGTGTGCATTTAAATAACCTGATTGCCTCTAAGTACTTTTTCGGTGTCATTGTCGGTTCAGTACGTCCTGCTTCCCAGTTACGAACACTTGTTTCGCTGATTGCAAGCCTAAAGGCAACCTCTGCACGACTAAGTCCCGCACGTTCTCTCAGGACTTGCATATCCATACCGCCATGCTCCCTTGCAAAAATATTTGAATACATTTATTTTGATTTGAGTAAAAATGCCAACCGAAAATAAGTTATTAACTATATTAATTTTATAAGCGATCGCGCGGCATCTGGCAAACAAGATATCTTGAGTTTCCGGGCGATCGCGGAGAAAGACTTCATGATAAATTTAATTTTTCTGGTCAAGTGCTAGGCGTATCCCAAGTCTTAAAAATTCCCCTCATAAAAATTAAGGAAAACCTCTGTTGCACTTCAACTTTCCTCGGTATCAGTCTGAGCAAAGTCGAAGACTTATGTAAATTCCTATATTCTTCAGTGCCACTTCCTAGACAAAAAGCCCGCAGGTAATCAACCTGGGGCATTTGAGCTTGTCGGGTGTCGGGTAAAAGATTAGACTTATCCGAAAATTTAGGCTTTGAACCTACTGTGCAAGGTTTTGATGCTAATTTGCGGATACGTATATTATGTTACTGAAAAAGCACTACTCAGTAATTCGGTAATACGGGTTCACCCTGGAAAAGTTTTAACTACAAAGTTGAAATGTTTCCATTCTTAACGACGATAAACCCAGTGACCTGGAACCCATATACGGCGACCATAGCGGTTTCTTTCCCAATGACCTTTCACCCACATTCTGTGACCATATCTGTTGTATCTATCACCTCTGTTGTATCTGTCAGTCCTGTTGTATCTGTCACTTCTGTTGTATCTATCACCTCTGTTGTCTCTATTCCCTCTGTTGTCTCTACCTCGATACTCTTCCCGTCGTTGAGCAACAACTATAGGTGAATTATGGGTAGAGTTAAATTGGGAATACATCTCGGTTGCTGATGCTGATTCTGGAAGCAAGGATACAGTCCCCAGGGGAAGTGCCATCAGAAGTGCAAAAATTTGACGTTTCACGATCCTACAACCTCATTGAGTTGGTATTTTTTACTTGCAAACCTCACTCATGGTTCAATCAGATAAATGGTAGTTGCTCCGAATATCAATATTCAGTATGAAATTATCTTTATAGTTTCGTAGTATCTTTACTGAATCTGATTGTCTTATACAATACTTTGCTATTTTTGAATTGCGTATAAGTAAGTTTGGTTGATTCAAGTAAATCTACTGTAAAAGACTTTATTTAACTATGACATGAGAATAAAGTCATGATTTAAGTAATTTTATTATGTACATAAAGTCATGAATATCTATAACAAAATTAGCCCTAAAGTCACAGTTCTGTTATGACTTTTTTCCTATTTCAACTGATAGTTTATCTGTTATAATTGCTTTTCAGAATACGAGATACTTACTATACCAGTATAGGAGCTAGGTTGAATTGTGCAAGATACAATTAGGGTGTAATTTTCTCAGATAAAATCGCAACAGTATAGTCATGGTTTACACAAATAATAGCCAAAACCACTATTTTCATGTAGTTGCAATCTATGTAGATGCAGAGCAGCTTTTTCAGGATAATATTACCATTGCCAAGGGTACTTTTATGTAAGTCCTCATAGTCCTTTTGACATCTAATGCAAAAATCACAAAATTATGACAAATCTATTTGAGAGTCTGCAACTAATGTGGCTAAATTACTGAGATATAGCTTTCTTTTATTCATTGCAGGCGTTATATTTAAACCAACTTTCTCTAAAATGGCTTCCCAACGGTACACCCAATCATGGCGTAAGAGAGAATTAATGATATTGTTTTTTCTAATAGCTATGGCTTTTTGAGGATGAGCATCCAATTCTTGAATAATATCTCTGATACTAGGAGAATTTCCAGAAATAGGAATAACTGCATCTGACCAGTCAAAATGTCTTTGAAAAGCTTCACATTCGGGAGGAGTTCCTATCATCACTGCTCCTGCTGCTGCACCTTCAAAAAAGCGAGAACCTAATTCTTCCTGACCCCCTGTTTGCTTATGAGCATCAAATTTAGCTTTATGGGCAATAAAATACCGACTATGTTGAATCATCTGGATATATAAATGGCGATGTTCTTGATAGTCGCACATATTTAAACCCTTAAGGGTATCATAGACATAAAATAGTTTTTTACTTTTCGACAACTCTAGTAAATCTTGATGAATAGATACTGAACGCCTACCAATACTATAAACATCGATATTACGTTTAACAATTTGGGGATAAGGACAAAATTTAATGGTATCAACTCCGTAGGGTAAGGAATAAGCAGGACATTTAGTTACACGCGAAATTCCTTCTACACTCCCACTTTGAGTTGTAAAGATATAGTCAAATTCTTTAACTAAATCAAAGCAGAGTTTTGTTTTATTATCTTTTAATTCTTTAAACCAAATTTCATCTATCCATAAAACTGCTTTTTTACATTTATCGCGCCATTTATGAATTGAATTCAAACAAGATAAATCCCAAAAATGCTGACAAACAAAGAAGAATAAATCATACTCTTGATTAATTTCTAAATCGTGACAATGAGATTTGAGTAGGTGAGATTTTTTAAGATTTAAGCCGACATAATTAAATATTTTCTTTTTGACAGAATTGGGTAAACTCACATTAGGAGTTGGTGTCATTAATTCTGCATGATCAAAGTTACAAATTATATCTTCAAACTCATATTCAGCCGAACGAAATGCTTCTGAATATAAGCCCCGCATAGACATAACTAATATTCTTGGTTGTTGTCTTCCTTGATCTCTTGTCTTAATTGTCAAATTGTCAATATCATTCCAGTTTGTCATATTTACAGAATTATGCATATATTTTGAATTATTTCAAGATTTTATTTAATAGCTGCTGTTTGGGGAGATTAATATTGCGCCAATCATCTTGTAAAATTCCACCAGTACCTTTACTATTAGGGTTCCAGCTCCAATAGGCAAAACTTAGTTTTTTCTGCGCGATAAAATTGACAATTTTTTGTTGCCACACTCCTTCTTTTGTAAGATTATCAACATAGTAGCCACCAAACTCTCCAATTAGGATAGGAGCAATTTTTTGAGTCGAAATATAGTTAAAAGCGACTTCCCAGCGTTGAGATAAATTTTTAGGAAAGTTTGTATCTGAGAACCAAGCATATTCTGATAAACCATATTCGTGGGGAGAATAAACTAGCTGATTTTTTCTATTTAAATTTACTGGATATTGACGCACACCTTCTAAATTAGCACCCCATAAATAACCAAACTGTTTTTGATTGGGGACGTTTTTTTCGACACCTTCTACTACTATTAACCAGTGAGGATTGACGTGAAGAATTTGATTGCCAGCACGTTGAGCAGCTAATCTCCAATCCGTTTTTTTCTCGTTTGTTCCCCAACTAGCACTACCATGGGGTTCATTTTTCAAGTCAGCACCAATGACATTCTTATACTTGCGATAACGCTTGGCTAACATTACCCAAGTATCAATCCAATCTTTTTCTGTAAAGCCATCTCCATACCATAATTCTCCAATATGACTATCCTTTAAACAATGACTGTCGAGTAAAATAAATATCCCTTGGCGTTGTGCTTCTTGAATAATTAAATCCATTACTTCCAAGGGTGTTTTATTTTTTAATTCTTTGTTTGCACCAATTGTAAAATCTACACCACTGATGTTTTGGGAGCGTATTCCTTCGAGAGAATATGGCAAGCGAATGAAGTTATATCCTAAGCTTTTAATTTGTGCCAACATTTCTTTATAGTCTCTCACCCATAAACCATGGGGAACATGGGTATTAATTTCCATGCCAAACCAGTTAATACCACGTAAAATTATTGGATGTTTTTTATTATCAATAATTTGATTTTTATAGGTTACGAATGGAGGATAAATATTATTATCATTAGTATGTTTTCGAGAAAATAAATTATTAGCAACAATAGAATCTTGAGAAGATAGCAAAATTATAGTTACTAAAATCAAGACATAAAAAAGATATTTTTTTGTTTTTTGATAAATATGTTGACAGAAATTGATAGTCAACAAAAATCTTGCATAGATATCTTGGAAGCGATATTTTATTTTTCTCATTTCCTACACAACCAATTAAATGATTTCAACAGAGGATTGCACAGCACCAAGAAAAGATTTTTGGCGTTTTTCTACCCATTGATGACTTTCTGTGAATAAATCATCTAAAGTATCTGAGTTATAAGCTAAAAGATGACATAATTTGGCAGCAAATTCTTCTGGTGTTTCTACTGATTGAACACTAGATGGATAATCAACAATTCCTCTTAAAGCAAGGGAGGTTGCGACAATGGGTTTAGCTGTGGCGATCGCGTCTAATGTCTTAATCTGTATACCGGTACCACTGACGGAAGGAATAGCAATAACTTTTGCTTGTAGCATGAAGAGTTGAGAATTTTCTACAAAGCCATGGTAATTAACATTAGGATATTTATTGATTAGCCAATTTGCACCTTTACCAGCAACATGAATAGTAAAATGTTCCGGAATAAGAGGATAAACTGACTGAAAAAACCATTCTAAACCTAGATGATTTGCTTGCCATGTCCAAGTTCCAATTATGGCAATATCGTAATTAGTTTTAGTGCTTTTATCTGAGGTAGAGATTAATTTTAAAGGAAGATGAAACTGTTGAGTATCAGAATTTATTTTCTGAAAGTAATCATAATCATGCTGATTAATAGTCCATACTTTTTTTGCTATTGTAGCTAATTTATTTTCTATTTTCTGGATGAGGTTTGATTCTCTTTCTATAATGAATCTTTTCAGAATATTTTGAGATTTTAATAATTGTTTTTGATATACCTCATGCTCGATATTATGAGCAACTAGAATTATCTGTTGTTGGTGATTTATATGGGGAATTACCCATGATAATTGAGCGTGATCGATAATAATTATATCGAATGCTTGCTGGTGTGTTAGTTGATGAATTTTTTGCAGATATTTTTGGGAATAATATTTAGCTGCGGAGTAGGGAAGATGACGCAGAAAACTGACTCCCATCCATAGAATTGGATAATACTTAGATGTGGAAGTTTCGATGTGGCGATCGCCAACAATTATTTCGTTATCTTTGGGATGCTTTCTATCTCCTATGCGCTGATATCCCAGAACTAAAACATCATGTCCTAATTCTATTAATGCATCGATAAATGTTTGAGAAGCAATCTCTCCACCTGTTGTTTTGCCACTGGGTAAAACAGTTGTTAAGTACAGAATTTTCATGGCAAATTAGATAAAAGTTTTTTAATGACTTCAATTCCCAAATATTCAGATATCACTTTGGGTTCTATATTGAGTTTTTGAACAGATAAATTATTGTAGTGATACAAGATTTTGTCAGCAAAATCAATGGCATTATTAGCAACTGTAAAATATTGCTTGAGTTCTGTTGGTAATCCCGCAATCCCTTGATTGGTAGAAATAATTGGCTTTCCATAGCTCAACATTTCGATAGATTTAATACTAACTCCACTACCTGTTAAAACTGGATTGATAAATATGTTTCCTGAATTGTAGATTTCGGTAGTTGAAATTGGGTTAATTTTTAAACTGACTTTGACTTGATTACAGATTTCTAAAATTGTAGCGGTAGGTTTAGAGCCAGCAATTAAAACTTTGATATCAGGTAGCGTTTTTCTGACGATTGGCAAGACTTCGCTTAAAAACCAAGATACCCCAGCAACGTTATTATGGGTGTAGAGATTACCCATAAAAATGATGTCATATTCAGATGGAATCAGAGAATTATTAATATCTGCAACATCATTTTCAGAACTCACATCAAGGATGGGTGGCAAGTAATTTCCATTATGGAATCCTTGTTGTTGCCAAAATTGTAAATCATCATTTGATATATCATAAAATTGGTGACTTATTCGCAGGATATTCTTTTCATATTCTTCTAAATGTAAAGTTGATAAATATTTTTTCAGCTTACCCATACCAGTTGCTGATGCATATAATTTTTGATTATAAATATGCTCAATATTATGACATCGCGTCACTAAAGGTATATTGAGTTTTTGAGCTAAAGTTTTAGCTAATTCTCCACCATGAATTCCATCTAACCAGATAATGTCTGGCTGAAATTTTTCAACTTGAGAAATAAGATATTCTAGCTTCTTTCCAGAAATAATTCGCGAGGCTATTTCTAGAGGAAATTTGCGTAGACTCCAGAACTTGAATAATAAAGCAAAAACTCCTGATTCATATTGAATATGATGAAAGCTATCAACATATTCATTAATTACCTGTATATCTTTTGCTAGTAAAGCTTCTTTATGCCAACAAATTAATTGTATTTCTACATCTAGTTTGGCTAAAGCTTTGATACGGTGCCACATATCCACTCTACCTCCATGGATAGCAGGATAGGGAACGTCGTGACAAATTACAGTTATTTTCATAATTATTAGTAAGTTAAACAGCGATATCTTCAATCATTTTTTTAATGAAAAAACCGCTCAAAATTTATGGTTGAGAATTCTCCATATCCATGATTGTCAGATTTTCTCCTACAAGTTGGAAGTTCTTTGCTTGCTCATATTCAAAGGCAACAGAGAAAATCATTGAGACATAAAGAATCCAAAAAATACTATTTGTTGTCACCAGAGTACTTTCAGTAATATTATAAATTAATAAAAAAGTCAGATAGATCAGAGGGAAAATACTTTCGCTATATTTAGTTAAGCATAGATATCTAATACTGCGAATATAAGTATTAATATAACTGATAATAAATAATCCTAAACCACTAATACCTAATTCTGCGAGTAAATCCATAAAGCCATTATGTCCATAAGGACATTCCCACTCTAGATTCCGCCATAAATAGGCAGTCACCTCACTATCCCAGTCGCGCCAAAATGCATTAAATCCATAACCAAAGAGAGGACGTTGTTGAATTAAATCTAACATTAAATTCCAAATATCTGTACGCCCTGTGAGTGTTAAATCTTTGCCAATGGCACTGGCTACAATTGGTAAATTATCTAGGAGTAAAATGGCACCACTACCCATGACTAAAATCGCCAGAATAGCTGTAGGAATAAGTCGGGTGTACTTACTTCTCCAGGTACGATATAGAGGAATAGTTAATGTAGTACAAATACTAATAATCAGAGCAGACTTGGAGGTGGAAAGAAGAATTAACAAAAGTGAAAGGATATAACCTCCCCAAGCGAACCAGCGATGTTTAGGATGAGAAACTAATTTACTGATAGCAAGGAAGAAAAATACTAAACTACTGAGTACCATCGTTCTTCCCAGAATATTTTTGTGGGACATAATACCACGCCAAGCACCACCGTGAATGCCATCTTCTTGGAAAGTCATGACACCGTATTTAGGTAGGGCGATCGCAAAAATAAAACTGAGAATAATGATTAAACTAAATGCCCACCCTAGTAATTCTAATTGCTCTCGTAAGCTATAACGCATTGCTAAATAAACCCCAAAAACCGTTGTTCCTAGCAACAAAAAACTTCTACGAGGGGTAATATCTGGAGCAACTGTCCAAAATATTGATGCTAAAGCAACTCCTACTAGTAACCAAATCCAAATATTTTTCTGAGCAAAGAATATAAAAGTTTGCTGTCTTTTCCAAACCAAAATTCCTGTAATCAGGTATACACCCATAAATAATATGGGACTATAGGGGTCAGAAGTTATACCTACATCCTCTTTTTCTACTAAAACAGGTATTAGTGCTGTAGTTGATAAAAATAAGGTGAGGACAACAAATATCTTCTCAGCAATTTTCAGTAAACTTGACATTATTTATCAATTTTGTGTTCATTTGCATACAATAGATTTTGTTTGAAGCTAATCATCATAATCTATTGCCACCTTCTGTATCTATTCTGTTGTCAGTAGTCAATGAAGATTTTGAGTAATCTAACTGACAAAACTCTAAGATATGAATTCTCAGTCAGATAAAGTCCACAGTCTTGATATAGAAGTAATTAAATAGTTAACCCGCCATTAACTCCACCTGAGTTAATGTAATCTTGAACACAAAAACTACTATTTTTACTTCCGTGATATCAATAAATCAACTTGGGATAACGATAAATCTCATGTTTGAACTTCATATGGAAAAACCATTCGTAAAATTCTGAGAAAGTGAATAGTTTTCCGTCCCTTGTCAAGATAACTTTCTAACATTTTGCAACTCCTGTAACCCTCATTATTCCTAGATAAAATTCCAGTGCGTCATTTTGTCTGTATCATTTATCCGGTCTGTGCCTAAGGAATTATATCTGGTAATTATTTTGTTATTAACTAGCTATTTTTGTGCTGTGTCAAGAGGTTTATCAAAATTTTGTGCAAACCTCAAAAACTCAATATAGCTTTTTGACTGCTATGCTAGCTTCTGATGTCGAATCTATCTGCCAAACTTTCCTATTTTTCTCCGACTTTACCTAATCTTCATCTCTCTGATTTATCTGATAAACTTTTAGAGAATTTTTTCATTAAGCAGAGATAATTACGGATAGCAAGATATATGTTAGAGGATATTTGAAATTGTCAGAATTCTGGTATGATGTCTCCTAAGCAATTGTTAACCTCTCGACTCAAGTTAAGTTAATTGCCAAGAACTCAGAAATTTCTACCACAGGATACCTAAAGTGGTATATATATACTGGTTTTGATAATGAGGTTATTAGCTGTTTAGTTAGACGTGGTAAACGACCATTCTGGAAAATATCAAGAAGTTTTATTCAAGTCTGTATATACAATAATTATCAGTGGGAAAGCAGATGCAAATAAAGGAACAAGAATTGCAGCACCTGAAAAATCCCAATTTACTGGCAAAGGAAACCTACTGGTTTTTACGCAGACCAGAAAGTGAATTGGAAAGTAAGGGTTTTGGTCAAATTTTACCAATTTTGCGACGACGTTTGGGTCTGATTACGAGCATCGCAGTTGTTGTGACAATGGCTACCAGTGTCTGGACAATAACACGTACCCAGAAGTATGAAGGCAAGTTCCAGTTACTTGTAGAACCACTGAAAACTTCTGATAGTGAGTTGTTGGTGTTGCTGTCAGAAACCCTGAGACAGAACGTTAATGAAATCACTAGACAAAATAGTACATCCATGGACTATCAAGCATTGTTAGAAGTGCTGAAAAGTCCCAAATTGATTGAACCTGTAGTGCAGGAGTTGAGCAATAAGTACCCCGAAGTCAACTATGACCGCTTGGTGGGTAATGATATTACTGGTAAGCTACCCACTGGTAGGGATGGGACTTTATATATTACCCGAATTACTAAGGGTAAGGATGAGTCACGGGTTGTGGAAGTACATTATCGGGATGTGAACCCGCAGAAAGTTCAGGTTGTTTTGGATCGGGTTTCCCAAGCTTATCGTAACTATAGTATTGAGCAACAACAGAGCAATCTCAGCCAAGGAATTAAGTTTGTTGAGAAACAGATTCCCAAGTTACGGGGAAGGGTAAATAATCTCCAAGGGCAATTACAAATTTATCAGCAACGTTACGGTATCTTCAATCCGGAATTACAGGGAGAACAATTGCTGAAACGTTTGGATGAGATGAAAACATCCCAACAAGAAACTAGTAAAAAATTGATAGAAGCACGTTCTCTGTTTGCGTCTTTGCAACAACAACTGGGAATGGGACAAAGTACCGCGATCGCCGCTTCCGCAGCTAGTGAATCACCTCAGTATCAAAAAATACTTAATGATATTCGAGAAATTGATGCCAAAATAGCTAAGAATTCTACCCGCTTCCACGACGCTAACCCGATTATGCTTAACCTGCGGGAAGAAAGAGAGAAATTGTTGCCCCTGTTAAATGCAGAAGCGAAAAGAACTCTAGGCAGTAAATCCACTACTGATAATAGTCAAATATCCCTCGGTACTTACCAAAACTCGATCCGTCGAGAGTTAACTCAACAATTAGCAAATACTGGCAACCAAATTAAAACCCTAGAAGCTAGTCTCAGTAATATTCAGAAAAATCAAGTACAATTAAATAAGCAAATTAGGGAATATCCTGTAATATCACGGAACTACACGAATATTCAACGAGAGCTACAGGTTGCTAATGACACCTTAAACCAGCTTTTATCAAAACAAGAAGCATTGAGAGTCGATGCTGCTCAACAGGATGTACCCTGGGAGTTAATTATGCCCCCGACTTTACCACGGGATAGCTCAGGTAATTTTGTGGCGGTATCTCCTAATAAACCTCGAAACGCTGCAATTGGTGCGCTTGGTGGCATCCTAGCTGGAATCATGGTGGCATTCTTGCTGGAAAATTTGCGCAATGTTGTCCACGATCCAGAGGAAGCAAAACGCGCTGCCCAATTACCCCTTCTCGGATTAATTCCCTTTGATAAGGAATTTAAAAAACAGTGGGACAATGTTCCTACCCAAATTGGCTATTCTGGAAAAATAGAAGCTTCCCATCGACAAATAACCGACTATATTCCTAGAAAACGCCAGGAATTACCTCATAGTTTATCCCAAGCCTTCTGCTCTCTGTATACAAGAATACAGCCTATCCTGCGTGAAGCTTCTATCCGTTCCCTAGCAATTACCTCCGCCACTCCAGGGGAAGGAAAAACCACAGTTGCCCTGAATTTAGCCAAAATTGCCGCCGAAGCCGGTCAGAAGGTACTACTAGTGGATGCCGATTTCCGTCGTCCGCAAATTCACCGACTCCTGGGTTTAGGTAATACCAGTGGATTAACAGAAGTCCTATCCCAAGGGCTAGATATCAGTGATGCCATACAGCGATCGCCAGAGGATGATAACCTATTTATCCTGACTGCGGGACAAGTAATGCCCAACCCCACAAAGTTATTCTCCTCCCAGAGAATGCAAAATTTAGTAGAGCGATCGCAGACCCATTTTGACTTAGTTATCTACGATACAACCAACGTTTTGGGAGTCCTAGACACGAATTTATTGACCCATCATTTAGATGGAGTCCTCCTAGTCACAGGTATGGGTAAAATACCCCGTCCCACCTTCCAACAGGTATTAGAAGAACTTAAAACTTCTCCTGTCATGACTCTAGGAATGGTGGCAAATACCCTGGAATTATAAGCTCAAATCACTACTGATCGTGATTAGCAGTTGCCAAGATGAAAATATGATTTTCTTTTCTCTACGCTCTTTAAAAAATCTGGAGACGAGTTTACAGTTGTGTATATGCCACAATCGCAAAATTGAGTGTGAATTCAATTCAAAATATCATTCGGGAACTTAAGAAAAAATTCTCTAGCCAGTTTATTCGGAATCTTGGCTGGCTAGGAATGGCAGAGGTCATCTACCGTTTACTACGACTAGGTTTAGTAGTAATTATCGCTCGTTTCCTCACACCCTATGACTATGGTTTAGGAGCCATAATTCTTACGGTTAGAGAAGTCACCCAGACATTTACCAATATTGGAATAGGTGCCAAAATTATTCAAACTGAAGAAGCAGAATTAGATACCATTTGTAATTCTGCCTATTGGCTCAATTGGGTAATTTTTGCCAGTTTATTTGTCATTCAAGCTGTTGCCGCTTTTCCCATTGCTTGGTTTTACAAAAGTCAGGATATTATCTTACCAATTATCTTTGCTGGCGGAGCCTATTTGATTTGGCCCATCACTGGAATTCAAAAAAATCTGATTCAAAGGGAAAATCGTTTTAAAGTTATTGCCCTCACAGATAGTTTACAGTACTCAATATCTAGTATATTTTCTGCTATTCTCGCTGTCATGGGTTTAGGCGTTTGGGCATTTGCCTTACCACCAGTATTAGCTGCACCGATAGAAATTGTTATTTATTACTATGCCCATGATTGGCGAATTAAATCTAGCTTTACTACCAAACATTGGGGTGAAATTTTTAAATTTGGCAAGAATCTCCTGGGTGTAACATTACTGAAAACCCTGAGAAACAACCTCGATTATTTAATTATTGGGCGTTTTATTGGGATTAAAGAATTAGGAGTTTATTTCTTTGGTTTCAATGCTGGCTTAGGCATTAGCTTAAGTATTATTAATGCCATTAATGCTGTAATCTTACCTCATCTGTGCGCTGCCAAAGGAGAATGGCAGGAATTTAAACAGCGCTATTTTCAGAGTATTCGGACAATTTCCTACATAATTATTCCCTTTGTCCTCCTGCAATCTTTTTTCGCTCCCTTTTATGTTCCTATTGTCTTTGGGCAAAAATGGACAGGAGCAATTCCGATTTTAATCCTCATTTGTCTGTCAGCTATTCCCCGTCCTTTTGCGGATGCAGCTTCCCAGCTACTAGTCGCTGTGGGTAAACCTCACTTAGATTTTCGCTGGAATATCATTTTTACCAGTCTTTTTGCCCTCGCTTTATTTATTGGTGTGCAGTGGCAAGCAATAGGTGTCGCAACCTCTGTTTTAATTGTCCATTGGCTGTGTTTGCCTGTGTTTACAATTTGGGCAACAAAATATGTTTTCCCACGATTAGCTAAACTGTAGAAATTATTTGACCAATACGTTTGAGAATTTGCAAAATTGTATATAGTTCCTTCCCTGATGTGTAGAGAGCAAAAACCCTAGAAAGGTCATATTCTGGAATATCAGATTTTCTCAACTTGATAAATACAATATCATCTCCATTTGTCACCAAACCAAATACTGGTTTTTCTCTATGGGGATTAGCCAGTAAATAAGTTAATGCTTGAGGGATTGCCGACCAAACAGAAAGAGTAGTTTTTTTTGACTCCAGAACTATTACCCAAAACTGATTTTGGAGAATTAAAACATCAATACGCCCTCTGAGTATTTCTTCTCCATCATTAACCACCAGTTCCACCGATGATTCAGCTTTAATCCGAAAAGGAGGGTCATAAAATCCTGCCAAAGCAAGCAAAGGAGATACTACTAGTAACATGACTGTTCCCTCCAGTAAATCCCCTGCTCCGCGATGATAAAGGTATCTACGTCGCAGAATATCCAGAGCAGATTTTTCCTCAGGGGTAACTTCTGGTAATTCCTCACACCACTCCGGAAAAAATTCCTCGGACTCAATCCGTACTAAACTAAAGCGCCTTTCTACATCCGTTAAATTTGTAATGACTTCCGTAATGGCTGCTGTTTTTATCATAATAAATAAAATTAAAATTACGGTAGCAACAAACGCTATATAGAGACGTTCTCTCAAAACGCCTCTACACAAATAATATCAACCTAAATTATCTACAGACTCTGCAACTAATCGTGATACAAAAGGTAAAATATCTCGACTCTTGGCATTTAATTTACCTTCTGTAAATACCACAAGTAAATAGGGACATTTATTTGGTATTTCAATATAAGCTGCATCGTGACGAACTTGACTTGTCCATCCTGCTTTTGACCAAATTTTTGCTGTTAGGGGAAGACTTCCACCCAAAAACCCTGTAATTTGGTCTTCCTCCACATCCTGAGGCAAGTCATTAGGGTTAACACTACGCTGCATTAGACCCATAATAGTTTGCGATCGCGCACTAGAAACCGCCACCCCACCAACAATACTATGCAATAATCTGGCAGTGGCATTAGTAGTCAACATATTACGGTTATCTAACAATTCACCCACAAAGGCTCTTTCCCGACCATAGGGACCATCACACCAGGTTTTCTGGCAAATGTTTACCGTTTCTAGTTCCCCCCAACCTAAAGATTGATAGTAGCGGTTAATAATATTTCTTTGCTGTTTCCAAGTTTCAAAGGGTGCGAGGGGTAACTCTGGTCCCGATGTGGTTCCAGTTAATATATCTACAACTAAGCTTGTAGCATCGTTGCTAGAGTCCACAATCATATCTCTAATTGCCCTTTCCAACTCACGGGAACTTTGCATCATTCCCTTTTCTAACCATTCCTGTACCGCCACTAGGTAAAATAATTTCACGACACTAGCAGGATAAATGCGTTCCACACCTCGATAACTAAAACCACGGACAGTATGGTGCCAAAAAGCATCCGGTGTTAATGCACCGCCAGTATTTACGGGTACAGGAGGATCATAGATAATCCAAGTGAGGGCAATTTGGTTACGGGCTAAGGTGGGAAATTCCCCCCAAGTTGCCTCTAAAATGCCATTACCAAGTTTTTCCAGTTGGTCGTCTTTAGTAAAGAAAGTCATTGTTAGCTAGAAACCTGAAATATTAGTGATTATGCTTGCCAATCCCCAATCACAACAATACCAATGTATTAATGACCTGAATATCTATAACTCGCAGTTATGTTTAGAGTTAGCAACTCAAGCTGCAACAGGAAGATATCTACAAATCATCGGAGATACTCAGGAAAATGCAGTACAAGTACGTTTGTGTGAGGATGATTATCCAGGATGGTTGTCTGTAAAAGATTTGGTCTACTTACAACCTGCTAATGTAGCTTATCAGGGGCGATCGCTCTCTGGTGATGAAATTACCAAACTGTTACCCCAAGTTATTGCTTTTACCCAGGAAGCAATGGAACAGGAAAATCACTATCTTTGGGGTGGTACCGTCCCACCTAATTATGACTGCTCTGGATTAATGCAAGCAGCATTCCGTTCCGTAGGAATTTCTTTACCCAGGGACGCATACCAACAGGAAGCTTTTCTAGAACCCGTGGATATTTCCCAACTCTTACCCGGTGATTTAGTCTTTTTCGGGACTCCCCAAAAAGCTACCCATGTGGGACTCTATTTAGGGGATGGTTATTACATTCATAGCTCTGGTAAAGACCAAGGACGTAATGGTATCGGTATTGATATTCTCTCGGAACATGGAGACAAGGTAAGTCAGTCTTATTACCAACAATTACGCGGTGGGGGAAGGGTAGTCAGAAGTTATCTACCGCAAAATCAGAACAGGTAAGGAAAATTTATGAGTAATGAGTGATGAGTAATGAGTGATGAGTAATGAGTAATAAATTGTGAATTAAGCCTTGAAAATCTTATGGGATAAGAGGTGTTTCTCATTCACATCAGACGTAATTTCTTATTTTTAATAGTGAATAAATCTATGAGGAGTGGGTTGTTGTCTAACAGTATGGAGGAAGATGGTGTAATCTCTGCCATAATTCCCCAAGTATCGGTGGTGGTACCAATTAAAGATGAGGTCGAAAGTTTACCCCATTTATTAGAGGCGATCGCCACCATTCTCACAGAAAGCGGTTTAACCTACGAAATTATCTGTGTTGATGATGGTTCAAGTGATGGTTCTGCTCAGTACCTCAAAACCCAGGCAGAAATTCGTAGCGACCTGAAAGCCGTAATTTTACGCCGTAACTACGGACAAACGGCAGCCATGGCGGCAGGTTTCAACTATGCCATCGGCAAAGCAGTTGTGACATTAGATGCAGACTTACAAAATGACCCCGCAGATATACCGATGCTGCTGGCAAAGTTAGAGGAAGGCTATGATTTGGTTAGTGGTTGGCGCAAACAACGACAAGATGCGGCTTTAACTCGCTTACTACCTTCCAAAATTGCTAACTGGTTAATTCGTCGGATTACTAGCGTCCATATTCATGATTACGGCTGCTCTTTAAAAGCTTACCGCGCCGAATTAGTCGCCGATATGAATTTATACGGTGAATTGCATCGTTTTTTACCAGCCCTGGCATATATCGAAGGAGCAAGAATCACAGAAATGCCCGTAAGACACCATGCTCGGCGTTTTGGTCAGAGCAAGTACGGGTTATCACGGACTTTTCGGGTATTAATGGATTTGTTTACCATTGCCTTCATGAAAAAGTTCCTCACCCGCCCCATGCATGTATTTGGTTTGTGGGGTATGGTTTCTATACTTTCCGGTGGAGCAATTGGTATTTACTTAACTTGGGTAAAAATAATTTTCCATGAGGATATCGGCAATCGTCCCCTGTTAATTCTGGCAGTGCTGCTCTTAGTCACGGGTGTACAACTATTCTGCTTTGGTTTACTAGCTGAGTTACTGATGCGAACTTACCACGAATCCCAGGGACGACCTATATACCGAGTCCGAGAGGTAGTAGCCAAGAAGACAGAGTAGTGGGAGAATATTTTCATGGTTCAGAGGTTATTTATCAAACAACCAGTTGTAATTCACCTCTGACTATTGAGAAACCCTGATAAAATTCGCCTCTACCGTGAAACTTATTCGCACCTTTGATACCCAACTACAGACGAACCTGCTGATATTATTTACAGCAGGTTTATTGTTCTGGTCGAGTATGGCTTCACTGTTACCAACCCTACCCATTTATATCGAAAGTCTGGGTGGGAATAAACAGGAAGTAGGCTTAGTTATGGCTTGTTTCGCCGTCGGGTTATTGCTATCTCGTCCTTGGTTAGGGCGATTAGCGGATATGCGCGGACGAAAAATCGTTTTAATCATTGGTATTGCCGTTGCAGTTCTTGCTCCCTTAAGCTATCTGGTAGCCACATCTATCCCTTTGCTGATGGTGATGCGGGTGTTTCATGGCATTAGTATTGCTGCTTTTTCCATTGCATTTATTGCCATGGTTGCAGATATTTCACCAGCGAACCAACGGGGTGAAATTATGAGTTACATGAACCTAGTCAACCCAATTGGAATGGCTCTCGGACCGGCAATTGGGGGGTATATTCAAGCTTTAGGAGGGGATAAATTATTATTCCTATTATCCTCAGAAGTGGCATTGATTGCTCTATTAGGTGCATTGCAGGTAAAAAATACTTCTGCCCCAAAATCAAAAAAATCAAATACTCAAAATCATAATTTCTGGCAAATTCTCATTAGTGAAAGGGTGAGGGTGCCATCTATTTTGATGCTCTTAGTGGGTTTGGCTTTGGGTGCTTTACACACCTTTGTTCCTTTGTATATCAAGTCTGCAAATATAGATTTAAACCCTGGTTTGTTCTACACTGCCGCTGCGATCGCCAGTTTTAGTGTACGTTTATTTACAGGTCGGGCTAGCGATCGCCTCGGTCGTGGTTTATTCGTCACAATCGGTTTAGTACTATATTCCTTAGCAATGCTCCTACTATGGCAGGCAAAAAGTGAAGTCGCTTTCCTGGTAGCGGCAGTCTTTGAGGGTATGGGTGGTGGTATATTTATTCCTACCATTGCCACTATGCTGACTGACCGTGCCCAACCCCAAGAACGAGGACGGGTATTTGCTATTTCCCTGAGTGGTTTTGATGTGGGAATTGGTGTTGGTGGTGCAATTTTAGGCTACCTTGCCCAAAATTACGGCTATCCTTTCCTCTTCGCAGTCACTACAGGTTTAACATTCCTGGCAGTCATAATTTTTGTCACCCTAGGTAACAAGGACTTAGGTAATTCTTTCAAGTTCGCTATTGGTCGCGCTCCCGACAAATATGCTCTAAGCAATAATAACTAAATATACATCTCAAAAAAATATAGACGCAGCGACGCTGCGTCTCTACCAGGTTTTTATCATTCAACGGGCGAGGAGGGATTCGAACCCCCGACACCGTGGTCCGTAGCCACGTGCTCTAGTCCACTGAGCTACACGCCCTTATCACCGAATCTAATACTAGCACAGACACAAAGAAGATGCAAGCAAATTCTCCAGAAAATCCTTCTAACCTTTCTCACCTCGATTCCCAAGGGCAAGCCCAGATGGTAGATGTGTCTGAAAAGAATGTTACAGTTCGTCAAGCCACTGCGATCGCCAAAGTCAAAATGCAACTAGCAACTTTTGCCACTATCCAAGCAGGGAATGCACCCAAGGGTGATGTTTTAGGGACAGCTAGAATCGCTGGTATCATGGCAGCTAAACAAACTGCCAATTTAATTCCCCTCTGTCATCCCCTACCCATTCAAAAAGTGACAGTGGAAATCATTCCTCAGCCAGAATTACCAGGTTACGAAATCCAAGCAACGGTGAAAATCAAAGCGGAAACTGGAGTGGAAATGGAAGCGCTAACGGCAGTTTCTGTTGCAGCCCTTACCCTGTACGATATGGCAAAGGCTTTGGAAAAATCAATTCAAATAGAATCTATCCAACTGGTTAGTAAAACTGGCGGCAAATCAGGAGACTATCGACAATAATCACAAGAGAAATCCTTAAACTCTCCGGATGCAGCTACAACCATGACGGATATAGGTATGGTAGATGCACCCTATATTATTCTGCCCTTAGTCTTTGGCTAGGGGCTTTGTTTTTTTACTGTACCGAGGGATTCCAAAAATGTTGGTTCTATGATAATCCTGTAAAGACTTTCACTGAAATGTCTCTACTATTTATCGATTACCCAATTTTTCATGTAATATCGGCATCGTAAATAATCCCCAGGATAAACCTGTGATTAAACCAAAGATTGTTACCACATAATTATTAAAACTCCACCAGCCAAACACTTCTGCGGCTAATTCCCCAGGATATGCCATCATGAACACACTGGCGATCGCTGCACCATTCCACCCATAACGCGATAACCAATAACCACCTTTCCCTTGAGTGACCGCATACAATAGCCTAGTTATCAATAAACCACTAACTGTTCCATAGCAACGCATACATACAGCCATAATCCAGGGTGGTGCTAATTCTAATCCCATACTAGGTTGGGGACAGACGTGATCACCCATAAAGTAGATAATCTGGGCAATAATGGGTAGGGTGGGAATACCTGATGCAGCCAAAAAAGGAGCCGCGATCGGACCGATTACCATCCCAGTTAATAAGAAATCCCCCAGAAAACTCACCCAACGAATATTTAAGGGTTTGCGAAAAATTACTCCTTGCATTCTCACACCTTGATTTTTTCTAGTGGTCTTGGTAATTACAAATATAAAGCTTCTAGGGTTGCTAGTATACTTGAATCATACAGCAATCAGGTTTTTGGATTTCTCTCCCACCCCATCCAGTTCAATCTCCAAAACCATCCAGGGAAGACTATTTTTGACCGCAAATTGGTATCGAATTGATGGTTAATCCCACATTAATATGAAGACGCATAAAAAAAGAAGAACTCCATTCCATTTTGACTTTCGCTCGAATTTCCCCTTCTCGAAATCGGGGAGGGGTTAATTCTATGCAACTTCACAAATAATTGGTATAAGGGCTACAGTATTCAGGTGATTATCAATTAGTCATGTTTAAGATTGCTGCCAAAACTCCCACATCCGCATTGGTTTTGACTATTTTGTTTTTCCCTGTTTTATTGCCCTTGAAAGCATTAGCAGATAGTTTTGACCAATTTTTTATTTTTGGTGATAGTCTCTCCGACAATGGTAATTTATACCGCATCACAAGAGGATATTTTCCACCCCAACCCTACTACCGTGGACGCGCTTCTAACGGTATTGTTTGGGTCGAGATTTTGGGTCAGAAATTAAAAATTAATAACGATAAAATCAAAAACTTTGCTGTCATTGGTTCTACTACCACTAATAGAAATGCTATTGATGAGAAAACCAGCTATTTAATTCCTTCCCTGCCATCACAAGTTAAGGATTTTACAGCTTCACCAAATCAACCCAGTTCCCAGGCTATTTTTGTACTTTGGGCAGGTGCCAATGATTACTTAGCCCAACCACAGAATCTCCGCGCTACAGATACTCAATTTGTAGTGAATAATATTTCTAATGCTGCTCAAATACTCATTGATAGAGGCGCACGCAATTTAATTATTCCTAACTTACCAGATTTAGGAAAAATACCCCAAGAGATAGCCTTAGGTACATCTAATATTAGCACAGAACGCAGTAATAGCCATAATGCAAATTTGCGTCTTGCTGTACAAATATTGTCTGAGAAAAATCCCCATGTCAAGATTATTCTTCTCGATATTCATTCCCTATTTCAAGATGTAATTAATCAACCAGTCAAATATGGCTTTATTAACGTTACCCAACCTTGTTTTAATCGCAGAATATTCACTGTTTGCTCTAATCCAGAAGATTATTTATTTTGGGATGATATCCATCCGACAGCCCATGGGCACCGGATGCTGGCAGAATATGCACAGTCAGTAGTGAGTGAAACAGCAATACAGCAATGGGAGATAATATATAACAAACAGAGCAAATAAAATTAGAGAATTTTTCCTATGAGCCGCTTGCCTATTCTTCAAGCTGGTCAGTCTTACACCTTTAGTAAGTATTTTGATTTGCCCTATGCGCCGGGTGACATTTTATCAGAATTGGGCTGTACCTATCAACGCTCTATGTTAGAGCTACCATTATATAGGGGAGAATTAAATTATCTAGATTTTTTACAACGTTACTTACAACGTAATATTCTCCGTGTCAATCCCATTAGTGAAACTGCAAAGCGAGAGGTTTTAATCGCTCCTATCTTATTAGAGGTTTGTGGTCAGACAGAGAATCAACTCAACATTGAGTATCCCATTAATGTGAATGAGTTATTGAAGGGCAACCTTGATTATTATATTACATCGTCTCAAAACTTATTGGTTATTGAAGCTAAACAATCAGATTTAAGTAGGGGTTTTACTCAGTTAGCGGTGGAATTAATTGCCCTAGACCAGTGGGTCAATTCTGATAATTCTATGTTATATGGTGCAGTGACAAATGGGGAAGATTGGCGCTTTGGAATATTTTATCGCCAAGAAAGACTGGTCATACAAGATATTAAACTTTATCGCGTACCTGAAGGTTTAGAAGAGTTATTACGTGTACTTGTGGGTATTTTGACGAGTTGATAGCCATGGAATTAATATCACTTTGGTTATGTTTATAAAACCATGACTATCAAGGAATGACTAATAATTAACTAGCCAATAAAGTCTTTTCTAAGGGTTGCCAGCGAAAAACGCGATCGCCACCTCGCTCAATCACCACTTTCACCTTGGGTTGAATCTTGTGCAAATTCGCCAAATACTCTATTTCGTCATCGGAGAGTATATGTCCTTCAATAATCCACAACACTAAACCCTTAGACTTGGGTGGCAGTTGCGCAACTAAAGTATCAACAATCGGTGGAATATAGTAAACTTCACCAACTGCTGCACCGCTAGCAACACTTCGCTTACCTAAATGAGCAGGTCTAACACCATGAACACCTGTCAAATAAGCAGCCACATCTCCTAAACCTCTGCCAGTAATGCTATAGGTTGTGTAACCTTTAGCACGCAGACGGCGACGGTAGCGACCTTCAAAACCGCCTTCTAGAGGAACATACACGCCAACAGCGCCATGTTTTTCCAAATCACGAATAAAACCACTACCAGTGGTAATTAGTGCCATAGATTTTTGTCCTATCCCACTCAGATATCTCTATTATTGCCCTTGAACTGCTCTATGAAGTTACAGGATTAACTTATAGATGATATTGGGTAAATTAGGGAATGGGTAATGGGTGACAAAAAATACCCTTTCCCCTAACTCACTTTTCTCTTTCCGAACCCCACACCAACAACCGCAACAGTGAGCAATCCACAGCATAAACCCGCTTCCGGAATGCTTTTAGTGGGTTGAGTAATCACTCCGGAAGGATTAGGAATAGTACGATTAATTTTGATTTGGGTAATCTGTGTACCCCAATTATCTGTACCAGCAGCAAATCCTTGGATTGTCCAAAAACTGTAGGGGTCACTGGGGTCAAGGTTTGTAGCGCTGTAGTTTCCCCACTTTTCTTTGCCGTCACCTGATAAATTATAGTTGTTGGTTCCAGCTTTGAGCAATTGGGGAGCCGCAAAAGTGGTAATTTTATTGACTGTTTGCCCCACCACTGCGTAGCTACTAATATATTCCGTGAGTCCCGAACGACTGAAACCAATCACCACATCTCCAAATTCGTTGACAGCAATGGAAGGGAAGAAGTAATCATACCCAGAGTCAGCAATTGTTCCGGATTGCAGGATTTTGTTTGTTTCCCCATCGATTTCATACCAACGAATGGCAGATTTACCTCCTACCTCTACAGTCTGAACTGTCCAGATACTCTTACCAACTTGATAAATACTACTGCTAAAGTCACTTAAACCACTGTCCAGGGCAGTTTTATTCGGTTGTACAGCTAGGGGTGACAAGTTGTAGCTATTCACCGAGATATCATTTGTTGTCAGAATGGAATTATTTCCTAGCTGGGTTTTTTTGATGGTTTTGCCAGTTCCCAGTTGTTGCACATTGCTGTCTACCCCTAGTAAGGTTGTATGTCCATCACTTTTGCTCTGGTTGATAACTGGTTGTATGGTTGCTCCAAATTTTTTTGCATCCAGAGAGTTAAAAGTCTTTCTGTTGGCAATGGTTGGTGTTGCAGAAAGTAAATCTGATTTCGATAGAGAAATTAAGGTTTGACTAGAGGAAAAATCACTGGTGTTGAAGGTGTTGGCAGCTAGATAAACTCCATCAGCATCTAAACCTAGATTGAGAAATTCCGCAAATGTTGTATTTGTGGGGTCTGTGTTGATTTTCCATCCCTTCCATCCCCCTGTGGGATCAGCAGTTTGGGAAACAGCCAGAAGAAAATTATTGGATTTGTTTCCTTGCTCAGAAAAATCTAGTTGGACAGCAAACCAGCGATCGCTGTGAGAATCAAATAACATTCGGGGAGTACTGAGAAAATTATCAGGAATTTCTACCCCAGCAATCTGATGCCAAAAATCAAAGCTACTGGTCTTTTTCAGGTTTGTTCCGTTGGTTTTGTCGTAGATGGCAAAAACACCGTTGGTAAATTCCACAAAGTGATTCTTTCCCACTGCTCCCATGATGTCTGGGGGAGTCACAGAAAATCCATTTAGGGTTTCTACTTCTTTTAGGGTTGTACCCGTGAAGTTTTGACCAATGGTAAATGTGCCGGCGATCGCTCTCCCTGATAACAGAGTCCAGGTAATTGCAGCCGTTGTTAAAACTTGGTAGATGACTTTCATTTTTCTTCTTAAGCACAAAAGTATAAAAAACAACTAAATCTTTTATAAAAATCTTTGTGTAAGTCGCCTAGATGCCTGTGAAAACTAAATTTATTTTTTTGACACTGTCAATTGATAGTATAATATTTAATGCTTTACTTTTTAAATAAGCAAAAACACGTACAAAGTATAGATTAGACGTTCAGCATCAAAAATACCTCAACAGCCATAGCACAAATATTGATAGACAAAATTTACTAAACAAGCTACAATATCGGATTGTGACCAAAGCAAATAGTTAAAACTTTGTTTTCCCCGTCACTAGCAAACTCCTGAAGATAAAAATTTCCTGGGAATAAGCTAGTCGAGAAGGCAAAAGATTGATAAACTAAAAAAGCTTTCAGCCTGACTGAAAGGAATTAGTCAAGCTCAAGCCCAAAGTAATGTAGGTTATCCACATTACGGTTACCCTAAGTGCAGTTATATAGGATACTGAGCAGAATCATCTGTTTAAGTCCAACCGCATCTTAAGTAAAAGTGCCAGAACAAAAGCTCATTCATCAGCTTTGTTGCACGAACCGCAAAGCTATAAGCCTTGCAGAGAAAATCAGAAATTAGCTCCTCCAGTCCAAGTTACAGGAGAAAAGCTTTTGAATCTGATAGCTCAATTCCTAGCTAAATCAGCGAATTTGTCATGAGCAGTCAGCTTGGTGATCACCCGGAGAAGTTGTAGCCGCTTATACCTTGCCGCCACGACTTCACAGGCATCTCTGTTTCAGAGGAACGCCACAAGGGTATTGTTTGCTGCTGCCTATCGGAAATCCGCTTTCTTCACAGCGAATTAAATAAGGAGAACCAGTAACTGTGTCTGTAGGTATTCTCGGCACCAAACTGGGTATGACCCAAGTCTTTGACGAGGGAGGAGTAGCTATTCCTGTCACCGTCATTCAAGCGGGTCCATGCACAGTCACCCAAGTCAAAACACAGCAGACCGACGGTTACTCCGCCATCCAAGTTGGTTTTGGCGAAGTTAAGCCTAAGGCGTTAAGTAAGCCCAAATTGGGACACTTAGCGAAATCCTCTGCTCCATCCCTCCGTCATTTGCGTGAGTATCGCATTGACAACGCCAGCGAATATAACCTTGGTCAAGAGATTAAGGCAGATATCTTCAGCGCTGGTGAGATTGTAGATGTCATTGGTACTAGTATTGGTCGTGGTTTTGCTGGTAACCAAAAACGCAATAATTTCGGACGTGGACCCATGTCCCACGGTTCCAAAAACCACAGAGCGCCCGGTTCTATCGGTGCAGGTACTACCCCTGGTCGTGTTTATCCTGGTAAACGTTTAGCAGGTCGTATGGGTGGTTGCCGTGTCACCGTCAAGAAATTGACCGTAGTGCGAGTAGACACAGAGCGCAACTTAATTCTGATCAAAGGAGCCGTTCCTGGTAAACCCGGCACCTTGCTCAATATTGTTCCTACAAAGAAAGTTGGGAAATAGTCAATAGTTATTTAACTAGCGACTAATGACTCATGACTCATGACTAAGGATTCAAAATGGTTGAATGTGTAGTGAAAAATTGGCAAGGAGAGCAGGTCGGGCAGAAAAGCTTTGACTTGCGGGTTGCCAAGGAAACAACAGCAGCTCATGTCGTACATAGAGCTTTAGTAAGACAACTAAATAATGCCCGTCAAGGAACAGCTAGCACCAAGACCCGTTCAGAAGTTCGAGGTGGTGGTCGCAAACCTTGGCGGCAAAAAGGTACAGGTCGGGCAAGAGCTGGTTCTACCCGTTCTCCCCTCTGGCGGGGTGGTGGTGTCATTTTCGGACCCAAACCCAGGGAATTTGATTTGAAGATGAACCGCAAAGAGCGGCGGTTAGCTTTGAGAACAGCCTTTGCTGGTCGAGCAGAAGATTTGATAGTCGTAGAAGAATTTGGCGATCAGTTATCTCGTCCCAAAACCAAGGAATTAGTTGCCGCGATCGCCCGTTGGGGTTCAGAACCAGGCAACAAAACCCTATTAATTCTGCCCGAAAGAACTGAAAATATATATCTTTCTGCACGGAATATTGAAAACTTGAAGTTGATGATTGCTGATCAACTTAATGTTTTCGACCTGCTCCATGCTGACAAAATTGTGATCACCGCATCCGCATTAGAGAAAATTCAGGAGGTCTACAGTGACTAACTTCGACCCCCGTAACCTACCCGACCTAGTGCGTCGCCCCATCGTCACTGAAAAGGCGACCATGTTGATGGAACAGAATAAATACACCTTTGAAGTCTCCCCGAAAGCCACGAAGCCAGACATTAAAGCTGCGATTGAAACTCTGTTTGATGTCAAAGTGGTAAAGGTTAACACCACCCAACCGCCCCGTAAAAAGCGTCGTGTGGGTAGATTCATCGGTTTTAAACCCCAATACAAACGTGCCATTATCACCCTAGCCCCTGGGGACGAAGAGAAGATTAGACAAGTTCTATTCCCAGAAGTCTAGAAATTTTGAGATTTGGGAGCACCCAAGTCCGAAATTTCCCCAATCTCCGGCAATACATCCAAAATCAAAAATCGGAAAACCAAAATTTAGATTATGGGTACTCGTTCCTATCGCCCCTATACCCCCAGTACGCGCCAGGTGACAATTTCCGACTTTGCGGAAATTACCAAAACCGAGCCAGAAAAGTCCTTAACAATCTCTGTTCATCGCGCCAAAGGTCGTAACAACCAAGGTCGCATCACTATTCGTCATCGTGGTGGTGGACATAAACGTCTTTACCGCATCATTGACTTTAAGCGCGATAAGTTGAATATTCCTGCCAAAGTTGCAGCAATTGAATACGACCCCAACCGTAACGCCCGCATTGCCCTACTTTTTTACCAAGATGGCGAAAAACGTTATATTCTCCATCCCACAGGGTTAAAAGTCGGCACAACCGTTATTTCCGGTCCCGAATCTCCCATCGAAGATGGCAACGCTTTACCCTTGGCAAACATTCCCCTAGGTACTAGTGTCCATAATGTGGAATTAAAAGCCGGTAAAGGTGGTCAAATAGTCCGTGCCGCAGGTGCTAGCGCCCAGGTAATGGCAAAAGAAGGTAATTATGTCACCTTGAGACTACCTTCTGGAGAAGTCAGAATGGTACGTCGTGAATGCTACGCCACCATTGGACAAGTAGGGAACTCTGAATTCCGTAACCTCAGTGCAGGTAAAGCTGGTCGTACCCGTTGGAAAGGTCGCCGTCCCCAGGTTCGTGGTAGTGTGATGAACCCCGTAGATCACCCCCATGGTGGTGGTGAGGGTAGAGCTCCCATCGGTAGATCCGGTCCTGTAACTCCTTGGGGTAAACCAGCTCTAGGTGCGAAGACACGGAAACCCAAGAAAGCTAGTAGCAAATTGATTGTCCGTCGTCGTCGTAAGTCCTCCAAACGGGGACGTGGTGGACGTGAATCTTAAAATGCTCAGATTTGCGGTTGAGGATGGGCAAATTGGGCTTGTTGCCTGAGATGTTTTGAACCATCCCCAATCCCAAAAATCTCAGTTTTTCAGCCAAAATCCAAAATCCAAAATCGCCAAAATCGTATTATGGGTCGTTCACTAAAAAAAGGTCCCTTTGTTGCGGATCACCTACTGAGAAAAATTGAAAAGCTCAACGATGCTAATAAGAAGGAAGTGATCAAAACTTGGTCACGAGCTTCAACCATATTGCCCGAAATGGTAGGTCACACGATCGCCGTTCACAACGGTCGTCAACACGTCCCCGTTTTTGTCAATGAGCAGATGGTGGGTCACAAGTTAGGAGAATTTGCTCCTACACGCACCTTCAGAGGTCATACCAAAGATAAAAAAGCAGGAAGGTAGTTCATTAGTCAAGAGTCACTTCCTTATTGACCACTGGCTATTGACTAAATACGGAGAAAACTATGGCAGTTGATACTAAAGAAGTAAAAGCGATCGCCAAATTTGTCAGGATGTCTCCTTTCAAAGTACGGCGTGTCCTAGACCAAATTCGTGGGCGTTCCTATCGGGAAGCATTGATTATTCTAGAATTCATGCCCTATCGAGCCTGTGACCCAGTTCTGAAATTACTCAGAAGTGCCGCAGCCAACGCCGAACATAATGCTGGGTTAGATAGAGCTTCCTTAAAAATTACTCAAGCCTATGCTGATCAAGGACCCGTTCTGAAGCGGTTCCAACCACGGGCACAAGGACGAGCCTACCAGATTCGCAAACCAACCTGTCATATCACCCTGGCTGTTGCTACAGACCCCGCAGCAGAATAGGCGGGAAGTAGCAGACAGGAGTAAAAGTCTTTCATAAAAAAAATTTTAGAGGAAGCACTCGTGGGACAAAAGATACATCCAGTTGGTTTTCGTTTGGGTATTACCCAAGAGCACCAATCTCGCTGGTTTGCAGAACCTAGTCGTTATCCCGAATTACTACAGGAAGACTACAAACTGCGTAACTACATCGAAAGCAAACTTGGTCGTTATGCTCAAAACAACGCCGGCATATCTGAGGTAAGAATTGAGCGTAAAGCTGACCAAATTGACCTAGAGGTTAGAACCGCTAGACCGGGCGTAGTTGTCGGTCGTGGGGGTCAAGGAATTGAATCCCTACGTACAGGACTTCAGGATTTATTAGGCGGCAACCGTCAAATCCGTATCAACGTTGTGGAAGTGCAAAAAGTAGACGCTGATGCCTACTTAATTGCGGAATTCATTGCTCAACAGTTAGAACGTCGGGTGTCTTTCCGCCGTGTTGTCCGCCAAGCAATCCAACGCGCTCAACGGGCAGGAGTCCAAGGCATCAAGGTACAAGTAGGTGGTCGGTTAAACGGAGCGGAAATTGCTCGTACCGAGTGGACTCGTGAAGGTAGAGTACCTTTGCATACTCTCCGGGCAGACATTGACTATTCCTACTGCACTGCGAAAACTGTCTACGGTATTCTTGGTATCAAAGTTTGGGTATTCAAGGGAGAAATTATTCCCGGACAGGAAGAAGCCCCAGCACCATCTGGTCCGCGTGAACGGGAACCCCGTCGTCGCCAACAGCAACGTCGTCGTCAGCAATTTGAAGACCGTTCTAACGAAGGGTAATCGGTAAATGGGTATATATTACCCAATTAGCAAATAGCAATTCCCAATTAGCAAATTATGCTTAGTCCAAGAAGAACTAAATTCCGCAAACAGCAACGCGGACGGATGCAAGGTCTTGCCAACCGTGGCAGCAGCTTGAACTTTGGTGACTTTGCTCTCCAGGCACAGGAGCCATGCTGGATTACCTCTCGGCAGATTGAAGCTTCCCGTCGAGCCATGACTCGTTATATTCGTCGGGGTGGAAAAATCTGGATACGTATTTTCCCTGACAAACCAGTAACAATGCGTGCCGCAGAAACCCGGATGGGTTCCGGTAAAGGTAATCCGGAGTTTTGGGTAGCAGTAGTGAAGCCAGGGCGGATTCTCTTTGAAATCGCTGGAGTGCCAGAAGCTACAGCCCGTGAAGCCATGCGCCTAGCGGCTTACAAATTGCCCATCAAAACCAAGTTCATTTCGCGCTCTGAGATAGAGCCACAAGAGCAGGAGTAGGTCATGCCACTTCCCAAAATTTCCGAAGCCAGAGAATTAACAGACGAAAAGCTGTCCGAGGAGATTCTTGCTGTGAAAAAGCAGTTATTCCAACTGCGTTTACAGAAAGCAACCAGACAGTTACAGAAACCTCACCAATTTAGACACGCTCGCCATCGTTTATCACAGTTACTGACTGTAGAGAATGAAAGAAAACGGGCAGTTGCTAAACAAAGTTAGGAGTTAACAGTTATATCGTTAACAACATACTAGGAGAATATGGCAGTAAAAGAACGAGTTGGTTTGGTAGTGAGCGACAAAATGCAGAAAACGGTAGTAGTTGCCGTAGAAAACCGCGCTCCCCATCCCAAGTACGGAAAAATTGTAGTTCAGACCAGACGCTACAAAGCCCACGATGAAGATAATCAATGCAAAGTGGGCGATCGCGTGCGGATTCAGGAAACCAGACCCCTGAGTAAAACCAAGCGCTGGCAGGTCACAGAAGTTTTGAATAAATAAGTTGTTGGTTAACTAACAACAAGGGAGAATAATTGTGATTCAACCCCAGACCTACCTGAATGTGGCAGACAATAGCGGCGCTCGCAAGCTGATGTGTATTCGCGTCCTCGGTGCGGGAAACCGTCGTTATGGTCACGTAGGCGATCGCATCATCGCAGTAGTCAAAGATGCCCAGCCCAACATGGCTGTGAAAAAATCAGATGTCGTAGAAGCGGTAATCGTCCGTACTCGCTACAGCATTCGTCGTGATAGCGGTATGACCATCCGTTTTGATGATAATGCTGCTGTGATTATCAACAAAGACGGTAACCCCAAAGGAACTCGTGTTTTCGGACCAGTAGCACGGGAATTACGTGATAAAAGCTTTACTAAAATCGTCTCTTTGGCTCCGGAGGTACTGTAATGGCTAGCAGTAAAGCAAAGCCGAAGTTTCAAAAAATGCACGTCAAAACCGGAGACACAGTACAAGTGATTGCCGGCAAAGACAAAGGCAAAGTGGGAGAAGTCATCAAAGCTTTACCCCAGGAAAGTAAAGTGGTAGTCAAAGGTGTCAACATCAAGACTAAGCACGTAAAACCCCAAGCAGAAGGCGAGTCCGGAAGCATCGTCACCAACGAGTATCCCATCCACAGTTCCAATGTGATGCTCTACTCCACCAAGCAGAACGTCGCTAGTCGCGTTTGCTATACCTTCACTTCTGAAGGGAAAAAGGTGCGAATGCTCAAGAAAACCGGGGAAATCCTCGATAAGTAGATTTTCCGCAGCATTTGCCAATTTCTAATCCTTAATTTCCCTGACCAAGACCAGGGGTTTAAACAAAACTATGGCAACCAGACTCAAAACCACATACCAAGAAACTATTGTCCCTAAACTCATCCAACAGTTTAACTACACCAACGTTCATCAAGCACCTAAGTTGGTGAAAGTGACTGTAAACAGAGGTTTGGGAGAAGCAGCCTCTAATGCTAAAGCCCTAGAAGCATCTTTAAGTGAAATTGCTTTAATTACAGGTCAAAAACCTGTGGTCACCAGAGCTAAAAAGGCGATCGCTGGTTTTAAAATTCGTCAAGGTATGCCCGTAGGGATTATGGTGACACTTCGAGGCGATCGCATGTACGCTTTCCTCGACCGTCTCATCAACCTGGCACTACCTAGAATTCGTGACTTTCGCGGTATCAGTCCGAAGAGTTTTGATGGTCGTGGTAACTATACTCTCGGCGTTAGAGAACAATTAATTTTCCCCGAAGTTGAATACGACAGAATTGACCAAATTCGGGGGATGGACATTTCCATTATCACCACCGCGAAGACTGATGAAGAAGGTCGCGCTTTACTGAAAGAAATGGGAATGCCCTTCCGGGATCAATAAGTTCATCTAAAGAGGGAACGATGGCGGCAAACGACACAATTGCAGATATGCTAACGCGCATCCGCAATGCCAACCTAGCAAGGCAACAAACTACAAACGTGCCTGCAACTAAAATGACTCGTAGTATTGCCAAAGTATTACGGGAAGAAGGTTTCATTGCTGATTTTGAAGAAAGTGGTGAAGGTATCAAGAAAAACTTGGTGATTTCCTTAAAATACAAAGGCAAAAATCGCCAACCCTTGATTACAGCCCTGAAGCGTGTGAGCAAACCAGGTTTACGAGTTTACTCCAACAAAAAAGAATTACCCCGAGTTCTAGGTGGGATTGGCATCGCCATTATTTCCACATCTAGCGGCATTATGACTGATCGAGAAGCACGGCGGCAGAACTTGGGCGGCGAAGTGCTTTGCTACGTTTGGTAGTCAATAGTCATTGGTCTTCCCTGCACCAGCAGACAAACGACCAAAGATAAAGGACAAATCATCAAGGACAAATCTAGTTATGTCTCGTATTGGTAAGCGCCCAATAGCAGTACCTGCGAAGGTAGAAATTAAAATCGATGGGACAAAGATAGTAGTCAAAGGTCCCAAGGGTGAACTCTCCCGTGAGTTACCCACCCAAGTCTCTGTTTCTCAAGAAGGGCAGACTCTGACAGTTGAACGTAAAGACGATTCCCGCGTCTCCCGCCAAATGCACGGTTTATCCCGGACTTTGGTTGCCAATATGGTTGAGGGAGTATCCCAAGGTTTTCAACGCCGGTTGGAAATTCAAGGGGTAGGTTATCGGGCACAGGTACAAGGTCGGAACCTGGTGATGAACATGGGTTATAGCCATCAAGTACAAATTGTTCCCCCTGAAGGTATACAATTTGCCGTCGAAAATAACACCAACGTCATCGTTACTGGCTACGACAAAGAAATAGTCGGGAACACAGCAGCCAAAATCCGCGCCGTCCGTCCCCCAGAACCTTACAAAGGTAAAGGTATCCGTTATGCAGGCGAAGTGGTTAGACGGAAAGCTGGTAAGACTGGTAAGGGTGGTAAGAAATAGATTATGAAACTGACTCGTAGAGAATCCAAAATACGCCGCCATCGGCGGGTTCGTGGCAAGGTAAATGGTTCTGCTGAACGTCCCAGGTTAGCGGTGTTTCGCTCCCATGAGCATATTTATGCCCAGGTAATTGATGATACCCAACACTGTACTATCGTTTCCGCATCCACCTTGGAGCCAGATTTAAAATCTAAACTTGCTTCCGGGTCTAACTGTGAAGCGTCTGTGGAAGTTGGTAAGTTAATTGCTGCCCGCGCTAAGGAAAAGGGTATTACCCAAATCGTATTTGACCGTGGTGGAAACCTATACCATGGTCGGATTAAGGCATTGGCAGAAGCAGCCCGTGAAGCAGGTCTAGATTTTTAGGATTTAGTCATTGGTCATTGGTCATAGAGTCTGAGTAAATACTTGGAGGAATGGCAAAGACAAGTGATAAATAAAACGAGGTACTAAGGAAATGGCAACAAATCGTCGAAAAACGAACCGCGCCAAAAAAGAAGAAACAAACTGGCAAGAACGGGTAATTCAAATTCGTCGTGTTAGTAAGGTAGTTAAGGGTGGTAAAAAACTCAGCTTCCGGGCGATCGTTGTAGTTGGGAATGAGCGCGGTCAAGTCGGAGTCGGTGTTGGAAAAGCTTCGGATGTAATTGGAGCTGTTAAAAAAGGTGTAGCCGATGGTAAAAAACACCTGATTGATATTCCTATCACTAAGTCCAACTCGATTCCCCATCCCATTGATGGCACTGGCGGTGGAGCTAAGGTAATGATGCGTCCCGCAGCCCCTGGTACTGGTGTAATTGCCGGTGGTGCAGTCCGGACTGTACTCGAGTTGGCTGGTGTTCGTAATGTCTTAGCCAAGCAACTAGGCTCAGGCAACCCCCTGAACAATGCAAGAGCCGCAGTTAATGCCCTGTCTACCCTACGTACTTTTGCAGAAGTTGCAGAAGAGCGTGGTATTCCCCTAGAGAATCTCTATATTTAGTCAAAAGTCATACCCATGACTAGTGACAAACACAACAGTTACCAAATTTCCGCTTATGAGATTAAGTGATGTTCGTCCTCAGAAAGGCTCTAAAAAACGCCGTCGTCGTGTCGGTCGTGGTATTTCTGCGGGTCAAGGTGCTAGTGCTGGTTTAGGGATGCGGGGTCAAAAGTCCCGTTCCGGTAGCGGAACCAGACCTGGTTTTGAAGGTGGTCAACAACCTTTATACCGTCGAATCCCCAAGTTAAAGGGCTTTCCCGTAGTTAACCGCAAAAAGTACACTACGATTAATGTAGAAAAGCTAGCCTCTCTCCCTGCGAATACTGAGGTAACCCTTACCTCTTTGAAAGACGCTGGGATTGTCACTTCCATCAAGGGTCCTTTAAAAATTCTTGGTAATGGGGAATTGAATGTTGCCCTCAAAGTCCAGGCAGCAGCATTCACAGGTTCAGCTCGTAGCAAAATTGAGGCTGCTGGTGGGAGTTGTGAAGTTTTGGGGTGAGCCAGAACGGCACAACAGGGATATTAAGTGCCAGCCCAGCCAGCGCCTGGTTCATACTTCAAGGTAGCCCTCTATGATAAGTCGAGATAAACCGCCAACCGCTCAAGAAACTTTTATGCAGATGGCACAAGCAGCAGGACTTAGAGGTCGGCTGCTTGTCACACTCGGTATTCTGGTTTTGATTCGTATGGGTATCCATATCCCCATACCAGGGATTAACCGCGAGAAGTTTGCCGCAGCCATCCAAAACAATAATCAGATAGTAAACTTTTTGGATATTTTTTCGGGAGGCGGACTGTCTGCTTTAGGGGTGTTCGCGTTAGGGATTTTGCCCTATATTAATGCCTCTATCATTATCCAGTTGCTCACTGCCGCAATCCCAGCTTTAGAAAATTTACAGAAAAATGAAGGGGAAGCAGGAAGACGGAAAATTTCCCAAATTACCCGTTATGTATCTGTTGGTTGGGCAGCTCTACAAAGCACTTTTCTGGCTGCATTCTTTCTGAAAGACTATGCTTTGAACTATGGTCCAGTGTTTATCGCGGAAACTGCGATCGCCCTGGTGGCTGGCTCTATGTTCGTCATGTGGGCATCGGAGTTAATTACCGAGCGAGGTGTTGGAAATGGTGCATCTTTGTTGATTTTTGTCAACATTGTGGCAACCTTACCAAAATCTCTGGGTGACACCATTGATTTTGTCCAGAGCGGAAGTCGGGAAACCATTGGTCGGGTAATTGTCCTCTTGGTACTCTTCCTGTTAACCATCGTGGGCATTGTCTTCGTTCAAGAAGGTATCCGTCGCATCCCAATTATCTCGGCTCGTCGTCAAGTTGGTCGGCGGATTTTTGCGGAACAGCGTAGCTACCTACCCCTGCGGTTGAACCAAGGTGGTGTGATGCCGATCATTTTCGCTGCCGCCATTCTCAGCTTACCCCTCATGATAGTCAATTTCGCCAAAAATGCGGAACTGACAAGAATTATCAACACGTATCTTAGCCCCAGTGGTTCTGGTTCCTGGGTTTATGCTCTGGTTTACCTAGTTTCCATCGTCTTTTTCAGCTACTTTTACTCTTCATTGATTCTCAATCCTGTCGATGTAGCCCAAAACCTGAAAAAAATGGGTTCTAGTATTCCCGGTATTCGTCCAGGGAAGACAACAAGTGAATATATTGAGCGGGTGACAAATCGATTGACTTTCTTGGGTGCTATCTTTTTGGGTTTAATTGCGATTATTCCCACTGCTATTGAACAAGCTTTAGGAGTACCAACTTTTAAAGGTCTGGGTGCTACATCCTTGTTAATTCTGGTGGGCGTAGCAATTGATACTGCCAAACAGATCCAAACCTACGTTATCTCTCAGCGCTACGAAGGAATGGTGAAACAATAGTGACGCGACTTATCTTCTTGGGACCTCCTGGAGCTGGCAAAGGCACACAGGCTCAGACATTAGCAGACGACCTCAATATTCCCCATATTTCTACGGGTGATATCTTACGTCAAGCTTTGAAGGAACAAACACCTCTGGGAGTGAAAGCTCAAAGCTACATGGATAGGGGTGAGTTAGTTCCCGATCAACTGGTGCAGGATATGGTTGAGGAACGTTTACAACAGTCAGATACTAATTCTGGTTGGATTTTGGATGGTTTCCCTCGTACTGTCAAGCAAGCTGTGTTCCTGGATGAATTATTGCAAAAGTTAAACCAGGATGGTGGAAAAGTAGTCAACCTGGATGTGCCCGATGAGATTGTTGTCGGACGCTTACTGGGAAGAGGGCGAAAAGATGACACTGAAGAAGTGATTCGTCGCCGATTGGAGGTATACCGTTCGGAAACTGCGCCTCTGATTGACTATTACCGCGATCGCCAACAGTTATTGATGATTAATGGAAATCAGTCCCTAGAAGAAGTCACGACAGTATTGAAACAGGCGATCGCCTAGTCTCTATCGGGGAAGGCAACAACAGTCTTCCCCTGCCTATCACATTTTCAAATCTATACCCAAATTTCGATAAGATATATTAAGAAACTGTTGATATTTTTCGACAAATATGTTCTCTTGCCCATGTAAGTGAACACAAAAATTGTTGAGTTGAGGAAGGAATAACTTGTCTAAGCAAGACTTAATCGAAATGGAAGGGACTGTGACGGAATCTTTGCCCAACGCCATGTTCCGCGTTGATTTAGATAACGGCTTCAATGTTTTAGCTCATATCTCTGGCAAAATCCGCCGTAACTATATCAAGATTCTACCTGGCGATCGCGTGAAAGTCGAACTCACACCCTACGACCTGACAAAAGGTAGAATAACCTACCGTCTACGCAAAAAGTAATAACTATGTAGAATATTTTACATTAATTGTCAGTTTTGTTGATTTCCACCACCATTTAATTGAATATTTTCTTCCAAAATGTTATAATCCACCATTTGGAGTTAAACAAAAGGCATGAAAGTCAGAGCCTCAGTCAAGAAAATCTGTGAAAAATGTACCGTGATTCGTCGTCGCGGTCGTGTGATGGTAATATGCATCAACCCCAAGCATAAGCAACGTCAAGGATAAAATTGCATATTACCCCCAGCACTTGGTGAAGTGCATCGAAAATCACCTTAAATAGTAGCAGGATTACCTCGAACAATAGGGAGACATTATTGTGGCACGTATTGCCGGAGTAGACCTACCACGCGACAAGCGCGTTGAGATTGGTCTGACATACATTTACGGAATTGGTTTATCTAGATCCAAAGAAATTCTCGCCACTACAGGTGTGAATCCCGACACCCGCGTCAAAGAACTAAGTGATGCAGATGTTGCATCCCTTCGCTCGGAAATTGAAAGTAATTACGAAGTTGAGGGTGACTTACGGCGCTGGGAAGCAATGAATATTAAGCGCCTCATCGATATCGGAACTTACAGAGGTCGTCGTCACCGTATGGGTTTACCTGTCAGAGGACAAAGAACTCGGACAAATGCCAGAACCCGACGCGGCAGAAGACAGACTGTAGCCGGGAAGAAAAAGGCTCCAGGGAAATAAATAATCCCATTTGTTTTACCCTTGCTTTGGGCAAATTTTACCTTAATTTCATCACACCAATATGGCGCGACAACCATCAAAAAAAGGCGGCAGCAAAAAGACAAAACGTAATGTACCCAACGGTGTTGCCTACATTCAATCTACGTTTAACAATAGCATCGTTACCATCACCGACCAAAACGGAGATGTGATTTCCTGGGCAAGTGCAGGTTCTAGCGGTTTTAAAGGAGCCAAAAAAGGTACTCCCTTCGCCGCACAAACCGCAGCAGAAAGTGCTGCTCGCAGAGCAATCGACCAAGGAATGCGTCAAATAGAAGTCATGGTTTCTGGACCTGGTGCTGGTCGAGAAACTGCGATTCGTGCATTACAAGGAGCGGGTTTAGAGATTACTCTGATTCGTGATATTACCCCCATTCCTCATAACGGTTGCCGTCCTCCCAAACGCCGTCGTGTATAGGCATGATTTCTAGGCAAGCAAAGGCATTCGAGGATAACATCGAAGTCACCTAAAATTTATCAGTGCTGAGTTGTATGCAGCTTAAGGGCATATTTGCCTACTGCACCATCCATGGCACTCTGCCTCCAAAAGACACGTTTTGCGAACCTATAAAGTGCTGAGTCTTGTTGTTTTTCGACTAGTGAAGTAGCAGAAAATAATTTCATCATTCTGACCTAGCCTAACAACAAGCAAAATACACCCGTTCAGTACTCTTTAATCAGCACTATTCAAACTTCCTAGGAGACTTCTAGATTACACTTGCTGATCTCCCTCACTCCCATAGTGGCTGTTCCCAGTTTGAAAGTTTCTTCTGACCATAAAACAAGAAACAATAACCTGGGAAAACCTAAAGATAAATAACACCCTTTGTCTGTTTGAGGTCAAAATTACCAAAATCAGCCTCAAATACAAAGGTATTTAAAGATAATCGGAGGCAAGTTAGCTTGCCTGCTAGCAAGACCTTAGTACAAGGGAGGCTACTCTGTGGCGCAGTTTCAAATTGAATGTGTAGAGTCTAATACAGAAGAAAGTCGAAGCCACTACAGTAAATTCGTGCTGGAACCTCTGGAGCGAGGTCAAGGAACCACCGTAGGTAACGCTCTCAGACGAGTTCTACTGTCGAATCTAGAGGGGACAGCAGTTACAGCAGTGCGTATTTCCGGCGTAACTCACGAATTTGCCACCGTTCCGGGCGTTCGGGAAGATGTTCTAGAAATCTTGATGCGGATGAAGGAAGTCATCCTGAAAAGCTATTCCGCCCAAGCTCAAATTGGTCGTGTCTTAGTCAGCGGTCCAGCAACGGTAACTGTAGCACATTTTGACTTACCAAGCGAAGTTGAAATCATTGACCCCACTCAGTATATTGCCACCGTAGCTGAAGGCGGCAAACTGGAAATGGAATTTCGGATTGAGAAGGGTAAAGGCTATCGGACAGTGGAAAGGGGAAGGGAAGAAGCAACATCCCTTGACTTTTTACAAATTGACTCTGTATTTATGCCTGTGCGGAAAGTCAACTACAGTGTGGAAGAAACACGAAGCGAAACAGGTATACCCAAAGATAGACTGTTGTTAGATGTATGGACAAATGGCAGTCTCAGTCCCCAGGAAGCACTTTCTTCTGCTGCTGGTATCTTGGTTGAGTTATTTAATCCTCTCAAGGATATCGATATCAGACAAACTGATACAGATTCTGATATTCCAGATGATCCAACTGCACAAATCCCCATTGAGGAATTGCAGTTATCTGTCAGAGCTTACAACTGTCTCAAACGGGCACAAGTTAATTCTGTGGCGGATTTGCTGGATTATACCCAAGAAGACCTCTTGGAAATCAAGAACTTTGGTCAAAAATCAGCAGAAGAGGTAGTGGAGGCTTTACAACGTCGTCTAGGTATTACTTTACCTCAAGAGAGAGCTTCCAAACACAATTAAAATTGGGTATGGGGAATAGGTACTTATAGTTATATATTTACCTTCCCCACAACCATAATTTTCCAAGTCAGACATTAGAAAGAATCAAGCTAAATTTCTTGCCTTTCTTAGCCTTGGGTAACTTCCATAGTTCTTTCTGTTATCACAAGATATTAAAGAGAGAAAATTAACTTGGGAGTAAAGTAGAAATCTCCACGATCGCCATTATATAATCTCGAATTTTTCCTATGCGTCACCGTTGTCGAATCAAAAAACTCAGCAAACCAGCTGATCAGCGTCGTGCTTTATTGCGATCGCTAGCAACCGAATTAATCCGCCATGGTCGAATTACCACAACCCTCACCCGCGCAAAAGTTCTACGTGGTGAAGTGGAAAAAATGATTACCCTGGCAAAGGACGGTTCCCTATCTGCCCGTCGTCAAGCCATGGGCTATATTTTCGATAAACAACTGGTTCATGCTTTATTTGAGCAAGCACCTACTCGCTACGGTAGCCGTAATGGTGGATACACTCGGATTTTGCATACGGTTCCTCGCCGTGGTGATAATGCCGAAATGGCAATTATTGAATTAGTTTAGTCAATTGTCATCAGGTGCTAGAACTCACCAGTAAAGACGAGTAGCAAAACCATGTTAGAAGTTGTCAGCCTACCTACCCAAAGAGTCGCCCTGGTTATTCAGTACCTTGGTACTCATTTTCATGGTTGGCAAAGGCAAGCACAACACCGGACTGTCCAAGAAGAGATAGAAAATGCTATTCGGCAAATTCTTGGTCATTCAGTCACCTTACATGGAGCAGGACGAACTGATTCTGGTGTCCATGCTGCTGCTCAGGTAGCACATTTTGATGCCACAGGAAGAATCCCCGCCCACAAATGGGCAGCAGTTATCAACACTCACCTACCTGAAGATGTTCTAGTACGAGCTTCCACAGGTGTAGAACCTAGATGGCACGCACGTTTTAGTGCTAATTATCGCCGCTATCGCTACACCATTTATACAGACAAACGTCCGAACTTGTTTCTCAAGCCTTTTTGTTGGCATTATTATCATGCGCCTGTGGATGAAAATTTAATCCAAGCAGCCATGAAACCTCTACTAGGCAAACACCACCTAGCTGCATTTCACCGAGCCAACTCCGCACGGCAACATTCTTGGGTAGAAGTACAAGCCGCAGAATGTCAACGGGAGGGAGCATTTGTCCACATAGAAATTCAGGCTGATGGGTTTTTATATGGCATGGTGAGATTATTGGTGGGGATGTTGATTCAAGTGGGAACCGGAGAGCGATCGCTCTCAAATTTTTACGACATCTGGAAATCGGAACGCCGGGAAGAAGTCAAATATGCCGCGCCTGCCCATGGTTTATGTCTGTTGCGTGTTGGTTATCCTGATTTTCCTTTTCCTCCAGAAGTCTGGTATGACAATCAGCCAAAATTAGTCATCGGTCATCCTGGAGTTAGCTGAAGGCAAATAGTTGCCTCCGGATTGCAAATGACACATACAAAAAGGACACAAGAAATGACAACCGATAATAAAACCTATCTTCCCCCTCAAAGCTCTATAGAGCGTGAGTGGTATGTCGTAGATGCCGCAGACCAACGTCTTGGTCGTTTAGCAACAGAAATTGCCATGGTTCTACGTGGCAAAAATAAACCTGAATACACCCCCCACATGGATACTGGTGATTTTGTCATCGTCATCAATGCGGAAAAAGTTGCGGTAACTGGCAAAAAACGTACACAAAAGCTTTATCGCCGCCATTCTGGTCGTCCCGGTGGGATGAAGACAGAAACCTTTGCTAAACTCCAAGACCGCATCCCAGAAAGAATTATCGAACAAGCTGTCAAGGGAATGCTACCAAAAAATAGCTTGGGTCGAAACTTGTTTACTAAGCTGAAAGTTTACGCAGGTCCAGTCCATCCCCATGCAGCCCAACAACCCAAAGAACTAAAAGTTAATACGATTCCAGGAGTAAATAACTAATGCAAGCTACAGATACCAATAGTGGTCGTGCCGTATATTGGGGTACTGGTCGCCGCAAATCCGCAACTGCCAGAGTTCGCCTAGTTCCTGGCAGTGGTCAGTTGGTTGTGAATGGTAAACCTGGTGATAATTATTTCCAGTACAATGCCAACTACCTAGGTGTAATCAAGGGACCATTGGAAACCTTGGGTTTAGAAAGTGAGTATGACATCCTGGTAAAAGCAGAGGGTGGCGGTTTAACAGGTCAGTCTGATGCAATTCGTTTGGGTGTGGCTCGTGCTCTCTGTCAGTTAGACCCTGACAATCGTCCTCCTCTGAAGGTAGAAGGCTATCTTACCCGTGACCCCAGAGCCAAGGAACGGAAGAAATACGGTTTACATAAAGCTCGTAAGGCTCCTCAATACTCGAAACGTTAAGGGATTGAGACAGGTTAATGAAACAGTTTTGAGCAAAATTAACCGCCCTGGTGGTTATATCTCAAGTCTTTCTGGATCGGAAGGGCAAAAAGGTAAAAGTGAAAAAAAGTTTCGACACCTGTTTTTAGCCTATCGGCTCTGAGTTAGGAGTCAGTTCTAAGTTATAATTTTCTATACAATCACCACGAAAGGAAAAATGGCAAAACCTGATATTCATCCCCAGTGGTATCCAGAGGCGAAAGTATATTGCAATGGTCAGGTTGTGATGACTGTTGGTTCTACTAAGCCAGAATTACACGTTGATGTTTGGTCTGGAAACCACCCTTTTTACACTGGTACACAAAAGATTATCGACACCGAAGGTCGTGTGGAACGCTTCATGCGGAAGTATGGCATGAAAGAAGGTCAGTCTGCCGGCAAAAAGCAAAAGTAGCGGCTTGGCTCTGCTGTTAATGACGACCCTGCATTTCTGTGCTGGGTCGCTTGTCATATTTTGCCGAGCCAATTTGTTATTTTTAAGGAGCGCTGTATGGCTGAACAATATTTGCTGGAGAAACTAAAATCTGTTGAGCAAACTTTCAATGAATTGACTCGTCGTTTGGCTGACCCAGATACTGCCAAAAACCCTGATGAGTATCAAAAAATAGCGAAAGCTCGTTCAGGTTTGGAGGAAGTAGTCAACAGTTATGAAGATTGGAAAACTGCTCAGGAAGAATTAATTGGAGCGCGTCAAGTTCTCAAGGAGTCTCAGGGAGACGCAGAACTGCAAGAAATGGCGGCTTTGGAGGTGGGCGAGTTAGAGCAGAAAATAGAATATTTGGAAACTCGGCTGAAGGTCTTACTGTTACCCCGTGACCCCAATGATGATAAAAATATCATGTTGGAAATCCGTGCAGGTACGGGGGGTGATGAGGCAAGTATCTGGGCGGGTGATTTGGTCCGAATGTATTCAAAGTACGCTGATACTCAGGGTTGGCGAGTCAAACTTGTCAGTGAGTCCCTAGCAGAAATGGGTGGCTTTAAAGAGGCAATCCTAGAGATTCAAGGTGATAGTGTATACAGTAAGTTGAAGTTTGAGGCTGGTGTACATCGAGTGCAGCGTGTGCCAGTAACGGAAGCTGGAGGTAGGGTACATACTTCTACGGCTACTGTGGCGATTATGCCAGAGGTAGACGATGTGGAAATACATATTGACCCGAAGGATATTGAAATGACTACAGCTCGTTCTGGTGGTGCTGGGGGGCAAAACGTCAACAAGGTAGAAACCGCAGCTGACTTGTTCCACAAACCTACTGGTATCCGGATTTTCTGCACGGAAGAGCGCAGTCAGCTACAGAACAAAGAGCGAGCAATGCAAATTTTGCGAGCTAAGTTGTATGAAATGAAACTGCGTGAACAGCAGGAAGCGGTGACATCTATGCGGCGATCGCAGGTGGGAACTGGTTCTCGTTCGGAAAAAATTCGTACCTATAACTACAAAGATAATCGTGCCACTGACCATCGTCTAGGACAAAATTACTCTTTGAATAGTGTATTGGAGGGCGATATTGACGATGTGATTCAAGCTTGTATTTCCTTGGATCAACAGGAACGTTTAGCAGAACTGGCAGCTTCTGGAAATAGTAACTAAAACATCAGTTTTCTATCTGGTATCAGGATATTTGCTAAATAAAATGGATGAATCCAGTTTCTTGAGTGAGAGACTGGATTTTAAATTATTCACCACAAATTTGGGGATTCTCTAAAAATGCCGAAATTTGCAGAGCAGCTAGAAACTATTTACGCTAGCGATCGCCAGACTTGGCGACAATGGTTACAAGAAAATCACCAGAGATTACCAGGTGTTTGGTTGATTTATTACAAGGTGAAAAGTGGTAAACCTAGTGTGAAATATAGTGAGGCAGTTCAGGAAGCATTATGTTTTGGCTGGATTGATAGTAAAGTTCAATCATTAGATTCCGAGCGTTATCAACAGATTTTCACACCTCGCAAACCGAAAAGCGTCTGGTCAAAATTAAATAAACAATATGTTGCCGAACTCATAGAACAGGGTTTGATGACACAAGCGGGTATGACAAAAATCTTGAATGCTCAATCAGATGGCTCTTGGATTACCTTGGATGATATTGAAGCACTCAAAATTCCTGAAGACTTACAATCAGCTTTAGCAGTCAATGCAGAAGCAAGGGAAAATTTCCAGAAATTTAGTAATTCATCCAAGAAGAATATTCTCTTTTGGATTGATAGTGCCAAAAGAATAGATACAAGGTTGAAGAGAATTGAGCAAACTGTATTTTCCGCAGTTATGAATCAAAGTCCTTTACAAAGATAAATAGGAAAAATTGAGTTTCTCTGTGCGCGATCGCCCTTTTTATCGACTTCACTATGGCTAAAAAACAAAAATTTCCTTACCTTGTTGGTTCTAAGTGGACATCACAAACCAAAATAGACGGTTGGCGGCATTTTCAAGTAACTAACCGCAAAAATCAAGGTAAATGGGTTTATGCGGAAATGGTAGCATCCTGTGACCCCAATGTCCGCTTCTGGATTAATGCCAAGTTGTTACAGGATGGAAATCAGTGGCAAGCTGGTTGGCAAACTTTGCAAGAAATGGGTGGAAGTTGTGGTTAATTGAACAAAATTATTAATTTTTTACATTTAAATTGCGTGTTAATTTTTCTGCGCGATCATCTACTGTTTTTCTCTGGGCGATCGCCTGAAAATTCCATATTGTTTAAATAAATCGATAATTTATTTGACTAGTATCTATGCTGTCTAGGAGTGGCGATCGCTAGATGAGGGGTTTCTCTGTACATCGCATCAGTAAAATTGATGAAACCCTCACAGATATTATATTTTGTAAACTTTGTTTTTTGTAACTAATTTATATTTTTATAGTTATAAAAAATTAATTTTTGAAAGTTTATAGCTTGATTAGAAGTTTTGAAACCTAACTTAAATCTTAAAATTTTTCTTAATCGTAAAAATACCAGATATCATCCAAATACTAATTTAAACCCCATTTATTTATCCTGGGATTTGCACAATAATGCAAAACATCAGCCATCGCATTCCGAGGGATAGGTGAAGGCAGTATTAAAGCCGCAAGTTTGAGAAGCAACTATCAGAGGCAAAAAAAGTGAAACTAGCAGTTTATGGGAAAGGTGGCATCGGTAAGTCCACCACAAGCTGTAATATATCCGTAGCTCTAGCCAAACGTGGCAAAAAAGTGTTGCAGATTGGTTGTGACCCCAAACATGACAGCACATTTACCCTTACAGGTTTTCTCATTCCCACAATTATTGATACTCTTCAAGAAAAGGACTACCACTACGAAGATGTATGGCCCGAAGATGTTATCTATAAGGGTTATGGTGGCGTAGATTGTGTAGAAGCCGGGGGACCACCTGCGGGTGCTGGCTGTGGTGGTTATGTCGTTGGGGAAACAGTAAAATTGCTGAAGGAACTCAACGCCTTTGATGAGTACGATGTCATATTGTTTGATGTTCTTGGTGACGTAGTTTGTGGCGGCTTTGCAGCACCCCTCAATTATGCTGATTACTGCATGATAGTTACAGATAACGGTTTTGATGCTTTGTTTGCGGCTAACCGAATTGCGGCATCAGTCAGAGAAAAAGCCCGTACCCATCCCCTACGTTTAGCTGGTCTAATTGGGAACCGGACTTCTAAACGTGACTTAATTGACAAATACGTAGAATCTGTACCCATGCCCGTCTTGGAAGTTCTACCATTAATTGAAGATATCCGTGTTTCCCGCGTCAAGGGTAAAACATTGTTTGAAATGGCAGAGAAAGACCCATCCTTAAGCTATGTATGTGATTATTACCTGAATATTGCAGACCAAATTCTTGCCTGTCCAGAGGGAGTAGTTCCCAAAGATGCCCAAGACAGGGAGTTGTTCTCTTTATTATCAGATTTTTACTTAAATCCGCAAAAACCACAGGTTCTGAATCAAGAAGAGGAATTAGACTTGATGATTGTATAAATCATCAGTTTCTCAGGATGGGGGACTCTATGGCTTTTTTCTACAGCTTTACAGATTCTATAAAACAAAAGTGGTTGCAGTTCTTTCAGTCCAACCGTGACTGGATAAAGCTCCACATGCAGGTGGAGTCAGTTTACACTCCCGATGGTGGCAAACGTCCATCTTCCTACCTCATCCTGGGAGTCGTTAACGCGCTAGAACCGAAACTAGCTCAGTTAATGCTCCCCTTTTCTAAATTGAACCAAGATGCGGACACTCTGGTGGAAGTTCTAGACTTACACTTTGACCCAGATATTGCCCTTGGCAACCGTAATTTCCCTGAATCCGATGCTGAAGAAACAGAAACAGCATCAGCTCCAGAAGCAGCTTTAAATCAGCCCCAGAGTAATGAGTTTACTAATAATGGGGTAAATGATACTGAGGCGGGATTCGACCATGAGGAGACTCTTATGGTTCCGGATACGGCATTAAGAGATGAACTCCGAGCCATGTCTTTTGAAGAGAAAACCCCTAGTAACGGAGTGAAAACCGTTGAGGGTTTTGGTGATAATGCTGCTCATCCTAGTGAGAATTTGAACACAGTTGATGAGTTCGGTGATATTTCTTTTAGCAATGTGAAAGACGATAACACTGACATTACAGCAGCAGTCACCACCGAAGAGCATGACTTTGGTGATGTCATGTCTGATGTTTGGGGTGATGAGAGTGTAGCAGCCAAAGCCGGAATGGATAGCGAACTATTTGGGGAAGACTTGTCTAACGGCGCTTTTGATGACTCAGAAATTGCCAGTCTCTTCCCCAACTCTTAAATCTGGGCTAATTGCTAGGAACTGATTGCTAATAGCTAATCTAATCACAAATATTAACTATTAGCTTTTGGTCATTAGCAGTAGCCATATCAAAACAAGGGGATAATTAAAATGACTGTTGCTGAACCACAGGGTTTAAATTTTGAGTGTGAAACTGGTAATTACCATACTTTTTGTCCCATTAGCTGTGTTGCTTGGTTGTACCAAAAAATCGAAGATAGTTTTTTCTTGGTAATTGGTACTAAGACTTGCGGCTATTTTCTACAAAATGCCATGGGGGTAATGATTTTTGCTGAACCTCGTTATGCAATGGCAGAGTTAGAAGAAGGTGATATTTCTGCCCAGTTGAATGATTATGCAGAATTGAAGCGGTTGTGTGAGCAAATTAAGCGCGATCGCAATCCCAGTGTCATTGTCTGGATTGGCACTTGTACTACAGAAATCATCAAAATGGACTTGGAAGGTTTAGCACCTAAGCTGGAGTCAGAAATTGGTATTCCCATCGTAGTTGCCCGTGCCAACGGTTTAGACTATGCTTTCACTCAAGGAGAAGACACCGTACTGGCAGCAATGGCAGGACGTTGCCCGAACCAAACACCTGTGGTAGAAAGCGAAAAAAATGAGCGTAATGCTATCCAGAAGCTATTACACTTCGGTAAAAAGAAAGAAGATGTCATCCAGGAGGAGTCAGAGTATGTGGATCATCCACCCCTCGTACTTTTCGGTTCTCTTCCCGATCCAGTGGTGACTCAGCTAACTTTAGAACTGAAGAAACAAGGGATTAAAGTTTCTGGATGGTTGCCCGCAAAACGGTTTACAGAATTACCTGTGATTGAAGAAGGGTATTATGTTGCTGGTGTCAACCCTTTCCTCAGTCGTACTGCTACTACCCTGATGCGTCGCCGCAAGTGTAAACTAATAGGCGCACCCTTCCCCATTGGTCCCGATGGGACTCGTGCTTGGGTGGAAAAAATTTGCTCAGTATTTGGCATTACTCCCCAGGGTTTGGATGAACGGGAAGCACAAATCTGGGCAGGTTTAGAAGAATATGTGAAATTGATTCGGGGTAAGTCAGTCTTTTTTATGGGTGATAACCTATTGGAGGTTTCCCTGGCAAGATTTTTGGTACGCTGTGGGATGACTGTCCAAGAGGTGGGTATTCCTTATATGGACAAGCGTTACCAGGCTGCGGAGTTAGCCTTTTTAGAACAAACTTGTAAAGAAATGGGCGCCCCCTTGCCTAATATTGTCGAAAAGCCCGATAATTATAATCAGGTACAACGGATTTACGACCTGAATCCCGATTTAGTGATTACAGGAATGGCACACGCGAACCCCTTGGAAGCTCGCGGTATCAATACCAAGTGGTCTGTAGAGTTTACCTTTGCTCAGATACATGGTTTTGGTAACGCCCGTGACGTTCTAGAGTTAGTCACTCGTCCCTTACGTCGAAATAATAATTTGAAAGATTTAGGCTGGGATAAATTGGTGAAGGAAGAAGCCAAAATTTAGTTGTCTTCTGGAGGTTGGTAAATCACTCTTTGCACAATTTGAGATTTTCTTTGGCGATCGCTCAGACAAGAAAGACGGCGATCGCTATTTTTTTGCTTATTTTTACCCTCAAGATTCTAACCAACTCAGTAAATCACCTACAGAATCAAAATCAAACTGTGCGTCGGTAAGGTTTTCTAGTTGAGGTATGGATAAACTACGGATTTTGTCCGTAATATCGGGAGTTAATTCTCCAAAACGCCGTGTCAAGATACGGATAATGGTATTCGCTTCTCCCTGTTGTTGTCCCTGAGTTAATCCCTGAGTTAATCCCTGAGTTAATCCCTGAGTTAATCCTTGGGTTAATCCTTTTTGCAGGATATCTTGGTAAATAACTGATTCTTGCATAAGTTCTTCTCTCAATAGCAAACGAATGAGATTTTTATCAAAGCGCAAACCTGCTAGTATCTCAGCAGCCGCAGAAATATTACGTTGCTGTGCTGGTTCTTCTAGGATAGCGATTTGTTGGGCGACTTGTTCTAGTAACTCTCTAGGGTTGTCGCTACGTGTCAATGTTGCTAGGGGTAGGAGTACCGGATCGTTGAAAAAGGGTGTTGATTCCTCTTCCCACATGCGAATTACCCGGAAGGAATGTCTGGTATTCTGATAGGTGAATCTTTCTTGAAAAACCAACTCAGATGTTGTTTCTTTGAGGTAAATTACCACTTGCTCAATTTCACACCAATATAGACCATGAAGAATTGTCCAATAATTGAGCATTCTGTAGGGAATTGGCGGTTTGGAGTAGGGTAAAGTTTGGAATTCTAGATGAAGAATGCGATTATCAACTTGTAAAAGAATTAAGGCATCAGCGCGGATAGGTTCAGGAATGATTTCTGTTTTTAAGACGCTGACATTTGTCGATGAAATTCCCAACAACCAACGCACAAAATTTGGCGCATAGGTTTCCGCTAGGTACTTACAGGTGTTATCGTATGCCAAGTCAACAGGTGAGTAGATGTTAGTATTATTATACGATAGCTTGGCGATCGCCAAGATTTTCTGAGTTCAGAAAGTACAATAAATCAGATATTCTCTTCTGTTACTTAATCTCAGTTTTCTTAACTCTAAGCCGATTGCTGTAAATCCATGGAAATACTCTGCTTTTTCCCAGCTATTTCCCACAAATGAATCATAAATTCTAGCAACTCTACCTCTGTTAATTGATGTCGCGATCGCTTGCCATATTTTTGCTGCAAATACTGTCTTCCCTGCTCCTTTGTCCATGCTAACTCTAGAAGATATTTATCTGTCTGAGCAATAATCATAGTTCGTAACTCAGAACTATTGGAGGTGGAGCCAGGTGTCAATTTACTAATTTTATGGAGAATTTTCTGTTCCAATAAAGTTAAATCAATATCCTGATGTCTTTCCCAATTAATATCTATAGCTTGATAATTTATCGGGTCGTATATTGTACAAAATACAACTTTTTTCTCCCCAGGATTGACTGTAATTGTAATCGGCTTTTGCAACTGTTCTAAATTCAGATTATCGAGGGATAGAAGTAAACTTTTAGAGAAAAAAGCATCTCTACCAGAACGAATAATATAGGGTTTATCTGCTAAAATATGTAAATCTGTTTTATAGGCAATACCAAAGGAATTCACCACAGATTTATTGCATTCAATTGCCGTAATTACTCCAGTTAAAGCTCTCTGATAAATGGGTATTTGCTTTTTATCATCTGACAACATATACCAGCAATAATCAGACTCATGAGCCACAAAAATATATTGTGGTTTGGGTACAGAACCAAATCCTAATTGAATTGTCATATCTTTCCTAACTGCAATTATCAAACTTGTGGAATTAAAAGCAATTTTTTGCCGAATAGATTTATCTCTATATTTCCCTGCAAAGAGAAAAATATATCAATTGATTGAATTGCGATATTGATAATACTATTGTACTACTAAGCTTTAAAATTGATTTCTTGCATTCGCTAGAAGAATTCGACTTTCAGCGCGAGCGATCGCCTGATAGGTACGGATGACTGCTTCTGGCTCTACTGAGATAGAATTGATACCTAATTCGATTAATCTCTGGATAATTTCTGGGTAGAGAGCAGGTGCTTGCCCACAAATGGAACAGGGGATATGATTATCCCTTGCCATACGAATTAATTGGGCGATCGCGTCCATAATTACGGGGTGTTTCTCATCAAATGCTTGTGCTAATTCACCCTGCTCTCGATCTACACCTAGTAATAGCTGAGTTAAGTCGTTTGTACCGATGGAAATACCTTGCACCCCGGCTTTCACGTACTTATCTAGTAAAAATAATACACTCGGGACTTCAGCCATAATCCAGAGTTGGAAATGTTTGCTAGCTGTGAGTTTTACCTGCTCGACTTGTTGACGACAGAAGCTAAACTCTTCAACAGTACGTACAAAGGGTAATAATAAACGAATATTTTCGTAACCCGCCTTTTGCACAGCAGCGATCGCAGCTAATTCTAAATTAAAAACTGCGGGATTTTTCATGTAACTATAAGTACCCCTATCACCCAAAATGGAGAGAGAAGCGATAGGTAAATTCTTGTGGAAAGAAGATAATTCTGGCGATCGCCAATCCAAGGAACGATAAAATATGGGACGAGGTGTGAAAGCACGCACAAATTGACTGAGATGTTCACACCAGCGTGTTAATAATTCTGCTTGCTTACCCTCATTAATCCAAACTTGGGGATGTTTGCCTTCTAAAATTGTCAATGCCATCAATTCCGAACGCAATAACCCGATACCATCTACTGGTAACTTTGCCACCTGTGCAATTAAATTTGCTTGACTTAAATTTACTAGCAATTCTGTAGCAATTATTGGTAGTTGGGAGGAAGGGAATATATCCGGTGAGGGATGAGGATCTGATATTTGTGGAGCAACAGGTGCCAGAGATAGATTATCCTCAATATCGGCTTTTTGTGGTTTTTCTCCTTCTCCCATCATACTTAAACGGTATACCTCCCCTTTTTCCCCATCTATCAATAATTGTTCACCATGTTGGATTAAGTTAGTCACATTACTGATGCTGACGACTGCGGGAATCCTTAATTCCCTTGCCAGAATTGCTCCATGACTCGTCAAACCACCCTGCTCCGTAACAATACCACCAGCTTGTTGGAGAATTGGCAACCAATCAGGAGCGATCGCAGGTGCAATTAATATGACTCCTGGAGGTATTTCTTCTGGCTTACTATAAAGAACATGGGCAGTTGCTGTGATAATCCCCGTTGCTGCTCCCAATCCTTTGAGAAAATGAGAATTGAGATTAATCCCAGTAAAAGCGCTAACTTGGGTAATATACAATGTACCAGAAGAGTCGTCTTGACGAATTGTCCATTCCCAAGTGAAATGATGACTCACCTGTTGAGCGAATCGATTTCCCAGAGCAATCAAATTGTGCAAATGGATTTCTGGTAAAGCGTATTCTTGTTGTTTTGTCTCATCAATCAATTCCACCTGGAGACAATTCTGCTCTACTGTTAATAAAAATTGAGGTGCAGATAATTCCGGGAGAGGATGATATTTTTCTTTGACAGAATACTCTAGGATTTTGCTGCCTAATTGTTGTTCAAAAACCTGGGTAGTTAGAGGTTTTACGTAATACACATCCGGTAAAACTTCCCCAGTGGTAATTGCCATCCCTAATCCCCAGGTTGACTGAATTTCCCAATCAGCAGTATTGCCATTAAAAATACCACTGGCGATCGCCTTCCCTAGGGGTTGCACTAGTACTGCTAGCTTGATTTTTTGTAAGTCTACACCAGCCTGTTGCCAATACAATAAACTTCTGGCTCTAAATAACTGACTCCAGGTTTGTTTTAATGTCATGGCGATCGCCTCTGGTTGACAACAACAAACCTGTGCTTCCATTAATCCCTCCACACTGGCAGCACTTTTTCCTGGCACAATCAGTGTAGGATGAAATATTAGGCACTCATTATCCCAACTCCTAGCGGCAGTAAAGATATCCTCTAAAAAATCTTCCGGTAATGGTGCTGTAATAATTTCCTGGCGTAAACGTCCAGCAACTTGCTGTAACTGCCGCCAATTACCCACATCCAAATGTAAGGAAGAGTAGGGTAAATCAGCCACCAAAGCTTCTGTACTATTTAAGGTTTCCAAAAACTCTCGCAACACTGTTGCCGATATCACAAAACCGGGTAACACAGGATACCCACGCTGTTTGATTTTGCCTAAATAGAAAGCTTGATCGCCCACATCAGCGCGGTTTTGTGATTGAATTTCATCTAGCCAATAGAGTCTTTTCACTCAATTAGTTACTCGTCGCTTGCCTGTAAAAATTCCTAGAATTGTTAGTCATCAAAATGACTTACTAATTACGAACATGTGATTTGTCGTCCAAAACCGACAAAAACTCACAAATCATACAGACGCTGCTAAACCATGAATACCGAAAAAAAATCAATTGAGAGGAGAACTCAAAAGTGATAGAAGTAAAAAAGTACAAACTTAAAATTTTTTGAATCAATCAAATCAAGACCACACAGGCTTCTAATCAAAAAATAGCCCTATACCCTTAATCTGTAAGCGAATCATCACAATGGTCAAATTAGCTGTCTTGGTAGCTTATCGAGAAAAGCTAGTAGCGTAAATTTCTCGATTATACCAGAAAAGCATTTATCCCAATGACCTTTGTCCTCTCAACTCCATCGAATCTTTCCTTGATATCTGACAATGATACATGGAATCTCATCTTGAGAATCTGTTTTGCGGCTTTTGTTGGCTCTATTATTGGCTTAGAGAGACAATTGCACAGAAAACCAGCAGGTTTAAGAACCCATATTCTTGTGAGTGTGGGAGCTGCTTTATTTACCCTCATTCCCTTAGAAATTCAGGGATTAGTACCCCAGGCAGATGCTCTTTCTCGCATTATTCAAGGTATCAGCACGGGAATTGGATTTTTAGGTGCAGGAGAAATTGTCCGTGCATCTACGGAAAGTCAAGTAACAAAAATAGAAGTAAAGGGGCTAACATCAGCCGCCGCAATTTGGGTATCAGCAGCACTAGGAATCGCTGCTGGGTGTGGATTGTGGCGACTAGGATTAATTGGTGCTATTGCCACTTTTATCATTCTTTATGTTATCAAAAAATGGGAAATTCATTAGTTAGGATACAGGGAATAAAGCCAGAATTTTCCTAAATGTCGCCTCTTCCTTTCTAGTTTCGAGAATTGATTTGACAAAATTCACAAATTCCCAATCAATTTGCATATCACTTTCAATCGTTTTACTGGCAGCATAGAAACTCACATCATCGCTTTTCATCTCATTTGTCTGCCCAGTCTGCCATGTTGAGAGTTTTTTATCCCAGGAAAGAGATTGACCACGTAATGTAAACTGAAACCAAGTGATTTCATCGTCATTTAATTCCAAAAATATATCAAAATATGGTTCGCCTCCTTGAAACCAAATTCGATTAACTCCTTCTTTTTTTCCCTGCTTTAAAAACTTTTTTTCAATTTCTCGCAATGAAGCACCCAAAGAAGCGATTTCCTGCTCATTTATCTTTTTATTTACAGCCATACTTATAGTTAGGGACTCACAGGGAGATTAAAGTAATATTTAAGACATAACTACTAATTTCTATTCCAGAAATCCAGAGTCCACAACCGAGAAAAACTCATGTATAAGGAATAAATATAAATATGGCTCAAACCATAAGTTATGTTATGTGCAGGAAATTACTTATGAGCTTTTTCTCGATTTATCAAAGTATCCAAGCTCATTGAACCCACCTTATCTACATTTCCCTCAGGGGTAACAAGATTTGCCCTGCGTCTACAGTCAAAATTTGTGAAGAATTTAGCCACTGGGAATCAAAAGCTCCCAAATGTGTGGTAGTGATGAGAGTTTGAAAGCGGTCTTGAATCGTATCTAAAAGCTGAGTTTGGCGAGATGGATCCAATTCTGCCAAAACATCATCTAGGAGGAGGAGGGGAGGTTCTCCCACGACTTCTTCAATAAGTTGTAGCTCTGCTAATTTCAAGGCTAACACCAGGGTACGTTGCTGCCCCTGGGAACCATATTGACGGGCGGGGGTATGATTAATAATCAGTTCAATTTCGTCTCTGTGGGGACCAACAAGGGTGGTACACTGTCGCCATTCTGCGATCGCCCTCTGTTGAATTTTTTCTAAAAAAGTCTGGTGAATTAACTCCGCTTGATTATCCCCTAGGGGAACATTGGGAGCGTATTGGATACTTAGTTCTTCCGTACTTCCACTAATACTACTATGCCAGGATTCAGCAATGGGTGCGAGTCTTTGGATAGCGCGATCGCGTCTTCTAATTACCCTAGTACCAGCGATCGCCAGTTGATTATCCCAAATAGCCAGTTCTTCCCTATGACTTTGAGGTGGTAAATCCTGGTGTTTTTTCAAGAAAGCATTGCGTTGTCGTAATACCTGCTGGTACTGGTGCAAAAGGTGAGCGTATATCGGTTCTAATTGAATTAATAGGGTATCTAACCAGCTACGACGTTGTTCTGGACTACCCCGCACCAAATCTAAATCCAAACTGGAAAATTGTACCGCATTTAAAACACCCAGAAAATCCATCTGCCGTCGCAGGTTTTCGCTATTTAAGTTTGCTGTGCGTCTGCCATTGCGTCGTAGAGTTAAGCTCAAGTCACTCACACCTGTGTCTCGCATTAGATGAGCTTGTACCAAAGCAAAATCCTTGCCATCCTGAATTAAATCGCGATCGCGGTGGGTGCGGTGTGATCGCAGTGTTGCCAGTAATTCCACCGCTTCCAACAAATTCGATTTTCCTTGAGCATTATTACCCACCAAAATAGTTTTAGGAGCAGTAAACTCGACATACTGCTCCTGGTAATTGCGAAATTGTCGTAGAAGTAGGTTTTTTAAATACATGAGAAAACTGGAAAAGGGAAAAGGAAGGGTAAAGACGGGGAGGGTAAAAGGTTTATTGCTGTTAACTGTTAACTATCAACTTTTCTCTATTACCCATTACCCATCACCCATAACCTAAACCGACTTCTTACCCATCAACTTGAAGAAGATTTTCTCACCTTCAATCCAGACGAACATTAATGCACTAAAACCAAGACAAATCCCTAATTCTGAAGGGGTTAAGTAATGAGTACCAAAGAACGATTGCAGAGGGGGAACATATACCAACATCAACTGTAGGATACTGGTTAAAACCACCGCCCCCAATACGTAAGGATTTGAGAAAGGATTGATTTGGATGGTTAATTGGTTATTAGAACGGATGGCGATCGCATGTCCCATCTGTGCTAAACACAATGAAGTGAATACCATGGTTTTCCATCTTTCTGGATCGAGTCCTTCCACCTTGGTTTGTACGTGTAAATATGCCCACTGCATGAGAATAATCGAGATGATGGCGAAAATAATCCCAATCCGAATCATATAGGAGCCTAAACCACGGGCAAAGATGCTTTCACGGGGACTAAAGGGGGGACGCTTCATCACATCTGGTTCCGGGGGTTCCACCGCTAAAGCTAAAGCCGGTAAACCATCGGTAACGAGGTTCATCCAAAGAATTTGTAAGGGTGAGAGGGGAACTCCTCCTAATCCTAGGATAGGAGCAGCAGCAATGGTAATCACTTCACCGATGTTGCTACCAAGAATGTACTTAATGAAACGACGAATATTCGTATAAACCACACGTCCTTCTTTGGTGGCAGCAACTATAGTGGCAAAGTTGTCATCAAGTAATACCATATCACTGGCTTCCTTACTGACATCCGTCCCGGTAATCCCCATAGCAATACCAATATCTGCCTGTTTCAGGGCAGGAGCATCATTTACCCCATCCCCCGTCATTGCCACAAATCGACCACGACGTTGCAGCGCTTGCACGATACGCAGCTTATGTTCTGGAGCTACACGAGCATAGATACTGACCAAATCGACCTGTTGTTCCAGTTCTGAGTCACTCATTTTCTGGAGTTCTTGACCCGTGATTACGCGATCGCCATCCTGAGCAATCCCTAAATCAATCGCGATCGCCCTTGCAGTCAACTGATGATCGCCAGTAATCATCACCGGACGAATTCCCGCATCTCGACATTCCTGAACAGCAGCTCGCACCTCTGGACGGGGCGCATCTAGCATTCCCACTAAACCTAACCACACCAAACCTTGCTCTGAAGCTTCATCATTACCTTCCTGAGGTGCTTCCATCCAAGGTTTAGCCGCAAAACCCAAAACCCGCAGACCGTTACTTGCCATGCGGTCATTTTCCGCCAGAATTCTCACCCTTTCTTCTTCAGTTAAGCTAATAACTTGTTTCCCTAGGAATACTTGGGTAGAACGCGCCAAAATTAACTCTGGTGAACCCTTGGTAAACATCAAGAATTTTTCATCTTTGACCAAGCCACTAATTGCCGGGTCAATTTCTGCGATGGGAGATGAACCCGTATTCACCTGCTCCACGCGACAAACCACACTCATCCGTTTGCGTTCCGAGGAAAAGGGAAACTCAGCTACCCGTGGCAGCTTACTATTCCACTGGTCTTGTTCGATACCAGCTTTTCCCGCCAGAGTTACCAGCGCTCCTTCCGTCGGGTCACCAAGAATTTGCCATTGCCCCTTATCCTGCTGCAATACAGAATCATTACAAACTGTGCAAGCTACCAACAGAGGAGGAATTTCTCCATATTCACCTGGGTCAATTTTGTTACCACCTAATTGAAAGTCACCCTGGGGAATGTAACCTTCTCCTGTAATCCGGAACTCTTGATTATTGGTGAAAATTGACTGCACCACCATTTTATTTTGGGTGAGAGTTCCCGTTTTATCAGAGCAAATAGTAGTAACAGAACCCAGAGTTTCCACCGCAGGCAATTTACGAATCAGGGCATTTCGCCGTACCATTCGTTGGGTTCCCAATGCCAAAGTTACCGTAATTACCGCAGGTAAACCCTCTGGAACTACCGCAACCGCCATAGATAGGGATACTTCTACCAGTTCTTGGAATCTGAGAAATAATTCATTTTGGGAAAGACCAGACAGGTAAGCTTGTACCATCCCAGCAACAATAACAATCGCCACTAGTATCAAGGAACCCGTTACTAGCACATTCCCCAGCTGCGTCATCCTCTGCTGTAAGGGAGTCGGTTCGCTCTCCACTGATTGCAACATCTCCGCAATCTTACCTAATTCGGTAGTCATTCCGGTATTTGTCACCAGTACCTTACCCCGTCCTTGGACAACCTCGGTTCCTTGGAAAACCAAATTTAGGCGATCGCCCAGAGTTGTATCTTCAGGGAGCTTCAGTTCAGCTTGCTTGCTCACAGCCTCAGCTTCCCCAGTCAGAGCAGATTCACGGATTTGCAAGTTAGAAACTTCTAACAACCTCCCATCCGCTGATAACTGTACACCCGCTTCTAGGAGCATCACATCCCCAGGGACAATATCCTTAGATGCGACTTCCATGGGTTTACCGTTACGAATGACACGCACATTCGGCGAAGCCATTTTTTTCAAGGCTGCTAGAGCTTGTTCGGCGCGACTCTCCTGAACATAGCCGAGGATACCATTGAGAATTACAATGGCAAGGATAGCGATCGTATCTTTGAAGGGAATTTCACCAGGTTTTAAAGTCCCTTGTTGCCAAGCTAACAAATCCAAAGTCCCGGAAATGAAAGCTACAGCAATCAGCATCAACAACATAATGTTCTTGAACTGATCCAAGAGAATTTCCCAAGCACTGCGACCACCAGTTTCCTCTAGTTCGTTCGGTCCATATTTTTGCAACCGTTGCTCTACTTCTTGAGGCGTTAAACCATTATCTGCACTCGTTTGGAGCAGTTCTAAGGCTTGATTAACTTCTAGACTATGCCAAACGGTGGCTGAATCGGGCAAAGAATGAGCAGACATTGTGTTGGTCACAGGAAATGGTTACAAAATTCGATCATAATTTAGTGATGGCTGCAAATACCATCTACTAAAGATATAGTGCTGAGTAATAGGTACTGAGTAATGGAGTTTTATTAACAAGTTTACTCAGAAGACTTCACTCAACTCTACAGGGTAGTCAGCAATATCCATGCAATATTGATGCAAAGTATGCTGTTATATGGTGTTCAGCGAGCTAACCCAAAAGTTTTCTCACTAAATACTCATTACTCTACACCCATAACTCGGCACTGACTATCACCTTTGCTAGATGATAAATGTGATGTTGATTTGCAAAATCAGGCAAGATTCATCACAATTACAAATGTATTTCTGGCAAACTATCTATGTGTGCCTGTGGAAATCACAGTACTTTATAACACAGATCGAGAATTGAGAAGGGCTAATAGGCAATAAGTCATAGGGTGCAGCTTGCGTGGGACGATTCAAAGGGAACAGGTTTTATACCATTTCACGAAAATCCGGAAACATATCCCAGTTCTCAAACCCTTGTCAAAGCGTGATTTCTCAATTACTAATTGCTAATTACGAATTGGTCTTACCCAAAAAATCCAGGCGTGCAAACCTTTAAATATCTAAACTGAGTATGAGTGTTGCTATCCCCAGTGTTACCACAAGCCAAATGTTTGGACAAAAAACTATTCGACCAATCGGTGCTGCTGCCTTGGGTGGCATTGCTTTTATTCAAGATACTCTCATTGCGATGGATACCCGTAAAGGGCATTTACTGCAAATTGACTTGGTTTCTGAGAATACAAAGATTATTAATCCTCATCAAATCCGGGAATTTACGGAAGTTACCGGAATCGCAGTTTGGGAGGATACTCTGTGGGTGACAAGAAGCCACAATGTTTATTTATGTAAACTGAATTCCTTAGGTTTAGAACATTTTGCCACCTTACCTTACCCAGCAGATGGCATTGCGGTATGGGAATCTACTATCTATGTCAGCTGTGAAAAGCTAGGGTATATCTTGATTTTTGACCGTGATACACGCAAGGAAATTACTCGCTTTTATGCTCCTGGAGTCGGAGTAGAAAATTTAGCCGTAGATAGTGATAATCTCTGGGTCAGTGACACAGCAGAACAGACTGTTTATTGTTTAGATCGAGCTACAGGAGAAATTCAATTTAACGTTCTCACTCCCTTTGATTCTCCCACAGGCATCGCCATTCATACAGATACTCACACAGGTAAACAGACACTTTACGTTGCCTACGCATCAGAGGAACCCTATATTCGGGATAATCCTAATGCTCACCCCAGTCATGAATTAACTTACCGCGATCGCACTTTTATTCACCCTCTTCACTACCACTTCAACCGTGACAAACGTTATGCTCTTTCCAATGGTTATCTTGTAGAGATGTCCTATGTGGAGGAAATTTCCCCCCTTGATGAAGTTTATCTCCCAGATGTAGAGTGGCGAATTGCCCTCCCCTCTGACACAGAACGGCAAAAAGTCAAGCACCTGGAACCTGTCGGTATTCCCTTCACGGAAGAAATTATTGAAGGACAACGAGTCGCAGTTTTCAAGTTTGAAGCTCTTACCCCCGGTGAACGCCACCTTTTCGGCTGGAAAGCAATCCTGGAATTACGAGGTATAAAATACCGTATTACCCCCAGAGATGTCGAAAATATCCCAGAATTGCCCCCAGAATTTCAAGCTCGTTATCTCGTTGATGATGACGAATTAGCAATGGATACAAGCATTGTCAGTCGCGCTGCCCGTGATGCAGTTGGCACTGAAACCAACTTACTACGCAAAATGTATAGTATCCGAAACTACGTCTACGACAAACTTTCCTACGGAATTAAACCCTATATTGATACCCCAGATGTGGTATTAGAACGGGGTGTTGGTTCCTGTGGAGAGTATGTTGGTGTGTTGCTTGCCCTTTGCCGCTTAAATGGTATTGCCTGCCGTACTGTAGGACGTTATAAATGCCCTCCCTTTGGAGAATTACAAGGAGTTCCCCTCCAGCCCGATTTCAACCATGTATGGTTAGAGTTTTACGTTCCGGGAATTGGTTGGTTGCCAATGGAATCAAACCCTGATGATGTTGGCGGTTATGGACCTCATCCCACAAGATTTTTTATGGGTTTGTGTTGGTATCATGTTGAAATTGGTAAAGGTATTTCCTTTGAAACTTTAATCAGTGAAGGACAACGTTTAACTAAGGAAGAAATTTCCATTGGAGAATTAGCAATTAATCATATTCGCTTTAGAATTTTGGAAGAATTGCCAGGTTTTTAGGGGCTATTGATAAAGCAAGGGACTTTCAAATAAAAATATCCCATTCGGTAGTGGCACAGGTGCCCTTGCCTGTGTTAAGAGGTAAGCAGTAATGTTTACCTTACAAAATGGGATATTCTAGTATTAAGATTTCCTAGGAAATAAATGATTTTATCTTTTGAGCAATAATACGATTATCTATTTAAATTACTAAATTCCAGGAATATGCACAGAGGAGAATTCACAAATAGAGTTGAAAGGGCAAAAGCGGCAATGATAGCCAGGATTAGGGGGGAAAATATCAGGAAATAAATTACTATTCTCATGATATTTTTGTAAGTCCTGTTGATGTTTGCGAGCGACCTGTGCAAGTTCAGACTCTATTTTATTAAGTTCTCCAGAACTGACATTAATTAATTCCGATTTTTTACCGACTTCCAAATTATAAAATGATGCCACTGCCTGTTGACGAGGGTAGAGGTAGCTTGCTGCAAGCAAATATACCAAAGCCTGTCTGCGATCAAAATCCGATTTTCCGGTTTTGAAATCAAGAATATGCAGTGTGTCTCCTGACTCAATAAATATGCAATCCATTGCCGCATATAAACGGAAGCAATAATTTGCTTGTTCAATTAGAATTGGTTTGGGAAAACCTTCATCGCCGCGAGTTAACAAAATGATGCGTTTTCCTGAAAGCAACGGAGCATCGTAATATCTTTGCAGAATTTGCATTACACGTTGCTGAACTTCATGGGCTAAATTGCTTAATTTTAGTAATTGTGCAACCTTTTCCACTCCATCTGTTTGCTGTAACCAATGTCTATTCTGATGAAATTCATAAACTCCTTTCTGTGCTAGCAGTCCAATACGTTGAGAAGCCGTGACTTTCGCCATTAGTGCCTTAATTCGTGGTTCGTGTTGGCGTGCTTTAACAAAACCTCTCCTCATCTGGCAATGCCAGCGTTGTTGCCCTGTGGCTGGGGCAATTAACGACCAAAGGTGATAACTAGCGAAAGGTTGCTCAGGGTTTGACATTGCTGAGAACGGGTGAGAGACAATACGGTGGGGCTAAACTGTAACTCTACAAGCTACAAAAACGGCTATGTTCATACCGGCTGGGCTGAAAAGTTGAGATTGGGACTAAGAACTCTTAGCAGGATTCTGTCAACCCATCTGACCTTATCTTGAGTCCAACAGGTAGAAATCTGAGAATATAACCGTTTTAACAACCGTCTTGCCCACCGACAAATATTGTTGAGCGATGGAAGGAGACGGCAATGAGAGATATTCCTGCTCGTACTAGTGATGTCACTTTGACAATTACTGATACTATTGTGGCAAATATCCAAAGTAGAGAAGCTGGTGATAATGTATTACCAGTGGAGTTTGGCTGTCAGTAGTTTTCCCTGGGCGTGCTTATAGGCTTATCTCTGGGGTACTTGTCCTCAATTCACGAAACATACTGAGCAATTTTCTCTGTCATTTCCGTAAAATCATATTTCCAGGATTTTTTTGTCATGCTTTATCAACATTCTCAAGGTTTACTGATACATGAGACGAGAATCACTGAAAAAAAATCTAGTAGTTAATTTACTCGCGTTATGGACATAAATACGCGAAGATAGAAGTAGCAAACTTTGTACCTGTGTCGCTAGTAAGCGGAAGGTGGCTGGGCGATCGCCCGCTAGACAGTTATGAAAACTCTTGCAAATCTCCTAACATCAATAATTTTGGGTTTTTGGGTGATGGCGATCGCCATCATTTCAGCACAAAACGCCGAACCAGTCTCTCTGAGGTTTCTTACATTCCAATCCATCCAAATCCCTTTCGGCTTAATTTTAGCCGTGAGTGCGGCTGTTGGCATGATTGGTATATCTCTTCTCCAACCACTTTGGGGGTTAGCTGGTACGGAACGAAATCATAATTCATCGAATGAAGATGCTGAATTTTTCCTTGACAACGAAGATTTTTAAGGCTTAATTGGGAGTAATCAAGAGTGAAAAGCGTTTCCTTTGAATTACCAGATAGTGTATTTTCTGCCCTCCACAAACAACCGAGTGAATTTGTTCAGGAAATGCGTATCGCTGCTGCTGTCAAGTGGTACGAATTAGGGGAAATTTCCCAGCGTAAAGCCGCAGAAATCGCAGGTTTAAGCTGTTCAGAATTTATGGATGCTCTTTCTCGTTATAAAACTGCTTCTCTGTCCTATGTCCCCGATAGATTAGGGAGTGATATCGATACTAGTTCTTTATCCTACGTCCCTGATAGATTGGGGAGTGACATAGATAGTGACTCAACTGCGGTAGCGAGCAAATCTCAGCTATCTTTACGTCAAATTGCAGCTTTACCAGTGGAAGAACGCCACAGACTACTCGTTCCTTTCATTGCTGCCACAGCGGAAGACTTCTTAGATCCTGAATTCGCTGAATTCCCGATGTTAGAAGTCGAAAACTGCGACAGAGGTAATGACTAACCCAAAGCGTGGTGAAATTTGGTTAGTCCAGCTAGATCCTACCGTCGGGCAAGAACTTCAGAAAACTCGCCCCGCAGTCGTTATCAATTCTGAACTTTTTGCTACCATTCCTATGCGGATAGTTGTCCCCCTCACTAGCTGGCAACCCAGATTTCAAGAGCGTCCCTTTATGGTTTCGATTAAGCGTACTGAGGATAATGGATTGGCTCAAGACTCGGCAGGTAATCTCCTGCAACTGCGTAGCGTCTCTACGGAGAGGTTTACTATGCGTCTGGGACAGGTTTCTCAAGCAGTTTTACAAGAAATTCTTGCAGGTTTGGTAATTTGTGTTGATTATGAGTAGGTCAAATTGGCTAAGGAGACAGATGGGAAAATGATTTATAAATCGATTTAGGAATGTGCTGAAGGCGTTTATTTCAGCCCTCATAGAAAAATAAGATACTTAAAAATAGGGGGAAATATCCCAGGATGTTTCCCCAAAATATCAATTTTGCCAGTCTCCTAATTGAGTCACAAGAAAATAGCGCACATGATCCACAAATTTTGGTCCCCATTGGATTTTGCCATGTCCCATTCCTGGAACCACATAGCATTCACCATTGGGGAAATCTGCTGCGCAGGAACGGGCATCACGAATATTCACAAGGTTATCGTTTGCTCCTAGGAGAAAACGCACTCGACGGTGAGATTCGACGCGGTTAATATAGTGCATCGGGTTACAAATACGCCCAAATTCATCAGGAGATTTAAGATTTTTGGTTAATTGCATGATCTTGATGACTGTGCGTAGTTCGGGCTTAATTTTATAAACCAGGGGTTCCATAACTCTTAGCAGGGGTGATGCGGCAATATCTGGGAGTAAGGAGCCACCCCAGCTTTTTGCAAATAATTGGAGATTAGTATGTCCGATCGCCCCTAGTAATCTTTCACCAATTCCGTTAGCAGTAAAAGCATAGCCGGAAAATAAAACTCCCATACTCATACCAAAAAGAGCAACTCGTGGATTTGTCAGGTGATAGCGATCGCCACAAAATTCCCTGACTAGGCTAATATCACGAGCGGTACAACTGAAAATTTTGAATAATAATTGGGTATCAAAATAAATATTTCTAGCAATTAATGGTTGAAGTTCCTGGGAAACCATTGCGGAAAAAGTGCGTACCAAACTACGCTCTCCAGCAAAGGGAGTCTCTAGGAGAGCAACAGCAATCCCCATTTGTGTCAGTGTCGGTACGATGAAAGCATTCCAACCATAGGGAGCAGCCATTCCTTGGAGAGCAATTACTAGGGGTGTTTCCTGGGGGGAGCGATGGGAAGGAAGAAACACGGAGACGGGGAAGTTACTCAAGGGAGTATCAATGTCAGGGATTCCTGTAAATTCAAAGGGTTGCTCAAACCAATAGCGATCGCCATCTACACCTTGAAAATTAATCCCATCTGCTCCATAAATTGGCATAACGCTAAATAATTTCTTAATATCAAAATCTCATTGCCCTACTTCGCTTCCATCCAATTGTCACCCGCATGGATATCCACCACTAAAGGAACAGTTAATTGCACCGCATCTTCCATGACAGATTTAATTTGAGGCTTTAATTCTTCCCATTCTTGGGGTGGTACTTCCAAGACTAATTCATCATGAACTTGTAATAATAATTTCGCTTGATATTTGCATAAAATTTGCTGCAATTTCACCATGGCAATCTTAATAATATCGGCACTAGAACCTTGAATTGGTGCATTTGCCGCAGAACGTAGTAAACCAGCGTCGTACTGTCCTAAATTCTTTAATTTACTCAGTTCTATTTCCTCTGGATGTTTCCCTTTCAAGGCAATTAAACTATTACTGGTAAACTCAAAATAACGTCTTCTGCCGAAGATAGTTTCTACATATCCTTGGGAAATTGCTTGCTTTTTCACACTTTCTAAGTACTCAAATACCAAAGGATAACGACTATAAAACCTTTGAATAAACTCATTTGCTAAATTTTTATCAATTCCTGTAGAACGGGAAAATTTTAGAGAACCCATACCATAAATTACGCCGAAATTAATTGTTTTAGCTGCGCGTCTTTCATCTGCTGTCACTTCTAATTTTTCAAAGATTAACCGAGCTGTGACAGTATGAATATCTTCGTTGTTTTGATAGGCTTCTACTAAAATTGGTTCTTGACTTAAGTGAGCCAAAATTCTCAATTCAATTTGTGAATAATCCGCAGCGACGATTAAATAATTAGATTCAGGTAAAAAAGCTTTACGAATTTGCCGGCTGAATGCTGTCCGAATTGGAATATTTTGTAAATTAGGATTGGATGAAGATAATCGACCAGTAGATGTGGAAGTTTGATTAAAACTAGTATGGACTCTGTGAGTATCTGGACGCACTAATACTGGTAAAGCGTCTACATAGGTAGATTTTAATTTTGCTAGGGTACGATATTCTGTGATTGCCTCAATAATTCCTGTAGTATCGACTTCTCGGAGTTTTTCTAAAGTTGCCGCATCTGTGGAATATCCTGTTTGAATCTTGCGGGAATACTTGGTACTGATACCCATTTTTTCAAATAAAATTTGGCTTAATTGCTTAGGAGAAGCAAGGTTAAATTTGTCTCCTGCAATCCCATGTACCTGTTGTTCTAATTTTGCTAAATCAATTTCTAATTGTTGGGAAAGTTCTTGTAAATAATCTTTGTTAACACGAATCCCCTGATATTCCATATCTGCCAGAACTACTTCTAAGGGTTGTTCAATTTCCGTTAGAAGCTTTTCTAAGGTAGGAGTAACTTGTAATTCTGTACGTAATTTTGCAACTAGTTGATAGGTGGCATGAACTTGTAAACAACAATATTGAGCTACACTCATAATACTCATGTCCCCAATAGTTTTACCTTTAGGAACTAAATCTGCGTAGCTTTGAATTTGTAATCCCAGATATTTTTGAGTTAATTCATTTAAGGCATGACTGCTGTCAGGATTTAAGATATAACTTGCTAACATAGGGTCAAATACGACCCCTTGTAGTGTGATTCCTTGACATCGAAAGACTAAACGGTCAAATTTTGTATTTTGGAAAGTTTTGGGGTACTTCTCATTCTCGAGAATTTCTTTGAGAATATCTAAAGCTGTTTGCTTATCTAAATTATTACCCAACTTATGACTAATCGGAATATAAGCAACTTCATCAGGTTGTATTCCCCAACAACAGCCAATGCCAACTAATTGTGCATCTCTAGGTTCTAATGCACTGGTTTCCGTATCCCAAGCAACGGGAACTTCAGGATTAGTAAATGTTTTTAAGATATCTACTAATTCGTTTAACTGGGCAACAGTATCAATAATTCGAGGTTGAATAGGTAATTGTTGAGAGAGATTTTCTTGAAAGTTGGCTGTATCTTCTGAGCTAAAAAACCACAGGTCATTATCATTATCAACTTCTGTTGTAATATCTTCAGAAGATGTTGTGGCGATTGGGTTTATTCCACCAAATTTTTCTTGTATTTCGTTGATTTGATGAAGAAACTTTTTAAATTCCAGCTTCTCTAGAATGGGAACAATTGCCTCAGTATTGAAACCTTGTAATTTACAATTTACTAAATCGATTTCCAGGGGAACATCCAGAACTATCGCCGCCAAATAGCGAGATTTTTCGGCATCTTCTTTCCCTTCAATTAATTTCCTTTGGGTAGCTCCCTTGATTCCATCCAAGGAGTTATAGATATTGCTGAGAGAACCATAGGTAGTTAATAATTGAACTGCCGTTTTTTCTCCAATTCCTTTAACTCCAGGAATGTTATCAGATTTATCTCCGCAAAGAGCTTTAAAATCAATAACTTGAGAGGGAAGAATGCCTAATTTTTGTTGAACTTCTGCCGCACTAAATTCTGTAATCCCATTGCTAGAACGCTTTAAAGCTTCTGGGCTAAAGTAAAGCACAGATATTGCTTTTTCTGCATCAACTAACTGAAATAAATCGCGATCGCCACTGAGAATCTTTACCTGATAACCATCCCTGACAGCTTGTTGTGCCAAGGTTCCCAAGATATCATCAGCTTCGTATCCTGGTGCTGTCAAGGCTGTTAAATTCAAAGCTGCGAGCAATTCACGCAAATTCTCTAAATCAGGGATAAAATCCTCTGGTGTCTCTGGGCGATCGCCTTTATAATTTTCGTCTGCTTCGTGGCGAAATGTGGGTGTACTCAAGTCAAAAGCAACAGCCATTGCTTCTGGTTGCTGCATTTTTATGACTTCTAATAAACATTTGAGAAAACCAAAACAGATACTGGTGGGAATTCCTGTCTTGGTTCTTAATCCCCCATCTCTACCTTTAGCAAAGGCAAAGTAGGAACGAAAAGCTAGAGAATGTCCATCTACCAAAATCAGGGTAGGGCGTTGGGAAATCACAGAATTAACAGTCAATTTAGCGATACATTTAAGAGCATGACTCTATTGTATCTATATACACCCCTTTCGTAACAGCAAGATTCCATCTAAGCAGACTTTTTCTCTTATTTTTGCCGGCGACGTGCTTTTAACATTCCTAAAGCACCAACACCGAGAATTGCCGCACCAGTTGCAGGTTCGGGAATAGATTCTAATTCACCCATATCAACCACAAAGACTGTATCATTAAAATCACGGTCGGAATTCTGATTTTTTCCTCCTGTTGCACCTTTAGCACCAAACAAATCTTCAAAACCAATCAATACGTATTTACCCAGTTGATAGGCAACCATATGATCTAGCTTATCTGGGTTTGTTGCTACATTGGCACTAAAAACATTACTCCCTGCATTTGCTCTCAAGAAGAAATCTAGTTGACTGCCTGCGGAAATGTTACCAATATCAACGTAGTCACCAGGATCTAAAACACCCTTATCATCAGCTAATTGACATTCTTTATTAACAGTTGCTGTTTTATAGCAAGAGGCATTTTCAAAAATTAATCCCGTCTTTTCTGTATTACCTTTAGTTGCACTAAAAGCTAATTGGTTTTTGAAGGCTGCCCCTTCATTGATAAACCAAACACGAACATTATGATCAACCTTGAGCTTGAGTGTTGTTAAGTCAATTTTGGGAAGTTTACTATCAGGAATTTCTAATCTTTCTCTCTGCACATACTTTTGATAATCAGCCACTTTAAAACCACTTGTGTCAGTGCTTTTATCCTTTACTTCATATTTAGTGAGACTACTCCAGTTATTGGCATTGGTGAGGATACTAGCATGAGCCGGAGCCACGAAAGAAAATGTTCCAAGGATAGTCGCAGCTGTAAATAGTTTGGTGAAGGTGTTGTTAATCATGAAAACTCTCTGTTATCTCTTTCTTGGCGTTTGGTGTAGGTATTATTCAAACAAATGCAGCTGTTTTTCTCTTGATATCTTTCATTGATAACTGATTGTTTACATAAATGTCTAGAGTAAATATCAAATTTTATTAAATATTTTTAGCTGATATTAATTCAGTTATATTGATGCTTTAAAAAGCTGAAACTCTGTATTAATCATGCTAGCTCTTTTGTCGGAAACTACTGATATGATTAACAGGAATATTCTCTAGATAGCCATATTTTGAGAATTGGGAGTGGAGATTTCAGTATTTCCTTGAGATGCAACTATTCTTGATTCAACACGGCTGTTATTTCACTAACAATATTTGCGGATAATCTGTTAATCTTTTATTTCTGGCTGCACTATCCCAATTCATAAAATTTATGTCCCTAACATCTACCTCTTCCCCATCTGCAATTAAGCTGTTGGTAGTAGATATTGATGGTACGATTGCCGGTAAAGCAAATAAAGTCAGTGAATCCGTGAAAGCAGCGATCGCCTGCGTCCAATCCCAGGGTATTCAAGTAGCAGTTGCTACGGGGAGAATGTATCGTTCTGCTTTGCGTTTTCATCGGGAAATTGCCTCTGAGCTACCTCTGATTGCTTACCAAGGTGCTTGGATACAAGACCCCATCACAGGTAAAATTCATCAACATCGACCTGTAACTCGTCAACTAACAGAACAGTTATTAGATTATTTTGAGCAACCAGAGTTACGTCACCAACTTTCGGTACATTTCTACATCGATGATCAACTCTATGTTCGTCAAATTACTAGAGAAACCAAAGTTTATGCCAAACGTTCTGGTATCACCCCCATCGAAGTGGGAGATTTACGTAATACCTTAGATCGAGAACCGACGAAAATTCTGGCTTTGTGCGACGATACAGCAATTATTGATAACTTATTAACCAATCTTCGGCAGAAATACACCCCACAGGAACTGTACTTGACAAAATCTGTAGCTACATTCTTTGAAGCTGCTAACCCCTTTGTCAACAAGGGTACAGCAGTTCGCTACCTTGCCGAAGAAATGCTCGGACTTCAGCCAGAAAACGTCATGACTATTGGTGATAATTTTAATGATTTAGAAATGCTAACCTATGCAGGTGTTGGAGTCGCCATGGGTGATGCTCCAGATGGAGTGAAGGCGATCGCTCAATGGGTAGCTCCCACTGTTGAAGAAGACGGAGTGGCGATCGCAATCAACAAATTCATCTTGTCCTGAACATTTCCAAGACATAAATCTACCCAAAAAATCAGAAAGAGCACCGACGACTGGCCGTGTTTCGTCTCGGTGCTCTTTCTGGTTCGCTCCTCACACACCCAGAAGTATATATCTAAGCCGAAAACTAGTCAAGAGCTAATTTGAGATAATTTGCTCACGTCAGGTAAGGGAAAAGCTTTATTTTGGAAATCTTAAATAGAGCGTCAATTTCATATCCTAGTTAAAGTTCTTCCAGAGCAAGAATACCTAGTTTCTCTTCCAGAAGACACCGCAATACAACTTGAGTCACCATCACTAACCCTAATCTTGCCAAAGCCAGTTGTGGTGCAGTACTTTTCACTTCAAAAATGCGGCATTGTCGCCAAAAAGCATCAAAGACAGGAATTATCGCCATCCCTGTTTTTTCCCACTTTGTAAACTCTGGTGTGTGACTAAATCTTAAATAGTCCACAGTTTGCACCAATTGAGATAACAGACTAAATTCTGCTGGGTGGCGAATACGTAAAGTTCCCTGGGAATCTAACCAAGGCAAATCCAGACATAGCAAACCATCCTTGAGGTTCTGTGGAGTAATAATTCCCTCATTCACACTCAAACGCACCAAAGCACAACAACGAGCATAAACGTATTGCATCGGGAAAAAACCATTGTCAACAGGCAATAATTTCTGGGCTTCCCAGCTTTGCTGACCTCTGCTTGATACTTGCTGCTTCAGCCCTCCCCTCAACAAATGTTGCAGCCATTCTGCCAAAAAAACATCCTTGATTTGTAAATGAATCCAACCGGGAGGAACAATCTTTACCCAAAAAACGTCGCCACCAGACACCGATAAATGAGAAAAAAGAGCCTCGGCAACCTCTGGCGATCGCAAATTCTCAGATTTCCCTAACTTTAAAGCTAGACCAGTAATATATAAAATCTCGTTATCATCTCTACCTTGAGATAGAGGAATATTTTCCTTAAACCTGCATACCCATTTTTGTCTATAAGTATAAGTACTGAGAGCATCCTCTATTTGACCGTATATTAGCTGCTTTACTGATGTGTATTTGCTAACTGGTAATATTTGATGCACAGAGTCCTCGGTTGACAGGACATTTCTACCAATGCCTTGCTCTGCTGTCATCTGTCTAAAGATAGAACTTTATTTTATGGGAAGAAAAATTAGAATTATGCAAATTTTCTTTGAAAGTGAGTAAATTTTACTACCATCATTGTACAGTAGGAAGTATAACAAAAGAGTAGGACTTAGTTTTCTACTTTTGGATGGCTGGCACTGTTAGGTGTTAAGCCTGACCCGCCAACGCAAAGACACTCCTTGCACCCTTTTTTTTTTACGTCTTTGTCTTCAGCCTAAAGCTCTTTGTTACCTATGCAATCTCCATCCTCTTTTTCCGAAGCATCACGTCCGTTCTTAACTTGGCAACGAATTCTTGACTGGGCGCAAGAACACTATCGCTGCCGCACCTTCAGCAAAGATGAGCGCATTCCCGCTCGTCCCGGTTTGCTGTACTTGGTGCAAAGGGGTGCGATTCGTATGGTTGGTACAGCCCAAGTGAGTGCCACCGCCAGTCAATTAACTTCTCGTCGCATCAACAGAACCCCAGAAGAAGCTTTCTTAGGTTTTGTTGGCGCAGGGCAGCCCTTTGAAATTGTGGCTCAATCACCCTTTACATTGCAGTCCTATGCCCACGTAGACCAAACTGCGGTGTTATGGATGTACTGGCACGATTTAGATAACTGGCCTCACTTCCGTCGGGAAGTAATGGATGCTTTCCGCTATCAGCACCAACGTAAACTTCTATGGCTGAGTGCTTTAGGTCAACGCCGTACCATTGACAGACTACTGGGATTCCTAACTTTGCTAATTGAGGAATATGGTGAGCCAGCAATGAGCGAAACCGACCCCGATGTCATTCGTGGCTATTGTCTGCCTTTCCCCTTGACCCATGCTCAAATTGGTAGTGCTATCGGTTCTACCCGTGTGACTGTTACTCGCTTGATGGGTAAGTTACGTCAACGTGGCTTAATCTTGACCCAAGGTGATAACTTAATTTGTTTACCAGCAGAGTCGATTAACAGAGTTAGCTAAAAGCTAGTAATCAATGGCAGGTGTTAGCGGATTTTGACAAATCCCGCTTGGGTAATTAACTCCTGCCCCTGCTGAGTTAGCAGTAAGTTGCTATAAGCAATACCTGCTTGTTCTTCCCTTTGCCCATTCTGTTTCACCACCACAAACAGATTTCGGGTAAGAGGGTACTTGCCAGATTGAAAAGCCTCAATGTTCAACTTGTTCCGTTTACTGAGACATTCAGACGGGAGAACGAATGGTTCTTGGTAAGGAGCGATATACTGCCCTTGTGTTCGCCCCAATGGCAAGGGTTTAACCGAACATTGAGGAACAACTTCTGGGGCGGAGGCAAAATATATGCTGCCTGGACTGCTAGCGACTTTTTGCAAGGCTTGGGTGGTAGTGGAAACAAACTCTACCTTGGAGCTAAAAACTTCACCACCCAAAATGTCTTGGATAAATAGCTCCACAGTCCCACCGTCACTTACACGACGGGAATAGGGTTTTATGGGAATATTACTACCACCAACCTGATTCCAATTGGTAATTTTGCCTGTATAGATGCCTTTGAGTTGCTCAATGGTAATCCCGGGAATATCAAGATTGGGATTAACTGCTACAGCTAAGCCATCAATGGCTACAGGGATTTGTTGCAGAATAAAACCTCGCTCCTTAGCACGGTTTAATTCCCCATCTAGCAAAGGACGAGATGATTGGGCAAAGTCAATTTTGCCTTCAATTAGAGATTGAATACCCGTACTCGAACCTGGAGTTCCCTGGGTTGGTTCTACATAACGTAGACGAAATTCTGGTCTAGCTGCTTGGATTGCTGAATCCACGGTTAGACGTAGTGGTGCCCAAGATGTACTACCACCATAGTTAAATATGCCTGTAGGAACCTTTGATACATTGGTGAATGTATTTGTATTGGTTTCACCTGTTGGTAATGGGGTATTAGTCTTATTGGCACTGGGGTTGTTAGTTATTTGAGTTTGTCCTGATTGATTGAAATTAAAACTAGAATTTTTAGAAAACCACCAAAAACCACCCCCTATCAAGGCAACAGTGGCGATTAGAGAAATAACTAATATAGGTGTTTCATTTTTTTGTGACATAAAAATAATTAAATCTAAATTTTTATTTTTGTTAATTAATTAACGGATTCTGACAAATCCAGTTTTATCGATTAATTCTTGACCATTTTCTGTGAGTAGAAGATTGGCGTAGGCTTCGCCCGCGACTTCATCTGCTTGCCCATTTTGTTTGATAATCACAAATAACCTTCTGACAATGGGATATTCTCCCGTTTGAAAAACATTACTATCAATTTGGTTGCGTTTTTGTGGACATTGAGAGAGGGGAATAAAGGGTTTTTTGTAGGGTGTGACTAGCTCTTCAGTGGTTTTGCCGATAGGTAAGGGTTTTACACTACATTGTCCTACAATCTCTGGAGCCGAAGCATAGTATATACCAGCGCGATTTTGAGCCACTTCTCTCAGGGCTTGAGTTGTATCATGAACGTACTTGACATTGGCGGCAAATTTGTTATCTCCTAAAACTTCCTTTGCAAAAAATTCTACAGTGCCACCGGCTGCTTGCTGACGGGAATAGGGTACAATCGGCAAATTTTCTCCCCCAACTTGCTGCCAATTTGTGATTTTACCTGTGTAAATATCTCGGATTTGGGCGATCGCCAAACCAGGAATTTTCAAACTAGGATGGACAGCGATCGCGATACCATCAATGGCTACGGGTATTTCTTTAAGGGTAAAACCTTTTGTTTTCGCTTCCTGATATTCTTCCGTCTTCAAAGAACGTGATGACTGGGAAAATGCCAATTGGTTACTTAAAAGCATTTTAATCCCTGACCCTGAGCCAGGAGGTTCAGAAATTGGATCTGTATAAACTATGCCAAACTTGGGTAACATAGTCTTGATTTGAGAATCCACATCTCGACGAATGGGAGCCCAGGTTGTACTGCCTCCATAACGGAATAATCCTGAAGGTACATTTTTGACTTCCAGAAAACCAGAATTTAATTTATTGACTTTTTGAGAACTGAACAGATTAGGAGAAGAAACAAGAGAGTTATTGGCTAGCCAATAAAAGACTCCACCAATTAATCCTAAAGTCAAAAATAAAGCTAAGAACAATACAGGAATTTCGTTTTTATGGGTCATAGGACTGTATGATTTTTTATCCATATAGAAAATTTCCCATTTAGCTCACCCTTATAGGTTAAGAAGTGGTTAATTTTTGCTTGAACTTGCTCACAACCCCCTGGAATAATTAATTTTCCGAGAACTGTTACGCAAGCCAGTGTATCTTTATATACTTTTAGCGCGGCGAGATTTTTCTGAATATAGCCAATGCGTGATTTCAAAGGCGATCGCCATGAATTGCTTACCCTATTTATAGAATCTCAACGGTTGACAATCCTGCACAGAAGATAAAAAAGTAATGCCACCCATAAAAAAGGTAGGTAAAAACCCACCTGAAGACCAAAATATTTCAGAAATTTCCAGAAAAATTAGTAATGGATAAAAACCTTGTTCATCTACTTGGTTTTATCCAAATCAACAATTGTTACTTAATCTCTGGTGCTATTAAAGACACCTCCGACACTTTTTGTTGTGCCAAAGTTGGTACAGAGTCTCGTAATCTTGCTGTTAGCTGTACGGTTGTAGAATCATACATTGTGGTGAGCAATTTGGGATAAAAACCAATCCCGATAATTGGCACTAACAGACAAGCAACAATGAATACTTCACGGGGTTCTGCATCGATAAGTTTCTGATGGGAAGTTAATTCTTGATTCTCTTGCCCGTAGAAAATCTCCCGTAACATTGACAGCAGATAGATAGGTGTCAAAATTACACCGATCGCCATTAAAAAGACAATGATAATTTTGAAGGTGGAACTGTAGGCATCACTAGTTGCAAAACCCACAAACACCATTAATTCTGCCACGAAGCCACTCATTCCTGGTAACGCCAAAGATGCCATGGAACAAGTTGTAAACATCGCAAAAATCTTCTTCATTTTTTGTCCCACACCACCCATCTCATCCAACATTAAGGTGTGTGTGCGATCGTAGGTTGCCCCTACCAAAAAGAACAAACTTGCTCCAATCAAGCCATGGGAAACCATTTGTAATACTGCCCCATTCATCCCTAACTCGGTGAAGGAAGCAATCCCAATGGTGACAAAACCCATGTGCGAAATTGACGAGTAAGCAATTTTACGTTTTAAGTTCCTCTGGGCGAAGGATGTCAAGGCTGCGTAAATAATATTTACAACACCCAGTACTATCAGAATCGGGGCAAAGTAAGCATGGGCACCCGGTAACATTTGGGCATTCATCCGAATCAAAGCATAGCCACCCATTTTCAACAGGATACCAGCCAACAACATATGTACAGGTGCTGTTGCTTCACCGTGGGCATCTGGGAGCCAAGTATGTAGGGGAATGATGGGTAACTTTACCGCATAGGCAATTAGGAAAGCAGCATATAACCAAAGTTGGAAATTCAGGGCTATATCTTTAGCACCTAAGGCTTGCATATCAAAGGTGACAGTATCACCATAGAATGCCATTGTCAGTGATGCCACCAAAATAAACAGCGAACCACCTGCTGTGTACAGAATAAATTTTGTCGCTGCATATTGCCGTTTCTTACCACCCCAAATTGCCAGCAGTAGGTATACAGGAATTAGCTCTAATTCCCAAACCAAGAAAAACAGCAGCATATCCTGCACAGCAAATACGGCGATTTGCCCACCATACATTGCCAATATCAAAAAGTAAAAGAGCCTCGGCTTGAGAGTGACGGGCCAAGCCGCTAAAATTGCCAAAGTTGTAATGAAACCAGTCAAAATAATAAGGGGCATAGATAAACCATCTGCCCCTACTGACCAATTCAAATCTAATTGTGGAACCCAGGGGTAACTTTCTACAAGTTGTAAGCCCGGTTTGGAGTAATCATAGCTCGTGTAGAACGCAGCTACAATAATGGCAAAATCAACTAGCCCGACAATTAGGGAGTACCAGCGCACCGTCTTACCGTCTTTATCCGGCAGGATGGGAATCAGCAGTGATGCGACGATGGGTAATAGGATAATTGTCGTCAGCCAGGGGAAATTAGCTGTATTCATTGGAGTCTTATCTAATCTCTAAATTATGATCGGCTATCACCTACTAGCTATTAACTAACAGTTTTTTGGGGAGTTCGGCTGCATTCTTAGCGTTGATTTAACAAAATTCAAAAATCGACTATTGCTAGCTGTCCTGTACTTATGAGTGCTAATGTAAATTTAAGTACTTTGAATTACTGCGTAATAATTATTTTATTGGTCAATGAGTTTGTCTTATCCTCTGTGGATAGCGATCGCAAACCAGAAAATATCCTCATGACACATAGACGACAGGCAAATCCAACAATATTCAGAAGTATGGATACAAACAAACCCTCAACCTTTGCCAGAAATCGAGGGTTTGAATGTTTATCGATTAGGAATTACCTATCAAGTCACACCAAAGATAATCACCAAGGCAAGTACAGCCCCGAAGACAATTAAGGCATAGAATTGGGCACGACCATTTTCTAGATATTTCAATCCTTCCCCACTGACGAGGGTAAAGAAGCCTGTTAAGTTAACAGCACCATCGACAACCCGGAAATCAACTTCCAGAACTTGTCTAGCTAAGCGACGTAATCCCAAAACAAAGACTTTGTAGTAAATGTCATCGAAGTACCACTTGTTGAGAGAAAGTTTATAAAGTGGTGCGATTTTTTGGGCGATCGCTGCGGGTTCGATTTTCTTCCACAGGTACATCAAACAAGCTAGGGTAATCCCCACCAGGGAGATACCCACAGAAGCACCTGCCATGACGTAAAACTCGTTGGGGTCGAATTCGGCAGCTTTTTCCATGACCTCGGCTAAAGTCTCATTAGGCGAGAACACGAACTCTTCAAAGTAATTGGCATAGGGGGTACCCACCAAACCAATTAACATCGAAGGAATTGCTAACACCAACAAGGGTAAAGTCATTGTCCAGGGAGACTCATGGGGAGTATCGCTGTGACCATGACTATGGTCGTCATGACCGTGGGCTGCCAATTCTCCATGTTTCATTGCCCCAGGACCAAAATTCGGGGCGGGTTCTACTGGCTCTAAAACAGCCGCAGCCGCATTTTTCAGTTTTTTGATGATTTTCTCGTCTTTGCCACGAAACTGACCTTCAAAGGTCGAGAAATACATCCTAAACATATAAAAGGCGGTGATACCAGCTGTCACCCAACCCACAAACCATAAAGCCGGACTTGTTTGGAAGGCTTTGCCGAGGATTTCATCCTTTGACCAGAAACCAGCAAAGGGAGGAATCCCAGAAATTGCCAAACAACCAATCAAAAAAGTTAAGCCTGTGACGGGCATATATTTCCGCAAACCACCCATCACCCGCATATCTTGGGCAACTACGGGGTCATGTCCTACAACCCCTTCCATACCGTGAATTACGGAACCGGAACCCAGGAAGAGCATGGCTTTGAAGTAAGCATGGGTCATGAGGTGGAATAATCCAGCACTATAGGCTCCCACTCCCATAGCCATCACCATGTAACCAAGTTGGGAGATGGTAGAGTATGCCAAACCTTTCTTGATGTCGTTCTGGGTAATGGCGATCGTTGCTCCCATAAATGCCGTTAATGCCCCGGTAAAGGCAATGGTGTGCATGGCGGCAGGGATATGTTCAAAAACGGGGTACATCCGAGCAACTAGAAACACCCCAGCAGCAACCATGGTGGCTGCGTGAATCAGAGCAGAAATTGGGGTCGGTCCTTCCATCGCGTCGGGGAGCCAGACATGGAGGGGAAACTGGGCAGATTTGGCGACTGGACCTAGGAACACGAGGATAGCAAATAGGACAGCGAGGGCATTACTCAAGGAACCAGATTCTACTAACTGGGTGAGGCGATCGCCCATGACAGCAAAATCAAAGCTACCTGTTGCCCAAAATAATCCTAAAATCCCTAAAAGTAAGCCAAAGTCCCCCACACGGTTGGTGACAAAGGCTTTTTGGCAAGCATCAGCAGCCGCTTTGCGGTCATACCAAAAACCCACCAACAGGTAGGAACACATCCCCACCAGTTCCCAGAAAATATAAATCTGTACCAAGTTAGGGCTGACTACCAAGCCCAACATGGAAGAACCGAATAAGCTGAGATAAGCGTAGAAACGGACATAACCAGGGTCATGAGCCATGTAGCCATCGGTATATAACATCACCAAGAAGGCTACGGAAGTGACAATCACCAACATCACGGATGTCAAGTGATCGACTGTATAGCCCATGGTGAGGTGAAAATTCCCAGCCGATGCCCAATCAATGGTACGGAGGTAAGTTTCATGTCCTTGTAGCTGGCTCCATAACAGGGCGATCGACAGTCCCATTGCACCACCCATGAGGGAGATAATCAATGCTGCATTTAACTGTCTTAAGCGGTTCGTCACCTGATTAAACGAGATAAGTCCTAGCCCCACCAGCATTGCTCCAAATAGCGGCAATACTGGAATCAGCCAGGCATATTGATAGATTAGTTCCATCACTGACGCCTATTTGTAGAATTCTTGATGTATATGGGATTGAGGCTGAAGTATGAAAAAAGTATAAGCCTTGTTCATTGTGGGCAAAAATTTTTTTGCAGGCAAGGAGTAAGTCTTGACAATGCAAGGCTAGTAAGGATTTATTCACACTTTTTACCCTCCGGGAAGTCCTGCGGGTGATGGCTCCCGAAGTGGCTTTAACTGAGAGAACCCCAGCGACTCACGTTTTCTCCGGTAGCCCTGATGGCGAGCAATAATTATCGAAGTTGGGAAACTCGCTAACCCTGGCGGGAGGAACAGAACTATATTAACGTTCTAATGAACGTCTACATACTTCAGCCTGGAACTGGACTATATGTGAATCGGAATGACGGTTTTCCCAATTATCCGTCTACAAGCAACAGTCCTTTGCGGATCTGTTAATAATTGTGACACACACCCTAGAGGATAAAATACCCCACCTGATACTCATCCGGTGGGGTAATTAAGTTTAGTTTTATATTTTTGCAATAGATATGAGTCAATAGTTAAGAATTTCATTTGTCGGTAGTTATATAGTTTACAACTATGTAACTATAGAAATTGGATATGACTCGAATTTATCTTGAAACTATTGCCAGAGACTGGTTTTGGGTTATCCGTATCGAACGAGATGACGGTTACTTTGAGAGATGATATCTCCAAAGTTGAGATTTTTATCGGCTTTATAGTGGTAGTTTCGGAGAAAAAACCCAGCCCATAGAGGGTTGGATTATTCCAGAATCACTATTATCTATTGAATATTTTGATGATTAACGAACTCTTAAATCAGCAGCTTGGGGAACATAGGTAGACGATAAACCACTGTAGGTATTTTTGATTTCTTCCAAAGCTCTCATGAGATCATCCCGACTCCGAAAACCCTCTAGACGCTGTCTGACAGTACCACTTTCAATTAAAAGTAATGTTGGTAGAGATGTCAGTCGGTAGGTGTTTGAAAGTTTAAAGTTGTCATCGGCATTGATATCAACCAATTTAATGGTTTCCCCACATTGAGCCTTAAACTTCAGTAATAAAGGATGCACTATTCGGCATAATCCACACCAAGGTGCTTCAAAATTTACCAAAACAGGAATAGGGGATTCTAAAACTTCTTGAGTAAATGTCCGCTCGTTAACCGACAACACCATGATGCCTCTAAAATTTATATGGTTTTCATATCGAATCAGTTATTAGCAAGAGTATTCAGTTAATTGAGATTAGGGGATTTTGTATTGGGCTATTAAAATCATTTGTCAGGTATTTTTCTACCAGGGAAAATCAGAGAGGTTGAAGATTTCATGTTTTCACAGTTCAATCCTAAAACCTGTTTCTCCATGCAAAAACAAACAAGGGATAAACTTGTCAAAACCCTAGCTAGAGGATTTTATCCGTTCATTTCTTCATCTTCAACTACAGATTTGTATCAACTTAGAAATGACATCACTTGATTATTTGTCAGGGAAACACCACAAAACGGATGGCAAAAACTTAATTCATCAAGCTTTTGCAATGCACACTGGTGGGAATAGTTGGGTGTTTACTGTTGCTGACTTCCAAGGTAAGCCATAGCTGATGGATTTGAAGACAAAATCGCTAAATTTAACTGAAAGCATCTTAACTGACAACTACTTTTATTTGATCCTACATTGACTTGGTAGCAACTGTTAAGCTGAAATACTAATTCAGTTGCTATTTGTAGCTGCTGCTCATAGGTGCTATCTACATTACCATTCTACCTTACTCGTTGCTGTCATCAATAGTGGGTGCGCCCACCATAATAGCCCAACAAAGAGAATTACGCCGATATAGGCAGGGCGGAGAAATTCCTGCCATTTTAGGGTTTGTCTACCATCTAAAACCGCGAGAAAGGGGATGATGCTAGTGCGTTGCTTAACTTCGGTAAAGGCTTGCCCATAGCGCCATTGCAGACGGCGATCGCCATGCCAGACACCGAATAAATGATGTAACATTAACCCCAAATCGGTGACGAGCATAAAAGTGGTGCCTAACCATAGGGTATGGGCAATACACCAAATTAATTGTCCGACCATTTGCGGATGGCGGGTGATGCGAATAATCCCAGTTTCGTAGAGATGGACTTGGGGTTTTTGAATGGCGGCAATTTCTAGGAGATTGAATGTAGCTGGATACAAAAACAGAAAGGAAATCGCCGAGGAGAGCCAAACGAATTCCTTGACTCCAGGGACACCTTGCGCTTGCCACAGTTGTAGTCCATCATAACGATGGTTAAAAAAGTAAATAATTAAGATAGTCGCCATGGGGATGCTAACTAGGGCAAAACAAACTCGGTAAAGTCTAGCTCCAATGTGTTTCTCTGCCCAAGGACGGAGGGCTGCGCCACCACTATGGGCGATCGCAAAGGCAAATAGCAATCCGAACATGACAAAATGACTGGGGGTTAACCAAGGTGGCAGAATCATATCCATGAAAAAATAGGTGCAGGAGTTATGGGAGTTGTTGTAGTTATAGAAGCCGTTAGCTATTGTCCCATCTTCTCATGGTGACTGGAATCGTCCGACTCTGGAATTTCCGAACTAGAGTAAAGGCTTATACATAGATGAAGTAATATAAAGAAAACTTAACTAAGTACAATCAATAGCACAAAGTATTCAAAGGGGGCTTTCTTCAAGAAATTATGTTACTGTCTTTTGCGGTTTAAGTCTCCAAGTTTAAGATGCGATAAATTACTAACTTCCAGCTAGAACCTTATGAAACGCTGGTTATCTACCAATGCTGCTCCTTTCTTGTTTGTGGGTTGAGCCTTATGTCTGACCTTCCATTTACTTTAGATCAGTTACGTATTCTCAAAGCGATCGCCGCCGAGGGTAGCTTCAAGCGTGCGGCTGATAGTCTCTATGTTTCCCAACCTGCGGTTAGTTTACAGGTACAAAACCTAGAGAGACAGCTAGATGTGCCCTTGTTTGATCGTGGTGGACGACGTGCCCAACTCACCGAAGCTGGACATCTTCTGCTAAGTTACGGAGAAAAAATCCTCAGCTTATGTCAGGAAACTTGTCGTGCCATCGAAGATTTACAAAATCTCCAGGGGGGGACTTTAATTGTCGGTGCATCTCAAACCACAGGTACTTATTTATTACCTCGGATGATTGGGATGTTTCGGCAGAAGTATGCTGATGTGGCGGTACAACTCCATGTCCATTCCACCCGTCGTACTGCTTGGAGTGTAGTCAATGGTCAAGTAGATTTGGCAATTATTGGGGGTGAAATTCCTGGAGAATTAGCAGAATCCTTAGAAATTGTGCCCTATGCGGAAGATGAGTTGGCGCTGATACTACCAGTTTCCCATCCCTTTACCAAACTGGAAACAATTCAAAAAGACGACTTGTATAAATTACAATTCATTACCCTTGATTCTCAATCGACTATCCGTAAAGTTATCGACCAAGTTTTGAGTCGTTGTGACTTAGATACTCGTAGGTTCAAGGTAGAGATGGAATTAAACTCCATTGAAGCAATTAAAAATGCGGTGCAATCCGGGTTAGGAGCTGCCTTTGTTTCTACCAGTGCGATCGCCAAGGAATTACAAATGGGTGTTTTACACTGTACGCCTATTGAAGGTGTGGTAGTGAAGCGTACCCTATGGCTAATATTTAATCCCAACCGTTACCGTTCTAAAGCCGCAGAAGCTTTCAGTAAGGAGATTTTGCCCCAATTCGCGGCACCAGGATGGAGTATGGATACGCTAAAATCATCACATAAAACTCTAGCTATTGCTACATTTGATACGGATACACCCAATTCTGATGAGGAATAAGATTTAACTAGGAGTCGCTATCAATTAGTGCTGTAGAGTCAGGGCAAAGCGCCTGGGAGATTCTGAATTCCCAACCAGAATGTTTAAGTATTGTATGCTCAGTCACTATAAGGACAAACATCATTACACAAGTATGGCTCTGGAAAGATTATTCGAGAATAATGTGATGTGTAAAACTCTTTATGCAATTACTGCATCATCCATTGCCCTTTGTTCTGTACTCAGCACTGTCTCATTGACAATGGGCTATTGACTAGTGACTATTATATGGAAATCTACTGCACTCGCCCCGGTTGCCCTCGTCCCCAAAATCATTTTGCCGATTTAGATGATCCTGGAACTATCAGAACAGTACAGCAAAAATACTGTACTACCTGTGGTATGCCTTTGATTTTGGTGGGGCGTTACATACCCCAAAAACTTCTAGGAAGGGGTGGTTTTGGTACGGCATTTTTGGCACGCGATCGCCATACTCCGGGAATGCGTCAATGTGTAGTTAAGCAGTTTCAACCTGTGGGCAATCTTACCCCCACCCAGCAGCAATTGGCACAGGATTTATTTGAACGGGAAGCGGAGGTATTAGAAAAAATTGGTAATAAGCATGAGCAAATTCCGAATTTGTTTGCTTTTTTCCCAATGATTGTCCCTAGCTTACAGGGGGGGAAACAAGACCAATTTTTTTACATTGTCCAAGAATTTATTGATGGGCAAAATCTCGAAGAAGAACTGAACCAGAAAAAAAAGTTTTCCGAGGCAGAAGTCCGGGAAGTGTTGCAAGCGATTCTCCCCGTATTGCAATTTGTGCATACCCAAGGAATTATTCACCGTGATATTAAGCCCTCAAATATTATGCGCGATCGCCAGGGTAAGTTATATCTCCTGGATTTTGGGGCAGTTAAGCAGGTGACAAACTCTCCTCCTGGTGCAGCAAGTTCTTCTACAGGAATTTATTCCCAGGGTTTTGCCCCACCAGAACAAATGTCGGGGGGACAGGTATACCCTTCTACTGATTTATATGCTTTGGCTGTGACTTGTTTAATGTTGCTCACGGGAGAACAGGATATTATCAAGTTTTTTGATACTTTCAGTAATCAATGGCAATGGCAGCAGCAGGTTAAAATCAGTTCTCAACTTACGGAAATTCTCAATAAAATGCTTCTACCTGCGGCAAATCAACGCTATCAATCTGCTCAGGAAGTATTTGATACTTTGAATCAGTCGGGGAAAGTTGTCAAAAAGCCATCAAAGTCCGCAGGAATCCAGCCAGTTGCTAATTTTTCAGTCATAGAGATTCTTGCAGGAGCAGCTTTTAGTGGGTTTCAGGGGGGATTAATGGCGATCGCCCTTTTTAGTTTGTCTAAATCTTCCCTATTTACAGTGGTAATGACTGCCACAATTATCGGTACTCTTGTCTTTGCTCAAACACGACGCTGGATTGAAAGATGGGATTTATTGTTAATTCCTGGAATTAGCCTAGGAATTATTTCCTTTGTACCTTGGTTACACGCAGGCTTCCCTCTAACTAAAATTCTGATTATTGCCACTGCTGCGGCTTTAATTTCCGTGGCGATCGCAGCCCTATTTCGTCTGATATATAGATTACTTTCTTTATTATTCTAATTGCCGCAACTTCTTAATCGGTTGGTGCAGGAAGGCACGAATTTTCAACGATTACAAATTATCGATAAATTCCTCGACTGTTATTTGTGCTTGCTTGAGAATACCGCTCAAAGTACCTACTTTTAATTCTCGATGCAAAGGCACAACGCAGCCAATTTCTTCCCCTTCGATCGATTTTTTCATGACTACATGGCTACCAGTTTGACGAACTTGCTCGAAACCCAAACGCTCAAGTGCCCTAATTGCCTCTTTGCTAGGGATTCTGGGCAACTTAGGCATAACTAACCTCAATACTGGTCACAAATCTTGGTGATGTTTCAGGTAGGGGAAACTCTTCTAAATAAAGCCGAGTTGCTTCTCGCAAACCCGCGATCGCTTCTTCTATAGTTTTTCCTTGGTCTATAGTACCAACTTCCGGACATTCAGCTATGTACATATCATCTTCTTTATGAAGAATAACTGTAAAACTACGGGTTTTCATAGCTTATTAATCCTCAAATTCCTTCTATTAGGCATGATACCACCGTTTTTTCCGAGCTTTAGAAGGTTGACTGATTTACGATACTGTCGAATTTTCCTTGGTTTTTTGCCAATCGTCCAATGCACCAATTACAAAAGCGGCTGCGGGATGGTTGAGAAGTTGGGCAATTGCTTGCACGCTTCCAGCTTTGATTGCGCTCATCAGTCGTTCTGCAAAATCAGGATGGCAATCAAGATGTTGGATTACTCCTGTGGCTATTTCCATTTTTCCCGTGGTGGTATTACTGGGGTAGGTTTTATCTAATTGTTCGAGTAATTTTTGGATTTCTGCGGCGGCTTCAGCTAGAGTTTGTTTTTGTTGCGGGTTATTAAAATAATCACCTTCAACGTATGTACCTTGGTCATTTACATTGGTTTCCCGATAATCACGACCAGTAGTAATATGGCGGTTATTTCCTGAATTATTCATAGTTGTATTCTCCTGATTTTGATTTGGTGAATTTTGAATCGGAATTTGGATAGAAGTTTGATTTGTTTGTTTCCCTTCCAACAGTCCCGCTAACATGCGAATTACTGCACTGCGTTCGGCAAGAATTGCTTGTAAAACTGCTGGGGGTAAGGCTTGGAGTTCGTCAAGATTGGCAAAATAATTGGTATGGAGAGTTGCCACATCTTGGTTGCTGGTATTGGCTTCGACTTTGAGATGTAATTTATCGCGGTTTTTGCCTTTTTTGTCCACACCAATAATTTCTAAATCTGCTTCCGGATGGGCTTCTTTGAGTTTTTGAAAAGCTATGGCAACCAAACGCGGATCGACGGGTTTGTTGTGGAATAAATTCAGGGTTTGCTTGAGGGGAGCGATAAAATCGGCAAAATCCCCATCGCTAAAATTTTTGTCCCAATCGCTGGGTTCCCGTTGGGGATTGTCATTGTGTTGTTCGTGGGGAGGTAAGGGGAGAAAAGCCGGACGCTTTTCGGGAGGAAGACGCATAAACACGTAATCGCAGCGTACTCCATCGAGTTTGGTGTCGGCAGTCAAACCCCAATCTTCGATAAACACTCCCGTCAGGTTTGCACCAGTTAAGTCAGTGCGATCGAGTTGGGTTTGGACTAATTTCGCACGCGATAAATCGGTATCCTGTAAATTTGCCTCGCTCAAATCGGCAGCAATAAAGCTGAAATCTTGTAAATTGGTGTTTTGTAAATTGATGCCCCGTAAATCTTGGCGATCGTAATTTTTAGTTAAATTTTTATCTGTCTTTTTATTTTTACTTCGATTCGAGTTTTTAGTATTTTTATCCGTATCGAGAACACCAACGAGTAATTTTTGTAAATCCAGATTTTTTAAATAACTATTCCCTGGACGGGCTAAATCGAGTTTTTTCGTATTGCGAAAGCAGGTGCGAATCAACTTCGCTTGACGGAAATCGGTATTGTTGAGGGTTGCACCAGTGAAATTTACATCGGTGAGGTTGGCTCCGCGAAAACTCGTACCACCAATCGCAGCGAATGCGACAGCTATATTGCGGATGGGAGCTTGTTTTGGGTCGCCTTTGATCGCTTGCCAAGCGATATATGCACTGAATAGGGTAGAAATTACGGCTAAGGCTCCGGCGAAGGCTACGGCTCCGGCTACGGCGAAGGCTCCGGCTACGGCTCCGGCGAAGGCTCCGGCTACGGCTAAGGCTACGGCTAAGGCTAAGGCTGCGAGCGAAAATCCATAAGCGATCGCAATTCCTTGGCGAATTGTGACAACAACGAAAACAAATATCGTAATTAGAGCAACCCAGCCTACAATTTTATTTTGAGACTCCGAACTAAATATCAGCGATACCAAATAACCATTAAAAGCCGATAGAAACCCCGATAATCCCACCAGCACCAGCACAGCAACCATCAACACAAACACCCAACGCTTTTGCAATCCAGCCTTGGCGTTGGTAAAATTTGCTTCTGTCAGGTTGGCACCAGTAAAATTTGCACCTCGAATATCCGCATCGCTAAAATCTGCGCCAGCCAAGTCTTGACCTTTAAAATTCCTGCCTCGGAAGTTTTTATTATTGGGAATATCTTGGGGCATAGCTGTAAAACTACTGTTTTAAATCTGTTTTTTATACAGTAACTCTACCGTGTTTTCCAGAAAACAAACAAAAATCTAAATATAAAGCTACGGGTGCATCCTAAGTTTTCATAACTCAACAAAATAAATTGTAATCCCGTAATTGCGATGAGGAACGACGAAGCAATCGCATAGACTCTTTTGTTGTAACTCTACCTTGTTGTTTAAAAAAAATATATTGCCAATCTGAAAACCTTGATTTTTAGACAATAACTTCTCCCTCGTTGCCATGTTATGAGGAATAAATAAATATTAAAAAATATTAAACTTTTGCCAAATGCTTGAGAGTCGGCTTGAAGAGTTTAGAAAGCGTCATTCTTTACATTATAACCGCAACTGCATAGAATAATCTCTTGTGGAACTGCTAGATATCTGACTTTTCAAAAAGTAGAGGATATGAAGACAAAGAACCTATCTTTCCTTAAACATGGCATAATATTTTCTGTGACATTCTCTGGATAAGATATATGAATTTCAATAAAGAAACTAAAATTTTATTATTATCTTTAGCAATAACTTTAGGTTTAGTTGGTGGTGGAATTTACTACCTATTTAAAGATATTTTGCCCGGAGGTAATCAGGTATCTGTTAATATTTCTAATTCTGCTAATAATAATCAAAGTGAGTCCCGGATAAGTGCGGGAGAAATTTCTCTAACTCCTGGTGATGTATCTGTAGCTAAAAGAGATGGAATTGCGGCTTTTAAATCGGGTAAATATGAAGAAGCTGTCAATTATTTTCAAGCTGCTTTGCAAAGTAAAAAGAATGACCCAGAAACTTTAATTTATCTGAATAATGCCAAAATAGGTAATAAGAAATCCTACAGTATTGCTGTCTCAATTCCTCTAGCTACAGAACCAAATTTTGCTTTAGAAGTATTACGGGGAGTAGCTCAAGCTCAGAATGAAATTAATCTTCAGGGCGGCATCAAAAATACACCTCTAAAAGTAGTTATTGCCAGTGATGATGATCGGGTGGAATTGGTAAAAGATATTGCCCAGAATTTTGTAAAAAACTCGGAGATTTTGGGTGTTGTTGGTCATTTTGCTAGTGATGCGACTCTCGCTGCTGGAGAAATATATAATTCTCAGCAATTGGTGGCAATTTCTCCTACTAGTAGCGCGGTAAAAATCTCGAATTTTAGCCCCTATGTATTTCGGACTGTTCCTAGTGATTTTATGGCAGCAAGGGCGCTGGCTAACTATATGACAACGAAATTAAATAAAAAGAAAGCAGCTATTTTTTATAATTCTCAAAGTGGTTATAGTCAGTCTTTAAAATCAGAATTTGTCTCTGCGGTTTCCCTTGCGGGTGGTGAAGTTAGCCACGAATTTGATATGTCAAAACCTGATTTTAGTGCTGCTCAAAGTATTGCCCAAGCGCAGGGGGTAGAAGTTTTGATGTTAGCTGCTAATTCTCAGCTTTTGGATAAAGGGTTGCAGGTGATTCAAGTCAATCAACGTCGGTTGCCTTTACTTGCTGGGGATGGGTTTTATGCATTAAAAACTTTAGAAATTAGTCAGGGGCAAGGAGAAAATATGGTTCTGGCTGTACCTTGGCATTTAGAAAGTAATCCGGGTGCGGATTTTCCTCAGAAATCTCGTCAACTTTGGGATGCGGATGTGAATTGGCGTACTGCTTTAAGTTATGATGCGGCTCGTGCTTTAATCACAGCAATTGAGACTAATCCTAGCCGTCAAGGTGTTCAACAAGCTTTGAAGAGTGGAAATTTCGCCGCTAGGGGTGCTTCTGGGGAATTGAGGTTTGCTAATTCTGGCGATCGCAATGCTCCGGTGCAACTGGTTCAGGTGAAATCTCAGCCAAATTCCCGTTCCCGTACCGGATATGATTTTGAATTAGTTCGCAATTAAACCCATAGTTCTTCCATAGATTTTGTTCAGGGATTAATCTAAAATTTCCACCACACCTCTAAATCCATCAATGGTGACAACTTGACCATCTTTTAAGATATGGGTGGCATGGTGAATATCCATAACTGCGGGTATGTTATATTCTCGCGCCAAAATCGCCAGGTGGGATAGCTTACCACCAACTTCGGCAATGATACCCTTAGCCCGAATCAGATGGGCTGCCCAACCATAATCAGCATAGGGGACAACAACAATAGTATCGGGGTCAATTTCTGGTAAATTTTGTAAACTCTGGAGAATTTTCACCTTACCTGTGGTTTTCCCGGAACTCACGGGTATCCCTTGGAGGGTTTTTTCTGTGGATGGGGAATGGGAAAGATGGAAATAACCGGGTTTATGACCATAGACAAGCAGGGGTACGGAGGTCAGATAGGTATCATGATTAAATTGCGATCGCCGCTGTTGAATCACATCTGTTAATTGCGTTAGAAGTTCTTCATCATAGTTGCTAACTAGACGACGAATTTCCTCAATTTCTAGGAAAAATATATCTCCCCCATCGTAGAGTAAACCTGTCTGCAACCAAATATTTTCTAAGGAAATCAATGTCCAGCGTAACTCTGCCAATAGACGCGCATAAATTTCCCTAACTTGTGCTTTCAAATTGACTCTGCGTTGAACTGCCCCTTTTTTGCGAATTTTTTTACCCCTATCTGGTGTAATTGTTTGCATTAACTGCACAAATAGGAGTTTTACCTCTGGTTTATCTTCCTTCCAAGTAGGTGAAGCAAGATTAATTCCCCCTTCATTTAAATAACCATATTGCTCCACCAGTCGGTCAAATTCCTGAATAATTTCTTGTCCTTTCACAGATAAAGCTAAGTCTTCAAATAGGGTTTCAGGATCGAAATCAGGGAATAATTCCCTTGCAGTCATTGCCAATTCTTGTAGCGATCGCAGTGCTGCTTCCTCTGGTATTTGACTCTCGTCAATTTTCCCATCCTTAACTCGTAGTAAATGCTGACGTAATGCCACACTCAGAGGTGCTGATACCTGATAGTAGGTGATTTTCCGAATACAGTCACAGATAAAATCAATTCTTTGGAGAAGCGCTGAGGGTTCTAATTCCTCAAGATTTTCTTGTTGAATTTGTGAGAGAGCGGTGGCAAATGTGCGGTGATAATCCCGCTTAAAGTCCTTTTCTAGGGAAAATTCCCGTAAAAAGAGGCGCTGGATTCCGGGAAAATTGCGAATTAAAATATCCCAATTAATGACAGGAAAATCCTTTCCTTGGGTGAAAAACTCTAAACTGTTGGCTGGTAAGTTCAAACGACGGCAAATTTGGACTAACAAAGAAGCATTGCAGTAGACACGGGAGTGGTATAAATTTGCTCCTTGGGAAAAATCAAACCCGCGCACCCTTTCCCCCAATAACAGGGCAAAAAGTTCTCCCCAGACACTAGATATCATCGGTTGATGAATTGACCAACTCAGGGGATGAATTAACCCTGGAACCATGGCAGCAGCTAGTTTTCTTGTCCAGATAGGGGACATGGTGCTAATCGGTCGAGTTTGCAAAACCCAGAGCATTTGCCCGTCGTAGCTCCACTCAATGTCCTGGGGGATTCCGTGGTGTCTGTCTTCTAGACGACGTACTAAGTAAGCAACTTGACGGATAAGAGCGGCGGGGACTCTACCTTTCCCTTCCAATTGAATCAGAGATAGATTATCCGTATCTAGAACAAATGCGCGGTACGCTTCGGGGGTGACACGTCCTGCAACCACAGGTGTTCCATGACCCGCGACTGCTTCAATAACGACAGCATCCTGTTCTTGGGTAATGGGGTCACGGCTAAAAGCGACACCAGCATAGACACTTTGAACTTGCTGTTGAATTAATACTGCCATAGCCGCATCATGAAGTTGGCGATCGCGGCGATATTGAATTGCTGCTGGTTGATTGTAGGATTCCTGTACCAGGGCGATCGCTCGGCGTAATCCTTCCTTGGTAGTAATATTCAAAAATGTCTGATATTGTCCCGCAGAGGAAGCTTGATCAGAATCTTCACCCACGGCAGAAGAACGCACCACTAGGGGAGATAATTCCGAAGGCTGGAGATATTCAATTAAGATTTCTGGGTCATCGTAGGGTGATAATACCCATCCTTTGGGTACAGGATAACCCCAACGGCGTAACTGGGAAAGACGAGCAGCTTTTTGCCCAACGATCGCCCCATCGAGATGATCGTCTAAAGATAAAATTGTTTGTTCACTTCGCAATTGCGGTGATAAGTCAGGGATATTTTCCCTAGAGGTGGTGTTACTTGATAACGTCCATGTCTCTGGTATCTGCTGATATATCCAACCAATTAAAGCTGCAAATGCAACTGCGGCAAAAACTCTCAAGCCATCTTCTGCATGGATAATCCCAATAATTACGGGTACGAGGGCTAAAACTCCATACTTGGCTAACTGGCGATCGCGCACAATTGTAAAACAAATACTTGCCACTAAAAACAGAAATCCTGCTGCCAAGGGGTCATGAAATGTAAATCCCCAAACAACACTGGTAATTCCCACTCCCTGACCAACACTATACCGCCCCAGAATCAACGCACTCAAGGCAATTAACTCCCAAGCTGAACCATCAGGGAAGAACAAACGACACAGGAGAACTACACCAATCCCCTTAAGTGATTCTAAACATATCGCCAGAATTCCCACTGCTGCCCCACCATGATAAAAAGCAGCAGAAACACTAATATTGTTGACTCCCACTTGGGCAAATTCCCGCCCTTTCCAAATATGGGTAATCCAACTAATTAATGGCAGCGCACCCAAAAGCGGGCAAATAAGCAAAATAACGAAAATACCCCAGAGTTCAAGCATCGTGGATTCAGGATTTTAAATTTATTTTCTATCTAGAATCTAAAATCCCAAATAGTCATAGTTTGGGTACATTTTGATACTTTTATTTTTATTTTTAAGTAACCGTAGATAATTCAGATGCTGATATGTGGGGATTTGTCAAGGAAAGTATAGACAATGATTTAGTTCTTAAAGATACTTTGACATGAGAAAAACGTCTTTTTTTGAAAAATTAACGTAATATTTTTTTAATATTTACGCCTGAAGTGAGTTAAAAACCCCTCTCATTGCATAAGGTTTTCAAGACTTGATTCACATTAAACATGATTTCTTGATTAGGTTAGCGTTGCTTTCCGCTCTGGGAGATATGACTCCTTACTAGTTAATGGCAGGGATACTTGTGCCACAGGAGATTGAAATATCGCTTTGCACATCATGTATTTCCATCAGCTGTAGCACTTAGCACCCAGTAAGCTAGCAATTTTTATCCGACTGCATAGGCTGATTGGACAGCCCAAATAATCAGAACTGCGATCGAACCCAAAACCAGTACGGTAGAAATAGTCACTAGTTTGGGAGAATCTGCACCATCGAACTTCATGATTCCTCGGTTTAAATCGGACATTGTTGGGTAATCCTCCTTTTGTTACGCTCCCACTGTCCGTCTCGATTTTAGTGCCTTACTTGACCTTTGCAGAGGTCTGTTTGTGACTATTTTCATTATATTTTGTTTAAGCTTTGTCAAGTTGATAGGTAACAGGAATCAGAAAAAAGCCTTCTTTCTTGTAGCTTTCCTGTTTCCCTTTGTTATAACTGTGTTGTTTTTGAGTAATGTCCTTTGACTGTTGAGGGTACTTATAGGTGAAAACAATACTAGTAATAATTATTGCCTCTGTAAGCGGATTGTTTTTATTGGTGGAAGTCGGATTGCGATCGCTGTTTGGTTTTGGCAATCCCTTGCTCTATATTACTGATGAGCAAATTGGTTATCTGCTCTCTCCGAATCAGAAGACTCGACGTTTCGGTAATCGGATTGAGATTAATCAGTATTCCATGCGGGGAGAAGTAATTCAGCAGACACGTCCATCATCGACTTTGCGAGTATTTCTCATCGGTGATTCTATTGCCAATGGTGGATGGTGGACAGACCAAGAAAATACCATTTCTAGCTTATTACGTGAGTCCCTCTTGTCAGCGAAGCTTAACAATACTGACAAAGTAGAAGTATTAAATGCTTCTGCAAATTCCTGGGGACCAAGAAATGAACTGGCTTACTTAAAGCGTTTTGGGACATTTCAAGCTCAGGTAGTGGTGTTAATTATCAACACAGATGATTTATTTGCGACAGCACCGACTTCTTTACCCGTGGGGCGCGATCGCAATTATCCTGATCACAAACCACCTCTGGCAATCCTAGAAGTCATCCAGCGTTATGTTTTAAAACCCCAGCCTATCCCAGAGATGACAGCAGTTTATCAAGAAGGTGGCGATCGCGTAGGAGTTAACCTGACAGCAATTAGTGAAATTCATGATTTAGTCAAAGAAAATCAGAGTCAATTTCTGTTAGTGATGACTCCCCTGATTCGAGAGCTAGAGGAGAAGGGTTCCCGTGACTACGAAATTCAAGCACGACAAAGATTAGTAGAGTTTACCCAGAAGCAAAAAATTAACTATATAGATTTTCTCCCGATATTACAAAAAGAAACTGATGCCAAATCTTTCTACCATGATCATATTCATTTGAATTTACGGGGTAATCAGTTAGTCACCAAAACCATCGAGAATAAATTACTCGAAACCCTATAGAACAGGAATTATTAGATATAAATCTCTCCTAATAACTTATCTTAGTGCCGAGAGGAATAGGTTTTTATTCTAATTGAGTTATTGATTATTGCTGGCTATTCAGGGAAAACCATGAAAGTATAATTACATACAAGCAAATATCTGATATAAAATTCAATTTTTCCAAGAAGTGCCTTTAGTAATTACATCTTCTAGTAAATTAATGTCAGATAATTTATATTTTGAGAAACAGTCTTCAATCTAGCGCGTTACAACTGAGACAATCGGGAGGAGGAATATATTTACATATAAGAGTTGATTAATATTTTTTTAACAACATTTGACACATTCATGTCGATATATGTCAATGTACTTATATGTATTTTTTGGGTATTTATCTACATAAATAAAATGGTTATATTTGCGGTATAATAATTGCTGTTAAGTATAAAAATATGTTTTTTTGCTATTTTTTAAAATACGAATTATAGATTTTAAATGATTATCAATTATAGCTGTAATGCATTTATAGTAAGCTTTCTGCTCTTGATAGCCTAAAGTTGTCAGTCAATATTTAGGTAAAAATAGAAATGTAAGTACTACTCATCACTCAGATATATAGAATTATCAAAATTATCAGAGTGTAACTCCGTAACTCAAAGGTATTGATGAACTATCGTCTCAAGGTGGATGGTAAATATAAAAAATCAGCCTACACTGAATATATTCAGAAGACGAAGCTGAAAGCGCCTGATTTTGCTGTCAAGCAAAGTACCTTGCCGAATGAAAATTTATGATAGGTGCATTCGTCTACAGTTTTCCCTTTAAAAAAGGAAAAGTCCTATGTACAAACCTTATCTCCCCTCTGACGGTTTACCCGCTTATCAAATTTCTCCTCGTGATGAGTTATTACTCAGTCAATTAGAAGAAGCTATAGTTCAACGTTTTTTTAGAGCTTGCGATCCAGTGACTAGAACTTTGTTATCTAGTTGTCATTGGTATTTCACAGTTAGAGCAAATGTCTTAACACTAGTGATTAATTGCCACAGCAAAGATAGTTACTGGTTTATTCAGAATGCACTATTTACCATCGCCACTAAATTAAAACTCTTTGCAAATAAAGCAATAATCAAAATTAATCCTCCTATTGATCAAGGTAAATCTTGGCACATTCGCATTGATGATCCAGAAACAGTAGGAGATTAGTCTCCAGGGGTAATTTTTCATATCTCCAGAATCATGGCGATCGCTCGTGTTTTAAATCTCTGAAAATTGCTCATCTCCCTGACTCCTTTCAAAAGTTGGGGAGCTTATACTCATTACTTTTGCTATCATAATTTCTGAAAGGCTGTTTCTTCAAGTCAATCTCAAGATGCTGAAGCAAAAATAATTGCAAATTTTGGATACTTTAAATTAAAAAATATAGCTCCAAAAGCTGAATCTACCGATATTAGTGACTAAAAATAATAAGTTTTGACAACATTAATTTCAGCCAACAATAATGATGATTATCTTAATTATCTGTATATTTTATGAAAATCTCTAATTACTAGGAACTTTGATAAGTATTTCTTGCCAACAAGGCAGCACCAAAAGCAGGTTCATTACGGGGTAAAATTACACCTACAAAATCATATTTACCAGTCATCCCTTGACTAAATTTTTCCCACATTCCCCATTGACTTTGCCAAACACTACCAGTAGTTACAATCTCTAACCGAATACCAGGGGTAAAAATTCTCTCAACCACGGAGCTACTTGCTGTCACCAAATAATCTACAGCTTGATTCATAATCTCGTTTGCTACTCTGTCACCTTTGGCAGCTGCGCGATCGACAATAGGTGATGTTGATAAACCTAAACCACCCACAGATGATTTATCTAAGAGGAAAAGTGAGGCGATTTTCACTAACATGGCTTCACCTAGTCTGTACAGTAAGATAAAAGCCAGGATTGCCCAGATTCTCTCTTGACGAAAATATAGCGTAATGATTTCTATAAAGTTATTGTTTTGAGTTTGATTTTCATTTGGTTTATCAATGGGTGCTTTGGGTAAAATCAAGAGATGCCAGAGAAATACGCCTGCCATAATTAAGCTAGATGAGATTAAAACTATCATCCAGATTAATGAATTATCTGCAATGTATTTTTCTAAATAACCCGCAAAGAACACTAGAAACCCGGAAGCAAAGATAGTGGCTAGGCGGTAGAATAAAGAGCGGATACCGACAAAGAAAGCTTGTTGTTCAGGATTGAGAGTTAATAAGTAAAAGCCATCATTGGCAATATCGTAGGTAGCAGAGATAAAAGCGCTTAATATTAATAATATTAAAGAAATTGCGAAAAAATTAGGTAATCTTAGGGAAAAAGCTGTACCGATGAAAGCACAAAATAGTAGCAAATTTGTAGTTAATATCCACTGACGTTTAGTGGAGTAAATATCAACAATTGGACTCCAAAACATTTTTATGACCCAGGGAAGATAAAGTAAGCTTGTCCAAAAAGTAATCTGTAGATTATCGACTGCAAGCTTCTTGTAAAGAATAGGAGATACTGTGTTGATAATGACGTAAGGTAAACCAGAAACAAAGTAGAGAGTGGGAATAAAATACCAAGGAGAACGAGACATATTTTTTATTGGTACAGTTTTGTTATCAGTATTGGTGAATTAAATTAAGTAATAAGTGGATGATTTTTTATTTTTATTTCAAATTATTGAATTTAAATCTAAACAATGGTGAAGTCTCAGTGCCTAAAATCACAATTAAAATACTTATTCAACAAGCTTTTAAATTGACACAGTTGTTTATGAAAGATATCTTACAGGTTTTCTGTAGCCAAGGACACAAAATTTCCTGGCACGAGCAACCCATCAAAAAAAATCGATGAATATCCGTATCCTTCTGTATTCAGTTTCCCGATAGATGAGTTACATTATTTATTCGTGGGTGAAACGTATTTAAGGTTAGGAAAAATGCGTGTTGAGTCAACTGCTACATCAGAAGAGGTGGTGAAACCTCCATCCAATGGTAAAAAAGCTGAAATGAAGCATCCCAAGCACAAGAAATTGTTGCTACCTGCTGCCAGTGAAGAAGGTTCTCGTACCTGGAAGATAGAAGATAGCGAAGCTTTGTACCGTATTGAGGGTTGGGGACAACCTTATTTTTCCATTAATGCTGCTGGTCATGTCACCGTTTCTCCCAAAGGCGATCGCGGTGGTTCTTTGGATTTGTTTGAGCTAGTCAATGCATTGAAGCAACGGAATTTAGGTTTACCCTTGCTGATTCGGTTTTCTGATATTTTAGAAGACCGGATAGAACGGTTAAATTCTTGTTTTGCTAAGGCGATCGCTCGGTATAATTACCCTGGTGTTTACCGTGGGGTTTTCCCTGTCAAGTGTAATCAGCAGCGTCATTTGATCGAAGATTTAGTACGTTTTGGTAAACCCCATCAATTTGGATTAGAAGCTGGTTCTAAGCCAGAGTTGATGATTGCTCTAGCATTGTTAGATACCCCCGGTGCTTTGCTTGTTTGCAATGGCTACAAAGACCGAGAATACATCGAAACCGCGATGTTAGCACAGAGACTCGGACAAACACCGATTATCGTGCTAGAGCAGGTAGAAGAGGTTGATTTAGTTATTGAAGTCAGTCGTCAGTTGGGAATTCAACCGATTGTCGGGGTGCGAGCAAAACTCAGTACCCAGGGAATGGGACGTTGGGGGACTTCCAGTGGCGATCGCGCGAAGTTTGGCTTAACAATTCCGGAAATTATCCAAGCAGTTGATAAGTTACGGGATGCAAACCTGTTAGGTTCCTTGCAGCTACTGCATTTCCACGTCGGTTCTCAAATCTCCGCAATTAATGTCATCAAAGATGCAATCCAAGAAGCTAGTCGAATTTATGTCGAATTAGCAGCCTTGGGTGCAGACATGAAATACTTAGATGTGGGTGGTGGTTTAGGTGTCGATTATGACGGTTCCCAAACCAATTTCTATGCCTCAAAAAACTATAATATGCAGAACTACGCCAATGATATTGTGGCGGAGTTAAAAGATACTTGTACGGAGCGCAACATTGCCGTACCCACCTTAATCAGTGAAAGTGGCAGGGCGATCGCCTCCCATCAGTCTGTTCTCATCTTTGATGTTCTCAGTACCAGCGAAATTATCGCGGAAACACCAGAACCACCCAAGGAAGGAGAACCCCCAGTTATTACCTATCTCTGGGAAACCTATCAATCTATTAACGACGAAAATTTCCAGGAGTTTTACCACGACGCTGCTCAATTTAAAGAAGAAGCTATCAGTCGTTTCAATCTGGGAATTCTCACTCTCACCGAACGGGCTAAAGCTGAACGTCTATACTGGGCTTGTTGCCACAAAATTCTCAGTATTATTAGAAAATTAGATTACGTACCTGATGAGTTGGAAGACTTAGAAAAAATCATGGCTTCCATCTATTACGTGAATCTGTCAGTGTTTCAATCGGCACCGGATTGTTGGGCGATCGACCAACTATTCCCCATCATGCCCATTCATCGCTTGAGTGAAGAACCAAATCGTAGGGGTATTTTAGCAGACTTAACCTGTGATAGTGACGGCAAAATTGACCGTTTTATCGATTTGCGTGATGTTAAATCTGTTCTGGAATTGCACGAGTTTCAACCCGGTGAACCATACTATCTAGGAATGTTCCTCAATGGAGCATACCAAGAAATTATGGGTAATTTACATAACTTGTTTGGTGATACCAACGCAGTACATATTCAGCTCACACCCAAAGGTTACCAAATTGAACACGTAGTCAAAGGGGACACCATGAGCGAAGTTGTTAGTTATGTACAATACGACTCGGAAGATATGGTGGAAAATATTCGCCAGCGCTGTGAAAAAGCGTTAGAGGAAAAACGCATTACCCTCGCTGAATCCCAGCGATTGCTACAAACCTACGAACAAAGTCTCAGAAGATATACCTATTTGTATCCTTAGGTTCGGAGGAATGGGAACTGGGGAACATCAAAACCCTTGCTCCCTCTCCAATCTAGGGGTGATAGTATGTCGAGTTGACTACTTAGAACTAAGGCAGCAGAAAACAGGGAGAAAGAGAATTTTCCAATTTCTGCATACACAATTTATGTCGCAAGTTATTATAAGGGCACTCGTTGATAAACTTTCACCACTTTGATATTTGCCAAGGTTCCATCTGTACAACCTGTGACAAATCCACCGCAATTTTTAACTGTCTGCAAATATTCTATCGTTTCTAGGGTAATGACTTCCCCAGGCATTAAGACGGGAATCCCCGGAGGATAGGGACAGATGGTTTCTGCACAGATATGACCAATTGTTTCACGGATAGGTAATATCTGATGGGGGGCAAAAAATGCGCTTCTGGGAGAAATTTGCACATAGTCATCCACCTTGAAAAGATTCTCCCACAAAATCGGCTGTTGGGAGGTAAATTTTTCAGAACCATATTCTTGGGTAAGTCTACTCAAGCTATCAATGAGTCGTTGAATATCTTCCTGGGTATTACCGATGGAGATAATAAATGTCAGGTGTTTTAGGGAGGCAAATTCCGGGGTGACAGCATATTTTTCATCCAGGATTTCCTCAGCGACAAAACCTGTCATACCCAGAGAGGAGACATTGATAGTCAGACGAGTCGAATCAAGGCAAGAGCCAGGAGTTAGGGGAAAGAAGGAGGGTAAGGAAATGTGGGTGCGAGCCAGGTGAGCAAGTTCTAGGGTATGGGTAAGAAGCTCTTTGCCAGAGATTGCCATTTGTTGGCGAGCAGCATCTAGGGAAGCTAGGAGAAGATAGCTAGGGCTGGTAGATTGGACAAGTTGTAAAGCTTGACGTAGGCGATCGCGGTTAATTCTATTTCCCTGAAGGTGCAACATGGAAGCTTGGGTAAAAGCACCGAGGGTTTTATGGATAGATTGTACAGTTAAGTCTGCACCAGCAGCGAGGGCTGAGAGGGGTAATTCCGGATGAAAGGCAAAGTGTGCGCCGTGGGCTTCATCTACCAACAGAGGAATATGATATTCATGGGCAATATTGGCGATCGCCTGCACATCACCACAAACACCGTAATAGGTGGGGTATACCATCATCACAGCTTTGGCATCAGGATGTTTTTCTAGGGCAGTGGCGACGGTTTGGGGTGTGATACTGTGGGCAATATCCAGGGTGGTGTCGTATTCCGGATTGAGAAAAATCGGCATTGCTCCGGAAAGAATTAAACCGGCGATCGCTGATGAGTGAACATTCCTAGGTAAAAGAATTTTATCCCCATCCCCACAGGTAGCTAAAATTGCCGCCTCAATTCCACAGGTAGAACCATTCGCCAAAAACCAGCTATGACTAGCACCAAATAGAGCAGCAGCTAATTCCTGTGCTGCTTGGATAACTCCGCAGGGTGCAAAAAGATTATCTAACTCCGCTAACTCTGGCAAATCATGACGGAAAATATCTCTACCAAATATCTCTGCTAATTGGGGAGAAATTCCCCGCCCTTGTTTATGTCCAGGAGTGTAAAAAGCTGCATGAAAACGCTCTGCGTTGACTTTCAGGGCATCTAAAAGGGGTGTTTGCTTTTGATTAAGCATTTTTCAAATTTATCAAGGTCAAGACTAATTTATATCTCAACGAAGAAAGACTATCTCTGCGAAATAACATCTCATGACACAACAGAGTGCCCAAGTCAGTTAAGATAACCTCTGGACTGCAAACTTGAAATAGTATATAGCGAAAATGTTAAGAGCCGGTATTGTCGGACTACCCAACGTAGGCAAATCTACTTTATTTAATGCTTTAGTGGCAAATGCTAAAGCTGAAGCTGCCAACTTTCCCTTTTGTACAATTGAACCCAATGTCGGAGTGGTTGCAGTACCAGACGATCGCCTGAATGTTTTGGCGAAAATCTCCAGTTCTGCACAGGTGATTCCTGCACGGGTAGAATTTGTGGATATTGCAGGTTTGGTAAAGGGTGCAAGTCAGGGTGAGGGTTTAGGAAACCAATTTCTTTCCCATATTCGAGAAGTAGACGCGATCGTCCAAGTAGTGCGTTGTTTTGAAAATGATGATATCATCCATGTCGCTGGTTCCGTTGACCCAGTACGGGATATTGAAATAATTAATTTAGAACTTGGTTTAGCTGATTTATCACAAATTGAGCGACGCATTGAACGTACTCGCAAACTTGCACGCACAAGTAAAGAAGCACAGGTAGAAATAGCCATACTAGAAAAAATTGCTGCCGCTTTAAATGAGGGTAAATCTGTACGTCAAGTTGCTTTGAATGCAGACGAATTAGAGATAATTAAACCCCTAGGGTTACTCACTAGCAAACCCATTATCTATGGTGCAAATGTTTCTGAAGACGATTTAGCCACAGGTAATGCTTTTGTGGAAAAAGTCAGAGAAGTTGCTGCCCAAGAAAATGCTCAAGTAGTAATTGTCTCTGCCCAAGTAGAATCAGAATTAGTAGAATTACCCGCAGAAGATAGAGCCGATTTTCTCGCTTCCTTAGGTGTGGAAGAAGGTGGATTAAAATCCTTAATTAACGCTACCTACGCCTTACTCGGTCTACGTACCTACTTTACCACAGGACCCAAGGAAACTCGCGCTTGGACAATTCACACCGGAATGTCTGCACCCCAAGCAGCAGGGGTGATTCACAGTGATTTTGAGCGAGGATTTATTCGGGCTGAAACTGTTGCTTACAATGATTTAGTCACCTGTGGTTCTATGGGTGCAGCTAAAGAAAAAGGACTAGTTCGCAGTGAGGGAAAAGAATATACTGTGCAAGAAGGTGATGTGATGTTATTCCGATTCAATGTGTAACTCACGAAATCCGTACTTCTAAGGGTGGGTTTACAAATATGCTCCAACCATTCACGAATATATCGTGAACCCGCCCCTACTGTTTTGTAAGAAATACCAGCTTACTCATTACTCCCTACTCCTTACTCCTTACTCATTACTCATTACTCCTTACTCATTACTCCCTACTCCTTACTCCTTACTCCCTAGTAACCTTTTCCCAACTTCTTTGAGGAAGTTTATTGACTCTTAATTCCTCAGTGAATAATGAAACATGGTTTATTTGTCGGTTTATTGACTCTTGACTTTATTTACCTAGCAGAATCTCCTCCTCAAGAGAATCAAAAAATAGTCGCCAGTGATTACACCGTTGCCGCAGGGGGACCAGCAACCAACGCCGCCGTAACTTTTAGTTATTTGGGTAATTTTGCCAAAATTTTAGGTATTGTGGGTTCTCATCCAATAACGGGGCTAATTCGTGGAGATTTAGATGCCTATGGCGTGGCGATCGCCGACTTGGAACCGAATCATGTCTATCCACCACCAGTGTCATCAATTATTGTGACTCAAAGTAGTGGCGATCGCGCTGTCATTTCCCTAAATGCTGCCAAAACACCAGCTAATACCACCACCATTCCGGCAAATATTCTGGAAAATATCGATATTATCCTCATCGATGGACATCAAATGGTAGTTAGTCAAGAAATGGCTATCATGGCAAAAAATCAAGGAATTCCCATTGTCATTGATGGGGGTAGTTGGAAACCTGGATTTGAAAATATATTACCCTATGTTGATTACGCCATCTGTTCTGCCAACTTCCATCCCCCCCATTGCCACACAGAACAAGACGTATACAACTACCTCCAAACATTCCCAATTCCTCACATTGCCATCACCCACGGAGAAAAACCCATCACCTACTCCCACCACGGGCAAATCTCCCAAATAGATATTTGTCCAACACCAACAATTGATACACTAGGAGCCGGAGATATTTTTCATGGTGCTTTTTGTCACTACATTCTCCAAGAAAATTTCCCCAATGCCCTCGCATCTGCCAGTAAAATAGCTGCCCTTTCCTGTCAATACTTTGGCACTCGTCAATGGATGCAACATTCAGGTGATGGGTAGTAATTGAGTTAACAATTCATGCACAATCCTTCCCTGTAACAAATAATCCACCTGCCCACACTCCTCCTGTACAGACGGGATATATCGCGTCTCTCCCTACTCCCTAATCCCTACCCATGTCAAACCTGCCAGAAATCCTTTCCCTCACCCGCACAGTTGCTTGGGAAGCCGCAAATATCTTGCGCTCCTACTACAACGGAACTGAAAGTAAAAATTTAAACACAACTTACAAAGATGATGAACCAGTTACTGCTGCGGATATGGCAGTCAATCAACACATTCTGCAACGTCTACAAGCAGAGCTAGGTAATCTTGAATTTACCTATATAACCGAGGAAACATACAAAACAGGACAGTCTCCCCAAAACCATACACCCTGGGCATGGATTATCGACCCCTTGGATGGTACTAGAGATTTTATCGAAAAAACTGGAGAGTATGCAATTCACCTTGCCCTTGTTCAAGAGCATCGCCCCATTTTATCAGTAGTGGCAATCCCAGAAGCGGAAAAAATATACTACGCTATCAAAGACGGTGGCAGCTTTGTGGAAACCATTAATGGTACAACTAAACCTCTTAAAGTTTCATCAGACAAGCCTCTAGAAGATTTAACCCTGGTTGTCAGTCGTAGCCATCGCAATCAGAGATTAAATCATTTGTTAGCAAATTTACCGTGTCAAAATCATAAATCAGTTGGTAGTGTGGGTGGAAAGATTGCCACAATTGTTGAGCAGCAAGCAGATATTTATATTTCTCTTTCCGGAAAATCAGCCCCTAAGGATTGGGATATTGCCGCACCAGAACTAATTTTAACAGAGGCTGGTGGTAAATTTACTCACTTTGATGGTAGCCCCCTACTGTATAACACAGGAGAGATTAACCAGTGGGGTGGTTTACTTGCAAGTAATGGAGAACATCATCAGATTCTCTGTAATACGGCAGAAAGTATTTTGCAAAATTTCTCCCCCCAGGAATGAAATGAGAGAAAATCTTGCCTCTGTCTCAGTTTACTTATACAGATTTTAAGTATCTGTCAATCTCTCCTCATCAAAGATTCAGCATTTACGCTCATCCTGAAGGAAGTGAAGGGAATTAACACCAAGACAACACCCCTTTGGGTGAATCTATCGGGTGAAGCGAATTTTCTGACATTCGATGATGATAATTCTTAAGGTAAGTCAGACGAATGTGAAGCTGAATCAGCAAAGCATCCGGAACTTTACTCCTAGACTTTGTAGCTTAGTGTGTTCCCTAAAAAACAAATTAACTGCATAAGATTGCTGAACCAAAACGTAATAGATATTAAGAGTCATCAGGGAATCGGTTCGGCATCCAGTCTAAAAAAAGGAGAAAACATATGACTAGCTTTACTCAAATTCAACACCGTTACGACTTTCTTTATCCTTTACGTCAATGGCTAGAGTCTACTAAGATTCAAAATCCAGAATTTGCTCATTTTCTTTGTAAGCTCATCCCTGCTCAATGTCCTTTTGAAAGAGATGTCGTAGTTTTCGGGTGTAAACTTTTTCACATCCCCCCCATGTGCAAACTCAATCCTCTCTATGAAGAAGTAGTTGGATTGCGCTTCAAAGCTCTATGCTATTTAGCTGATGAATGTGGTGAAGATATCTCTGCCTACTGCTAAAACTAGAAATGGCAATAGTAAAAGTACAATGAAATTGGTAATTATATCCATATTTCCAAAGATGAATAATTCCGCGCCATAATTTTATACTGCTCCCATATTCGCTTCCAGTTGCCAAGAAGCTCCGAAAGATTTTATTAATCTATTTCCCAGAATATTTTGACAAAACTGGCAATCAGGGCTTTATAGTGATTGAAGTTCATCACAGTTATCGATAACTCTGTATTATTTTTAGCTATATCTCTAGATAAGATTGGCAATGATTGCCTGATTCCTATTCTCTATATTTTTAATAATTAATTTTCCTGCCTAGGTATAGTTTTCGTAAGAATCCAGTACCTAGGCAATTAAACATAGTGCAATAATTCTTATCAGTATTTTTGCCTGTTATGTATGTAAGATGAGCAGAAAATGATAGATAATTAGCCAGTTTTTTGTCAATAACTGTATATTAATTCGATTTGATGTGTTCAAAGTCTATGACATCGCACATTTTGCTGGTAGAAGATGAAGTTAAGTTAGCTCGCTTTGTTGAGTTGGAACTTAACTATGAAGGATATCAGGTGACAGTTGTCAATGATGGCTTAACAGGTTTAACTACAGCACGGGAATCCCACCCTGATTTAGTCATCTTAGATTGGATGTTACCTGGTTTGTCGGGTTTGGAAATTTGTCGGCGATTACGCAGTACGGGTGATCAGGTTCCAATTATCTTGCTGACAGCAAAGGATGAGGTTAGCGATCGCGTGGCAGGTTTAGACGCTGGTGCAGATGATTATGTTGTCAAACCCTTTAGCCTAGAAGAGTTGTTAGCAAGGGTAAGAGCGCATTTACGTCGCACCCAGGAAGTAGATTTAGACATTTTACTGTTTGAAGACTTGAAGTTAAATAAACGTACCAGGGAGGTACATCGGGGAGAAAGATTAATCGAATTGACAGCTAAGGAGTTTGATTTATTGGAGTATCTGCTGATTCACCCTCGACAAGTCATCACCCGCGATCGCATTCTCGAAGCCGTTTGGGGTTACGATTTTATGGGTGACTCCAATATTATCGAAGTTTATATTCGCTATCTTCGCCTCAAATTAGAAGCGAATGGAGAGAAGCGTCTAATTCAGACGGTACGTGGTGTCGGTTATGTACTAAAAGAATAGATGGTAATCTTAGCTAATTCCCAGAATTTTCTCAGCAGAAATTCATCAAACTAGGGTTAGATGAGGAAAATTAGGTAAAAAGGGATTGATTAATTAAGAAAGAATCATGAATAATGGGAGATTGCTATTCCCTAAATTTTTCGCTGCTTATCTAATTTTCCATTCCCTACTACCTCAACCCTATTCAAAATTTCCATGACTTATCTTGAAACAGCTGCTCAATTCTACAGTGAAGTTGCTCAAACACCGGAGATTGGACTTTGTTGTGTGCAAACCACACCCTTACAACTCCCCGGATTAAATATTCCTCAGCAAATGCAAGATATGAACTATGGGTGCGGAAGTACAGTTCATCCCACAGAATTAGTCAATGAGCCAACTGTTTTATATGTAGGAGTGGGTGGAGGTTTAGAAGCTCTACAATTTGCCTATTTTACCCGTCGTCGTGGAGGGGTAATTGCAGTCGAACCGGTTGCGGAAATGCGAGAAGCTGCAAGCAAAAACTTACAAATTGCGGCTGAAATTAACCCTTGGTTTGATATGAGTTTTGTTGAAATTCGCGAAGGTGATGCTTTTAATTTACCAGTTATAGATAATTCTGTCGATGTTGTTGCTCAAAATTGCTTATTTAACATTTTTGAACCTGTCGATTTACAGCGAGCACTGCAAGAAGCATATCGAGTATTAAAACCCGGTGGTAGATTGCAAATGAGTGACCCCATTGCTACCTTTCCGATTCCCCAACATTTGCGAGAAAATGAACAATTGAGAGCAATGTGTTTATCTGGAGCAATTACCTATGAAGAGTATATTCAACAAATCATTGATGTTGGTTTTGGTCAAGTAGAAATTCGCGCCAAACGACCCTATAGACTTCTAGATATTCATACCTATAACTTAGAGAAATCCCTACTTTTAGAAAGTTTAGATTCTGTGGCTTTTAAAGTTCCTATTCCTGAGGATGGAGCTTGTATTTTTACAGGCAAAACAGCTATTTATGCAGGCAAAGAATCATTCTTTGATGATGGAGCGGGGCATATTTTAAGTAAAGGTCTACCTGCTGCTGTTTGTGATAAAACTGCTGCTAAACTTGCAAGTATCATGCCAGAAGAAATTATTGTAACTGATTCCACTTGGCATTATGATGGCGGTGGTTGTTGTTAATATTTGTAGAGATAATTCCCGATAAGATATGACAACCACTCCTAAAGCGACTCACCATACTCCCTTTGCTCACAAGCTATCTCTACCTCTGAAAAAGAAATCTATCTCTGTTTTACAGATTAATCTGGGTAAACGGTGTAACTTAGCTTGTAATCATTGCCATGTGGAAGCAAGTCCCAAACGTACAGAAGAGTTGTCACCGGAAATTTGTCAACAATTAATTGAGATAATTCACAAGTTTCCTCAAATTCAAATTGTAGACTTGACGGGTGGCGCTCCGGAAATGAATTATGGTTTTAAGTCTCTAGTTGCAGCAGCTAGAAAAAACCAGAAGAAAATCATTGTTAGGTCAAATTTAACCATTTATTTCGCAGACGGTTTTGGTGATTTACCTGAATATTTTGCTGATAATCAAGTGCGAGTTGTGGCTTCTTTACCCTGCTATCTAGCGGATAATGTTGATAAAATGCGTGGCTCAGGGGTGTTTGATGCTTCCATTCAAGCTTTACAATGGTTAAATAGATTGGGATATGGTAGTGACCCAAATTTAATTGTGGATTTAGTTTATAATCCCCAACTTCCAATCAGTGAAAAATTTAGCTTGACTCCTGAGCAGGGAAAACTAGAGCAGGATTATAAAATATTCCTCCAAGAACATTTTGGCATTGTCTTTAATCAACTTTTCACAATTACGAATCTACCTGTAGGTAGAACTAAGCTTTATCTAGAAAGGAAAAAACTCTATGCTCCATATATGGAATTCCTAGAGTCACATTTTAATGTAGAGACAATCCCGTATTTGATGTGTCGTGATGAACTTTCAGTTGATTATCTGGGTAATATCTATGATTGTGATTTTAATCAAATGATGAATTTACCTGCTAAAACTTCCTATGGAGAGATTCTCACTGTAGGTAAATTGTTAGCAGGTGGAAGCTTAGATTTAATTGATCAGGTACAAACAGCTGCTTACTGCTATGGTTGTACTGCTGGGAGTGGTTCTAGTTGTGGTGGTGCTTTAATTGACTAAATTCCCATCTCCGTAGAGTACTTTCTACTCCATAACGGTATTGTCTGAAAAATTCCTTGTTACCAAAACTGTTACGAGAAACTACTAGCAGTATCTCTGACCTATGATGATATCAGTTAAGTCTCCTTACACCACAGCCGTAGATACCATATGTATCTGCGGTTTTTATTTTGAATAGCTGAAGGAAGTATCACGTATTTCCACCATGGCAATAATTGTTAACGGATTCTGGAGTGATTTCAAGATATCTACCCTGAAATATTGGCAATAATAATTGAACTTCAATGAAACGCAAAACTTAGGCAGCTTGAACCACGACTTGAGATACTTTTCTTGTACTAACAAGTTGATTAAATCTATCTTTAGTATTACTAAATTCTGGCATCTCTTGCCAACAGTGGCGACAGAACCAATAAATATCGGAGCCACGAACGTGACGAAGCATAATTCCGGAACAAGAAGGACAGCTAGCCATAATTTTTCAACCCCCTATGATTAACAGGTTGTGACTTGGATAAAAAACAGGGGCAACAAGATATTAAAGAAAGTACACACTTATCTATTCACTATTCGATGCGATTACAAGTTAGAATCATGATGACAGTTGTATGTATATTTCGTGGAAAGCCCTCCTCTGAGGATGGGAAGTCAGATGTGTTTGCGAGCTAATTCTCGACTCAAGAACTTCCAATTTACTTAGGCGATCGCCATTTTGGCGGAGCGTAGCTCTATCGCCGCTTCGGCGGAGCATAGCTCTATCGCCAGTCCCGACTGTAATTTGTGGTATGCAATTAATCACAAAAATCAAGCTCTGAGATTCACCAACTCCCCATTAGAATCTACCCACATAAACTGGATTTACCGAATCCCCTACTTCCATAAAAATCGATTGAACTGTCACAAATCAGGATGAAATTTCTACCTCTGGATGACGGGCAATAAATTTTGTTGAATGCCTGCATAAATCTCCTCTACATGGCTATTATAGCGATTGTTAATAAGAAGCTTGTAGAGAATGCTAAGAGAATAAAACAAATTTTAATCTATTGACATATTGCTGAGAGTAATACTTTCATAAAAATAGTTACTGGTAAAGATTTTTCTATTTATTGAGCAGATAACAAGAATATCTATTTATATTGGAGTTAGGGACAAGCTTAAGGTCAATCATCAATAGTCTATATGAGAATTAGCCCAGATTGACCATGTACCACTAAGAGCAAAGGTCATCAAAAACTTACAACTTAAAATATTTAAAACTATGTTTGACAAAGTTTTAGTCGCTATTGATAATTCAGAGATGGGTCGTCATGTATTTAGCGAAGCGATCGCCGTCGCCAAAAAACTAGACGCAAGTGTGATGATACTGCACGTATTAGACCCCTTTGACGATCGCTATACCAAAATTATGTCTTTACAGACTAACTCCATCTACCCCACCTTCCACCCAGAAGCTGTCAGTTACTATATGGGAGAATGGGAAACCTTCAAACAAGAGGGATTAGCCTTTTTATCCGGTTTATGTACGGAGGCGATCGCCAACGGAGTCACCACAGAATTTACCCAAAACTTTGGTGAACCAGGACATATCATTTGTGAAGCTGCCCAAAATTACGGTGCTGACTTAATTATTGTCGGTCGCCGAGGTAGAAAAGGTTTAAGTGAATTACTCCTTGGTAGTGTTAGTAACTACGTCCTCCATCATGCATCCTGCTCCGTCCTCACAATCCAAGGTCCATACCCAACAACCAACACCCAAGAAAATACATCAGTTGCCGAACCTGCCACAACTATATAACACTAAGACAGGTGTCATCAATTGGCTGAAATATGCAAACAAGGGAAAAACTCACTCTCCCACCTATGGGGTGCGGTACTTGGGCATGGGGTAATCGCCTGCTCTGGGGATATGATCAAAGTATGGACACAGAGCTACAAGCAGTGTTTAATCTCTGCGTCAGTAACGGCGTTAGCCTCTTTGATACAGGAGATTCCTACGGTACAGGAAAACTCAATGGACGTAGTGAGCAACTTTTAGGCAAATTCAGTCAGGCATACCAAGGTAACAATCAAGACAATATTTATATCGCTACCAAATTAGCAGCATACCCCTGGAGACTAACACCCCAATCCATGGTATCAGCCTGCCAAGCCTCAGCCAAACGCCTAGGGAGAAAAGTTGACTTAGCACAAATGCACTGGTCTACAGCTAATTATGCACCCTGGCAGGAAAAAGCATTATTAGACGGATTGGCAAAGCTCTACCAGCAAGATTTAGTTAGAGGTGTCGGCTTATCTAATTACGGTACTAAGCGATTACGCTGGGCATACCAGAGATTTGCAGATGCTGGAGTGCCCATTTCTACTTTACAAATCCAGTATTCCTTGTTGTCCACCTATCCAGTAACTCAACTGGGACTGAAGGATGTTTGTGATGAGTTAGGCATCAAAATCATTGCCTACAGCCCTTTAGCGTTGGGAATCCTTACTGGTAAGTACTCTGCAACTGGAAAATTACCTCCAGGCATTCGAGGATTTTTATTCAAAAGTCTGTTATCTGGCGTACAACCACTTCTGGAATGCTTACAAGAAATTGCTGAAGCTCGTAAAAAAACCATGGCTCAAGTCGCCATTAATTGGTGTATCTGTAAAGGAACAATTCCCATCCCCGGTGCCAAATCACAAAAACAAGCCCAGGAAAACATTGGAGCCTTAGGTTGGTATTTAGATACAAACGAAGTTGCGGAATTAGATATAGTTGCAGGCAAGTTGGATAAGGTGATGGTACAGAATATTTTTCAAACAACCTAGGATGCGGTAGAGGGGTAGGGAGCAAAACTTCATATGTTTTATCTATTCCCCATTCCCCACTACCCATTACCATTTACACAACTGTCATCGGACGACTACCAACGGCATGACGGTCAATTACTTGGTCAATTAAACCATAGTTTTTGGCATCTTCCGGTGACATAAAGAAATCACGGTCTGTATCTTCAGCAATTTTATCTAAAGGTTGACCTGTATGTTCTGCTAGGTAATTGTTGAGCTGAGACTTGATGTAAAGAATTTCTCTAGCTTGAATCTCAATATCAGCAGCTTGCCCCTGGGCACCACCAAGGGGTTGGTGAATCATAATTCGGGAGTGGGGTAAACTCATCCGCTTACCTTTTGTACCTGCGCTGAGAAGAAAAGCTCCCATACTAGCTGCTAACCCTGTACAGATAGTACAAACATCAGGACGAATCTGTTTCATGGTGTCGAATATGCCCAAACCTGCATAGACTGAACCACCGGGAGAGTTGATATACATATAGATATCCTTCTCGGAGTCTTCAGCATCTAGATAGAGTAACTGAGCAACAATCAGGTTAGCCAAATTACTATCAACTTGTTGTCCTAAAAAGATGATACGCTCACGTAACAAGCGTGAGTAGATATCAAAGGCACGTTCGCCTCGACCTGATTGTTCAATAACGATGGGAATCATGCAGCCTACCTGTAGTCAATTTACTTACATTTTATCGATTACCACGGCTGATTGCTGAATCAATCCCACGGAACTAATTTCTGGAATAGACATCAAGTAAATTATCTGGTTAACAGCCTTGCTGAAGCGATATTGTCAAGGTACTATAACTTTGTCAGGGATTTTACAAGCGATTATCCGGATTACATCACCCCCAAGGGGTAGATCAATATTAAGAGGTGCATTGATGCTTGCCTATCTTTATATAAAAAATATCCAAGCTGTGAGAGGAGTCCGCTATGTTAGAAAAACTTATCCAAGCTGCTATCATCACTTTCTTACTTCACTTGATAGCCGGTCTTACACCCAGTAACGCTATGAACAGTAAGGCTGAACCGACCTTAGGCACTACACCCTCCCCTGTGGCTAGTTCTTTGTTACGCTCTCTCCAGTAACAATATTTCATAGTTTACAGATTTTATCAATAGGAACTATGTACAAATTATAGTGAAGCCTGGTTTTTCCGTTCTGTTTGCGGCACAAAAACCAGGTTTCTGCATTTTTGGGGATAAAAATCTCAGGGTAAAGCGCACCAGTATATATTCTCGGAACCTTGCCCTCAAAATTGGTGCGAAATAAAATCTGGTATACACCCGTTAAAGTTTGTTATTTGCTTCGGATGGAGATGGCAGAGGTATCTTTATATTTTGTTCTTTGGAAGTTTGTGAATTTGAATTATTAGTGTTTGATGGCTTGAATAAATCAATAATGCCGTTGCTACCTATAATAAAAGTAAGAACTGCAATGGTTGGTAACAAAACATTTTGTATCCACCACACAAAGCTATCTTTTGTAATCAAAGCATCATTCAATATCGCACCTTGTTTTTTCAGCACTAGCTTCATCTCTTTCGTCAATCCTCTGCAACAGTGAAAAATAGCTCCCTTTAAATTTGCATCGAAGAGATTTGTATTCTCCAAATTTACTTCCCTTAGAGAGGCTCCGGCAAAATCGACACCACAAAAATTAGAACCACTACAATCTGTATTTACCAATATTGCACCACATAAGGATGCGTTATTTAAATCACAACCTCTTAATTCAGCATTTGTTAAATTTGCACCTTTAAGATTACTATTCCTCAGATTACAACCATTAAGTATTGTTGAAATCATATTTGCTTGATGAAAATCACAATCACTCAAATTTTTACCGCTTAAATCTTTATGAGACAAGTCAATCATCCTTCCTTCTCCTTTTATGTTCAGAGATGAAAAGACTCTGTAAAACTTCGCAATTCTCAAGTGACACCAAATGCAGTTTATAATCCAGATACAAACAACAACGAGTTTGCTAGGATTATAGATGAATATTTATATATGGCTCGGTGTCCTGAATCAACTAAGGATTTCGAGTCTTTTCTATGCAATCAAGGGCAATATGTAACAGAAAAGACAGAATAATTACTTTTCAGTTACATAATTTTCGATAGATTTTGCAAATGAACCGATTAATATCTGATATTTATAGTAAATAGAGTCAAATACTACAAATATCAGAATATCTATTTATCCATTATTTGTCAGTTCCACAAACTAGGAATCCGATTAAATTAATAATGTAGTGGATTGAGACAGTTAGTTTGGTGCATAAAAAACTGATAAAAAATCTATGATTTATCTGGATTGCACCGAATAGTCTTTCACATCATTTTAGTTGTGTTATTCCACTACATTTATTCAAAGCTACTTCATACTCACTTCTAAAATCTTCGCTTCTTCCTCCTTGCTAATTACCCTACCTTCATCCTCAAATCCTGATATTTGGTCAAAGTTCAAATACCGATACAAATTTTCAGCAAAGGGCTGTATTCTCTCACCGACAATCTTCAGATATTCCTGAACAGTGGGGATTCTTCCTAACAGGGCACAAACTGCGGCTAATTCTGCGGAACCGAGGTAAACCTGGGCGTCTTTCCCCATACGATTATTGAAGTTTCTTGTCGAGGTAGAAAACACAGTTGTACCATCTTCTACCCTGGCTTGATTACCCATACAAAGGCTACATCCCGGCATTTCAGTGCGTGCATTTGCTGCCACAAAAATATCGTAAACCCCTTCTTTTTTCAGTTGGGTTTCATCCATTCTTGTAGGTGGTGCTATCCATAACCGTGCATTCACCTTACCAGCACCTTCTAATACCTTGGCAGTAGCACGATAGTGTCCGATATTAGTCATACAGGAACCAACAAATACTTCCTGTACGGGATCATTTGCCACTTCTGAAAGTAGCTTGATATTATCAGGGTCATTAGGTGCGGCAACGATGGGTTCGGTGATTTCGTTTAAATCAATTTCGATGATTTCCGCATATTCCGCATCTTTATCAGCCTCCATTAATACTGGATTTGCCAACCACTCTTCCATCTTGGCGACACGACGCATGATAGTTCGAGCATCAGCATAACCTCTGGCTACCATATTTTTCAGTAGTGAGACATTGGAGCTAATATATTCAGAAACAGTCTCTACACTGAGTTTAATTGTACAGCCAGCACAGGAACGCTCGGCGGAAGCATCGGTAAGTTCAAAGGCTTGTTCCACCTTCAAATCTGGTAAACCTTCAATTTCCAGAATTTTCCCAGCGAAGATGTTCTTTTTGTTCTTCTTCTCGACTGTTAATAAGCCTTTTTGAATGGCAACGTAGGGAATGGCATTAACAATATCCCGAAGAGTAATACCGGGTTGTAGCTCTCCCCGAAAGCGAACTAAAACCGATTCTGGCATATCCAAGGGCATTACCCCCAAAGCTGCGGCAAAAGCCACTAAACCGGAACCTGCGGGGAAGGAAATACCCAGGGGGAAGCGGGTATGGGAGTCACCACCAGTACCAACTGTATCGGGTAGTAACATCCGATTTAACCAGGAGTGGATAATACCATCACCGGGGCGCAGGGCAACACCACCTCGTTGGGCGATAAAGTCGGGGAGTTCAGCGTGGGTTTTGATGTCTACGGGTTTGGGATATGCTGCGGTGTGGCAGAAGCTTTGCATGACTAAATCTGCCGAGAAGCCGAGGCAAGCTAATTCTTTGAGTTCATCACGGGTCATGGGTCCTGTGGTATCTTGGGAACCGACAGTAGTCATAATAGGTTCACAGGATGTACCTGGACGAACACCGGGTAAACCGCAGGCTTTACCAACCATTTTTTGGGCGAGGGTGTAACCTTTACCTGTGTCTTGAGGTGGTTGGGGACGGGCAAAGAGGGTGCTGGGCGGTAGATTTAAGGCTGTGCGGGTTTTATCGGTGAGAGTACGTCCAATTAATAGGGGGATACGTCCACCGGCTCGAACTTCATCCAGGATGGTATCAGGTTTAAGTTGGAAAGTAGAGATAATTTCCCCAGATTCGTTGGTAATTTCACCTTTATAGGGGTATATGGTAATTACCATACCAGTTTCCATCTTGGTGACATCACACTGGATGGGTAATGCACCTGCATCTTCAGCAGTATTGAAAAAGATGGGTGCGATGGTTCCTCCTAGGATGTAACCCCCGGCGCGCTTATTGGGTACGAAGGGGATGTCATTACCCATATGCCACAACACAGAATTAATTGCCGATTTCCGAGAAGAACCTGTACCGACAACATCACCCACATAGGCAACAGGATGCCCCTTTTGCTTGAGTTGGGATATGGTTGCTAAACTTCCCGGTTGACGAGTTTCGAGCATCGCCAAAGCGTGTAGAGGTATATCTGGGCGGGTTGTAGCGTGCTGAGCGGGGGATAAATCGTCGGTGTTGGTTTCTCCAGGGACTTTAAAAACGCTGACGGTGATGCTTTGCGGTAAGTTGGGGCGAGAGGTGAACCAGTCAGCATTAGCCCATGCGTCTACAACTTGTTGAGCGTAGGAATTGCTAGCTGCGAGGTCTATGACATCATGGTAGGCATCATATACTAGGGTAATGTGAGATAGGGCTTTAGCCGCTGCGGCAGCAATCCCGCTATCTTGAGATTTGAGTAGTTCAATCAGAGAGGCGACGTTGTAACCTCCTAGCATTGTCCCTAATAACTCAACTGCGACGATGGGGGAAACTAGAGGGCTAGATATTTCGCCTTTGGCGATCGCTGTGAGAAAACCTGCTTTCACATAAGCCGCAGGGTCAACACCTGGTGGTATTCTATCTCGTAACAATTGCAGCAGGGTTTGCTCTTCTCCTCTGGGAGGATTTTTCAGTAATTCACACAATTCAGATGTTTGTTTTGCATCTAGTGGCAAAGGGGGAATTCCCAGGCTTGCCCGTTCTTCAACCTGTTGGCGGTACGATTCCAGCATTCTCACTCCAAAGTCAATCAAAAAATTCTTTAGTGTTTACAATCACTTGCTCATTTTGCCGCTACTCAGTTTGATCAGTATCGATAGATGTGATTTACGCGCACTGAGTTTTTTTCTTTAGTGTTGGTCAACCAAAGACTTATAATTATCACTGTATCGCCAAATATTGCTAAGGATAAAGAGGTTTGAGGATAACTCTTTTTCTAGTCACAAAATCTGGCTGAATACCCTTTTCTAAGTTAAAATATTGCATTTGTCTGCCGCATAGCATTTGTTTTATAGATATGGCTCAAACCTATACCGTTGAAATCAACCATCAAGGCAAAAATCTGACAATTCAGGTTCCTGAGAATGAAACTATATTATCAGTAGCAGAATCCGCAGGCTTGGAATTACCTGCCTCCTGTCATGCTGGAGTTTGCACTACTTGTGCAGCGAAAATTACCAATGGTGGTACAGTAGACCAAAGTGAAGGTATGGGTGTTAGTCCTGATTTACAAAAAGAGGGTTATGTGTTGCTTTGTTGTGCTTACCCTCGTTCGGATTTGAAAATAATAACTGACCAAGAAGAAGTAGTTTATCAAAAGCAATTTGGTAAGTAGTAAATTCTTGGAATTCAGTAACTTAATACTGAGTTTTGTCAGAAGTTAATTTATCGAGAAGGAGATTGGTGATGACGACACATTTTATTGCGGTAGAAATCGATTTACACGAAAATCCTACGGAGCTACAACAAGCTATTGAAGCGGAGTTAAAAAAACAAGGTGAACCTCTACGCTGGGCGATCGCTGCTGTAGATGAAACTGCACAAAAGGCAACTGTGGAAGCAGTGGTGACTAATTCTCCGGCAGAATAATCATGTGAAAAGTGAGAAGTGAGAAATTGACGTATTTGGGTAGGAGTTATTTTATCAATTTGGTTTTTGATGAGATAACAAAGCTTTTACCAAAATCATACTAATCATTTCTGACTCCTCACTGGATAATCAAGCAGAGTCATCATGCGTATTTACACCGCGATTTTAATTGTACCTACTGGTATTGGTGCGGCTATCGGTGGCTATGCAGGAGATGCATTACCTGTTGCAAAAGCTGTATCTCAGGTGTGCGATCGCCTTATTACCCATCCCAATGTCATGAATGGAGCCAGTTTGTATTGGAATTTACCCAACACATTCTACGTTGAAGGATACGGGTTAGACCAATTTGCGGCTGGTAACTGGGGATTGCGTCCTGTTCATTACAATAAGTTAGGTTTAATTTTAGACCAAGCCATAGAACCGGAGTTAAGGCTCAGACACCTACAGGTTGCAGATGCTGCCAGGGCTACCCTGGGCTTATCAATTATTAATCATGTAATTACTGATGCAGCCTTAAACGTAGAATTACGGGTATCGGATTCCGGGGCAAGTTGGGGCAGTATTGGCAATCCTGACAGTTTATTGCGTGCTGCCGAGGTATTAATTCATCAAGGTGCAGAGGCGATCGCCGTTGTTGCGAGATTTCCCGATGAGATTAATCCTATCCTGGCAGCCAATTACCGACAAGGCAAGGGAGTGGATCCAATTGCGGGAGCAGAAGCAGTCATTAGCCATTTAATTGTCCGTCAATTTCGTATTCCCTGCGCCCATGCGCCGGCGATCGCCCCATCACCCCCAGAAATCGACCTCGCTCCCCGTTCTGCCGCCGAAGAAATAGGTTATACTTTTCTACCATGTGTACTTGTCGGCTTAAGTTCTGCCCCACAGTTTATTCTCCGCGAGAATCACGAATTTCCCCAGCCTGGAGACATTTGGGCAAACCAAGTCGATGCAGTAATTATACCTGCTGATGCCTGCGGCAGTAGTGCCCTACTCAGCTTGAGTTCCCAAAAATGCCAAATTATTACAGTTAAGGAAAATTCTACAAAAATTCAAGTACCTGCTGCACCTTTAGGAATCAAAGCAATCCAGGTAAACTCATATTTAGAGGCAATCGGTGTATTAGCAGCTCACAAAGCTGGTGTAAATCATTTGTCTATGATGAATTAGGTAATAGGGAAGAGTTGAGCAACCACACCCTTTTTCCTAAACCTTTCTCGTTTATCCCTCACTTTCCCCAAAAAACCGTGACGCAACATCACAACCAAGATCCAGAAGTTAACTACCTGAGTCGCACCCAAGTATTAGTAGCAATGGCAGTGACTGCGATCGCTCTCTGGATTGTCGCCAAAATTTGGTTAAACTTGGGACAGGTTTCCCTGATGTCTTGGCGATGGAATATCAAAGATTTGCTAGTGGGTTTAGGTTTGGGTTTAAGCATCACTGGTTTTAGCGGTTTAGCCTACCAGTATTATTTACCCTACCGCCAAAGTGCTAACTATTATTTAGACATAGTTCTCAAGCCCTTAGTGATTCCAGATTTAATTTGGTTAGGAATATTACCAGGAATTAGTGAGGAATTACTGTTTCGTGGAGTGATGATACCTGCCCTAGGATACGATCACTTTGCTGTCATTCTTTCTAGCCTCTGTTTTGGTATTCTACACCTCAGTGGCTCCCAACAATGGGCATACGTAATTTGGGCAACTATTATCGGTTTGGTATTGGGTTATAGTGCTGTTCTCAGTGGTAATCTACTAGTACCCATAGTTGCCCACATTATTACGAATGTGATTTCTAGCTATATGTGGAAAATCGGCAGAATCTAAATATCAAGCAAGTAGCTATTTTTTCTGAAACGACAAATCCATTAAATTCGCCAATTTCAAGACAATTCTAGCTCCGACATTGCCATCCCATTCCCCATTCCCAACTTCGCAGACATCAAAACCAATAATCTGGCGATCGCTCTTCACCAATTCTCGAAACAAAGCAAAAGTTTGCTCCAATTCCAATCCCCCAGGAACAGGTGTACCAGTATTGGGACAAAGTTTCGGGTCTAAACCATCCACATCAAAGCTAATATGTACATACTGGGGTAGATGACTAATCATTTCCCGACATAAGTCAATCCAAGTACCATCAGAATATAGTTTTTCCTTAATTGCGGCATCATAATAAGCAACAATTCGTCCATGGGATTCACGAATCATCTCCACTTCATCATGGCAAATATCCCGCAAACCCACTTGGACTAAGCGAGAAATCTGTGGTATCTTCATCGCATTAAACATAATGGAAGCGTGGGAAAATTCAAAACCCTCATAGGCATTCCGTAAATCAGCATGGGCATCAATATGAAGAATCCCAAAATCATCATATTTTTTTGCCAAAGCTTGAAAGCAACCCAAAGGTGAACTATGATCACCCCCAATTACTCCTACCCGTTTCCCCTGACTCATCGCTGCTTGGGATTGGGTGCATAGCCATTGATTAATTTGTTCACCAGCTTGGTTAATCTCTGTCAGTACAGGGGTTAAATCTGGTGCATCCGTGAGCAACTTTCCCTCTGCCCATCTTTGAATAATTGTTGCAGCTTGCTGACGGTAGTACTCATTTTTCTCTAGAATTTCCTGGGGAATGCCTGAAAAGAAAATTCCTTGCCTCCAACCATCAGGATGATCAAAATCAAATAAATCTAACTGGGTTGAGGCATTTAAAATACACTCAGGAGCTTGAGCAGTACCCGCACCATAGGAAACGGTTACTTCCCAGGGTACAGCAAAGACAATCAACTTTGCCGATACTTCATCCCATGGTAAACCAAACAGATTACCATTTAGCTCGCCCACAGCACTAGGATCGTAGTCTTGGAGATTACCCATAAAATTTAGATTTAGCAAAAAGTGAAGATAACAATTTCTCAATAATGATAAAGCAGGAACATCACAACCTGGGTGTTCCTGCTTAATATGAAATTAGACTTTTTGCCAAAGTAGGTGATAAGCAGCCAGATTAACAAATTTTTGTCTGACTGTGCTGCTTATTTTTTTGTCTGTGAGACTAATCTGGAAAATATTCGGGATTAGTAGAGTTCTTCTTCTCTGTGGGTTTGGATGGTGCAATCAGAAGTGGGGTAAGCTACGCAAGTTAAAACGTATCCAGCTTCCATTTGGTCATCATCTAAGAAAGACTGGTCAGATTGGTCAACGGTACCCTTGGTGATTTTACCAGCACAGGTAGAACAAGCGCCTGCACGACAGGAGTAGGGTAGATCCAAACCTGCTTCTTCAGCAGCATCTAGAATATAGGTATCGTCATCGCAATCAATTGTGGTATCTACGCCATCTCCAACCAGTGTGACTTTATAAGTTGCCATTGTATTATCCTCTCTTTTACAGGAAACGGTCAGTAATAAGTAAAGCTAAACGGATAGGTACGGCTCTTCCATGGAATAGCCGTCGAAATAATTTTGCTTCACTTCTGATACTACGAGAAAAAGTAGAGTATGTAACCGAATTTTTAACGCGATTAGTAATGAAATTTAGTTGCTTCGTCACGATAAGTTTTTGTTATGAAACAGGATAATAACTATCTAGACTATTAAATAAATTTATAGTTCTACTGCAAAAAATCAATATATCTATAGATTGCCTAGTATGTCGTCCCGACTCATAGTATGAATATTCAGCAAGTCAAAGAACAAAGATAGGGTGGAGGTGAAAGGAATAGTTGAACCCTTACCCTTTTTCTTTCCCCAGCATCAGCCAAAATAGATTTTTGCCAGGGTAGCATCTGTACTAATAGCTTATATAGTACAGAGACGGTTATGGTGATTAACGCAGTAGCAAGATGGTGGTGAATAATGTATATCTCGGAAGCAGCTTTGAAACGAGGGAAGGTATCAGTAGGTTTGGTGGGTACTGGATATGCAGCAAAGTTGCGTGCAGAAGCGTTGCTTAATGATAGGCGATCGCACCTAGTTGCTATTGTCGGACATCATCCAGTCAAAACCGCCGATTTTGCCCAGGAATATGAATGTATAGTGGTAAATTCCTGGCAGGAGTTAGTTACTAGGGATGATCTGGATGTCATCTTTATCTCCACAGTCAACCGCGATCATGGGGCGATCGCCAAAGCAGCACTTACCCACGGGAAACACGTTGTGATTGAATACCCCCTCTCCCTAGATGTGGAAGAAGCATCAGAAATTGTCACCCTTGCCCGTAGTCAAAACCTCCTCCTCCATGTTGAACATATCGAAATTTTGACAGGTACTCACCAAGCCCTACAAAAATATTTACCAGAGTTAGGACAAGTATTCTACGTCCGCTACAACACCATTAACCCCCAACATCCTGCCCCCCGCAAGTGGAGTTATAATCACGAACTTTTCGGTTTTCCGATGATTGCCGCAGTTTCCCGTCTCCACCGTTTAATCGATTTATTCGGTGAAGTGTTAACGGTAAATTGTCACTACCGCTTCTGGCAAACGGAACCTGATTATTACCAAAGTTGCTTCTGTGTCACCCAATTGAATTTCCACAATGGATTATTAGGGCAAGTAATTTATGGGAAAGGGGAAACCCTATGGCAAGCAGAGCGTAAATTTGAAGTTCACGGGGAAAAAGGTGGGTTAATTTTTGAAGTTAATTCTGGTAAACTAATTCATGATGGGGAAACTATATCTATTGATGTCGGTAGTCGTCGGGGAATGTTTCTTAAAGATACCAAAATGGTATTAGATTGCCTATTTGACGGCACACCTTTATATATCACCCCAGAACAAAGTCTTTATACCCTGAAAGTTGCTGATGCTGCCCGCCGCTCTGCCGAAACTGGCTTAACCGCAGTCGTAGAGAACAGGAGTCAATTAATTCTAAATTAAATTCTATAGGCAAGGGCAAATCTCTCAATCCCCGCCAAATCAGAATGAATTTCAATATCTCTATAGTTTCCTTGCTTCCCTAACAAGTCTCTCACGACTTCTGCCTGCCCTGCCATCATCTCAATTAGCCAGATACCCCCAGAAGCTAAATAATCCGGAGCAGTATGAATCAGATGACGGATAAAATCTAAACCATCTTCTCCTCCATCCAAAGCTAAATGAGGTTCATGGTTTGTCACCTCTGGTTGCAGCGTTAATACAGTATCCCTGGGAATATAGGGTGGATTCGATACCATACCCCCAACTTGCCCTCGAAGAAATTCCAAGGGTTGCCACCAATCCCCTTGATAAAAATGAATGCGATCGCCCAAACCCGCATTTATGGCATTCCTTTTGGCGATCGCCAATGCATCTAAAGAATATTCGCTTGCATAAATTTGGCATTTTGTCAACACTTCTGCTAAACCGAGAGCGATCGCTCCACTGCCGGTACCCAAGTCTACCCAATTTGCTACTGCTTGGCGATCGGCAACCTCAGCCACTAAATCAATTAAACACTCAGTTTCCGGTCGAGGAATTAAAACTGCCGGTGACACCTCCATCCGAAATCGTCGCCAGGAAGTCACTCCAGTAATATACTGCACAGGCAATCGTTCATGGATTCGTCTGTGCCAACCTGCTGCCAATTTTGCCATCGGTAAAGATAGCTGGATTTGGTGAGCATCCTTAAAAGATTGCAAACGAATTGCTAAAGGTTCCAATCCAGCAACTTCTTGCAACAGCCAGTCTACTTCAGCGACAGGAATATTATTGGCGATCGCCTCTGAGATTGCTTGCTTCCACCACAACCATATCTCTAAACCCGTAACCAGCTCTGACTGTTGCTCTACCATCTACACACAACCATTTCGGATGGAAATTTCATATTTTCAATCACTCAATCCTAGAAGAAATAGGATTTAGCGATCGCACCACCAAAATGGTATCAAAACTTTACTTTTTCTTCGCAGGAGGATTAGAGTTGTTCGGAGCATTATTCTTAGGCAAAGTTTGCAAATACTGTCTTGCCTCAGCTGACGGGAAGAATATCACTTGCTTTAACCAATCCTCATTTTTATCCTGCAAAGTTTTAATTACCCCATCCACATCAATTACTTGAATATCCGCTTTCGGGAATTTTGGCTTCACCTGACTCAAGAGATTTTGGGCATCTTGCTTACTCAAAAACAAGGGAATATAGTCCTTATTCTCACTTCCTAATTTAATTGGTACATAACCCTTGTCAGGAGCAAACCTCACCCCAAACACTGGTACGCTCTTAAATTGCTTCACGTCCTGACCACTTGCCTTCAGCAATTCTATCGCCCCTTTGACCTCCTGATCCACGGGCTTAAATGCAAACACCAAACGGTTTTGTTGATTTTTAGTTTGTTGCAATTGTTGGTAAATTAAACCCAAAGGCACAGCAGTCACCTGAAGATTTTTTACCATTTCCGTCATCTTCGGGTCTTTATCTTTGACATTGCGCAACTCCGTGATAAATGATTGTGCGTCTTGCTTACTCATGTAAACACCAGTCACAGAACCATTCTCTTTGCCATTCTTATCCTTGAGAGGACGACTCAGGGGTAAACCCTTGTCATTCGTAATCAAAAAGACTGGAACAGTATCCAGCTTTTCCTTAATTTGTTGCTCAGGTAATGCTAGCACTGGGGCAATACCACTAACGACAGTCGTTACCAAAGTACTCCCCACAAACCCTAAAACCGCGCCCCAGCGAACCAATGATTTCATGACTTCTCCTAGCATCAAAACTTCATCAAATGAAAACTTCCGGTTGGATTTAGACAGAATTAACAAGCTCTGGCGATATAAAAGCTGTTACTTATCAACTGCATCAACCTGAATTTGTCAATACTGCTATCTTAATTAACTACAAATCGTAGATGCCTGCTGGATTCTACTCCCAGGCTGAAAAAGTTTTTTTAACCTGTGAGATAACAAATGCCATTCTATTGCTTTTCTCTGTGATGGATGACGACCCCAGAATAAAATCGTTCCGCTTGTCAATGCCCACACAGATGTATTTTTTTACACGGTTGATTTACACATTAACCTCACCCAGATTCGGCTCCTAGCCCTCTAATTTTGTATTCGCAAAGAAATATATAAATACAAAATTATTCATACTTCGCAAAATACCCAAACTGAGAGTCATAAAAAATATCAGTAGCTTGATAGTTTCCTCACCGAATCAGCAGGTTTTCTGAGACATTTAATCTTCTTATGAAATAAATAAAAAACCCCAAACTATCTAATCAGTCTGAGGTTTTTTATTTTTCCTTTATCAATCGGGATGACAGGATTTGAACCTGCGGCATCCTGCTCCCAAAGCAGGCGCGCTACCAAGCTGCGCTACATCCCGACTACTGGACTCCTATAAGTTTTGTAAAAACCATAAAGCCATAGCAATCATAGCATGAGTAAAAGTTTATGTCTACGAAAACGATGTAAAAACATCAGTGGAGCCATTTTAGATGACGTTTTGTGAAGCAGTCCTGATTCCTACTGTGGATACCAAAACATCCCTTTTATGCCTTCTGGATCAGACATAAAGCCTAAACCTCGGTAAAAATCGACAACATGAGGGTCAGCAAACAGAGTCACATTACTAATCTCCTCACTTCTAAGTTTTCTCAACATATATTTCATCATTGCCTTTCCTAGACCATTTCCTTGAAAGTCCGGATGTACTACCACATCCCAAATAGTCGCGTTAAAGGCATGGTCTGAAGTGGCACGGGCAAAACCAATTAAACGTTTCTTGCTTCCCCGAACTTGCCACATCGTGGCGACCAGGAAACTATGTTCAATGGCTTTCTTCACCTTTCTTAATGGTCTGCGTGACCAACCAACAGCATCACATAGTTCTTCAAGCTCATATAAATCAATATCCCGCTCCGTACTGAAAACAATACGAGTCTCTAAATTTGCAGAATTAGGATTAGCAGCACCATCTAACCTCAGCTCCTCTAGGGAAGCAGCTTTAGTTGTGGCGACAGCTTCAGACGTACTAAACCAAGTTTTCCAAAAACCCATGCTACCGTGGTTTGGGTAGTATAACTGAATTGGCTGGCAATGAAAAATTAAAGATTGGCGCTTAAGGGCATTAACCATCATAATCCTGAAACCTCAGTCAATTTCGAGTCTTCAGGGTGGTTTTGAAGGCATAGACCAATGGGCGCTTATCTGACATTAATCATTTTCAACTCTAGCATTTTGTGGTAAAGGCTAGGAGAAATTCACCAAAAGGAAACAATCGATAAGGTGAATTATAAATAACACTTACTCGGTTAAATGGCAATTTTAGGTTAAGTATATTACAGTCTGTGATTTGGGCGATAGTGAGTAAGGAAAGAATCAAACAGCTAATCCATTTGATGATTACAGCTTTACTTTCTCCTAAAATCCCACATCTCTGATGTCTATCCTCTGAAAACGCTGTAACTTTAATGACAGCAAGCGAGTCTGATCCCCAACGATGGCTTCTGGTTTAAAATCTTCGACACTGGAACTTCTTAAGCGCTTTAATCGAGCGTTCCCGCAATTTTATGAGCAATTTGTCAGTAGTGAAATTCAACTCCAAAATCTGCGACTAGCATACCGCCTGTATAAAACAAAACGTGCTGTCATTGAATTGAAACCGGAAGGTAGTAAAAGTGCTTTGCATTTTGCCTACCGTAACCAATCTTTTCTTCTCAGTGATATTTTTGGCGTTCTCGCAGCCTATGGGCTCACAATTCATGGTTTAAGTTTGTATGGTCAAATTAGACCACCGATGCTGGTGTTCATTAAGCTTCTAGTATCCCGTGGAAATAAAGCTCTCAGTGAAAAAACCGCAGAGAATGTCTGTCGTGCTGTGCGAGAAGCCCTCGCAGGGCGGTTTGAGGTAGAAGAAATGCTCGCGGTAGAGTTCAACTTGGATGCGGGTTTGGAGCAGGTTCAAACTGAATTTTATGTAGATCCAGTATTTCACCTACCAGCTCTAGTAATTGAAGCAGATAGCCAACCAGGATTGTTTTATAAAGTGATGTACGCGATTTGGCAGGAAGATTTACTAGTCGTCAATGCCAATCTACTGGTATGGCGGGGACGTACACGTTTAATCCTTTATCTTTTGGGACCAAATGAGAGCCTGATTCCCGAATATTTAGGGCATAAAATTGCTGAAGGAGTCCGACAAAGGCTAATGGGTAAATAGGTAATCATGAATTGCATACACCAGGAAATATGAAAAAATCTTGGATTCTCCTTCTCGCATACGGGGAAGGGTTAGGGATGGGGTATTACTTTCAATTCAGGTTGCCGTAGTTTCTGGAGCAGGTAATTTTTACTGATTGATGTAAAGTTAAAAATAATACAAAAAAACTCAAGCTTTTACCTGCTTTTGTCATCGCCTACCTTAGGGTTAGGATAAAAGTATGGCGAACATTGAAATATCAGGCGTTTCCCATTCCTACGACCTGACTGCTCCTTCCTCCTATCCTCAGACCTTGATATTCATCCATGGCTGGCTAAATAGCCGTGGGTACTGGCAACCTTTGATTGAACGTCTATCCGTAGATTTTCAATGCTTATCCTATGATTTACGGGGTTTTGGTCAATCTCAGCCCAAGGTAGAAGAAAATTTTCGTGATGATTTTGACCTATCCCTGAGGGAAGGTGAGTTTACAATCAATCCATCGGAATCGGTTTATACTCCATCTGCCTATGCAGAAGACTTGGCAGAGTTGTTAGAGAAATTACATATCAAAAGTGCTTGGTTGGTAGGTCATTCCTTAGGAGGAACGATCGCCCTCTGGGGAGCAGCAAAACTTCCAGAAATAGTCCAAGGAGTTATTTGTATTAATGCTGGAGGCGGTATTTATCTCAAGGAAGCTTTTGAGCATTTTCGTACCGTTGGTCAGAGATTTCTCCAAGTTCGTCCTCGATGGTTAAGCCAAGTTCCCTGGATTGACGTTTTGTTTACTAGAAATCATGTCGCTCGTCCTTTAGCTCGTTACTGGGCGCGTCAACGGGTGATAGACTTTGTGGTTGCCGATCCCGAAGCTGCCCTGGGAACGCTGCTTTACTCAACGACAGAGGAAGAAATTAACCGTCTTCCGCAATTAGTTGCACAGCTCAAGCAACCTGTATATTTTTTGGCAGGAGCGGAAGATAAGGTGATGGAACCGAAATATGTCCGCCATCTAGCCAGTTTTCATCCCACATTTCAATATTGCGGTGAAAACGTGATTGAAATTCCAGAATGTGGGCATCTTGCCATGTTGGAGCAACCCGATGCTGTTGCTACTGAAATTAGTCGGCTAGTTTTACAGCATTTCTAGGAAATTTATCGAGAGAAATTTATAGTTACTTCGCCTAGCTTGTGAAAAGCTGGAGGGTTTCTCCTCGGCAATTAATTATGCATCTAGCTTAATGTATAGAGTTCTCTGATTTGGCTCAGAGAAAGCCGAGAATGGACACCAAGGGAAAAAGATGAAGTGTCACCCATTTTGAGGTGTTCTGCGGCAGCACAGGCAATCATAGCAGCGTTGTCGGTACAGTATTTCAGGGGTGGAAAAAAGACACGGATGTGTTGTTGGCTGGCTGCTGCTTGTAAATGACTTCTCAAAGCACTATTAGCCGCGACACCTCCACCCACAGCGATCGCCGACAAATTATGATGCAAAGCACAGGCGATCGCTCTCTTTGTCAAGGCTTTTGCAACGGTTTCCTGAAAACTGGCGGCAATATCAGCCACAGGAACTGGTTGATTTTCTGCTTCAAACTTTTGTACTAATCTCAGTACTGCCGTTTTTAAACCACTAAAGCTGGCATCGTAGGGATGATAACCACCCTGGGGCAAGGAAACTTTACCTTCCGGGAGGCGAAAGGCTTGGGGGTTTCCCTCCTGGGCTAATTTATCAATGATTGGTCCCCCTGGATAACCCAATTTCAGTAAGCGTGCCACCTTGTCAAAGGCTTCCCCAGCAGCATCATCACGGGTTGTTCCCAAAGTTTCGTATACACCACAATCTTGGACATGGATTAAGCTCGTATGTCCTCCAGAAACTAGTAAGCTGAGAAAGGGAGGTTCTAAACTTGGCTCACTCAAGTAATTAGCGTAAATATGCCCTTCCAGGTGATGTACTCCCAAAAAGGGTTTATTGTGCAGCATAGCAAGGGTTTTTCCTGCCATTAACCCTACTAACAATGCTCCAACCAATCCCGGAGCGCAGGTAGCTGCAACACCGTCGATATCTTGCCAACCAAGATTAGCCTGTTCCAAAGCTTGGGCGATCGCCTGATTTACCACTTCTAAATGCTGACGAGAAGCCACTTCTGGCACGACCCCCCCATACTGCCCATGTACAGAAATTTGCGACGTAACAATACTGCTACAAACTTTGCGATTGTTAACAATTGCTACAGCTGTTTCGTCACAACTGGTTTCTATTGCTAAAACGGTTGTCATAGTGAGTGCTGGTTGCTGGGTATTGAGGGTGGAAGGTGCTGGAGTCAGATGAAGTAACTATTTTACTAGCCAACTTTAGTTAATTTCTCACCTCTTACTTCTGTGCTACTCACCTAGGATTTCTCACGACTGGACACCCACTTTTGAGTGATTTCCTGCCCAAGAACTTGTTTTAGAAGCTTTAACTTTTATTTACTTCAACTTTACTCAGTTCCCAGGCAAGAGTATCATGACTTCCTAGTTCTGCAAATCATGCTTGTACAAGCCGCTTCGTTTTGTACAAATAAATATTTGTTTCGTAATAAAAGGAAACAATCCATGGGACGTTTGTTTGCTCTAATTTTAGCCGTTTGTCTTTGGTTCAATTTCGCTCCTCCCGCGCAAGCTTTAGGAGCCGATTTAGTACCATGCAGCGATTCTCCTGCTTTCCAGCAAAGAGCCGCTTCTGCTCGGAACACCACTGCTGACCCCGAATCTGGGAAAAAGCGCTTTGAACGCTATTCTCAAGCCCTCTGTGGTCCAGAAGGTCTGCCTCACCTAATTGTTGATGGTCGCTTAGAGCGTGCTGGTGATTTCTTGATCCCCAGTGTACTCTTCCTCTACATCACAGGTTGGATTGGTTGGGTAGGTCGTGCTTACCTGATTGCTATCCGTAAAGGTTCAGATGCCGAACAAAAAGAAATTCAAATCGATGTATCTTTGGCTCTGCCCTTGATGCTATCTGGTTTTGCTTGGCCCGCAGCTGCTCTGAAGGAATTAGTTTCTGGTGAATTGACTGCCGACGATTCTGAAATTACCGTTTCACCTCGCTAGTCATCCCTTGAGGAATCCAGATAACAAAATTGCACAATTTTGCCTATCAAGTTGATTCCCCATAATTTCTAGCCTTTGATTGATATTTATTTCCTTGAAAACTGGAGATTTTCCATGGACAAGCAAAGCTATTTTGTGAAGTTTCTCAGCACTGCTCCTGTGATTACAACCATCTGGCTGTTTATCACCGCAGGCATTTTAATTGAATTCAATCGTTTCTTCCCCGATTTACTATTCCATCCCATGCCATAATCTCAAACCATAGGCAGTAGCTCGTAACTGGTGGTTATTTGTGATTTTATTCATAAATAACTGCTGGTTACTAATATGGTTTTTCTGAAGCTGTCATAGCATAAATCAAGAAATTACTAATAATTAATTTTTCTAAGTTTTGTGATCAAAAATCATCTTTTTTCAAGATTATTATTAATATAAAAATTGCCATCATATTATCGAGAGGCGGACATAAAATATGGCGCAATCAACAGATCCTCGAAATGCAGAAGTTGTTTTCCCACTGGGAGGAGACCCACAGCTAGGGAATTTAGAAACCCCGATTAACTCTTCTCCTGTAATTAAATGGTTCATTGGTAACTTACCAGCCTATCGCCCTGGCTTGACACCTTTCAGACGGGGATTAGAAGTTGGTATGGCTCATGGTTACTTACTTTTCGGTCCTTTCTCTCTCCTAGGACCCCTACGGAATGCACCTAATTCTGACCTAGTGGGATTATTTGGAGCTGCTGGCTTAATTGTACTTCTGACAGCTTGCTTATCCCTATATGCTAATAGCAATCCTGGTAAAGCTTTGCCTAGCGTCACAGTACCCACAGTTCCCGATGCTTTCACTTCTAAGGAAGGTTGGAATAATTTTGCCAGTGCTTTCTTAGTTGGTGGTATTGGTGGAGCTATCACAGCTTATTTCCTAACTATCAACCTAGAATTAATCCGAGGGTTGTTAGGTTAATCATTAGTTACTAGTCATTTGTGACTAAAATATCTAATGACAGACAACAGAGAAGTGAAGGTAGGTAGTCACTTTCTTTCACTCCTCTGTTCGTTGTTGAATATTGACAACTATGAAGATAGCTTTTTATACAAATAGAGCGGATTCAATAGATTGCAAGGCAACATTTAAATCATCATTGACTATTTGTAAATCAAACTCATTGGCAGCATTAATTTCTGCTTGAGCGCGTTGTAAGCGTCGGGCGATCGCCTCTTCTGCATCTTGTCCCCGACCACGGATTCGCTTCTCTAATTCGTCAAAACTTGGGGGTAATAGGAAAATACTCAAAGCTCCAGGAAAGGACTTGCGAATTTGTCTTGCCCCTTCTAGTTCAATCTCTAGTACAACTGTCTTACCAGATTGAATCTGATTAAATACGGCTTCCTTCGGGGTACCGTAATAATTGCCTGCAAATTCTGCCCATTCCAGAAACTCTCCAGCCGCCACTAACTTTTCAAACTTGCTACGAGTGATAAAGTAGTAGTGTTTGCCGTCAATTTCTCCAGGACGAGGAGAGCGGGTAGTGGCAGATACGGAGTAATATAGATCCGGATGACATCGAAGTAGCGATCGCATTAAAGTTCCCTTGCCAACACCACTTGGACCGGTCAATACAATTAGTCTGCCTACAGATGGATTTTTGGTGGTAGTAGCAGCACTCTGGATCGGTAAGACTTGCATCATCCGCTCAACCTGTAAATTAATATATACACATTATTCCTCAGTCATTTGCTTTCTGTTGCATTGCAACATGAAGTCTTAACTAAGGAATTTAGTAACGTCAGTGACAAAAATTATCCTTATTCAGATATTACTGCGAATAGAGCAAAAATAGGGTGGGTATCTCCCACCCCACTTTAATTATCTACAGTATGGTGTTCACGAGAGAGAACAAAACGATTTGCTACAGTTTCCGGCTGAATGGCTGAAAGAATAACATGACTAGAATCAGTGATAATCACCGCTCTAGTACGACGACCATAGGTCGCATCAACTAACTGACCTCTATCCCTAGCATCGGTAATTATCCGTTTGATGGGGGCAGATTCTGGACTGACAATGGCAACGACTCGGTTGGCAGACACGATGTTACCAAAACCGATGTTGATTAGCTGGATGTCCATAAAAAACTGATGCCAAACGCAGTGTGAGCATGAAACGTGAATCATCACGTCTCAGTAAGGAACTATTTCCCATGTTATCCCCAAAAAATTAGACTTACAACGATAAAAAGGATGCTTTCTCGGAATTTTAAATATTAGTTACTTTTTTAAGATTTTTTTGGAATTAGCGACAAAAAATCCTTCTTAGGATACAGGTAAATTGATACTTATGTTATGTAATTTGCTGCAAAAAGCCTGAAAATATGTGGTTAAAATCAAGGGGTGGTAATAAATAAGACTTAAAAAATCAATAAAAAATACAATTATAGATTTCTGATCACCATAAAAGGTAAAAAATATAAGTAACAGTTATTTTTTATAACAATAACTATTGAAAGTCTGATTAATTCTTAATGATTAGGTGAAGTGAAAAGAAGCCTCTCGCCTACCCGAAGGAAGGCGATGATAAAAATCATTGCTTACTTGTTCATCGGCTTCCAAGTGGAATTTTGGGCGATCGCCCTTGCTAAATCATTACTATTGAGTGACTGAATCATGCTCATCCCCATAGGTTGAGTAGAAATACTTTGAGCATAGGCTGCATTCAGAAAAGGGGAGTATTGGGATACGCCTGCGACATGGGTCTGAAAGAATGGCAAACTAATGGTATTGACGTACTTCCTAGCCTGCTTAGGGTCATCACCTACAACCTCAGAAGGTAATCCAATTTGCCCTGCATTGGTTTTACCGTTGCCAATCACAGAAAAATGGGTTGCACCCGTCAGTAGCACCAGATACTTGTTGGTAGATTGAATCCAAGAAAAAGGACGAATCTGCTCGTATAGCGCTGGGGCTACAGTATCATCACTACTAGCCATCATCATCACAGGAACATTAATTTCACTTAATCCCTCTTGCCCAAAGATGCTGCTAGTAACGGGGTTGACAGCTATAACTGCCTTAACTCTGGTGTCTCGAAAGCTGTATTCCCGGTTGGGGTTGCGCGTTTGGAGTTCTGCTGCGCGACACTGAAGCAGTAAAGATACATTCCAGGTTTCTTTGAGTGCTTTGGGGTTACAGTCTTTTTGCAGTTGAGTGAAGTTAATTTTTGCCCCAGCCAGAGCAAGAGCTGTATAACCACCAAAGGATTGTCCAAAAACTCCCACTGTTTGAACATTTAAGCGTCCTTTGTATTGTGGATCAGCCTCTATTTTGTCCAAGATGTACTTTACATCCATGGGACGATGATAAAACTCTTCAGCTTGGGCAAGCTCACTTTCACTACCATTAAGTAGCGATCGCAGTTGTTTGGTATCACTTCCTGGGTGGTTAGGAACAACTACACCCAAACCGTGGGAAGCTAAATGATTAGCCAGGTAAGCATAGTTACTACTATCTGAACCAATCCCGTGGGAAATTACAATTACTGGCGCTGGTGTACGAGTATTGGGTAGGTAGATATCTGTCATTAATAAGCGTCCGCGATCCAGAAATTTTAATGTCTGTTTGCGAACAGCAAAGGAACCTTGACGACGAATATCAGGTAATTGAGCCAAACTCAGAGATGCAGCAATATCTATAGCTTCACTATTTGACTTCTGCTTCACCGTGGCGATCGCCCGATCAGTTTCTGTAACTAATCTTTCCAATTCTGCGGCAATCGACAAAGTACGCGCTAAATCAATATGAATACTGGCACTAGGATACTTTCTAAATATATTTAACAAAGTCAAACCCTGGGGTTCCTTTGCAGCCAGGATTAATGCCGAACGTAAAGCATGAAATCCCGGTTTTTGTTCCCGTGAATCAGTTTTAATCACTTCCCCTAAACGCTGCAACAAAAATTCACCCTGTTGGGTGTACAGAAATTGGGAAACTGCCACGGGATGCACTTTAATCGGATTGATTAGAACCCTACGTAATTCTTGCAATTGTTCTGTTTTCAGAAATTGTGCGTATACTGCTAAGTCATCAGAGACATTGCCCGTATCAGCAAATTTTTCCAAAGTACTGACAGAAATCGAACGTTGTAATGCAGAATAAGATGCGTAAATTCTCTGCGCTGTGAGAGCAGAATAACTGACTCCAAAGGTGGGCAACAGCATTGAGATAACAAGCAACAGCCAATTTTTACGCACGGTGTTGCTCCATGTACCAAACAAACTTTTCATCGCTCAACTATACAAAGGTGATGTTGTGGGATGAGGCGGATAATTTGGTAGTAATGCAAACACCTGGTTCTAGATAATTGAAGATGCGCCTCAGAATGATATTTTCAACACATAGCCAGTAGTAACAAGTGAAAAACAGTGGTTAAACTGATTCTCTATTTTCCCTACTCCTGCTCATGTTTTGATGCAATTGATTTCGCTACACCACTGACTTTTAGATATTTAACAGATAAACTGTTCGCAAATGTGACAATTTGGCATTTTTCTTTGTCTTATCTTGTTACAAATCTCAATTTTCCTGTGGTGTTGCACTCAATAAGCCATGATATCAAATAAAAAAAACATCGGCTTCCGTATGTTAAACATAAACATTCGGGAAAATAAATAGATTCATTTTTGCCGTAAAATCACTGATATTAGTAATACGAACTAGCGTTTTCCTAGGGCAATTAACATAGAACCAAATACAACTAAGATAGCCCCGATAATTCCCGGAATAGTTAATTTATCTGGAGATATTAAATTAGGCAAAAATACGGATGTTAGCCAAACAGAGAATAAAGTCACAATTGGCGTTATAGCTAATACAGCACTGACTCTGGAAGCTTCCCAATGTTCTAAAGATTCTGCAAACGCACCATAGGCAATTAGGGTATTGAGGGCGCAGAAAATTAGCATTCCCCAGTGAAAAAAATCAAGGGAGAAAAGTCTCTGGGGAAGAGCAAAAAATGTGAACAATAAAGTACATCCTCCGTAGAGAATCAGCATAATATTGGCAGAGGACAAGGTTTGTAATAGCTGTTTTTGGGCTAATGCATAAACTGCCCAAGTAATGGCGGCAAGAACTATTAAACCACTACCCAGTAAATAATTATGGGGATTATTGGGCAAACTTGTAGAGATAGTGTTAGATTGAGATAATTTTTCATGAAAAAATAAGCCAAAGCCAGAAGTAAGAACAGCAATTCCACCCCACTGAACCAAGTTGTAGCGCTCACGAAAAATTATTAAGCCACCAAAACCCATCAGTATAGGTGCTAGCTGAATTAAAACTTGAGCATTGGCAGGGGATGTTAAAGCTAAACCTTGGAGAAATAAAATATAGTTGGCAGCAAGAAAAACTGTAGCGATTAAGAGTAACTGCCAAGAAGTCGCGAGTAACTGTTTGCGGGTGGGTAATTTCCCTTGGGTTTGTAGATAAATTGCTAGTAATCCGAAAGCTGCAAGAAAACGAAACCAAACTAGGGTATAGGTATCTAGTACCCGTAGGGTGACAGATAGGGCAATAGGGAGAATTCCCCATAAAAATACCGTTAATAGGGATAATGCCAGCCCTAAACGCCAGTTTCCAGAGGTTTGATGCATTGTTTTACGATGAGTGGTAGATTCAACCCTAGTACTCGACCAAGCCAAAATTGCTGGGTAGGGTTCAAGGAGTAATGAATAATGAGTAATGAGTCAAAGAGTAGAAGAAGATTTATTTATAACTAGTTGCGTTCTGTCGTAGTGGTTTCAGGGTAATGAGATTGCTTCCCGACCGTCGCAATGACAGTATAGAGACTACTACCTCTGACAGCAAATTAGTATCAACAAAGAAACTAGAAGTAATCTGACATCCAGGGAGATGTTCTTGTAAAGATTTGCTCTGCTGTGTGTAAAGCTTGTGGTGTGCCCTGGATTTTGCCTGCTACCTGTAAAACTTGAGGGGTGAATAATCCAGTATACAGGGGTGCGAGACCACGAATATCAAGATGTAAATCTCCTTTCCCACCGGTTGTGACTTTTCCCTTACCATTGGCGATCGCTAAGATAAATTCACCATTATTGGCTGTGAGTAAGTCATCTTCAACTTGTAAATGTAGCTCTGTGGTAAGTTCTGGAGGATATCCCCGTTTTTCTAAAGCTGCCACCAAATTGATTATTCGTAACATCCAGCGTTCTGTATGTTGAATTTTAGCTGCTTGTTCTGCAAGTACTAGAGAAAAGGAGTCAACAATGGAACTTTTCCAGCGAATTTTCTTGACTTGGGAGCGATGACTGGCTAAAAATGACCACAGACTCTCAGCAGCAGCAAGGGTAAGCACAGCAAAGTCTCGAATCTTCAGAATACAGTTATCCTGTTGCCAATATTGATGAAATATCACGTATCCTTGGGGTTTATCTGGCTCACCAATTAAATAAGTATAAACTGTTTCATTCTTCTCCACTTCCAGTAATCTTTCCCATAGAAGCGGTGTAAAGTCGCGGTTTAAATTACCATTATTTCGCTGTGCTTGCTGAGTATATAAATTATTCAGTACTTGGTGATTAATTTCTAGAAGGGGAAGAACAGGCAGCGATCGCTGTTTAATGCGAATATCATTGGTGTCTATTTCCCAAGTTGTGGCTGTTCCCCCCTGTTCATAGCCTACTTGCCTATATAAATACTGAGTAGCTGGGTATAGGCAGGAGAGGGGTACACCCTGGTGATAAAGTTCTTGCAGAGTCTGCTGCATCAAGGCGATCGCTACTCCCCCGTTTCGATGTTCGGGAGTTACACCCACTGCGGCAATTCCTACCATCGGTACGGTTTCACCACCCCACCACTGTCCCATGGGAATACTGGCTAATCCACCGATAATTTCTTGGTTGTGTCTAAAAATTCGGAATTTGTCTACACCAGTTTTTGTAACAAAATCTTCACTCTCTTTCGGGGTGCAAATGTAACACTGTTCGAGGATTTTCTGTAATTTTTGTCTATCTTCTGGACTATTAGGCACGTCATACTGAAAATCTGGAGTCATAGAATTCATCCATCCACTGCTGATTGCAACAGGTTACAATCATACTACAAGCAGCATGTTAGGAAATTCACCCGATTGGTGGATATGTGGTAATACAGTTTAGTTAGAACTTGATTCTTCCTAACCCTATTTTGTGGATGCTTCGGGGTATTCCGTGAGGTATCAGATAAAGACAAGTATTAATTCACTAGTAAAACCCTGGCTGTTAAGTTTACTCATTACTCCCTACTCATTACTCCCTACTCATTACTCATCCTCTTCATCTGGGTCGCCAAAGGGCGGTATTCTGCCTGTAATCCGAGGAGAAATTTCGCGGGGACTACTGAGGGGAAAATTAATTTCTCGGTATACTTTCTCTGATTTTGCTTCCAGAACGCTATGAATTTCTTGGAGATGTTGTTGAAATTCTGCTTGGAGTTGGGTGACTTGTTCCGGGGTGAGGGAAGAGTCATAGAAATGATTATCCCTGGATTCGAGTACTGTCAGTGCCCAGAGAATATCTTGTTTTGCCTGATGTAGTCGTTGTTTGGCTTTTTCAAACTCAGATTGACTCATATTTGCTACTTATTAACTGCTTGCAGAACTTCTGTGATGGTTTGGGCAAACTTTTCTCCTGTGAGGGTAGAAAGTTCTGGTTGTTGTTGTAATTTTTGTGATAGTGCTGACTTGATAAGGGGAATATGAGAACGAATTGCAGCTAAATCGGGGTCTTTTTCCGTCCATTCCCAAAAATCTGGGTTAGTTTCCCTTGCCAAACTATAGCTGAGATAGCGCAGAGCAGAGGTTTCTCCTGGGGGTGTGACTCCTAGAGAGTTGGCGAGAGAGCTACGCTCCACCGAAGCGGTGATCGCGTACCAGCAAGCAAAATAATATAACAAACGATAATTGAGTTTATTGTTGGTGGGATCAATTTCTGTTTCCAGGTTTTGAATTTCTTGTCTTGCTGCCTCGATCCAAATTTTATTGCCTGTAAGTAGTTGAGTAATGGCTTTTCCTAAACGTAAACGACATTTGGTTGCGGGGTTTTTCGCGTGTTGTAATGCTTGCTCATAGTGGGCGATCGCCTTTTGATAGGCGTTGATACTTTTTATACCTTTTGTATCCCGACCAAGAAAACTATAGGTTTCCGCTAAATTATCATAGGCTTGATACCAATCGGGGTCTAGCTCTACTGCTAGTTCTAAATCTTCAATCGCTAAATTGTAAAAAAAACTACCGTGGGTCTGAGCGTTAGCTTGATTGAGAACACCGAAAAAATTATAAATTTTCCCCAGATAATGTTTACGTGTCTGACCAACAAAGATAAAAGGTACAGAAGCAATCATTTCCCGTCGAGCAAGTTCCACTGCTAACCAGCGAGTAGCTGTGGGTAAAAGACGACGAAAACGATCTTTGAGAGCAAGTTGGGATTTATCATCACCAGTTTCTTCAGTTTTAGATAGGGATGATTCCCAAATTGTATATAGCTGGGAGGCAACTCGACCTTCAATATCAGTAATTTCAAAGGTAATCCCAATTACCCGATGATCATCACCTTGACTCTGTAAAATTCCACTAACCTTTGTCCCGTAGGGGGGAAAAATCACTTTCAATAATTGCACTACGGGATCTAACTCATCGGGTGTAAACTCATTCAGGGAATTTACCAAATCACCTAATCTCTGATCAGGTGTAGTTCGGGGTAAGGGTAATTTATCTGTGGGTCGATAGACATTGGGAGCGATTTTGATAATATGTTGCTTAACACGTAGATGCAAATATTTCATCTGACGTATGAGCTTTTCCCGTGCGATTTGGCTTAAACCTGGGAGAACCGCATCTAATTCCTCTGCACCTGTAGCATTTGTAAAATTATCAATTACCAATTGGGAAGAGCGATAGGTAACCAGTAAAATAATTCGATGAATTACTAGGATACTTAATAAGGCAATCAGCGCTTTTGCGAGAAAGAAGGCAATACTGGTAAAACTTTTATCGATAATCGCCAAATTATCCGCAATTTTCTGGATAGAATCGGGACTAGGTGTAGTTTTAGGAGTTTGGGAATATACCTTACCCGAAGTAATTGTTAAGAAACTCAACAACGATAAAATCAGTATTTGAAAAATTTTTTGCTTTCTCAGCTGTATCATGAGTCAAATAATTTGAGATTAGTTTTTAGGACTTACGCAAAACCTACGGAATTAGGTTAGTAGCAGCGTTAGCGTCTCCCAGAGAAGGGACGAAATCTTCCGAAATTTTGGGATTGCTTGCCTCAAATACGTTTCAGTTGCAAGGACAATTTTTGGTTGCGTAAGTCCTGGTTCTGATTGTCAGAGTATGAGAATTGTGAATTTGTGGGTGATGAACCAAACAGAAGACTAATATTGACTTCCACTATCCCCGATATCCACAATCTCAAATTAATCATCAGGATTTTTGACTCAGATTATGCTTTTACGATGTACCAGAGTCGCGCTAGCCTGGTCTACAGGCATCAGAATTACTTCATTGATATTCACATGATTGGGACGGGTGGCACAGAAAAAGACTACATCCGCGATGTCATCGGCTGTCAGGGGAGTGAGTCCTTGGTAAACTTGACTGGCGCGATCGCTGTCACCATGGAAGCGCACTTGACTAAATTCTGTTTCTACCATCCCTGGATCCACGGAGGTGACTTTAATGGGAGTTCCCACTAAATCCAGTTTTAAGCCTTCAGAAATGGCTTTAACAGCTGCTTTTGTCCCACAATAGACGTTACCACCGGGATAAGTTTGATGACCAGCAATAGAACCAATATTAATTACATGACCGCGATCGCGCTCTACCATTCCCGGAACTACATACCGAGTCAGGTATAATAAACCCTTGATATTGGTATCAATCATTTCTTCCCAGTCTTGAAAATCCCCTGCGTGGAGTTTGTCTAAACCGCGACTTAAACCAGCATTATTAATCAAAACATCAATATCAGCCCATTCCTGGGGAAGATTTTTAATTGTTGATTCTACCGCCAAGCGATCGCGCACATCTAACTGTAAAAGATGTAACTGCAAATCATCTCCATACTGAGCGGTTAATTCCTGGGCTAATTCCTGCAATCGTTGCCAACGCCGAGCCGCTAAAATTAATTTAGCTCCCGCACCAGCGAAAATCCGCGCACAAGCAGCACCAATACCACTACTAGCACCAGTAATTAGAACTATTTTTTTGTCCATATTTTTGTGATTTACACCTGATATGAATTAGAAATGTCTCTTATCCCATATGGGTTCTAAGATTAATTCAAAATAATTGTTTCTGAACTCACCACTCATTACTAGTCTGTCAAATTTTAATTGGGGGATGAGGGGGACAAGGGGGACAGGGGGGATGAGGGGGAGATATCCCTCAAATTAACCTTGACAGTGTACTACTCATTACTCACCACTCATTACTCATTACTCACTATTCATACCCCTGAGGTATATTTTGTGACGAAAGACCAGCGATCGCCCTCAGGTTTTGACAGCGAATAAGTTCGGTAAAAGTTAAACCAGGGCGTTTTTCAATGTAAGCAACTGCTTCAATCGCAGATAACAAAGACTCAGCAGCTTCTGCTTCCGCATAACCCCGACGTTGAGCAATGCGAATTGCCCCAACATCAGCATCAATTTCTGATTCTTGGGAACGGTTTTTTGTCCAAATGCGAGCGATCGCCAAGGTGGAAAGTCCCGCAGCTACCACAATACCCACTGCATCACTTTGGGAAGATTCCACAAAACCCCCCAAAATTCCTGCAATGGCAACACCTTGATAAATATCTGGTTTAAACCATTTAATCCCCACAACCCAACAAACCATTCTCAGCAATAATAAATCTCGTTGTGGTTTCGTTAATCGTCGCCACAGGTCAAAATTAATATATACAGGACGCTCTCGATTCCAAGGTAAAGGAAAGTTAGCATCTATCACCTTTGCTTGCTCTGGTTTGCTGACAATTTTCGCCATCATGCGACCAGAAGCAGGCATAATGTCTATTAAACGGCGAATTTCTACGTTCGACTCCATATTGGCTATTCACTATCAGCTAACAGATTTTATAATTTTTTTAACTTATGGCAATAGGGTGACAGAAGATACTATTGATTATTGAACAATAATTTATGGAAGCTTTCAGTGTAGTTCCTCCTGAGTGGACAAATCAGGCAACCCATGCATATCAGTTTCTTTGTCCTCGTTGTGGTAGCAGCAGTTTAGAAGCTGTAGGAGTTTGGATTAATCGACGCTCACCCGTCACTAGTGAGGATTATCGTCGTAAATGGCAAGAATTTTACCATTGTCATTGTGGTTGTGCTTGGTGGGCTTGGAGTAGCGATCGCCCTAGCGGAACGTAGTTCTTTCGCCCTCCGAAAAACTTAATCAAAAATCAAGAATTCCACGAATCCTTAAACAAGCATATCCCCTACCTCTTAATGAAGCAGGGGATATGTATTATGACAAGATAAGGAGATTTATCTAAACCATTCTCAACCTAGAAGGTGAAGGTTGTACGTAATGTACCAACGTAGATGGTGTCGTTATTGTCGTTGTGTTCTGGGTTGAAGATAACCAACAAACCAGGGGTAACAGAGATATTGTCGGTCATTTGCAAGCGATAGAGTGCTTCCAAGTGGTAGGAAGTATCATTATCTTCACGAGCAGCAACGTCGTTGTCAGTAATTCTGGGTGGTTGACCAAATTGTAAACCTAACAAACTGCCCTTAGGACCGATATCTTTAAATGCTGCGTTCACCATCCAGTAGAAAGCGTTAGCATCAAGGTCGGGACCAGATTCAGATTGAATATCAGCAAAACCGATCCAACCACCAACACCCAATTTATCGCTAGCTTTGAAGTTAGCTTGTAAGCCATAGTGGTTAGCAGAGGTAGCAACGTTACCAAAAGGTCTGCTAGCAAAGCCACTACCTGTACTCTCAAATACGTTGACACCACCAGCCGCATTTTGGTAAGTACGAGCGTAAGCTAAACCAACGTTAAAAGCTTTACCAGGTTGGAACGCTAACTGTGCTAATAAGGCATAGTTACCATCAAACAAACCTCTACCATCTCTGGGATCGTTAGCAACGTTGTTGTTACCACCAGCTAAGTAACCAACGGAAGCACTGAAAGTACCTTTAGGATTGAAGGTTGCGGTAATACCTGCACCACCTTGTCCAACACGGTAGATAGGGCTGAAACGACCGTAGCGAGAGATAGAACCTCTACCATCGCTAGCTAGGTCAGGATTGAAGTTATTAACGTTGTCGTAAAATTCACCACTGTTGGCATCAATCTTGATACGTAATGAATCGCTGAGATTGAATGCGTAGTTAATCTTATCAATGAATACGTCGTTCTGTTGGTCACCATCATAGGACAAGCGAGTCATGCTTGTGCCAGTGATGTTAGGTCTTCCGGCAGTCGCACTACCACCATCAAACTGAGTGGTGTTCCGTGCTTGCAAACGAATTTGCAATTGGTCTTTACCAGTGAAACTGGAGTTCAAGCGCAGACGTACTCGGTTTGAGAAGGTGATGTTGTCATCAACCTTACCTGCACTACCTGGAACCGCTCCAGGAGCAACTGCCTTCTCATCACCAAAGGGAGCAGCAACACTGAAAATTGCTTCCCCAACTAACTTGGTGGTGGTGGAGAATTGGTTGGCTTCTAACTCAGCAGTGCGAGCTTCTAAAGCGTCTACCCGTCCCCGGAGAGTAGCCAATTCCGCAGCAAATTCTTCTTGAAGACGTTGTAATGTAGCTAGGTCTTCTTTTTTCACCAAATCAGCAGTTGCTGTGGCGATCAATTCGTTTACCCGATCCAAACAAGCATTTAAACCTGCGGCAAACTCATAACGAGTCATTGCCCGTTGACCACGGTAAGTACCGTTAGGATAACCAGCGATACAACCGTAACGTTCTACTAGGGATTGTAATGCTTGGAATGCCCAGTCGGTGGGTTGTACGTCGGAAAACTGAGATACGGAAGTAACCTGACTTAAGCTGTCACTTTCCTTGGATAACTGAGCAACAGAGGTAACTTCTTGGTTAACTTCTGCCGCGATCGCTGCGTTAGTGGTCAATAATGTCGCAGCAAAAACTACTGGACTGAATTTGATAATATTCCAGAAAGGTCTTGTCATTAGTTTGTCTCTCTCACACCTATTAACTAAATCACTGGATAAACATCAGAACTTTTTTGGTTTCCTGAGAATTTACTCATGATTTCCATAAAGTATTGTACCAATATTGACGGCAATTAACACAAGATAATCACCATACTTTTTCGATTATTTTAGGAAATCTTTATTAGGAAAACATAAAATCATTCTCCTTTTATGGCGAAGTAGATTTCCTTCCTCTTCAAATTGTTGTAACAGACGAGTTACTGTCACCCTGGTGGTGTTTAATACTTCTGCCATTTCCTGGTGGGTTACATTTAAGTCTATCAGCTTTCCTTGCTCTACGTTACGACCAAATTTTTCTCCTAACCAAGTTAAAAATTGCCATAACCGCAAAGAAATTGGTTTGCGATGAACTATGCTCAGTAATTCTTCTGCTTGTTGAATGTGGGTTAGTAGAGCATTAACATCCTGGTTCCACAGGTGAGGGGGAACAAGAGTCACCTCAACGCTGGTTAAACACTCAATTTGGTAGGGTTTTACCCTTGATAAGGGATAGCCGACTAAATCTCCAGCACCCCAATACCCCAGAGTAATAAATGTGCCATCCTCGCTCCAGGTAAGGGTTCGCACTGCTCCCCGCTCGATACGCCACAAAACATCGTTGCGTTGTGGTATTATTTCTCGGCGAGTAAATAACTTCTGTGGTAAAGGTGGCTCCGATGTGCTTGGAGGATGATTATTGTTAGGATTTGTTGAACGAATGATCGGATGCATACTTTTTGATTTGTAGTGTTTATCTATTCAATTAATTAGAAATGCTGATACCTGCTCACAAAATATTAATTTTTGAGGCTGGATGTATATCTCCAAAAATAACAATCTCACAACAATATTAAAGAATGCTGATGCTTAAGTTATCCTTCAATTTTCTGATGTAGATAATCGGTTTTAATCTCTAAACTTGATACATCCTAGACATTAATTAGAAAAGCCAATAGGTCTTATCAGACAATTATCAAGTAATCAAGCTAGCAATAGAAGAAATATTCCCAACAACTTACTTAAATTCATTTCCAGCATACTTTCCTATGGGCACCTATTTCTATGGGCACTGAATGCTTTGATAAGTATATTTTTGATGAAAAACTAATTTTCTTCCATGGCAACATCTTAGATTAATTGATAATTGCTGTCAAGTAGCTAGGATTTGCGGACTGCGATAACAGCTGGTTTGGGAGGATTATCCTGGTATTTGCTGGGCCAATTGGAACCGATGGGAACTTGGCGACTTTGTAAAAATTCTTCCCCTGTGGTTGTTTTGACGAGAAATTCCCTAGTTTCTGTGGCTTGTTTGAAACGTGTACCGTTAGCTTCTCCAGGATGTTGTATAGATAAAAACATGGTTGATTCGTCTGGAGTGAAGCATGGTCCTGTCGTTTCACACTCCATTGGTCCTAAACCGAAGAGAAAAGCTTTACCTGCATTATCACCAGTGGTGGGAATATACCAGATGGCATTGTTGCCAAAAAGACCGGAGATAGATACTTTTTTGCCTTGTTCATCTAAACGATTTTTGACTCCATGGTTAAGCTTACCCGTAGAAATATCTGTCACCATCCACACATGACCTTGTTTGTCAATGAGTAAATTGTCGGGATTAGCAAAACCCATACCACCGCTAGCAGGTTCTCCCCCAGTTGCTAACATTTGCCAACGGAAAGTCAGAGATGCAGGATTATTACCGTCTTCCACAAGACGCATCACCCAACCATACTCATAGGGGGTTTCTTCCTGAAGTCCGCGAAAAACTCGCATATCAGAACCACCTTCCTTGTCAGCAGAACCAGAGGTAAAACAGATGTATAAATCACCATTAGCAGCAACCTCTGTATCTTCAGGACGAGCAGTGCAGGTAGCACCCACAGCGTTAGCAGCATAATGAGCATCAATCAGGATTGCTCCTTGTTTTTCTTGCTCATTCCCTGTGTACAAATCACCCAGTTTTTTAAACTTTTGTTTGTACTGCTGAATTTCCTCATCTTTGGTAATTTTGAGGTTGATTGCTTCGATAGGGTCGGGTAATTTAAAAGACTTCGGTTGGTTTTTCCCCTGAGATTTAGCTGTAGGTAAACCTGGAGGCAATAGAATCAAGTTACCAGCAATATGACTAGGTAAGTCAGGATTAACAGGCGTATCCGCTTTTAGGGGTATCCATTTACCTGTACCATCGGCATTAAACTTGGCTGCATAGAGCATTCCTTGGGAGAGCAAACGGGAGTTAGCTTTATCTTGGGGATTTTTGACTTTGTTACGGCTGACAAATTTATAGATATGTCCGCCCCGGCGATCGCAACCAGAATAAAATGCCAGTGGTTTACCTGCTTCTACACGCACACCCACCGCTTCATGGTGATAGCGTCCTAACCAAGTATGTTTAGTTCCGTAATCTTTGGGGTTAGTGGGATCAACTTCCACAATCCAACCGTACTTATTCCCTGCAAGTCCAAAAATATTACCCTGTCCAAATAGTTCTTCATCTCCTAAACCAAAGGGACGCATCCCAGGATCAAGGGAAGTACCATCTGCATAGACAGGTTCAGGAACTTGTGCTTGAAAATTTTCCTCTGCACTGAGAACCGTACCCCAGGGAGTTGTTCCCCCTGCACAGTTGGCAAAGGAACCAATAATGCGATCGCCCAACTTATCTATATAACCCAGTCCTGTTTGTTTGCGAAATATCGCCACTGCTGGACCTGTGCTTTGGAGATAACGACCATCGGTTAACCCAGATATACCACTAATGCGGCGGTCTGTTGAGGAATTAGTACGCTCCCAATTACCTTGAGAATTCTTGCGGATAGAAATAATTCCTAATCCCTGATCTAACAATGCTTCTTGAGAAATTTCCCTAATTTGCGACTTGAGAGAGTCACTATCAGGAAGAGCAAAAGCATTGATTTGATTCTTTTTCCCTGATGATTGCGTCTTGAGAGATGCTTTAACTTCCTCAAATGGTAACTTTTTGCCAATTACCTGCTCATATGTCTGCATCCAAGGGATGGGACTGATGTACTCAAAATTAACGCAGAGAAAACCCGTATTTTCTCCCGTGGGAATAAAGGATAAATAATCATTGTTATAGCCAAAACGGGAATCACCCAGGCGATCGCCCCAAGCAGCTATAACTTGGTAGGTAAAACCTTCAGGAAGTATTAAATCATCTTTTACTTCATAGGTACTGTAGTGAGCTTTTTGCTCCTCTGGTTGCAATCCGGAGGTTTCTAGGGGAATTGCCCCCTGGAGAGGCTGAAAAGCAAACTGATTTGTGCCTACAATTGTGGTAGATGACCGTGTAACTTTCTTATCGCATCCGACTAAAGAACTCAGTGCAACTGCACCAGCACCTCCAGCCATCAGTAATAAGAAATCTCGACGTGTAACATTCATGAGGTTTTTATTTCTAAGGAACGCCACCAGTATAAATTAGTGACTATAATTCACAACCCCCTCAGTTACTTTAGTGGCATAAGGTTAAGAACAGGTAATCGTGGCGTGAAATGTATGTTAGCTCACCAATTCTACCGGAAACCTCAACTAAACCTAGGTAGTATTGATCACTTTTTTTTGTCAATTGATTAGCGATATTCTCAGAACGCCATGGTTGAAGCTAGGGCAATGGACTTAAAGTCCGCTAACGCGAACGGCAATCAACTGCTCCCAAAACTTGTGAAAAACAAGGTTAAGGGTATGTTTCTTCCCTATCTCCTTGTTTCTCAAATTTATCAAGAAGGGAAAAGGTCAAAACCTCGCCCCTTGTGGGTGGTTTAATTCAATTACGAATTACGAATTACGAATTACGAATTATTTTCATCTTTGCCCCGTGACAATATATGCTACTCGTTGACCAATATTTGTAGCATGGTCTGCCATTCTTTCTAGGCAACGAATTGCCAAAACCAGGAGTAAAATAGGTTCTACCACACCTGGAACATCACGTTCTTGTGCCAAAGTTTGATACAGATGCTCATAGGCATGATCCACAGCATCATCCAAACGTTTGATACTCCTGCCACCTTCTTCGTCTAAATCCGCAAGGGCAACTAGACTAGTAGCCAGCATAGCTTGAGCATGGTGAGACATGACAGCAATCTCTCCCAGGGCAATATGGGGAGGATAGGGGAACAGCTTAATGGAAATTTCTGCCAAATCTTGGGCATAATCCCCTATGCGCTCTAAATCTCGCACTAATTGCATAAAAGCACTGAGACACCGCAAATCTTGAGCTACAGGAGCCTGTAATGTCATAATGGCGGCGCAATCTGATTCAATTTGCTTATAAAAACGGTCTATTTTCTTATCCAAAAGCGGTAACTGCTTGGCTGCGGTTAAATCGCGATCGCACAGTGCTTGATGACTTAAACGAAAGGATTTTTCTACTAAAGCACCCATCCGTAAGATATCACGCTCTAAACGTCTAATCTCTCGTGTGAGTTGGGGTCTTCCAGAATCGTGATTTGATAAAAGTGCTTTCACGCTTGTAATCTCAAACATGAATTTATTTTTTTAATATAGTCCGGGAATTAGGAATTTGACATGACCCCTGGAAGTAATATTTGTAACCATGCTCCACCAGTTTCTGGGTGATTCATAGCTTTGATAGTACCCCCGTGAGCCAAAATAATTTGTTGAACGATCGCCAAACCTAAACCACTACCGACTGTGACTGTGGGAGAGGGATGTTCAGCATCAGATGTCCGGGAACGGGATTGATCTCCTCGATAAAAACGCTCAAAGATATAGGGCAAATCTTTATCGGAAAAACCAATTCCAGCGTCGATAATATTAATCTCCAGATTATGTGAGTTGTTTTCCTTAAGTATATTGATATTATTCGAGTAAAGGATTTTAACTTCTACATGGATATTTCCACAAGGGGGACTGTATTTTAAACTGTTATCCAATAGATTGAGAAAAACTTGGTAAATTTTTGACTTGTCAGCATTAATCCAGACTTCTTCCCCACCTGTATAGATAATCTGCACTTTACGACGCTGGGCAATTGGTTCTAAAGTCTCCCAAGCCGAAACCACCAAGGAATGTATTTCCGTTGGTTGAGCTTGAATATGTAAACTAGGATTAACTTCTAATTGGTTAAGTTCTAACCAACTTTGTACAAGATTGATGAGACGATCCACCTCTGGTAAGAGACGGTTGGCGAATTTGTCTAGGGGTGGTTGCAGGCGATTTTGCAATGTTTCTACGACTAAGCGAATAGAAGTGAGAGGTGTTCTTAACTCGTGAGCCAGGTCAGATAGGGTGCGATCGCGATTGCGACTAATATCTATGAGGGGCTGGAGATTCTCAAGAAAAACACCAACTTGACCATCTGATAATGGCAGACTTGTCGCCCTCAATTGCAACGACTTTACTTCTAACATTGCGGCAGCGTTCTCACAAGGGGGGTGAAACACCCACTCTCGCATCTGCGGTTCCTGGCGATCGCGGGTTTGCTCTATCAGTCGATCCAATTCATAGGAGCGCACCACCTCCAGCAACAAACGCACTTGTCCCGATTGCCACCTCTGGAGCTGTAAAATTTCCCTAGCAACTTTGTTGCAGCCTAATAATTGATTTTCTTCGTCTACCTGTAAATAAGCTGTGGGTGCGAACTCCAGCAACTCTTGATAGTCTCGCACCTGAATTTTTAATTGCTCTCGCTGCTCCTTGACAGCAGAAATTTCTTGCCGTAAACGAGGAATCAAGGGCAAATCCACATCGGCAAGTTCCAGAGATAGCGATCGCGGTAAATTACCGATTTGGCGTTTTAGTTGTATCTGTTGCCACACCCAAAACGCCAATCCCACGCTTAAACCAAGAAAAAAATGTAATCCAGACATTGACAGTTGTTAGTATTTTCTAACAACCTACACTTATCCAAATCTATAACCAAAACCACGAACTGTAACAATATATTCGGGACGACTTGGATCTAATTCTAACTTCTCGCGCAACCAACGAATATGCACATCCACAGTTTTGCTATCACCGACAAAATCAGGACCCCATACCTGATCGAGTAATTGCTCCCGTGACCATACCCGTCGGGCATAGCTCATGAATAATTCTAGCAGCCGAAATTCCTTGGGAGACAAGTTAACTTCTTGTCCACGCACTAACACCCGACATTCTTGAGGATAAAGATTAATATCTTTGTACTGTAAAACAGGTAACTGAGGTAAACTACTGAGACGCTGCCGCCGCAGTAGCGCTCGACACCGAGCAATCAGTTCACGCATACTGAAAGGCTTAGTTAAGTAGTCATCTGCTCCTACTTCCAAACCTAATACACGGTCAGTTTCGCTGCCTTTTGCGCTTAACATCAAAATGGGTACGGGGTTTCCTTGGTAGCGCAATAAACGGCAAATATCCAGACCATTAATTTGAGGTAGCATCAAATCCAGGATTACCAAATCAAAACTTAGCTCTCCCAAATTTTGCTCAACACTTTTGAGATGTTCTACCGCCATCCGTCCATCAGAGGCAGTTACAACACCGTAACCTTCTTCCTCTAATGCCATCACTAACATTTCTCGGATTAAGTCTTCATCTTCTACTACCAAGATACGACTCTTTTGTCCGATATCCGTTGTCGGTTGGTACTTGGTTGACTCGGTTGTATACATTGAGATCACAAAACTCTATAGCTGCGTCAGTATGAATATCAACAATTGACGTTGAGTATTTTTACGCTTGTGGGTGGGTCGCCCTAGCGTTATGTAGCATAGGTTACATTCTATAATTATAGACCAATTCAGCCAGCCTCAGTTAAATAGTTTTTTCGCTGATTGTCGTTTTATTTAATAAATTGCAAGAATTCTTAAAACTCTGTCCAACGGTCTTGGGGCAAAAAAGACCGAGTCATGGGAATAGGGGCAACTGATTCGGTGAGGGTAAATTCTCCAGCTGTAATCCATTGTTTCAGTTCTTCGGCAACTTGTTGGGAGAGGTATAAACTGACGAGGGGAGCAGTGCGAACTGTGCGACCTTCAATAGTGATACGTCCAGATTTGAGTTGAGCGTAACTAACTAAACCGAAGGTGGGACGGACTCGCCTAGGGATAGAAAAATCGACGATAGGGGCGACAATATCTTGGTCTAAGACCGCACATCTAGCGATAATCTCTTGGTTGAGAACCGGGAAAGGTACACCCACACCTAACATCAGGGAGGGACCATAATTTTTAAAGTAGCAGCCTCGTACCCACTGGGGACTCATTTGTTTGGCATCACCAATTAATGCTAGGGTAGCGGCTGGACCGATGGGTGTACCGTTGGGTAAACGTTTTTGTAGGGGAAAATGCTGAGTTCCTTCCCAGGCGATGTAACCAATTCCACCACCGAGAAAAATTTTAGTCCCGACACCAACTGACTGTAAATCTGGGTCATTAAATAGGGGAGAGATTGCTCCAGGGTTGGAGTAGACGGCGTTACTCAGACGGGGTTGTAATAGACCGAGGTAAGTATATAGAGGGCGATCGCCACCATTCACCCCAACAATGAAATTCTGATAGAGATTGCGAGGATTGTAGAGATAAAATTGGTTGATAGTATCACGGGTGATTGTCGTTTCAAAGGTTGCCCTAGGATAACAATCAGTAACTTGACCTTGGGCACGTACTTGAATCGCTTTGCCAGCAATTAATTCTTCAATTACATGACCGCCACCCCGCTCTCGAACTTCTTCTCCCTCCATCACCTCTGCTGCACTGCTAGCGCCCAGGTATAAATCCACAGCGCCGAAACCTGAGTATACAGGGACACCATCCAACCAACAACGGCGAATCTTAATTGGTGGGTCGGTGTGTCCGAGGTTGATGATAGCGCCGCTTGACTCCATAGGTTCAAAAGTCCCAGTCGTAATTACATCGACTTCCTGGGCAACTTTTGCTACTCCCTTTTCTGCAACTTGCTGTTTTACCTCTGCTACCGTCAAGACAACTGCACGTTTTTGGAGAATTTTTTCGTTAATTTCCGACAGCGATCGCATAGTCAAACCTTTGGGGAATTCAAAATTCAAAATTCAAAATTACTATCCCCATAAACTTAGGGGCTTGAAACAAGGACGCATTATTTATCCTACTTCCCATATAAATTGGGAATCTTTATTTCTTCTCCATAAGTAAATATCGTAAATCATTCGTGAGACATAATATCCCCGACCTCATGAAGAAGTCAGGGATCTAAACGGCGCGAATTATCTGTATTTAACTTTGAAAGTCTTTGTATCCAGAAATCCGGTTTTTAGGTCTTGTTGAGAATGATAGCAGAGATGAATAACTTCCCCTCTTCGCCATTTTTCCCTTATTTATCCTGCTTTGCCCAAATGCGGGTGGGTAAACCCCAAACATAGATAAAACCTTCAGCTGCTTTATGATCAAACTGGTCATCAGCACCATAGGTTGCTAAATCTGGAGTATAGAGAGTATTTGCGGAACTGCGACCGACAATAGTTGCATTTCCTTTAAACAATTTAATCCGAACTGTACCGGAAACCCTTTCTTGAGTCTTCTGAATGAAAGCATCAAGGGCAGCTTTTAGAGGACTGTACCACAAACCGTTGTATATAATCTGGCTGAAAGTTTCTTCTATACCCCGTTTGTAGTGGCTGACATCTGCGGTTAGGGTCAAACTTTCCAAATCGCGGTGAGCATTAATTAATACCAACATAGCGGGAGACTCATAAATTTCCCGTGATTTAATCCCAACTAAACGGTTTTCAATCATGTCGATACGTCCCACACCATGATTACCAACCAAGGTGTTAAGTTGTTCGATTAATGCCACGGGAGTTGTACTGACACCATTGAGATGGGTGGGAATACCTTGGGTGAAACCAATCTCGATGTATTCTGGTTCGTTGGGAGTATCCGCGATCGCCTTGGTCATTTCATAGATTTCTTCCGGTGGTTCAAAGGTAGGATCTTCGAGTACACCAGCTTCAATACTGCGACCAAGCAAGTTTTTATCAATGCTATAGGGAGAAGATTTCTTCACTGGTGCAGGGATACCAAATTTTTCACCATAGGCAATGGTTTCTTCCCGACTCATTCCCCACTCCCTCGCAGGAGCCAGAATTTTTAAGTTTGGGTTCAGTGCAGCTACGGAGACATCGAACCGTACCTGGTCGTTACCCTTACCCGTACAACCGTGGGCGATCGCATCCGCACCATATTTCTCTGCGGCTTCTACTAATACCTTAGCAATTAAGGGACGAGCCAGAGCAGTACCTAAAGGATAACGATTTTCATAAAGAGCATTAGCCTGAATTGCCCCAAAAGCATAATCCTTGATAAAGCTATCCTTAACATCAGCCACCAAAGATTCAACCGCTCCAGACTTGAGCGCTTTTTCTCGCACAGGTTCTAATTCATCACCTTGACCTAAATCTGCTGCCAGTGTAATCACTTCCTCTACACCCCACTCTTTCATGAGATAGGGGATACATACAGAAGTATCTACACCACCAGAATAGGCAAGAACCACTTTTTTCGCGCGTCCCATAGGTAAACTTCCTGATAAATTCCCAAAGCTGCAAATAACGAGCTTTTATTATCTAACTATTCTCAGTATTTACTCTTCAGTAATTTTACTGATTGAGATTTGTTAAAAGAATTGAGTCAGTATTTCCCGCAGAAAAGACCTTCAATATCTGCAAAACACATCAGTGTTAAGTACAGATAACTAATTTTTAAACGCAAGTTAATTAATTTGTTACTCATCCTTATTCTTGAAGCCATATATTTTCAGTAGTTTTATGTTGCACAAAAGTCTGAATATTCCTCACAGAGTCCTTATAAATACGGACATAGCCTAGAGATAGAGAAAACCTGACTCACTTCCCAAAACAGCTTCATATCAGACATTACTGAATTTATTTTCTGTAGAAATTTATTCAGACTTCATTACCCATGAATTTCCCAGGCAGTAGCAATTAATTCCATCCATCCATAAATCTCTCATCTTCATTGGAGAAGATACTTAAATGAAAGGCTCCCAACACCCCAAAAATAATTTGACTTTGAACTCATCCGGTAATGAGTCCATCCGTGATGTCATTACACGTATGAGCCGTCGTAAATTTCTGCTGACAGCTGCCGGTGCATCGGCGGTAACAATATTAGGTGAAGTTTCCATCAGTGGATTGTTACAAACAGTCCAAGCAGCACCCATTCCTCCCAGCAAGGGTTTTCAAGGTATCGGCTTTGAGAGCATACCACCAAACTTATACAATCCAACAACTAAGCTCCTAGAAAAGGATTTAGTTTCCGTTCCTGTAGGTTATAACGCCGAAGTTTTAGTTGCTTGGGGCGACCCAATTATGCCAGGTGCCCCCGATTGGCTACCCGATGCTTCCCAAGGTGCTGCCATCCAGGAAACCCAGTTTGGGATGCACGCAGATGGAATGCACTATTTCCCCCTCAAACAATGGGGTAAAGGTGAATCGGAACGAGGTGTTATTTGCGTCAACCATGAATATACCCATGAGGAAATCCTCCATAAAGATGGTTTGACCTTTGTCCCCGCAACTGCTAGTACACCCCAATTTGGTCTACCAGATTCTAAGGTTACCATTGAGAAAGTACGTAAGTCCCAAGCTGCCCACGGTGTATCCGTTGTAGAAATTTTCAAAAATAAACAGGGTAAGTGGAAAGTTAACCGTCGTTCTGCCTATGGTCGTAGAATCACAGCTAACACAGAAATGCGTATTTCTGGTCCTGCGGCTGGTGACACTTTACTTAAATCCAAGAAATTCTACATTACCCCAACAGGTTCTGTAGATAGTTTTGTCTTGAATGATGGTTTTACCGCCTATGGAACCCTCAACAACTGTGCGAATGGTTACACACCCTGGGGAACCTATCTTACCTGTGAGGAAAACTGGAATGGCTACTTTGCCACACCTACAGAGGTAGTCGTACCTCCTGGTTTGCAAACATCGGATATCACATCAGGGCAAAATCGTTACGGTATTCCAAAGAGCAGTAGCTATCGCTGGAATGAGGTAGATCCTCGTTTTAATGCCAGCACTAACCCCCTAGAACCCCATTTATTTGGTTGGGTAGTGGAAATTGACCCCTTTGCACCCCAAAGCAAACCCGTCAAACGTACTGCTCTCGGTCGATTCAAGCACGAAAGCGCCCAAGTAGTTGTGGATGATAAGAATCGGGTTGCCTTCTATATGGGGGATGATGAGCGTAACGAATATATTTATAAATTTGTTTGTACCAAGCCTCTAAACCCCAATAAACGCTCGGCTAACCGGGATTTACTGGATGATGGTATTCTCTACGTTGCCAAATTTAATGATGATGGCACAGGTAAATGGCTACCATTAGTCCACGGACAAAACGGTTTAACCTCGGAAAATGGCTTTAGAAGTCAAGCTGAAGTCCTGGTAAAAACTCGCCAAGCGGCAGATCTTCTCGGTGCAACTATGATGGATCGTCCTGAATGGACTGCTGTCAGACCTCGAATTCGTGGTTTCCAGGAAATTGAAGTTTATTGCACCTTGACAAATAATAACCGTCGGGGAAGTTCGCCAGTATCTTCTAATAAGCCTGATGGTAGCACCACCGCAGGTAGCGCTCGTCCTCCCGTGGATGCTGCGAACCCTCGTCCAAATAACCTTTACGGTCATATTATTCGTTGGCGCGAAGATGGACGTTCTGTGACAGCTACTACTTTTACCTGGGATATTTTTGTGGAAGCTGGTGATAAACTTGACCCCGACCCCAATCACAAGGGTAATATCAACGGTGATGACTTTGGCGCTGGTGATGGTTTGTGGTTCGATGATTTCGGTAGACTGTGGATTCAAACTGACCAAGCTGGAGATGGTTTAGGTGATTGGAAAAATATCGGTGGTAACGTGATGGTCTGTGCTGACCCCAACACCAAACAAATTCGCCGCTTCCTCACCAGTCCGACAAATTGTGAGGTAACGGGTATTACCAGCACACCTGATGGTAAAACACTATTTATTAATATCCAACATCCTGGCGAAGATTCAGTAGCATCAAATCCGACTCAGTATAGTAACTGGCCCCACAGCCAGGGATATGGTTTACCTGGTCGTCCCCGTTCTGCTACGGTCGTAATTACACGGAAGGATGGCGGTGTCATTGGTGGTAAGTAATTAGGGAATAAGTTCTTCTGGTATTTCCCTTCAGGAATTCCTAGTGAGAAATTGTGACTTGTGAATCAGGTATCTCTCTTACAAGCAAGATTCCTGTGATACAAATTGGCACAATTCATATAGTGGAGTAATTTACCCGTTCACTGATTCAGAGGACGGGTGTTTATTTGGGAAAAGTTATTTTTTCCTAACATATCAAATAGAACTATTCATCTGCGTGTCAAAATCAACTGTTGGTGTAATTCAAATCAAAGGATAATATTTTATGGGACTTTTTGACCAAATTATTGGTGCTGTCACCAACCCTAATCAGCAAGGTAATTTAGAGCAAATTGGTAATATTATCGGTACGGTACAGCAACTCAGCAATAATGCTGGCACAGATAATTCCACGATGCAGTCTGCTATTGGGATTGTGGGAAGTTATGTGCGTTCAGCGCTGCAAGAAAAACGGGATAACGGTGGGGATGAGGAAGTTGAGAACGTTGTGAATGAATTTGGCAATAATTCCCCTAGTAGTGATGCGGTAGATTCTCTATTTACACCAGAGATGCAGCAACAGGTAGCTCAAACAGTTTCGGAACGCACAGGTTTAGATACAGGAATGGTGCAACAATTCCTCCCGACCTTAGTACCGATGGTGTTAAATCTTTTAAAATCCGGTGCGAGTAACCAAGGTGGTAATTCTGTTTTGAGTTCCTTCCTAGATGCAGACGGTGATGGTGATGTTGATATTACCGATGCAATGCAAATGGCAAGTCGGTATATGGGACAGTAGGAAGGGAGAAGGGTAAAATAATTCGTAATTCGTAATGCTCCCTGCTCCCTGCTCCCTGCTCCCTGCTCCCTTCGGGAGAGCTACGCTAACGGGAGAGCTAATGCTAACGTAATTACGTTTTGTGAGGGGACTTAAACCCCCAAAGTTGGGTAAAAGTGGAAGGTGTTGTTTGTGAATTAAATTATCAACCCTTACTCATTGCCGATCGCCGATATAAACTTTGTCCATCATGAGAGCTTTTGCATCAAGACCTAGAGATTGTTGTCTGAGGTTGTAATGATGTATTTGAATTGCTCAAACAACTCCAGGTTTGATGATGGACAAGGTTTAGTTGTTGAGTAGATGGCATTTTTGGCAGGATGGAAGGAGGGAGATTTTCTGGGTACTTTTGTTTGTCTATCCTGAATGTTCCCTGGTTTTCCTTCCATCGCTCCTCACTTAGACAACATAGATATGGTAGATATCTTTAAAAATTGGGGATGGTTGTCCAATAGCGATCGCCACGGTGATGATTCCTCCCAACAAACTTCCTCAATGGGTACAGATTCTGTGGATGAGCAGTTGCTTGATGCTTATTCCCAAGCTGTGATCAATGTGGTAGAAAAGGTAAGTCCTAGCGTTGTCAATATTGATGTACAACGTAGAGTCAGGGGACGGAATCGCGGTTTTCCGACAGTGCAAGAAGTCCGGGGAAATGGTTCGGGGTTCATTTTTACCCCTGATGGTTATATCCTCACCAATAGTCATGTGGTGGAAAGTGCTTCCCAAATCCAAGTGACTTTATCCGATGGTCGCAGCTATGATGCAGAGATAATTGGTGATGACCCCGATACAGATTTAGCTGTGGTGAGAATTCATGCTCCGAATTTAATTGCAGCACCCCTAGGTGATTCTCAAAGTTTGCGAGTCGGACAATTAGCGATCGCCATCGGACATCCCTACGGTTTCCAAACCACCGTCACCACTGGTGTGATTAGCGCTTTAGGACGTTCCTTTAAGTCTCCCTCTGGTAAAGTAATTGAAAATATCATCCAAACCGATGCTGCACTCAATCCCGGTAATTCGGGAGGTCCCCTAGTAACTTCCCATGGTGAGGTTATAGGGATTAATACCGCAGTTTTTATGGCAGCGCAAGGTATCTGTTTTGCTATCCCAATTAATTCTGCCAAAAATGTCATTCCTAGTCTGATGCGTCATGGTAAAGTCCGTCGAGGTTATATCGGTATCGGTGGACAAAATGCTCGCATCTCTCGTCGGATTGCTTTATACCATGAGCTATCTACGGATACTGGTGTATTTGTAATGTTCGTTGAGCCAAATAGCCCCGCAGACAAGGCAGGATTACTGGAAGGAGATGTGATTGTTGGTTTTAACCGTCAACCACTGGGTAGTATTGATGACTTACATAGCCATTTGACACCGGAAAATATTGGTGTGCGATCGCAATTAACAATCCTGCGGCGCGATCGTAAACTGAATCTGACAATTATTCCGGTGGGGAATGGGTGATGGGTAATGGGTAATGGGTAATGGGTGATACCATTTCACGAAAATAGTGAAACAGATACAAACCCTGAAAGTCTTACTAGATAAGACTTTCTTAATTACGAATTACGTTAGCGTTAGCTCTCCCGCAGGGAGCATTACGAATTACGAATTGGTATGACAGGGAAACACCTTACCCGTCCCTTTTCTCCTCAAATGAAGACAGTATTTATTGACAACTAAAAACTATGATTAAAATTCTTCTACAAACGACAATTCCTACCACGGATGATGATTGGAGTATCTCCCGATTTTCCTTGCTACGAGGATGTTTAGACTCTGCGACAGATGCAGCAGGGAATAAATTATTTCAGGTGACAGTGCGCGATCGTCAAGTCGATGCAACTGGTGATGATGTAATTTTAGGCAACCTGGAGCAATCAGATTTTGATGAGTTGTGGTTATTTGCTCTCGATGTTGGTGAGGGGTTAACCGATAAAGATCGCGCAGGAATCAACGCTTTTCGACGCAGAGGTGGAGGTATTCTTGCTACCCGTGATCATCAAGATATGGGTTGCTCTATGTGTGGATTAATTGATATCGGTGAAATTCACTATTTCAATAGTATGAATCGTGACCCCGACGAGTCCCGTCATTGTCCAGATGACCCCTATACGAGCTATATTTCCTACCCTAATTATCATTCTGGTGCGAATGGAGACTATCAAAAAATTATTGTCACCGAACCTATTCATGAGTTATTTAAAAGTCCCCAGTCGTCCTCCGGAGTGATTGAATATTTTCCTGCTCATCCCCATGAAGGTGGTATCGGTGTCAACGGAAATCATCAAAATTCACGGGTATTAGCTTTAGGAGAAAGTCTAGTTACAGGTAGAGATTTTAATTTAGTAGTAGCAGTGGAATCCTATCAAAATCAGGCTGGTGAACAACTAGGAAGAGTCCTTGCCCATTCCAGTTTTCATCATTTTGTTGATTACAATTGGGATGCTTCCTATGGTTGTCCCAGCTTTGTGGATGAAGCACCAGGAAATACTATGCAACAAGAGCCACGGGCTTTAGAAGACATTCAAACTTATGTCAAAAATGCTGCTTTGTGGTTAGCAAAAGCCATCTAATGAGCATTTATTTTCTAATTTCACAATAAGTTAAGTAGGTGTAAATAATTATTATTGGTTTGTAGTTGCGCTACTCTGTGAAAATCTATTTCACATCTATAGTTTATGGGCTATTCTGACACAATAGCTTGAAAGCGTAACTACGAACCAAATAGAGGAATTTTATTTTAAGTTACATAGTTTACTTTTATCTTGCAAAATCATACATATTAGACATAAGAATGCAATATAAAATGTTACTGTCGCATCGTAAGAGGTTAAATATAAACGTGAGTTCTACGCTTCGAGCCAGTGATTTATAATCCTCGCGAGGACAGTTTTTATCGATTTATCGAAGTATCCCAGCTCATCGAACTCAGTTAAATATAACTTAGTGATATGGTAAATTTCTCTACAGTAAACTGTGCATAACGTGTCTACACAAAAAACGGTATCAACTATAATTTTGATTACTTTTATCAAAAATTGCAAATAATTTATTAATTATTAATTAAATACTTGGTATATTTTACCAATACTCAATTTTATTTTTATCATCAATCCTGCTATCTCTTACCGATAACTGCTTCCTCTTATATTACTAATTACTCAGTATATATAGACGTTACTGCTTTTGTATTCCTCTCCGCTTAAATTAATTAAACTACTGTAGAAGCGTATACAGTACTTATTAATGGTGTTGCACAATCATGGAATAAAGACTGAGAATGCTGATATTATTATCGGCTTTAACAGTTTCTGGCAAGGTACCGTGTCATCCTCAAATAAGACGGAATTTATCAGAATGATTCGCTAGTAGTTAGTAAATTGTGATTTTGTCAATCCTAGCTACCATTTTCTCGCGTCAAATATCAATCAAAGACAAATACTTTTCTATTTATCTCCCCAGTCTAGAGAGATATGTTGAGCGAACCCATCGAAAAAATATTGGCAACACCAAGAAATATGAATTACTGCTTAAACCCCAACTGTGCAAAACCGGAAAATACACCCGAAGATAACTTTTGTGTCACCTGTGGAACTCCCTTACTCCTCAAAGATAGATATCGCACAATTGAATATTTGCGTGAAGATGGTTTTGGTAGAACTATCTTAGCAGTTGACGAGAATCAAGTTAGCGCTCCCCAATTTATTATCAAACAATATTATCCTTTAGTTGAAGGAGTAAATCGTCAAGAGGAAGCAATCGAATTATTTGATAGAGAAGCTAAAAGATTAAATAAACTGGGTAAACATCGGCAAATTCCCGGATTAATTGATTATTTTAGTGAAGGCGATCGCCATTATTTAATTCAAGAGTTTATCGATGGGCAATCTCTCAGGGAAGTCATTGCTAAAGAGGGATTTTTTCGCGAGCAACAAATTCGGGAACTACTACAAAGTATTCTGCCAATTCTCATCTATATTCATTCCCAGGGTTTTATCCATCGCAATATTAACCCAGATAATATTATTCGTCGTCCCGATGGCAAATATATTTTAGTGGGATTTGGGATTAATAGAATTAGTACCTTACCAACTCTTTTGAAAGCTGGTAATAGTATTGGGAATCCTGAATATATTGCTCCGGAACAATATCGCGGACAAGCTGTATTTACCAGTGATTTATACAGTTTGGGTGTCACTTGTTTACATTTATTAACTGGTATTTCTCCCTTCCAGTTATTTAGAGTTTTTCAAAATAAATGGGTGTGGCGTTCTTATTTAGTCAACAATCCTATTAGCGAAAGCTTAGGTGAGATTATCGAGAAATTAGCCGCGAATTCCATTAGCGATCGCCACGATTCAGCAACTCAAGCTTTACAAGATTTACGAGCAGACAGAGTTAATAGTACTGCTATTTACTTAGCAGATGCATCTGTACCCAATATTAAGCTGGATACTCCCGAAGGAGTAGGGTTAGTTCTGAAAAGACGCTATCGCACCACCAAACTTATCAGTAAAGGAGCGTTTAGCAAAACATTTTTGGCAGTTGATGAAAGTCAAGCACAGCTATCGCAATGTGTAATTCAAGAATACTGTCACGAAGCACAAGATACAGAGGAAAAAGATAAGGGAATTGCCTTCCTCGCAAGAGCGACAAAATCCTTAGAAAAACTCACCCAACATGAGCAAATTGCCAAAATTACTGATTATTTCCGTCAAGGTGATTATTATTATGTTGTGCGAGAGTTTGTTCCTGGTGAGAGTTTAGCCCAAATTCTCAAAACTGAAGGTATCTGTAGTGAAGTTAGAATCACTGGTTTGCTCCATAGTGTTTTACCAGTTATTAACTATGTCCATTCCCAAGGGATAATCCATCATCAAATCAATCCCGAAAATATTATTCGTCGTCATGATGGTAAATTCATTCTGGTTGGTTTTAGCGTTACCAAGGAAAGTGCTTTACCCACAGCGTTAAAAACAGGACAAAGCTTGGGGAATGCTGAATATATTGCCCCAGAACAATACAAAGGACAAGCAGAATTTGCCAGCGATTTATACAGTTTAGGTGTCACTTGTCTCTATCTATTAACGGGAGTATCCCCCTTCCAACTATTTAAAGCATCTGCACAAACTTGGAAGTGGCGTTATTATTTAGCAAGTAATCCCCTCAGCAGTAAACTAGAACTAATTCTGAATAGATTAGTTGCTATTAAAACTAATGAACGCTATTACTTTGCACATCAAGTAATTCAAGATTTAAGCTCACAAATTGCTCCTGTTCATGCGGTTGTTGAGTCTCCTTCACCCATTGCCACTCCAGTGATTGTCACTCCACCAATTGTGACTCCAGCAGCAGTAATTAGTAGTAGTCGCATCAGAGATAAATACAAAACTCTGCAACTAGTTGGTGAAGATAATATTGGCAAAACTTGGTTAACTGTCGATGAAAGTCAAGCAGATAAACCACAATATATTCTCCAAGAATATTATCTAACAACACAAGGCAGCCAAACCGCAGAAAAAACTGTAAAATTCTTTACCAAGGAAGCGAGCAGATTAGAAAAACTTGGACAACATCCACAAATTCCCAGATTAATTGAGCATTTTAGTGATGGCGATCGCTATTACTTAGTACAAGAAATCATTGAGGGCAAAACCCTTGGTGATATTGTCTCTAGTGAAGGCATTTTTACTGAAGTCAAAATTCGAGAATTATTACAAAATATCCTCCCTGTTCTCGAATATATTCACTCTCAGGGTGTGATTCATCGTAACATCAACCCAGATAATATTATTCGTCTGGCAGATGGGAAATTTGTCTTAGCTGGTTTTGTTACTAGTAGAATTCGTGAACTTTTGACTGGAGATAGTGTCAGCAATCCTCAATACATTGCCCCCGAACAACATCGAGAACAAGCATTATTTACTAGTGACTTATACAGCTTAGGAGTTACTTGTCTCTATTTGTTAACGAAAATTTCTCCTTTCCAATTGTTCAAAGTCTCTCGGAATCAATGGGAATGGCGTTCCTATTTAATCAATAATCCCGTCACTGAAGAATTAGGCAAAATACTGGAAAAATTGGTTGAGCCAAATATTCCCAATCGTTACGTTTCTGTACCCCAGGTAATACAAGATTTAAGCGCTATCAGCTCTACTCTTCCAGTAATTCCCATAACTGCACCTGTTGCGAAAGCGGAACCTATCATAACACCTGCTCCTGTTGCAAAAACAGAACCTGTTGTAACTCCAGCACCTTCTCCTGTTGTAACTCCAGCACCTGCTCCTGTTGCAAAAACAGAACCTGTTGTAACTCCAGCACCTTCTCCTGTTATAACTCCAGCACCCACACCTGTTGTAAAAACAGAACCTGTTATAACTCCAGCACCTTCTCCTGTTGTAACTCCAGCACCTGCTCCTGTTGCGAAAACAGAACCTGTCATAACTCCAGCACCTGCTCCTGTTGCGAAAACAGAACCTGTCATAACTCCAGCACCTGCACCTGTTGTAAAAGCTGAACCTGTTGTAACCCCTGCTCCTGCACCTGTTGCAATACCAGCACCCGCTCCTACTGCTGTTGTAACACCTACTCCTGCACCAGTTGTAAAAGCAGAACCTGTAGCTGAAATTACTCAAGCTCAAGTAATTACTACACCCAAACCAGTTACAGAAACAGCGAAACCAGCACCTGTTCCCGTCACCGAAATTACTCAACAGCAACCCATCGCGCCAAAAGTTGCTAGTGCTAATTCCTCCAAGAAAAAAGCAGAATATCGAGAATTACGCACATTTACCGGACATAAAGATGCTGTATTTGCTGTAGCGTTTAGTCCTGATGGTAAGCTAATTGCGAGCTGTAGTGGTTACTGGGATCAAAGTATTAGACTTTGGGATGTAGAAACAGGGAAAGAAATACATAAATTTATCGGACATTCCGATGGTATTCGTTGCCTTGCATTTAGTCCCGATGGTAAAACTCTAGTAAGTGGTAGCAGTTCTCTAGACAAAAGTATTAAATTTTGGGATGTCAGTACAGGCATCTTAAAAAATACCATCAAAGGACATTCTGACTTAGTTTATTCCCTAGCTTTTACTCCCTACGGTATGACTTTAGCTAGTGCGAGTCAAGACAAAACCGTGAGACTTTGGGATTTGAAAACCGCCAAGGAAATTAGAGTAATTCGAGAGCATACAAATTGGGTACGCTCTGTGGCATTTAGCTCGAACGGAGAGATTCTCGCCAGCGCTGGGGATGATAGAATTATCCGCCTGTGGAATATGTTTTCTGGTGAATTAATTGGAGTCTTGAAAGGACATTCTAGCGGTATTGCTTCAGTCAAATTTAGTCCAAATGGTGAGTATTTAGCTAGTGCAGGTAATGGCAAGACTATCAAGCTTTGGGATGTACATCGTCTTCAGTTTATTCGTAATATGAATGGACATGCTGGAGCAATTTTCTCCTTAGCTTTCAGTAATGATAGTAGCATTATTGCTAGTGCCAGCGATGACAAAACTGTGAGAATTTGGGATGTGGAAACAGGTACAGAAATTGAAAGCCTAAAAGCCCATTCCTCTGCTGTCAATTCTGTGAGATTTAGTCCCAATGGTAAATTACTCGCTACTTGTAGCTGGGATAATACTGTGAAAATATGGGCTTGTGATTAGTTAAAGATAGCAAGATAAACATCAACTAATCGAGACTATTTAACTCTATAAGATAGCGGGACTTTATCAGTTGCCGCTATTTTTATGGCAAATTTCAACCTATATTCTGTATCTTGTACTGTCACAATCGGCTATCATTTAAATCTCCTTTATCAGATAGATATGCAGATAGTTTCTCGAATGCAAGCGGTACAGTCACCGATAATTCCAGTTATTGGTGAGTTGATTCACAATCATCCTGGTACGATTTCCCTAGGACAAGGTGTTGTTGCTTACAATCCACCGAGGGAAGCTGTAGAAATGTTGCCGCAGTTTCTCTTAGAATCTCATAATAATTTATACAAAGCTGTAGAAGGTATTCCGCCTTTAATCAATGCGATCGCCAACAAATTACAAACTTTTAATGGTATCGAAATTACGCCAAATCAGCCTATTGTGGTGACTGCTGGGAGTAATATGGCATTTATGAATGCAATTCTGGCAATTACCTCTCCTGGGGATGAAATAATTCTCAATACTCCCTACTATTTCAACCATGAGATGGCGATTACGATGGCAGGATGTCGCCCAGTACTAGTATCCACTGATACTAATTATCAACTCCAACCAGAGGCGATCGCCCAAGCAATTACCCCGAAAACTCGCGCAGTTGTCACCATTTCCCCTAATAACCCCACTGGTGCAGTTTACCCCAGGGAAACTTTAGAGACGGTTAACCGCATTTGTGGCGATCGCGGTATCTACCATATCAGTGATGAAGCCTACGAATATTTTACCTATGACGGTATTACTCATACGTCTCCCGGTGCTTTTCCTGGTAGCAGTGAACACACGATATCCCTATATAGTCTGTCGAAAGCTTACGGATTTGCTAGTTGGCGTATTGGCTACATGGTAATTCCCGCAAATCTCCTGGTAGCAGTTAAAAAAGTTCAGGATACGATTTTGATTTGCCCCCCGGTAATCTCCCAGTATGCAGCATTAGGGGCAATGCAAGCAAAACCAGAGTATCTTCAGGAAAATATTCAGGCGATCGCCCAAGTGCGAGAATTAGTACTTGACTCCCTTAGGGAACTTCATGATATCTGTACAATTAATCTAGCACCTGGTGCTTTTTATTTCTTTCTGAAAATTCACACTTCCCTAGATGCTTTCACATTAACGAAACGTCTCATCCAAGAACATTTGGTTGCGGTAATTCCCGGTACAACTTTTGGGATGGAAGGTGGGTGTTATGTACGAATTGCCTATGGTGCATTACAACCAGAAACCGCTCAACAAGGAATTAATCGATTAATCTCTGGATTGAAGAAAATAGTTAATTAAAATTGCTAATAATCTAGGAAATTACTAGTATTCCCCCAGTTTACATCTCCTACCTATGATACACAATCAAATTATTGAAATTACCACTCAGCCGGGAATTAACATTCATAATATCACCTCACAGATTAAATCATTAATTGCGACTACATCTATTCAGAATGGTCATATATTAATATTTTCCCGTCACACAACCACTGCCTTAGCTATTAACGAAAACGAAGAAAGATTATTAGAAGATATTAAAGTATTTCTGAGAAAACTAGCTCCAGAATCCGATAGATATTTACATAATGATTTGCATCTTCGCCCTAATATACCCCCCGACGAGCCAATTAACGCCCATTCTCACCTCATGGCAATGATGCTATCTACCAGCGAAGTCATACCCATCGTAGACGGCAAATTAGCTCTAGGAACCTATCAATCTGTATTATTTTTTGAACTTGATGGAGCGAGAAAACGCAGCATTTTTTGTCAAATTTCTGGAGAATAGATTTAGGACAAGACTATTTTTAGTCGCGATTATAGCAAACTAGGAAAAAGAATGTCACCTATCAATTGGTAGAGACTAGAGACTTGCCTTCGGAACCTCCCTGAACATTTATCATTGAATGTTAAGCAATATTACAATTATTTCAAAAATATTTAAAAATCCTCTGAAAAGCAAACAATGACCTAATGTAGAACCAAGGGAGATACCAGAGGCAAATTATATGATTAATAACATTCAAAAGTATCGTTTTGTCTGCACTCTGACCTTTGGCGATGTCTATGGTCAAATCATAGTTTGGTTAATCACTATTACTGTGAGTTTAGCCGCAGCACTTGCTTTAATGGGTGCAAGAAGACCTGTATATGCATTAGTTACAGTTGGTTTAGTAATTTTGTTATCTTTACCTTTTTTACTGTTTGCCTTCGTTACCACCTTGTTAAATCACATTGAATTAATGCCTTTAGAACCAGGTGCAAAAATGGAACCCATTCCTGGTAATGTGTCTCAGCAAAAACCAGTAGAAGCTACCAGTTAAATTTGTAAAATTTTGCTAGTTTAAATTCAAAATAGGATTAATAGAGTTGAGGAAAATGAGTTATTTATCCTCAATTTTTTTATGAGAATATAATTTGCTGTCATAAAAGACGACGATGTATGGAATTACTTTTGCTGATTGTATAACGTTCCTGCTGAGCGCTTGCCAGTAACTTTTGTATCCACACCAGAAACCTTGATTCATTCCACTGCAACTGTTTTGTTGTGCTGCCACAACTGCTCCTAATACACCTCGTCATGACTACCAATATCTACAAGCACAGCTTTTTCGTCTTCCGTAAAGTAAAACAATACCCTTTCATCATAATCGACGCTAAAGCTCCAAAATTCCTTGAGCTTGCCCGATAGTTTGTGCGTTTTCAAGCTTGGATCAAATGGATCCACAGTGAACTGTTCCAACTTTTGCCAAAACCTTGCCTCTAAATCTACATTGCCTTTGATATGTTTCTTGAATGCACGTTTGAATGACGAACTGAAACTGACTTCCACCATCACTCCTCTATCGATTGTTTCAATTCGTTGATATTGGAGGTAAACTTAAGTTTACCTTCCTGCTGCTCAATTTGTGCTGTCTTGAAGTTGGCATATATCTCGTCACGGCGCTCCTCCCGAAGGTATTGTTGCAATAACAGTTGAATTTCACGTTTTTCATCTGTAGAAAGATTTTTGACGACCTCAACCACATCATTAAAAGTCATCGGTTTCAAAACCTCATCGTGATTATCCACTCAATCTAACATGCTGCTCGGTTCTTGAGGTTACAAGCTATACCCAGTTTGACTTTGGGCTGTTTCCAAAATTGCGATCGCGCTAGCGGAATGTAGTTCTATCGCACTAGCGGAATGTAGTTCTATCGCCCACTTATACATATAAACGATTAGCAGTTTTTGCAGGTAGAATTTTTGGCAGAGAAGATAAGCTAAAACAGAAAGAAGATTGAACCGTCGGCTGTACTAATTAATTAGTCTGGAACCCAGCATCTGGGCGATCGCCCTCGCTACAGAATCTACTCCAATAAGCATCTAGGGCTTTTTGAGCAGCTAATCCATCCCCCTCTTCGTATGCTACTTGAAACCGAAGAAACTGACAAACTGCCCTTGACTGATCTACTGTCAGTAACCCAAATCGGGATAACTGATACTCTTTCAAATCCTTATACTGAGATTTTTTGTCTTCGTAGAGGATGCAGCTATAAACTGCTGAATCAACAGCCATTGAATTGGTTGTGTAAAACTTGAGTGAATAGAGCATATAGGCAGGAAGATAGTATCGCCATCCTTTGGCATCGAGAAAGCTGAAAGCATCGTATAATTTCTCAATCCACTCAACGGGTACATCCTGCCACCGAATATCCGTATCAATTTTCCGCGCAGCAACACGTTCCTCTTCACCCCCCCAATCATCAATCACTCGTGCTTCATGGAGAGAAACACCATCCTCACGGCTAACACCCTCAAACGCTTTTGTAATTTGTTGAATTACTGCCAGTCTAGCTATTTCTGCTGGAACATCAAGGGGTTGCCAGTTTGCTATTCGACGATCCTGTGCAGTGGGAGGACGCACTCGATTACTCCATTGGCGATCGCAGGCACCAAATTCCAGAAAATTACGCTGCGATACACGCAAACCATACCGTTCTCCAGTATCTTCCCAAAAGCAGATGGGGCAGACTAGATAAGTTCCTGGAGGCTGTTGTTCTAAAGTCATGTAGCCACAACAAGGACAGGGATATAGCCTGGAAGAATCACTAAAGTTACTCACTTACCTAACAATAAAAATAGAATTCAATATATGGGATAGGTTCATTTGCGTGGAGGTTTGCGATCGCGCTAGCGGAATGTAGTTCTATCGCGCTAGCGGAATGTAGTTCTATCGCGCTAGCGGAATGTAGTTCTATTGCCAAATCATATAAACGATTACTCATTCTTTACATCGCCGGACGACGGATAAAACGACCAATCCCTGAAGCTATACGAATTTCCATCTGAGTTAAGGAAATTTTTCTGGGAGAATAGAGAGGAATCGGTGTTTGCGCATTATTCCAATAGAGTTTGTCTGTAACCGTGGGAGCATCTGCTTGCAACCCTCGAAGTAATATTTTTTTGCGCCAGGGTTTAATAGCTGGTGATATGGCATGGGACATCGTATCACCTCCTGGAATAAAGTCCATTCCTTCAGGACCAATAGTACTAATAGGACAGTCTGTCACCATTAGTGTCATGTTCATGATGCTTTGGTCTCCAAAGATGTAAGGGTAATTGTAGACACATTTATGACTATATAAATCATCGAAATCAATGTATCCAGATTCTGTGGCAATATCTGTGAGTTTTTGCCAGATAGAGAGAATGTATTGATATTTCTTAGGAACGCCAATAAAACCTGCATTGTAGTGATGTTCTAATGGGCGATCGCAGACAAAATTATGACTTTCAACAAATTTTCTCCATGCCATTCGAGTAGGGTGATTGTTGGGCATGGAATACCAAGAGTCACCACACAAAGCAACGCCACAATTTACCCAATGCTCATAATATTGCCAGTCTCTTTTATTGACAATATCTGGGTCAAAGTAGAAAAGTGCTTCCACCTCCGGACAGTAATTTTCCATTAACTGCCACATAAAGTCAGGTTTGTAATAGCCGAAATGCTTGTGTGTCTCTAATTTAACAAAGCGAATGGCGCATCCCTCAGCTACTTTGTATTCTTGATAACCTTCGCTGAGGGTCAGGGGTTGTGCCCAAAATGGTAAATTTCCTCGGTATCCTGCCCAAACAATTCCACGAAAACCGTGGACATACAAGGAATTGACTAAAGCGCCTACACCGTAGTGGTAGTCTTTTTCAAACAAAGTACAGATTGCTGTGAGCATAACAAATATCTCTGAATTTAAGTTCGATTGTACTTACTCCTAATCGTACTTGTTTATACTGAAATTCATTTTAATTTCAGGTAAAAAAGCTGATTATTTAGTAAAATTACTGCCTAGAAAATAGGCGATCGCCTATTGCTAATACAGAATCGCTCAGTTCCTCATCGTAAAATTTGCCCCCAAACCAGTTAAAATTTGTAAAGCAATTGAAAAGGAAGGACGGAATGCGTGTTGCGATCGTTGGTGCGGGGCTAGCTGGACTAGTAACGGCTATGGACTTAGCTGATGCTGGTTGCGAAGTCCAAATTTTCGAGTCCCGTCCGTTTGTCGGTGGTAAGGTAAGTAGTTGGGTTGATGCAGACGGTAATCATATTGAGATGGGGTTACACGTCTTTTTTGGCTGTTATTACCAATTATTTGCTCTCATGGAGCGAGTCGGGGCAATAGATAATCTTAGGCTCAAAGAACATACCCACACTTTTATTAATAAAGGTGGCAAGATGGGTGCATTGGACTTTCGTTTCTTTACAGGCGCGCCATTTCATGGTATTAAGGCATTTTTCACCACTGCCCAACTTTCTCCCCTCGACAAATTGCAGAATGCGATCGCCCTGGCTATTAGTCCCGTGGTTCGGGGTTTGGTAGACTTTGATGGGGCAATGCGCAGCATCCGGAAGCTGGATAATATCAGTTTTGCTGACTGGTTTCGCAATCATGGTGGTAGCAATAACAGCATCAAACGGATGTGGAACCCCATCGCCTACGCTTTAGGTTTCATCGACTGCGAAAATATTTCCGCTCGCTGTATGCTGACTATTTTCCAGTTTTTTGCTGCCAGAACCGAAGCTTCCGTACTCCGAATGTTGGAAGGTTCACCCTACGAATACCTCCACAAACCTATCGTGGAATACTTGGAAGCACGAGGTACAAAAATATACACTCGTCGCCAGGTGCGGGAAATCCAATATGGGGAAGAAAATGGTCAAACTGTAGTCACAGGGGTGGCGATCGCCAATGGTGATACCGTAGAAACAATCACCGCCGATGTCTATGTTGCTGCCTGTGATATTCCCGGAATTCAGCGCCTATTGCCCCAAGATTGGCGAAAATGGTCAGAATTCGACAATATCTATAAATTAGATGCAGTTCCCGTCGCTACCGTTCAGATGCGCTTTGATGGTTGGGTGACAGAACTCCAAGATGAGCAGAAGCGTAAACAGTTACAACAGGCAGCCGGATTGGATAACCTGCTCTATACTGCCGATGCTGATTTTTCCTGCTTTGCAGACCTTGCCCTCACCAGCCCTGCGGATTATTACCGAGAAGGAGAAGGCTCTTTATTACAGTTGGTACTGACTCCTGGAGACCCCTTTATTAAGCAAAGCAACGAAGAAATCGCCCAACATGTTCTCAAACAAGTTCATGAACTCTTCCCTTCATCACGGGAGTTAAACATGACTTGGTATAGCGTGGTGAAATTAGCTCAGTCTCTCTATCGAGAAGCACCGGGAATGGATGTTTTCCGTCCCCAGCAAAAAACCCCTATTCCTAATTTCTTCCTTGCGGGTAGTTACACCCAACAGGATTATATCGATAGTATGGAAGGAGCAACCATTTCCGGAAAACGCGCTGCGGCGGCAATTTTGGAAACAGTTAAACAGTAGTTATTTGGATAACCGCAACCGTCAAACCAGGAAAAAAGGACAAATCACAAATAATATCTGCAAATTTGACAGACGGGTATCCTTGCCCGTCTATGATTGAACTCCTGTAATTTCGCATTGGAAATTGGTATAAAACCCATGTCTGACTGGCTAGAGCATAGTGTACAGGTAGAAGTCGAGGCTCCCATTGATTTAGTATGGAGCCTGTGGTCTGACTTGGAACAAATGCCTCGATGGATGAAGTGGATTGATTCTGTGAAAATCTCGCCAGATAATCCTGATATTTCTCTGTGGAAACTCAAATCAGGTAGTTTTGAATTTAATTGGCAATCCCGAATTCTGAAAGTAGTTCCCAATCAGATTATCCAGTGGGAATCCATAGATGGTTTACCCAATCGTGGTGCGATTCGCTTCTACGATCGCCATGGTAGTAGTATCGTCAAGTTAACTGCTGCCTATGCTATCCCTGGTATTCTCGGCAAAATCATGGATAACTTGTTTTTAGGACGGATTGTAGAATCAACTTTACAAGCAGACATGAATCGCTTTCAAGAATATGCTCTAGGGAAAGTGAGAGAACAGGTTTAATGGAAATTTGCTAGTAGCGACTGTCTTGGATTCTGAGGCGATCGCTATGCAAACCCCAAATTTTGATACCTGACTCAACAATAAAATTAAGGATGTATTAAAAAGTCTGAATTTATCAGAATTACCGAGTATAAATGGTGATGAGGGTACGAATTATCACCAAAAATGTTCTGCAAAGCTGAAAAAAGCCAGCAATATCGCCAATTTCGTTCTGTGCTTGGCGTTTCTTTACTTACCTACTTAATTGTCACACCACTCCCCAGCAGTGCAATTAAAGTCAAGCAAGTTCTGGCAACACCTAAAACCTGTCAACGTAGTCACTCATCACCGAATTTTCTGGTAGTGGGTGGTGGAGGTGCGCCATCCTATAATGAAATTGCCTTAGAAAAGAATGTGCTGTATTTTCAGCGTACTCTCCGCTTCATGGGCTACAATCCCCAGTTAGCAGCGATTTTCTTTGCTAATGGCAATGATGGGCAAGCCACTATTCGCTATATTAATGCTCAAAGACAGCAACAGTTTAAAGCTCCAGAAATACCAAACTTGCAGGGTGCGTCAACCCTGGAAAATATCCAGAAGTATTTTCAACAAGCCTCACAACAGAAGGATAAGAAACCCCTCTTCTTTTACTTTACCGGGCATGGTGAATATAACAAGCAGGATTTAAACAATAATTCCTTTTATCTGTGGCAGGGAAAAGAGTTGAGTGTCAAGCAATTTGCCCAGATATTGGATAAAATGCCCACAGAGAAACCAGTGGTAACGATGATGGCACAGTGTTTTTCTGGTTCCTTCGCTAATTTTATCTATGAAGGTGGTGATCCGAAAAAGGCGATCGCCCTGCAAACCCGTTGCGGTTTCTTTGCCACCATCAAGAGTTTACCCTCTGTCGGCTGTACCCCAGAAGTCAATGAAGCAGATTACCGTGATTATAGTTCTAGCTTTTTTGCTGGTTTAAGTGGACGCGATCGCACTGGGAAAGCTGTCATCTCAGCAGACTTCAACAAAGATGGTAAAGTTAGCTATGCTGAAGCCCACGGTTTTGCCAAGGTAGACGAGAAAACCATGGATTTACCCATATCCACTTCCGAATCTTGGCTACAAAATCAAGCTACCGAACCAGAGCAGCTAGCCATATTAAAGCAACCAATTAACCAAACTTTACAAACATCTCGTCCAGAACAGCGTTATGTTGTCGCTTCCATAACTCGAAAATTTGCCTTTAGTCCGCAAAAATCTTTCATGGACAATATACAAACTTTACAAAAACGTCAGACAGATAATCACGTTGAAAGTGCTTATTTGGGACGTTTAGCCATGGAATTAATTAATATTGGTACCGAAAAACAAATCCGCACCACGAAAAATCCTAAAAATGTCACAATTTTGAATAAATTACTCAAATGTGAGGCTGGTTTTTGGAATAAATAGTTCCCACAGTTCACCGGGACTACAAACAGTATCGTTCATGGTGTGGGGAGAATATTGTTACAAGAATTAATACAAGTTGTAGACTGCTGAGGGGAAAATTTCTTCCTGCTGTGGAGTGAATGCAAGCTCACCTCAACTTTATTTAGCTGTTTTTTGGCATCAAAAACATTGACGGCTATCGAAAAAGCTCCCGAAATCAGAATGTAAACTTTCTCTACATAGATATTTATTTTTGTAATGACTCACAAAATAGCTCCATTTTGGCAAAAAATGGTAGATTGTATGTCATAAGACATATTATATTTGTCATTTAGTATAGTTTAGTCTTGTTTTTACAATCCTTCAAAATTAATCTTTATGTTATATTTCAAATATTTTTTATAATCAACTAAGCAATCTTTGTCTCTTGCAAAGTTTGTTATTAATCCTTAATAAAGTAGTAATAATTTTTTAATAATGCCACGGATTCTTGTCATAGACGACGACCCCGCAATTTCAGAACTAGTTGCCGTAAATTTAGAAATGGCTGGCTATGATGTCAGTCAAGCTGAAGATGGCATTAAAGGACAAGCTCTAGCGTTGCAACTGCAACCAGACTTGATTATGTTGGATTTGATGTTACCCAGAGTAGACGGGTTCACAGTCTGTCAGCGTTTGCGTCGTGATGATCGCACAGCCGAAATTCCGGTTTTGATGTTGACAGCTCTAAGTCAAACTCAAGATAAGGTTGAAGGTTTTAACGCAGGAGCAGATGACTACCTCACCAAACCCTTTGAGGTAGAAGAGATGCTTGCTAGGGTGCGCGCTCTATTGCGTCGTACAGATAGAATCCCCCAAGCTGCCAAGCATAGCGAAATTCTCAATTACGGCTCCCTGACTCTGGTTCCAGAGCGTTTTGAGGCGATTTGGTTTGGCGAGACAGTCAAATTGACTCACTTAGAATTTGAACTGCTCCATTGTTTATTGCAACGTCACGGACAAACGGTATCCCCTAGCGAGATTCTCCGGGAAGTTTGGGGTTACGATCCTGACGATGACATTGAAACGATTCGTGTGCATATACGTCACCTACGTACCAAGTTGGAACCCGATCCACGCCATCCTCGGTATATTAAGACAGTCTACGGTGCTGGTTATTGTTTAGAACTACCTAGCGCTCCCCAATCGACTGAAGGTGCGTCTGCATCACGGATTGAGTGAATTCCTGTTTGCTGGCAAGAACTTGAGATTTTTGTCATTAGCACCTCGACTTCACCCGGTTTTAAAGGCAGAAATTTGCTAATGGATTGCGGGATTGGGTGATAGCTTTACCAACACCCTATTCACCATTCCCCACTCCTATCAGCAGAGTTTTACTCTTACCGGGATTCATTAAACCGTATGGATCTACCTGTTGTTTAAACTTTAAATGCTCAGGGGCGATCGCTCTTTTCCATCCTTCCTCGATAAAATAACTATGGGGATTGGCAATAAATACCCCACGCTCTTCGTGATACCTGATAATTTCCCCTAGACGCTCCTCACTACTGTAGCGCACCAACTGTAAAGCCGGATTTGCCACCATCCCACCTGCACGGATAAATTCTAAATGCAACATCACCTCATCGCCGAAGTGGTGGTACATATGCTCTATAGTCTGCAAATTATCCCCAGGAAAAATACTTTGGAGATAGGTAATATTGGTATCAGTGGTGCGGGCGTGGAGAGTGGTATGGTTCCAAGTATATTCAGCTAAATGTAAGCCTTTTCCTGCCTCCTTCGCTGGTTTTTCGTAGGTGATTTTGCCATGATGCTCTGTAATTAAAGCAGATAGAGCTTCTAAACTAGATTCGGCAACGATGAGAAACACAGCATGACTTTCCGGGGAAATATATTGTTGTAAAGCATGAAAATATTGGGGAATAGGAGCGGCAAACACAGCTATCTCTCTTTTGATCATGCCATCAGCAAGGGCGATCGCCTGCCCAAACCTGACTGCACCGAGAAAATCAGCAAAAGTTACAATCATTTCAGCCCAGGGATAGGCGGGAGCCAAGGGAATTTCCAGCTCAGTGATAATACCGTTAATACCCCAGGCATGGTTAGCTTTTTGTACATCTTGACCACGTAATTCGATGGTACGGGGTTCATCTTCTAAAGTGATGACTTTCAGAGCAGAGAGATTACCGCGATCGCCCAATAACCCATACTGAATCGAACCAATTCCCCCACTACCACCAGCAATAAACCCCCCAATGGTAGCAGTACGGTAGGTAGAAGGAGCCATACGCAATTCCCAGCCAATTTCCTGGGTTTTCTTCTCAATTGCCGCGAGTTTTGCTCCCGCTTCTACCCGTACCACCCCCGGTTTTGTCCAGAGAATTCTCGTCATTTTGGTCATGTCAAGAATGACACCCCCCTGCAATGGTACACATTGCCCATAGTTACCCGTACCAGCACCTCTGACAGTGAGGGGAATTCTTTGTTGAACGCAGATTTTTGCCGCTTGGATTACCTCAGCTTCGTTGCTCGGACGTACCACAATATCACCGACTTTTCCAGCTAACTTTGCTGTCAATATGGGGCTGAAGGTATGGTAATCTTGGGATAATTTGGCGACTTGAGTATGGTCTGTGATAGTTTCGATACCTGCAAATGCTTGAGTTAGCATATCAAGGTCGAGCGATCGCGGTGTTATGGTCATTGGGTAATTAGGTAATAGGGTATGGATTCAGGGTTTGGCAAAATAACCTTTCCCTCTCCCCATTGGTAAGTTTAAATATTTTCCAGGTATCTCTTTCCTTTTTCCCCACTCCAACAACCATCGACTTGCAGGATACCTCGGAATTGTTCTACTAATTGCTCACTCATAATATACACCCAAGCGAAACCAAGGGAATCTCCTGTAAGGTGATATATTTCAGTTTGGACGCGATTGTATAGATTTGCCGATGGTGGTCGGTCTGTATGGTAATCTTCTAAATTATCTAACTCTGATAATACTGCCCAGTCGTTAAAGGAAAGTAAATAACCATAGACTAGGTTATCTCCCGTAGTCATAGCCGGATAACCGAGTGGTAAACTATACAATTTACCCCGTGTCATTGCTTTTGTTACCTCCACTACCTTTCCTGCACAGTATCTGGGATAATTGGCTTCACCCGGTTTCAGGGTTCCGTAAACAAATACCCGTAGAATTGCGGGAGAGATTGCGGTAAATTGAGTCACTGTTTCTTTTAAAGACTGTCTGGATTTTCACCTAATTCTCGCAATCTGGCAGCTAGGCGATCGCTACGTTGTTTCTCTGCATCAGCACGTTGTTTCTCTGCATCAGCACGTTGTTTCTCTACGTCAGCACGTTGTTTCTCTGCTTCTTCCGCTAGTAAAACTAAATTTCCCTCAGTATCATAAAATCTCAACCAGGAATTATTATCATCCTCTACCGTACCTTCCCACATACCCAACCACAAACCCAGACTCTCACACCATAACCATCCCTGGGAATTAGCAAGAATCGGTTGGTATTTCTGGGAATTATCTAAGCTCCACCCTTGCAATGAATTCACCTTCAGGGGATGAAAAACAAAATAATCTTTCGTTTTAAATACAGTTTCGTAAAGTCGTTTTTTCTCACCCAAGTCTTGAGCTTCCGTAGAGTCAGAAAGTAGCTCAATAATCATATCTGGATAGCGTCCATTTTCTTCCCAAGCTACCCAACCCAAACGTGATGGATCCTTTTCTACATCCAAAACGACAAAAAAATCAGGTCCCTTAAAATCTCTGTTCTTAGCTTGCTTGCTGCTGTAATAGACAAACATATTACCACCAATAAAGTAATCGTTACGCTCTACCCAGTGGTGTTTGAGCGAACAAATTAACAAATTTATGGCAACACGGTGACGATTACTTTCCAAGGGTTCTCCGTCGTCAAAAATCAAATCAGTGGGTGGCATTGGGGGTTGCCACTCTTCGGCTTCAGCGACTAGATTAGGCTCTAATTGAGTGGTTTCTTGTGACATAAAGTCCAGGGTTTGTTCTATAGGACTTTAATTACTATTTTAATCCCAGTTGAATACTTTTAATTTAGCCCTAGTAGACTGTCAAGGTTAATTTGAGGGATATTTCCCCCTTGTCCCCCTTGTCTCCCTTGTCCCCCAATTCAAACTTGACAGACTACTAGGGGAGCAGGGAGGTAGGTTCAATTGCAGCATGAAATCTAACCCCTGCGGGGGTTACGCTATCCCTAGCCCATCCAACAAACTACTCATTACTCATTATTTAACATTCAGAAACTCCCAAAAGCTGGTAACGTCTAACAGAGGAATGATTATTTCGTGGACGTATCAGCTTGAAAACTCGGTCTAATTACTGGCAGCTTCTACCCTATATTCGCCCGCAATGGTTCAATATTGTCAAGGGTTTTATTGGCATTATCGGTTATGTAATTGCTACCCTGACTCTGATTAATTTTGCCGGGAAACTTTCTGCACCCTTTGGTAAAGGTGATGTGGCAGCGATCGCCCAACTTGGGGCAACTTTAGGAGCAGTATTTCTGACGCGGGGCGTGTTTCAAGCGATACAAGATATTTTCATGGCAAAGGCAGCTTTACGGGTTGCCTATTCCTTAAGAAAGCAAGTATATAGCCATTTACAGAAACTCGACCTCAGTTACTTTGCAACGGCAAAGGCGGGTGATTTATCTTACCGTATCACCGAAGATGTCGATCGCGTCGGGGAAGTAGTCCATAAATTATTCCATGATTTTGTCCCCTGTGTTTTGCAACTAATTGCCATTCCCATCTACATGATTTACTTGAATTGGCAGCTTACCCTAGCAACGGTAATAGTTGCACCGGTGATGGGGATATTAATTGGATGGTTTGGGGAAAAATTACAAAAGTATTCTCGTCGCAGTCAAAACCGAGTTTCTGATTTGTCGGCAATTCTCACAGAAGTCTTTAGTGGTATTCGGATTATTCAAGCATTCGCTGCGGAAAACTATGAAATCTCTCGTTTTAGTCGAGAAGCAGAGCGCACCTTACAAGCAAAATACTCCCTAGAAAGACTCAAAGCCATTCAAATCCCAATTATCGGATTTCTAGAAGCAGTAAGTGTGTTAACTCTCCTATTTGTCGGAGGTTGGCAAATCTCCCAAAACAATCTCACAGTGGGAGAATTCTTTAGTTATTTAGCCGCCGGCGCATCTTTAATTGATCCCATCGGTCACGTCACCAATAACTATAACGAGTTTAAACAAGGAGAAGCATCTGTAGATCGGGTATTTGAATTATTCACAATTCAACCCATGGTAGCCGAAAAAACCGATGCCAAGATACTTCCTCCCGTACAAGGAAAAGTAGAATATCGTCAGGTATCCTTTGCCTATCAACCAGGAGAAACAACCCTCAAACAGATTAATTTAATTGCCCTTCCAGGAGAGGCGATCGCCCTTGTAGGTGCTTCCGGTGCAGGTAAAACCACCTTTGTAAATTTATTACCTCGGTTTTATGACCCAGAAAACGGTGAAATATTGGTTGATGGCATAGATATTCGTGATGTTACGTTAAATAGTTTACGCAGACAGATAGGTATTGTTCCCCAGGAAACCACAATATTTTCCGGAACCATCGCCCAAAATATTGCCTTTGGGCAAGAATATTACGAAATGGCAGACGTAGAAGCAGCAGCGAAAATTGCCAACGCTCACCAATTCATCAGTCAATTACCAGAAGGGTATCAAACTTGGGTAGGGGAAAGGGGAGTAAATCTTTCCGGGGGGCAAAGACAAAGAGTGGCGATCGCTCGTGCAGTCTTATTGAATCCGAGAATATTAATCCTAGACGAAGCCACATCAGCTTTAGATTCCGAATCCGAAGCTCTGGTACAACAAGCTTTAGAAAGATTAATGCAAGGACGTACAGTCTTTATTATTGCCCATAGATTATCCACAGTCAGGAAGTGCGATCGCATTCTCGTTTTAGAAGCAGGGCAAATTGTTGAGTCAGGAACCCACGAAGAATTACTAGCACTTTCCCAACGCTATGCCAAATTCTACACCCAACAATTTAACCTTTAATCTTTTTCCTATCCCCAAAAAGTAGTAACACACCCTTCCAAACTCAATCATAGTTACAGGTTATTAAATTTAGATTCCTCAGCCATTTTTACCCACTTTCCAACCAGAAAGGCTCATTTCTTGAAGTTCCAATTTTCAAGCAAAAAAACTCATTTCTTGAAGTCCCCCTTTTTAAGGGGGATTTAGGGGGATCCAAAGCATTTTCACCCACGAGGAGACTTTCCAAACATCATCTCATCAATCAGACAAGTGTCCTCGAAAATAAAGACGATATAAATTACAAAGCGATTGCACTTCATTTCCTTTAAATTCAATCAACCCCATACTACGCAACTTAAAAGCTTGTACAGAATCTAATTTAACAGGAACATCACTATTAATTACTTCCTGCATTGCCATTTTCAACAATCTATCATCTTCCAAAAGCAAGAGATAATGATATAAAAAATCTCCAAATAATCCTTCGTCAGTTGGCGCAACCTGCAAAAATTGTTCTAAACATAAATTACCCTTAGCAATTTGATAGAGAGCAGTTCTTAATAAATAAGGATGACCGTCAACCATTCCCCTTAATTGCTCTCTCTCTACTTCTGAAAAATTTAATCCATGTCGCTGAATTAATTCCTGTACTTGTGTAGCATTAAATTCTCCAACATCAATAGATAAACCCACATTAAAGGGTGATTGATTAAATTTTAAAGAAACATAAACTTCCTGAGAATGAGCGATAACTAAGCGTAATTTTTGCCAAATTTCTTCATTCTTTCCATTCTCATGCCAAGCTCGCAACAAGGCAAAGAACTCTTGAGCAATCAAAGTATAAGGAAAAATCTGGTCAATATCATCTAAGCCTAATACTAGGGGAGTTTCAATAGCTTTTAATAAATACTTTTTAAAATAATTCGTGCAGTTGATTTGACTACTTAAGCGTTTAGTCCAATATTTATCTATTTGTTCTTCCACTCCTAATTCTTCACTGACAATGGCACAAAAGCCCTGTAAAAAAGTATTGATATCCGTGAGATTTTCCTTACTCCACAAATTCATCAAAGCTGTGTGATAGCCCTGCTTTTTGCCATGGGAAAGAATGCGACTCATCAAAGAAGTTTTACCCATCTTGCGCGGAGCTTTGATACGGATTAATGCCCCAGGTTGCACGATAGATTCATAACATTTATTTTCTACCTCTGGACGCTCAATATAAAAGGAAGAATTCAAGGGAACTTGACCATCGATATTATCAAAAATAACTGAAGTTTGAGATTGTGGGGTAATAGGATTTGAAATAAGGTGATTTTTACGAATAATGGGTGTTAAATGTTCAGAAATATTTTCTAATTCTATAGCATTGCAACCCAAAGCAAAAGCATTTTCAATAGATTCTCCATTAAAAAGCGTATCGTAAAAACCAATCGAAAATTGTATAGCGGCGGCATCTCCAATTGCTTTCTTCATGCCGATAATGTAATTAATATATGGATAAATACTATCAGCTTGCACTTCGGAATAACAGGCATTAAATAAAACAGTTTCAATCATAAAAATATCTTTTATAGCTTTAAAAAACCGCGATAGGGCATCAGGTGTCACAAACACACCTTTCCCATAGTCACCCATTAAAATCAATCCCTGTTCACCATCACCATGTCCAGAAAAGTGAATTATTTGAGGTTTATGAGTTAATAAAGCCCGACGTAATTCTTTTGGACGTACAGCTTCTTCAACGATAATTTCAAATTCTTCTCTTCTTAATGAACGCTCCCAAGCACTTTTAATTTCTCTGACTTCTTCACTTAAACGTAATGGTTGGGTATTAGTAGGATTCGCAGTTAAAATTAAAATCTTTTTACGTTTCATACAGGAATTAATATAAACTTATTCATTATTATCTAAGTATTTGCTTTTTAATGCGCTGCTAAATTAGAATTTTCGACCAATCCCTAGCTCCCATGCTCCGCGTGGGAGCATAATCTGCGAGGCTCCTGCCTCGTGAATGAAGGCAGAGCCTTCAAAACTGGGTTACCACGCAGAGCATGGTAACCAGATAAGTAGAACGGCTTAAATAATTCACGCTATGTCATTGCGAATGAAACGAAGTGGAATGAAGCAATCGCAACGATTTTGACGATTTTACAATCTGTTACATAGTTAGGTTTATTCTCACCGACTTACTTATTCATTCATCAACCCACAAAGACAGCGATCGCGCATTACTTCATCAACCCACAACCACAGCGATCGCCCCTAACTTCATCAACCTACAACCACTGCGATCGCCATTATTTCCTCAACCCACAAAGGCAGCGATCGCCATTATTTCATCAACCCGCAACCACAGCGATCGCCATTTATTCTCCAACCTATAACTACAGCGATCGCGCATTACTTCATCAACCCACAACCACAGCGATCGCGCCTAACTTCATCAACCTGCAAAGACAGCGATCGCGCATTACTTCATCAACCCACAACCACAGCGATCGCCATTTATTCTTCAACCTGTAACCACAGCGATCGCCATTCATTCATCAACCTACAACAACAGCGATCGCGCATTACTTCATCAACCCGCAACCACAGCGATCGCCATTTATTCTCCAACCTATAACTACAGCGATCGCCCATTACTTCATCAACCTACAACCACAGCGATCGCCATTATTTCATCAACCCACAAAGACAGCGATCGCCCATTACTTCATCAAACTATAAATAATAAAAAAAGTATATCAAAATAACATTTGATTAATTTACGTTACCAAATTAAAGAACGGCAGGACGATAGTTATATCGTGTAGCGGTTTGCTCTAGTGGGGATGAGTTTAGCTCATGAACTTTGAGTGGGACGAAAGAAAAAATGAGGTTAATATTAATAAGCATGGCTTCGATTTTGCAGATGCTCATCGGATCTTTGATTTGCCGATGCTTGTTGAACTTGACGAGCGCTACGATTATGGCGAGGATCGGTTGATTGAGATTGGCATTTTAGACGGACGTATAGTTGTGCTTATTTATACTGAAATATAGCGAGAAAACAATTCGTATCATTTCACTCAGAAAAGCTCTCTCACATGAAAGGAGACGTTATGAGCAATACCTCAAGAACCGATTGGGCTAGAATCGATGCAATGTCCGATGAGGATATTGATACGTCTGATATTCCACCTCTTACTGATGAGTTTTTTGCAAAAGCCAAATTGCGGATGTCTTCTTCTTCATTAGCTACTGTTGCTATTCGTGTTGATTCTGAGACTCTAGCTTGGTTTCAATCCAAAGGAGAGGAAGCAGAGCAACACATGGCTGCTGCTTTGCGAATTTATGCCGAAGCACAGAAAAATGCTGCTAGTATGCATCAATCATCCTAACAACAGCGATCGCGCATTACTTCATCAACCTACAACAACAGCGATCGCGCATTTCTTCATCAACCTACAACAACAGCGATCGCCATTTATTCTTCAACCTGTAACCACAGCGATCACCATTTATTCTTCAACCTGTAACCACAGCGATCGCGCATTATTTCATCAATCTACAAAGACAGCGATCGCCATTTATTCTTCAACCTACAACCACAATTCTCAAGTTGCAGGGAGTATTTTTAAAGATTTCAGTCTCTAATTTGAGATGCACAAGGGAGTAGTGTCTCTATTTGTCACCAAAAGCGTCTTTTTTGGCTGAAACAGATTGATGTGTCTAGATTTCTTAATTGCGAATTTTGGTATTATCTATATTTCTTAATTGCGAATTGCGAATTGCGAATTGCGAATTGGTATGGTGCCAGGTATTGAATTTCTGAAAACCTTATTCTTTCGTGGGAAATGTCCATTTCAAGAATCTTCATAATAACCTGAAAGCCTTATCTGCTACACAATTTATAAACAGGTAAAAACAGAGTAAGCCAATTCCGTTCTTGTCCCCGCGTATCTCACAGTACCAGGGAGCTGAGGTAAGGACGAAGGTCTTTCTCCAGAGAAATGATAGACATCTGGAGGCGAAGGAAGTTCACCTACCTTACTTTCTAATAGGTTCATGGGTAATTTATCATATCTCATCCAATCCCCCTTTTCTTTCCAACCCACGCTTTCTAGAAAATCATTGTACCTATTTTCGTTCCAATTTTTCCATTCTGCCTTCTCCCAATCAAAATCTAGAGAATTGCGCGTACTCAGATATATTTTTTTCTGGACACTGTAACCAAAATGACCTTTAGAGTTATTAACCCAAAGCTTATCTAGTTTCTTCAAATCATCACAGAACCTTTTGCTTTTGACATCATCTAATCTTATTAAATAGTTATTTCTCATGGTGAAAGTAGAAAGAAACCGCCAATTTTTGTAATCGGCTTTTCTCCACATTCCTTCTCGCATCAAATAGTCTAATTCACTTAACAAGTGTTCCTTTAAAGATTGAGTATAAACTGTATTTGAGCTATCTATTTTTTTTAGTTGATGATAAAGTTCAGCAACAATATCAGCATTACCATTGTATAGAATATTGAGGTCTAACTTAAATAATTCCATGGGAGATTTAAACTGAGTTTTGAGACGCTCATATTTCTCAACTGCCTTCTTATAATCTTTTAAAGCCAAAGCTTTATCTGAATTTTCTGCTATTTTACCTTTAACATAGTAGATATAAACTAAAGTAGCTAAATAACTAGGATTTCTATTATCAAATTGATTCTCTAATTCTGACAAATTTAAATTTTTCCAACTTATATTTAGATTTTCTTGAGCTATTTTATATTTTTTTTCTCGTTCTTTTATCTGTTTGTCTTTGTCTTTGCGAGTATAATAATTTAAAGAAATTAAATATTCGTATCCTAAAACTAGAGAACTATCTAACAATGCCTCTTTTAGCTTTTGGTTTTTAATTTTATCTTGCAAAACTAAACCTGCAATATTAAAAGATTGATTTGCTTCTTCATCCCAATATTGTTGTTGTAGTTGAGAAGCCACTGCTGATAGCTCTGTGATTTTAGCGATATTTTGTTTTATTTGTTCAACTTCTTTTTTAGATTTATATTTTTGTTTTTGAGCAACGGCAAGGTCGTTTTGTGTTTTGTTAAGTTGCGTTTGAATTTCTTTTTGCTTTTGTTGTAAATTTGTAAAATTTTTCCCAACAATCTTAATTTCTTGAGCTTTTTGTTTTAATTCTCTCGTTCTGAAACTTAATTGTTCTTGTAAGTTTTTAGCATCATGCGCTAATTTGGTTTTTTGTGATTCTAAATCGTCTTTTTCAAGTTTAACTTTAGCTAAATTTCTCTTAGCATTTTTAGCTTTTTGTTGTTCATCGCTAGCTATTTTTTGAGCATCTTCAGCTTTTTTTTGCTCCATTATTGCTTTACTGCCTTGTATAATTGCAGCGAAGAATGATAACGCAGCAAGTCCTAAAGTAATAAATAAAATTACTGTTCCAAAAGTCATTCTTTTCTTTGCAATCGATAATTGCTTTTCAGCTTCTTGTTTAGCTTCCGCTTCAATTAATCTCGCTTTTTCCGCAGCTTCTCTTTCCTTCCTTTCCCTTTCTAATTCTGCCAATCTTTCTGTTTCTGCTAATTCCTCTTCTCTTGCTAATTTCCGACTAGCAGCTAAAAATTCTAAATCTTGGAAACCCAAACCTTTATCCTTTGCCCAAATTTCTGCTTCTGCTAAAGCATTCCCCCGCAATAACCTAGATTCGTCCTGTTTTCCTGTTAATACCCACTGACGAAAATTCTCGGCATAAGGACGTAAAGTAGCTAAAGTTTTCTCAATCCAAAGATTATCAAAAATAGTGTGATAAATCCGATTATAAACTTTTAACTTATTCTCTTTTTTAACAACAATTCCCGCTAACTGTAAATCGCTCTGTTCGATACTATTATCGGTATCAACTCCTGATAAATGCCAAATTTGTTGATATAAATCTAATAAATATCCTGCTTTTTGGTCATCTCTTTTTAAAATCCTATCCCGAATCGTCCTAAAATGTTCCGGTTCATCCTCATATTCCCAATTCTCAATTACCCGACTTCTCACTAAATTCTCGACAAAATTTGCTTCTTCGCCATCGGGAATTACCGTTTCACTTTGCCGGACAAATTGACAGATTTTCTGAGTTAAAAATGGCTGTCCTCCCGTCCAATCCAAAATCGCTTTTAACACCGCTTCCGGATGATTAGTTTGGGCAGAAAACCCTGTTACTAAAGGTAAAGCTTCGTCAAATTCAAACCCCGTTAATTCAATCCCTTTACCAATATTAAAAGGAGTTCGATTTTTATCTTTAATTAAATCAGCAGGAGTCGCCACACCCAAAAGCACAAAGGTAATACGTTGATATTCAGGATTATCAACCCGTTGATTAAAGAAAGCTCGAATTAAAGCAAAAAAATCATCAACAGAAAAATCTAAGCTGATAGTACTATCAATTTCATCAATAAAAATAACAATTTGTGTGGGGATTAATTGGAGGATTTTATCAATAAATTTACCGAAAATTTGCACATTAGAAAATCGAGAATTTTCTGACCACAACGCATCTATATCAAACTGCTCACCTAAATTTAAACTATTAGCAATAGTATCAATAATTCCCGCATACCACTGCTCAGAACTCAACCCAGATGTCCCAATTATCGTCAAATCAATAGATACACAAGCAATTTCTTCACCCTGTAACCTCTGCATTGTCCGTACACGCAAGCTAGATTTTCCCATCTGTCGGGAGTTCAAAACAAAACAAAATTCTCCAGCTTTCAAAGCTTGATATAAATCTGTATCCGCTTTCCGTGTAACATAGGTCAAGGCATTAGCAGGAAGACTACCACCAAATTGATATTGATAATCCTCAGCAACAGGGATATTCATCGTCTTATGCTATGTAAAAACAGAGTTTAACCCTTCCTAATCTTCTCCAAAATGGGGGATTAGCATTATTGATACACATTAGGAGTGTAGCTTAATAAGTAGAACGGCTTAAATAATTCACGCTATGTCATTGCGAATGAAACGAAGTGGAATGAAGCAATCGCAACGGTTTTGACGATTTTACAATCTGTTACATAGTTAGGTTTATTCTCACCGACTTACTTAGATATTCTTATATAGTATTATTTTGCACAAGCAACCACATCAGCTTGCCACCAATAACAAACAGTTAGGGAAAGGATAAAATTTAAAGGCGCCACCCAGATTCGAACTGGGGGATAAAGGTTTTGCAGACCTCTGCCTTACCACTTGGCTATGGCGCCGTTTTCAAAGTACTATAATTATTTTTCAATTATAGACCTTTACTAAAATAGCATAAAAGCGCTAACTAGTCAACAATAGTATGGCTTGCATGGTAAATCCTGTAGATGCAATACCCTGGGGAAAGTCTCTCCACTTCTACAGGAATTACACCTACAGGAAAATGATAATTTTGATGTTGTTTGGGTAGTACACTGTCAAGGTTAATTTGAGGGATATCTCCCCCTTGTCCCCCTTGTCTCCCTTATCTCCCTTGTCCCCCTTGTCCCCCTTGTCTCCCTTGTCTCCCTTGTCTCCCTTGTCTCCCTTGTCCCCCTTGTCCCGCAATTCAAGTACTATGCAAAGTTAATTCTTCTTCTCTACCTCTGGTTTTTGGTACTTCCCTGGATATTTTTTCTGAAAATACTCCTCCATCACCTGCAACACCATGGGACCAGTCACACTACCACCCCCACCTCCGGAGTGTTCCGCAAAAGCAACCACCAAAATTTCCGGTTTATCAGCAGGTGCATAAGCTCCGAACCAGGTGTGATTTGCCTTGACACCACGGGATTTCCAAGCTTCTGCCGTACCACTTTTCCCTGCCATGGGGGGAACGGTAGGTTTATTTAAAGATTTTCCTGTACCTTCCGTTATCACCTTTCGCAGTCCATCCCGTAAAATCTTCACGGTTACAGGTTTCAGATTCAAGGAAGAGCGCCAACTTTTGGCATCCCTATCATCTTTGAGTAGGTGAGGTTGCACACGATAGCCACCATTGGCAGGTACAGCGAACATCACAGCAACTTGTAGAGGTGTCGTTTGTAGGGCACCTTGTCCAATAGACATATTAATCGTATCGCCCACAGTCCAAGGCATTTTCCAGACTCTACGCTTCCATTTTTCATCTGGGACATTGCCTCTGGCTTCTTCGGAAGTAAACTCAAAACCTGTTTTTTGTCCAAATCCATAGCGACGTGTCCAGTCAATCAAGGTCGGACCTCCCACACCGCGAGCAATCTGATAAAAGAAAGTATCACTACTCATAGCCATAGCTCCGGTGAATCCCAGGGGACCAAAACCTGCATGGTTCCATTCTCCAAAGGTGACTCCACCAATATTCATCGAGCCATAGGTCGGTAAGATTGTCCCTGGTGAGAATTTACCAGACTCAATACCGGCGGTAGTAGTCACAATTTTAAAGGTACTGGCTGGGGGAAAAACGCTGAGGGCACGATTTACTAGGGGGTGATTGGCTCCGGTGAGGACTCGGACTAACTCTTTTTGGGAAGGTTTTTGTTGAGAAAAAATATTGGGGTCAAAGTTTGGGTGAGAAACCATTGCCAAGACAGAGCCATTATTGGGATCCAAAGCAATGATTGAACCATCACGACCTTGCAGTGCTTTTTCCGCAGCCTTTTGTATATCTAGGTCTAAGGTTAAGTGTAAATCTTGACCTGGTTTTGCCTGCTTTTCCCCAAGAACCTTTTGAGGTCTACCGGCTCCATCAACTTCTACTCTTTGACCACCCCATTCGCCCCTCAGGGTCTTTTCATAGGATTTTTCCACACCCATTTGACCAATGACATCACCCAAGCGGTAGCCCAATTTTTTCTTGTCTTCTAACTGTTCTGCGGTGAGTTCTCTGGTGTAACCCAGAACATGGGCGAGGTCTTTGCCATGGGGGTAAAAGCGTACAGCTTCAGTATGAATTTCTACGTCCTGTAACTCAGTGCCGTACTCTTTTAAAGCTGTGATTTGCTCCATATTTAAGTCACGGGCAATTCTGACAAGGGAAGAATAATTAGAGCCAGACTTTTGCAGGAGTTCTTCTATATCTTCTTGGGGGATATTCAGGATTTTGGCTAAACGTGGACCAACAAAAGACCAAGATGGTTTGGTATGAGCCATGGGCCAAAGGTATACAGAATGAGGATATTTGGTTGTAGCTAGTAATTTTCCATTGCGGTCAAAAATATTCCCCCGTTCTGGCTGTTTAGGAATCATCCGCACACGATTAGATTCCGCACGTTGGCGCAGCTTGGAACCTTGAACAACTTGTAAATATATCAGACGGCTAGTAATACCTGCGGTGGTGAGTAGGGTAAATAAGATGATAAATGTGGGTTGTAAACCCTTACCAATGGTTCGTCCAGTTTTTTGCAGGCTGTTATTTAAGGAACGGAATGAAGTCATTTGATTGGGGATGAATAAAAATAATCGTATGGTTTAGATTTTGCTGAGGATGGAGTTTAAACTCCAAACACAGGGTTAATTTTTAAGACTTTGATGTTAGCACTTATCTATATACGTAGAAGTTGAATCCTTGCCCGGTATCATTGGGGATTCTGAATAACAGTCCCTGGTTCAGTCCCTAACCTAGTCTAGAGACTTTTGGAGATGGAAGGAAATCTACCCTGCAATTGCCTGATGGTTGACGAGTAAAATCAGCCTAAATGTACTATTTACTCTGCTAAATAGACTACATTGGTGGAGAAAACAATCTACAACTAGATTATTCTCTATTAGGATTATGACTCAAATGGAGACAGTGAATCATGAGGACATGGGTACTTTTGACTCGCTAGATGTGGAACTGCTGAATGTGTTTAAATTTTTTAATCAAGAACCAGCAGTGTACGGAGTCGATTTACAAGTAAAACAAGGAGAGTTTTTCAGCATTCTCGGACCTTCCGGTTGTGGTAAAACTACGACTTTACGCTTGGTTGCAGGTTTTGAGGTTGCGGATGCGGGAAAGGTGATGATTCAGGGTAAACCGATGACTAACGTTCCCCCTTACCGTCGTCCTGTGAACACAGTATTTCAAAGTTATGCCCTATTTCACCATTTGAATATTTGGGAAAATGTTGCTTTTAGTTTAAGGTTAAAAAATATACCCAGAGCGGAGTTAGAAAAACGGGTACAAGAAGCTTTGTGTTTGGTGAAAATGGAGGGTTTGCGATCGCGCTTTCCGGCTCAACTTTCTGGGGGACAACAGCAACGGGTAGCTTTAGCGAGAGCATTGGTAAATCGTCCCGCAGTGTTACTTTTAGATGAACCCCTGGGGGCGCTAGATTTGAAGCTACGCAAGGAAATGCAGATGGAGCTTGCCAATTTACACCAAGAATTGGGTATGACTTTTATCATGGTGACTCATGATCAAGAAGAGGCTCTTTCCTTGAGCGATCGCATTGCTGTCATGAATCAAGGGAAGGTGGAACAAATTGGTACACCTAGCCAAATCTATGAGCAACCCCAGACGGCTTTTGTCGCAGATTTTATCGGTGATACGAATTTATTTTCCGGTAAAATTACCAAGGTTGATGGTACTCATATTCAAATTGAGACTCAACAGGGGATGAAAATAATTATTCTGCGTAATCATGAGACACTAACAGAATTAGGAAAAGCAGTTGTTGTCAGTGTGCGACCAGAAAAAATTCAACTATCTTTATATCAACCAAGTATCGTGACTAATTGTTATGAAGGACACTTAGTTAATGTCATGTATTTAGGAACTCATGTTAACTATATTGTGGCGTTAGCAAATGGGGTTAATCTGACAGTGATGCAACCAAATACTTTTGGTAGTTTACCTGATGCAGATACACCAATTTATGCTTGGTGGGCAGAAAATGATGGTTTGGCTTTAGGGATTGACTGAGAAAAATGATTACCAGAAGAAAATTATTAACAGGGGTTGTCGCTGCTTCTAGTTTATCTCTAACTAGCTGCGGTTGGAAATTAGCTAATGTTCGGGCAACATCTAATCTTCAAGGTGTGCGGGACAAGCTATATATTTATACCTGGGAACAATATACGAATCAGGAATTATTAAAAAACTTTAGTACTGAAAGTGGCATCAAAATTTTTGCTGATGTTTTAGATTCCAATGAAACCATGCTGAATAAGGTACAAGCGGGGGGAGGAAGTGCTTATAGTGTGATTTATCCCTCTGATTATGCTGTTAGAAAGATGGTAAATCTGGATTTATTGGCAGAAATTAATCATGAGAAAATTCAGGGATTAGACAACCTCTTACCTGTGTTTCAAAATCCTAGTTATGACCCCAATAATCGCCATAGCATTCCCTTTAGTTGGGGAACTACAGGTTTTATTTTCAATTCTGAGAAACTCCCTAATCCTCCTGATAGTTGGGAATACCTCTGGCAAAATCAAGATAAATTAAATCGCCAAATTACTTTAATGAATGATACCAGAGAAGTATTTGGCGGAGTCCTGAAAATGTTGGGATATTCCTATAACTCTCTTCAGGAGTCAGAAATTAAACAAGCATACGAGAAACTGAAGATTTTAAAACCCGCGATCGCCACTTTTACCACGGATGCATGGAAAAATCAGCTACTCTCTGGTGATTTACTGATTGCCATGTGTTATTCCGTTGATGCAGTCAAAATTGCCGCCGAAAATCCCCGTTTTAAATATGTGATTCCCAAAACAGGTTCATCCCTATGGACTGATACTTTAGTAATTCCCAAAACTGCTCCTAACCCTGATGGTGCTTATGCTTGGATTAACTGGATACTAGAACCAAGAACTGCTGCTGAGATTACGAAAAATCTCGGTGTGGCAACTCCAAATGCTGCTACCTTTGCCCAATTACCAACCAAGTTGCAAAATAATCAGATGTTGTTTCCTTCAGATGAAATCGTACAGAAATGTGAAAGAATTTCTCCAATTGATAAAAAAATCCAGGAAATATATGAGCGTTACTGGAATGAATTGACCAGTAGTTAATCTTATCTCGAGACTTGAACAATTATGATTAGTTTATCGGTGGGATAAAAATCATTATCAATCGGCAACTAGATAATATTCAGACTTACACAAAAATCGTGAGAGAACAAGACTTGGAAATTACTTTCCTATATCGCAATGACGTAAATGTGTTGTTCCTAGGTGATTTTTAAATATTTATCTCCCTGGCAAAAGCAGTCAGAAAAGTGCAATAAAATATAATTATTTTTCTATATTCCCATACCATAAAATCCTGTGTCTACCCAAATTTCTCCTTCTCCCGTCATTCCTATCCCAAAACTCCGTCGTCATCGGATTAACTGGATACAACCTCTATTACTGCTATCACCTGCGGGAATTTGGTTTTTATTATTACTAGTGCTACCCACACTGATAATTTTGGAATTAAGCTTAGTTCCCAATATTCGTCCAGGGGATTTAGTTATTCCTACTGGTATTGATAATTATATAAAAATTCTTGACCCTTTATTTTTGCGGGTAATTTGGCGATCGCTATTTTTGTCGATGAGTACAACTATGATTTGTCTACTTCTAGGCTTACCCGTAGTTTACTGGATGACTCAGATAGCACCTAAAAAATGGCAAAATTTGCTGCTATTAGGTTTTATTTTACCATTTTGGACTTCTTCATTGTTACGTTCCTATGCCTGGATTACTATCCTTCGTCCTACGGGTTTAATCAACACGATTCTCACTAGTCTTGGTTTCCCTGCGGTGGATATGCTTCACCAAGATGCAGCAGTATTAATTGGCATGAGTTATAGTATGCTGCCCTACATGGTGCTAATTTTATACGCAGCATTCGAGAAATTAGATCAGCGCTTGTTGGAAGCAGCAGCAGACTTAGGAGCAAATCCGATACAAGTATTTTGGCAAATTACCATTCCCCAAACCTTTACAGGGATTACTGCCGGGTCTTTTTTAGTATTTATTAGTGCTTTAGGCGACTTTGTGAATCCGGAATTACTCGGAGGTGCTACAAGTATGACAGCAGCACGGTTAATTTATAACCAATTTCTCGGTGCAACTCAGAATTGGGGTTTTGGTTCAGCTTTAAGTATGACGTTAATTTTTGTGGTAAGTGTGGCGATCGCTCTTTCTATTAAATTCAGTAATGCGACACCAAAACAATAATCATCCATCAACAACCCCAGGAAATATGCAAGTTGTCGGACTACTACCAGCTGGTGGACAAGCTACGAGAATTTCCCCCCTACCCCTGAGTAAAGAATTATATCCCATTGGTTTTCAAGACTTTGGTGAAACCTCTCGTTATCGTCCCAAAGTTGTCAGTCAGTATTTATTAGAAAAAATGCGCTTGGCAGGCATTCAAAATACCTATTTTATTCTCCGTCCAGGGAAATGGGATATTCCTGGATACTTTGGTGATGGCTCCATCATTGACATGAATATCGGCTATTTAATCATGAATTTACCCTATGGTGTACCCTTTACCCTAGACCAAGCCTATACATTTATTCAAGATAAAATTGTTGCCCTGGGATTTCCTGATATTCTATTTCAACCAGAGAATGCCTATACCAAAATTTTACAACGTTTAACAACAAATCAAGTCGATATTGTCCTGGGTTTATTTCCCACAGACAAACCCCAAAAAGCCGGAATGGTTGATTTTGATGAAAGGGGAAAAGTAAGACAAATCATTGAGAAACCCAAGGAAACAAATTTAAAATATATGTGGGGTATAGCAGTTTGGCAACCTAGTTTTACTGAGTTTTTACATAATTATCTCATCCCCATCAAACAACAAAATAATCTGCCACAAATGCCAGAAATTCCCATTGGAGATGTAATTAAAGCTGCAATCACCCATGGCTTAAAAGTAGAGGCAGAAGTTTTTATTGATGGTAGCTATTTAGATATTGGTACACCAGATGATTTGCTACAGGCAGTACAAAAATTTAGTATCATTGCTTGATTTGTTTTGAGGAATCATAAATTATCAAGTCCAGGAAGTAATTCCTCAACTATAATTATTTTTGATTTACATGATTTTTGCCCCACCACCAATTTCTAGTCTGCAATTTACATAAAGAGGTATTTATGGCTATGGTTAATCGCGTTCCCGATGTAGTATTTAAGACTCGTGTCCGTGATGAGTCCGTCGGAGGACCTAATCCTTTCCGTTGGCAAGATAGAACTACCCAAGAAATTTTTGCTGGCAAGCGCATTGTTTTATTTGCTCTTCCTGGAGCATTTACTCCCACCTGTTCTTCTACTCATTTGCCTCGCTATGAAGAACTATACGAGGAATTTAAAGCCCAGGGAATCGATCAGATTATTTGTCTTTCAGTCAATGATGCTTTTGTGATGTTTCAGTGGGGTAAACAACAGGGTGCAAAAAATGTCTTCCTCCTACCAGATGGTAGTGGTGAATTCACTCGCAAAATGGGGATGTTAGTTGATAAATCTAATATTGGTTTTGGGATGCGTTCTTGGCGCTATGCCATGGTTGTTAACAACTGTGAAATTGAAAAAATGTTTGTAGAGCCAGGTTATGAAGATAACTGTCCCACCGATCCCTTTGAGGTTTCCGATGCAGATACGGTGCTTGCTTACTTGAAAGGTGTTCCTCGCTCCTCTGAGGTTGCACCTCGTTTGAGCTTTATTGGTTAGTTTTTAATCACAATTCTCTCGCTAGATCCCCGGCTTTTCACAAAGTCGCGGATCTAACTACTCCGTATCTCAGCTATTCAGAGAAAGTTGCTAGGGCGATCGCCTGGGGTAGAATTCGATGCTCCTCTATCTGAATTCGAGCATGGAGAGTATCTCTCGTATCATTGGGTAATACTGGCACAGCTGCTTGCATTAAAATTTTCCCACTATCCACCTCCAGACAGACTAAATGTGCTGTACAACCAGCAATTTTGACGCCAGTATCTAAAGCCTGTTCTATCGCCCGTGTGCCTTTAAAACTAGGCAAAAGACTAGGATGAATATTGATAATTTGATTGGGGAAAGCATCAATTAATACAGGCGTTACTAAACGCATCCAACCAGCCATAACTACCCATTCCACACCGTATTCCTTCAGAGTTTGGGCTATTTGAGCGTCCAAGGCTTCCCGACTGGGGTATTCTCGGTGATTTAATAATACAGCAGGTACTCCCCAATCCTTGGCTCTGACTGCGGCATAGGCATCGGGATTGTTGTAGATTAATACCTGTATCTGCGCCCTCAGTTTACCATCTGTTATAGCTTGGGCGATCGCCTGAAAATTACTTCCACTTCCAGAAGCCATAATTCCCAGTTTTACGGGTTTATCTTGAGGTAATGATTCAATTTCCAATGTGGGAGAAATCAGGGTGGGAGTTAAACCAGAGTCAAGCGTCGTCATAAGTTCAGATATCACGCAGAGGCAGCATCAAGGATTTTACAGTGCCTCCGGTGCAAATTCTACAGCTAAATTATGGGAACGATAGAACTGTAATATTAGAGAGGAAATGAACCTTCAGGACATTGTATCTTCTCTGATGCACTGGCAGGAGCGGCAGGCATAGCAGGTTCCTGAGTCAGGGGAACAGTCATGCGACAAACTTGAGCGACGGTAACAGGTTCAGAACCCTTAGCATTCTCGGGAACAAAATACACTAAGCCAATAAAACTCTCAGTATTTGCAGATTTAGCTTGGGCGATCGCCATCACCTGTTTCGGATTAGCAGCAGAAAGTACAACCCGATAGCTATAGTTCTTCGTTTCTGGTTGAATTCCCATCTGTAACTCCGGAAGATTCGCCGCAAATTTGCTATATTCCAAATAATAAGCTTGTTGTCCGCGATTAATAGAGCCAATATAGGTTTTACCTTCACTCTCCTTGGCTTTATTAACATTATCTGCCAAGGATACACGAGTTACTACATCCAAAGTGGCGATCGCAGCACCCAGTACCGGAGATGTTGTTGAGGAATTTGATACCGTCTCAGATGTTTTCCCAGACTCAGAAGTTGATTGACTACAACCATTAATTGTCAGAATTCCGCCAATCAAAGCGAAGACAAAACCCTGACGAGCGATCGCCCCTATCCCAGAAAATCCTATACTGTTAACAAAAGTTTCCTCAGTCAGAAAAAAAATTTTCATTTTTGCAATAAATACAACAAAAAAATAACTTTTTATACATTAATCACTGGTAGTCAGCCCCATGGTAACCTCTCGCTCATCCCAGCGCCACTTCCTCGACAATGACACTGTTGCCGCCTGGATTTTCCTCGCTCCAGCCATAATCTTATTAACTATTTTCCTGATTGCTCCCATCATTTACCTGTTTTTCCTCAGCTTCACTGCTGGTAGTTTCACCTCTAGCGGAGCTTATTGGGTAGGGTTAAAAAATTATCTGCGTCTGATACTCAACCCGGACTTTTGGCAAGTGATTAGCAATACTCTCTACTTCACCATTGCCACGGTAATTCCTAGCTTAATTATTCCCCTGGCGATCGCAGTATTACTCAACCAAACCGTCTTCCTTCGCGGAATACTACGCACCGTTTACTTTCTGCCGTCAATTATCTCCCTAGTTGCCGCAGGTTTAGGATTTCGCTGGTTATTTCAAACAGAAGGTCCCATGAATGCTCTATTAAGTAGTATGGGTATCCCGGCAATTTCCTGGCTAGGGGATACTTTCTGGGCAATGCCAGTACTGATTATATTAAGCATCTGGAAGCAACTCGGCTTCAATATGGTTGTATTCCTGGCAGGATTACAAATGATTCCCCCCAATCGTTACGAAGCAGCAGAATTAGACGGGGCAAATAATTGGCAGCAATTTTGGCATATTACCCTACCGGGATTACGACCAACTCTAATTTTCGCGATCGTCACCACAGTCATTTTTACCTTACGCAGTTTCGAGCAAGTATATGTAATTACTGGTGGAGGTCCCCTCAATTCCACCAATCTACTTGTACATTACATCTATCAAGAGGCTTTCGGACAATTTGACTTCGGTTACGCAGCAGCAGCAGCCTCGGTTCTGTTATTTTTCACACTCATTATGGTTTATTGGCAGTTGCGCACATCGAATGAGTAATGAGTAATGAGTAATGAGTGATGGGTGTTGGGTGCAGAATTAATCGCTACAACACAAGGTTTTACAAATGAATTTTTCCCATAGGTTCGGTTCTTGACCGTAGATATTACGGATAGCCGAACCTATTTATTTTGTCAAGTACTTGTAAATATTCTGTTACATAAGTTAGTATTTAGTTACAAAGTTAAACAAAGGAACTCAACCATGACTAGCAGAGGATTCACAATTAACGAGCGCGGTCAACTCAACAACTTCGCCATTGAGCCAAAAGTATATGTAGACCAGACAGAGCGCACTGGTTTTACTGAATACGCAGAAAAACTGAACGGACGTTTAGCAATGATTGGTTTTGTGTCTTTAATTGCTTTAGAAGTACTGAGCGGACATGGTGTCATTGGTTTGTTAAACGGTCTGTAAATTTGTGAGCAGAATCATCACAATTAACCCAAGTCAAAGTGTAAAAAATCATCTTAATTGAGGAAAAACCATGAAAACAGATTTTAACTATCCCAACTCCAACTTGTTAGGTCCCGTTGTCTTTCGTCCCGAATTCAACAATTTTGAAAAGATTAATGCTAACCAAGCTTGGTCTTTATTCTTCACCGCAGGTCAAGAAGATAAAGTACTCGGTCAAAGCGTCGAACTAGGCAGATTCTTCACTAATCTTTTGGTTGCATTTGCTGTTACCGGAGGTATTTGGGGAGTAGTTTTCAACCACGTTGTGTAAGATGCATGATGTGGAAAATCATTACGGGGTTGGGGATAAACCTAACCCATAAAACAAAAAGAAGCCTTGGTGAGACTAGCATCAAGACTTCTTTTTTTATGTGGCAAAATTATTTATTTTTAGTAGTGAAAATGGTGGTAAACATCATCAACATTCCACCTAGGAGAATTAATATTCCCAATCCACCGGTAATCCAATCCAGCACATTACTATCCACGGTCATATCGCTTCGCTCCAATTCAAAATTCAAAATTCAAAATTAAAGACAATTTGAACCTTAAAAATCTACTCCTCGTTTGAGTTCTACACCTTGATTGGCATAGTGTTTATGACAGTAGACTTCTGAGTGAACCGTTGCCAGGTCAAAATATGCTGGTTGGTTGTGACAACGTCCGGTGATAATCACTTCCGTATCACGGGGTTTACGGAGTAATGCTTGAACGATAGGTTCCACAGGTAGAAGTTCCAAATCGACCGTGGGGTTAAGTTCATCAAGGATGATGGTTTTATAAAGTCCAGAGGCGATCGCTATCTTGGCAATCTCCCAACCTCTTTCTGCTTCCACATAGTCTAATTCCTGGCGAGAATTACGCCAAACAATGGCATCCCGTCCACAACGCTGATGATCAACAACCTCTGGATAGGATTGTTGTAAGGCTGCCAGGGCTGCATCTTCTGTATAACCTGTACCACCTTTGAGCCACTGCATAATCAGTACACGGGTAGAACCAGGATGATTAATTCCCCTACCAATAGCTTTTAGAGCTTTTCCTAGGGCGCTAGTAGATTTTCCTTTCCCTGCACCTGTATAAACTTCAATACCACCAATTCCCTGAGCTTCCGCAGTTGGGTGGTGGTGGGGTTTCATTTCCGAATGTAAATCAGCAATATCCAGTAATTCTGGAGGTGCAGCACGTCCGGTGGCAATAATTTCTAAATCCTGGGGTTTATCTTTCAGGGTACGGATAACTTCTTGGGTAGGGAGTAAACCCAAATCTAAAACTGGGTTGATCTCATCGAGAACCACAACAGAATATAATCCAGAGGCGATCGCCCCCTTGGCAACATCCCATCCCCTTGCCGCTTCTTCCCGATCATAGGTGATAATCTCATCTGCTCCAAAATATTCCGCCCTGCCAGTGCGAACCTGATCTATCAGATGGGGAAAACCACGTTGTAAAGCGGCGATCGCTCCATCTTCATCATAGTCCCGCTCTGGACCCTTCAAAAACCGCAATAGCAAGACGCGGTTGACATTATTCGGTGTATTAATTCCTAAGCCAATCGAACGCAAAACTACGCCTAAAGCTGCTTGGGACTTGCCTTTCCCAGCACCATCATAGACATGAATTTGTCCTGTGACCCGTTGTTGACGCACTTGGGCGGTGCGAATACCGATGCCGTTCCTTGTCATCTCACCAAAAGCTGTAACATCGCAGTCTCCCATCTTACCCGTTGTCGGTTCTCATATGTTTAACTAGGTGGGAAAGCTTAAAAAGAAAAGAATTTATAACTCTTCCCTGTCACCGTTTCCTGATGAGACATCGACCGAATTTGATGATGCATTGCCCCAAACCCTTGCTAGAAGCATTCCATCCCCACATCTATCCTGATTTTCCCAAGTGTCTATTTACCCTTTGTCAAGTAACATTGGATTCCCGTTCAAAGGGCTATATACTCTCATAAAGTTACCAATGAATCTATAATCTCAACAGCTAATGAATGAGATGGAACTTCCTGGTGATATCCCCTCAGGGGTTAGCCAATTTTGCCCAATCCTGCCATGGTAGGTATAAAATATCGAATCAACTGATATCAAATAGCGAGAATCGTGACATTGATAGGGGGAATCCCCAATTTATCAGACAAAATAGGGCAGAAACGATACCTCAGTGTTCGCCTTTCCTCGAATTCTCTATTCAAAATCCCCTAAACCAACAACAGCAGCTATCTAAAAACCATGTTTAGATTACCTCCCCTTCCCACCTTTCCCACAGTTTTCCCCCTAGGGGTAATTCTCTTTGATTTTTTATTTTTACTGATAGCGATCGCCATAGAAGCGTATGTTCTGAATAATCGACTGAAGTTCGACAAAAAAACTTCCACGTTTTACGCCCTGGCGATGAATCTCTTTTCTAGTGCTATTGGTTGGTTCGCATTCTTCCTCGCAGAACCTCTTTTACCCATCCAACTCAAATCGGAATTAATTAGTTATATTTTCTTCAATCGTTTCCAATCTAATGCAGTTCAAGGTATTCTCATTCTCACAGCATTTATTATTTTCTTTAGTACATTTTTGGTTAAATTTATCTTTTTGAAAGTTCTTTTAATTTCTCTGAGCGAATTTGAGAAAAAACCAGAGCTTGATGTGCAATCCGTATCATCGAGAAGATTCTCTCGACGTTTTCGAGCCAGAATTCAAAATACTAACTTAGCTACTACTACCTTGATTGCTAACTCCCTCAGCTATAGCGCTATCGTGCTAGTAATCCTACTCCGTGCTGTTAACTTATAGTTGATTATTGACAAGTTTCAGCAGCACAAAAAGTATATTTACTTCATTCATCAATTTCACAAATATTTCCATTTGGGTAGAATATATGAGTCGTAATATGAGCCTGCTAGATGATTTGCTAGCATTTGCCATTATTAAGGATGTTTGGGAAAATCTCAAAAAACTATTGTTGCCACCGAAGGCTTTTTCTTGGCAAACTTTAATTTATTTGAGTTTATTTTCCTGGTTAATGTCCTCCTTCACCACAGGTTTTGTGAAAAACTTAATTGCCCTATGTGGTTGGCTATTTTTAATAGCGGGAACTGCTTGGTACACGACGGATAAACCAGTCATGATTCCCGGTACAAATATGCCAATTGGAGCGCTGATTACAGGTGCATTAGTTAGCGTTTTTGCCTTTGGTCATGGAGAACAAACGACGGCAACTACAGCTAAAGATTTTGTGACTCTCCCATTAAGAGAAACAACTTTTGTTTTATGGCCCACCATTTCGGCATTAATTACCGCAATTCCAGAATTTTTTGAAGGTAGTGGTACAGATGTTAAGCAAAAAATACCCAAAGTTGAAGTGAGGCAAAAAGTACTAGTACTAGTTGCTTGCTCCATGGTATTAAGTTGCTGGCTACAGTTATATTTTCTGGTGAATAATTGGTTAGAAAAATATCCGAGTTTGCAAACAGATTCATTCCAAAAAACCTATGTTTTGCGCGGTGGTATCAAAGAATCTATTCCACGTAATGGCGTAGAAATTTTGGAGAAATTACAACCACTAATAGAAGAAGAAATTTCACAACAACCTTGGTCAGAAGTAGAACAGTGGTTATTGGATGCCAAACAACGGGTTGCCAGTCTTGGAAGAAATGTGATTGAAGTAAATCTGCGAAAATATGAAGAAAAAGCTTTTTGGCGGACAGAACCACGTATCTCTAATGTCAAAGCTGGTTATAAACTAGATTTGTTAAGTATTTGGAGTGGTCCAAGTGCCAATCCTGTCGGTTACTATGTGAGAAAATCCTGTACTATTGACCCGATTGCTAAGTCAAAAACTGGTCGAGTGGAAGACAAAGGGACTTTAGCAGAAATAGAGTGCGCTCGTATCAATCAATTTAAAAGAGAAGCACCACCACCACAGCAATAAACCTAATTCATCAGTGAAGAGTATTTTCCAAAAATCTTAATTAATGGAGGTTTTTGGATGACTCCTATCTGAGAGGATGTTTGAAAAGTGGTATCTTGTCATTTTTATAACATTTTTACCCCCCTTAGTCCCCCCTTGTAAAGGGTGGAAACAAGAAAAATCCGGTTCCCTCCCCTTTGCAAGGGGAGGGTTAGGGTGGGGTAAAAAACATTTGATACATCAAACATGACTTTTCAAACAACCTCTGAGATGATTTATTAGGTGAATATCAAGTTAATTACCTAGAAATCACTACGAAAAGCGCATAGGAATAGATTTTTTGTCTGCAAATTTCCTTGATAAATCAACAAACAGTCTGCAATTTATCATCCTAAGTTACGCGAACAATACCCGAAACACTTTGTGTAATTTCTAATATTTTTTCTTCTACATTGTAATATTGAGACATTAATATCAAGTAACTACTTGTCAAACCCTGGCAAATATTTCTAGTCAATTATCTACTGTATAGTCAAAGAACCATTCATGAATATCACTAGAATTTCAGTTATTAGCCAAAACGTTCTTCGGGAAATGGTGCGCGATCGCATTCTGTTTCTCATTGGCTTTTATGCTTTTATCTTGGCGATCGCTCTTTACGTTTTACCCAAGTTTGCTGCTGCTAGCGAAGACAAAATGTTTCTAGATTTTGGTCTGGCAGTGATGCAGATTTTAGGCTTGATTATAGCGATATTTGTTGGTACCGGATTAATTAATAAGGAAATTGAGAAGCGGACTTTACTAGTCTTCCTCGCTAAACCTATGAGCCGAAGTGAATTTATTGTCGGCAAATTTTTAGGTTTATGTAGTGTCATCACTACCTTAGTGGTAGCAATGACTGCGATTTATATCGGATTTTTACAACTGGGAAAAATTGAATACTTTCCCTTAAGTATTATTATTTGCAGTTTATTTCTTTGCTTGCAATTATTTTTGATTGCAGCCTTTGCGATTACCTTTGGTGTTTTTACTAGTTCCTTACTAGCAGCACCTTTAACATTAGTAGTTTATTTGATGGGAAACATTACCCAGGAAATATTTAAACTTGGTCAGTTGGCAGAACAAAATCCCGATTTTGAACGTTTAACTAAAGCCATATATCTAATTTTACCAGACTTTTCACGGTTAGATTTAAAAAATGATGCTGTCTACGGTTTAGCCGCTTTACCTAACACAAATACTTTAATTAGTAATGCTGGCTATGGTTTACTTTATATTGGTGCATTATTGGCGATCGCCATCTTGATTTTCTCCCGCAAAGAATTCTAGGATGCAATCATGAAACAGAGATTACGTTCTCTATATCAATTATCTCGCCGTCCTCGCTCTATCCGCATTGCAAACCAAGATGGTAAAATGCAAGCGGAAGGCTATGGCAATTGGCATTCCTATTTACGCGACCCCTACCATTTAATGCTAGTTATTCCCTGGAGTGGGTTTATTTTGGTAGTGGGAATAGTGTATGTTTTTATTAATATTATATTCGCATTAATGTATTTAGCTGGGGGAGATTGTTTACAGGGGGGACGTGTTGGTTCCTTTGAGGATGCTTTCTTTTTCAGTGTCCATACTTTTGCTTCTATTGGTTATGGCGTAATTGCCCCGAAAACAACCTACGCTAATTTTATTGTTTTACTAGAAGCTATTTCCAGCTTATTATCTATTGCTGTTGTTACAGGACTATCCTTTGCCCGCTTTTCTAAACCCCATGCAAGGGTCACTTTTAGTCAATATGCGGTAATTACTAGCCATCATGGTATTCCCACATTAATGTTTCGGGCTGCCAATCAACGCCGTAATTTAATTTTAGAAGCACAATTACGAGTCTATTTGCTCCAGGATGAAATCACTCCCGAAGGAGAATATTATTATCGCATTTATGATTTGCAATTACAGCGATCGCGCTCCCCCAGTTTTGCTCTGACATGGACAGCAATGCATCCCATCACAGAAGAGAGTCCCCTCTATGCAGCTACCCCAGAGTCCTTAAGCAAAAAACACGCCCAAATCATTATTTCCCTGACTGGTACTGATGAAACTGTCGCTTATACAATCAACCTGCGACACGTTTATAGTGCCAATGAAGTCTTATTCAATCACCGTTTAATGGATATTATCTACAAGTCACCCAACGGCGATCGCTACTTTGAATATACCAATTTCCATAAAGTTATTCCTATTCACCAAGAAGCAACAGGTGAGTCAGATAGAAATTTGGGAGTTAGTTAATTTAGCTGATTGTAGAATCTGGAAAATACCAGAATGATTTTGGAAAATTAAATATGATTCCCATGGGATTTAACTGAATTCTAGAAACAATCAAACAATAACCCTTCACGTCAATTCAAAATTGACACAACTATGCACGGCTTTCTCAATCTTCACAAACCTTTTGGCTGGACTTCCCATGACTGTGTTGCCAAAACCCGTAAACTACTTCATCTTAAGCGTGTGGGACACGCAGGAACCCTAGATCCCGCAGCAACCGGAGTATTACCCATTGCCCTCGGTAAGGCAACAAGACTATTACAATACCTACCAGGAGAAAAAGCTTATACAGCAACTATTCGTTTTGGCATACGTACAGCAACTGATGACATGGAAGGAGAAATTATTGCTCAACAACCTGTTATTAATTTATCCCTAGCAACGGTAAAAACCGCCTTAACTCAATTCTGTGGCAAAATCACCCAAATTCCCCCCAGCTATAGCGCAATTCAAGTTCAGGGGAAACGTTTGTATGATTTGGCACGTCAAGGAGAAATCGTTGAAGCCCCTGCTAGGGTTGTAGAAGTATCAGATATTCAAGTATTAGACTGGCGAGAGGGAGAATATCCAGAATTAGATGTGGCAATTAGTTGTGGAACAGGGACATATATTCGGGCGATCGCCCGCGATTTAGGTCAAGTCCTCACAGTTGGTGGTACCCTCGCCAAATTACAACGGACATCTAGTAGTGGTTTTCATCTGGCAGAAAGTTTGACATTCTCAGAATTAGAAACCCAACTACAAACAGCAACCTTTCATCCCCTCCTTGCTGATCAACCCCTCCAACATCTTCCCCTGATAACCCTACCCTCAATCAACGCCAAAAAATGGTGCCAAGGACAACGGGTTGCCATCACAGAATCAGAATTAGATACCAACCAGCACCTCAGAGTCTACGCAGAAAATGGTCAGTTTCTGGGAATTGGGAAATCTGACAGTCAATTACTAATACCCCAAATGGTATTTGAAAGTTTCGAGTCATGAAACCCGGAGTTTTTTTTAACCATTCAAATCCGTCATCCTGATATCAGGAAGCAATCTCAAGGTAGACGAGGTTTCATTAAATTCTCCTCCCTCCCCTAATCCTCATCTAACGCCGGAAATATTTCCTCAAAAACCCACAAATCATCCTTATTTTCCATAAACCATGTACGGGTTTCAGCAGTTAATTTTCCCCAGATAATATCTATCGGTACATGGGGAGAAGCATAACGGTACTCCTTACCCAACTCTTGGAGATTTTCTATAACTGCTTCCGGAATACCAAACTCCTGCCAATCCACGTATCTCACAATCCCCGAAACCCCACCCGTCGGGTCAAAAATTAGCTGTGACGCTCTAATTAAGTCAGCAAAATGTATCGGTTTGAGATGATAAATTTCCTGAAGTTGTTGTGCTATGTCTTTTTCTTGGGTCATTGTCAATGGAATAGTGAAGGTAAAACGCCCATCAGAACTTACTTTCAGAGATAATTACCCCAATAATTTTATTTTAATCGAAATTTCTATCCAGGGACTTGCCAAGGTAGTTTATCGGTGGTATGATAGATTCGTGTGTGAGGAGCAAGTGTAAATCAAAGAGCGTCTGGGGTGGAAACAAGGTAACACTCCCAGGCGTTTTTTGTTTAATATGATAAATACTCAACGAAATCTATGAATCGCTCCAAAATAGTCGCTATTCTTACAGGTGCTATCTCTATTCTTTTAGCCCTAGTTTACTTAATAGTTGTCCAATTACTTGATTTTCGTGGTGAGATGAAACCTGCCCCCATGACTGGGCAGTTACCGCTAGTAGTGATTAGTCAATCCAAATAATTAGAATCTCTTACTGTCTTAAAATACCCCTTATCCCATTTTTCATAACAATGGGTGGATTGATGTTATTTATCGGTTTCTATGATGCATAGATTACATCAATAATATTCATCAGACTATAGCGAGAAGTATTATAGATTCCAGGCTATCAAAATAATTCAATATTCCTATCCATTGAATATATAAGGATTTATTAGAGTAAATATCGTGTAATTATCTAGGCAAGTAATTCCCTTTTGTCGCAGATAAGGCTAATCTATTAACTAACTATAGATTTGAAAAAGTAAATTTTTGCTGCTTTGCCATACCTGCATTGCTTGAAATAAGCGGTTGTTTTCCAATAACCGCTCCTAGTTTTGCTGCTTATTTAGAGGTGAGTGAATGGCTCAGTTTCTGCTGGAGACTGTTTGGTTGGTGCCTTGTTATGCTTTGATTGGTGGACTTTTAGCCCTACCTTGGTCACCAGGAATTATTCGACGTACAGGTCCACGACCTGCTGGTTACGTCAATCTGGTGATGACATTTCTGGCAGTGCTACATAGTGCTTTAGCTTTAATATATATTTGGAATCAGCCAGCACGGGAGTTATTTATTCCTTGGCTTTCCACTGCGGGGTTAAATCTCACCATTGAGATTGAAATATCTTCCGTAAGTATTGGTGCCATGTTAGTAATTTGCAGCTTGAATTTTCTCGCGCAAATTTACGCTATTGGTTACATGGAAATGGATTGGGGATGGGGGCGCTTTTATTCTTTATTAGGATTATTTGAAGCCGGATTATGTGCCCTAGCTCTATGCAATAACTTATTCTTTAGTTATGCAATATTGGAATTTCTGACCCTAGGAACGTACCTATTAGTAGGTTTATGGTTTAGTCAACCCTTGGTTGTTACAGGTGCAAGGGATGCTTTCTTAACCAAACGGATAGGTGACTTGTTCCTCCTGATGGGGGTATTAGCAATTTTCCCCCTGACTGGTACATGGAACTATACAGAAATTGCCGAATGGGCAACCACTGCTAAAGTGGATCCGACATTAATTACTTTAGTGGGTTTAGGATTAATTGCTGGTCCAATGGGTAAATGTGCCCAATTTCCCCTGCATCTATGGTTAGATGAGGCAATGGAAGGTCCCATACCCAGTACAATTTTGCGGAACTCCGTGGTAGTTGCCAGTGGTGCGTGGGTATTAATTAAGTTACAACCAATATTTAGCCTTTCACCACTTGTTTCCACTGTGATGGTGGGAATTGGAGTATTGACAGCTGTTGGAGGTTCCTTAATCGCGATCGCGCAGATTGATATCAAACGTTGTCTTTCCTACTCCGTAAGTACTTACATGGGCTTAGTATTTATTGCTGTAGGTACACAACAGGATGAAGCTGCACTCTTGTTGGTACTTACCCATGCTTTAAGTGCTGCACTCTTAGTTATGAGTACTGGTACAGTTATCTGGAACAGCATCACCCAAAATGTCACCCAATTAGGTGGATTATGGTCACGTCGTCCCATATCTGGTATTGCTTATATTACGGGGACATTAGGGTTAATTGGTTTTCCCCCCCTAGGCAGTTTCTGGGCATTATTAAAACTAGCGGATGGGCTATGGGCAACTAAACCGTGGCTAGTAGGAATTATTATTACCGTTAATGCCTTAACAGCTTTCAGTTTAACTAGAGAATTTTGCTTAATTTTTGGTGGCAAAGCTAAGCAAATGAGTGAGCGTTCACCAGAAGTGGGTTGGCAAATGGTATTACCAATGGTCATTTTATTTGCCTTTAATCTTCACTTACCTCTGGTTTTACAAACTATGTCTTTACTCCCTAGCTGGGCAGAATTAAACAAAGATATTGCACTGTTATTAATTTGGTCAAGTGTGTTTGGATGTAGCCTCAGTGGCATTATTTACTTGAGTAATATACCCAAACCTATACGCTTACCAATACCAGCTTTGCAAAATCTCTTTGCCTATGACTTCTACACACCAAAACTCTATCGGATGAGTGTTGTTCTGAGTGTGGATTTAATTTCCAAACTCGCCGATATTCTCGATCGCTTTGTAGTAGATGGGATTGTCAACTTAGTTGGTTTAGCTTCCATTGGTGGAGGTGAAGGTTTGAAATATAGCACCAATGGACAAACTCAATTCTATGCTTTCACTGTTTTGTTGGGCGTGGGAATGTTAGGGATGGCAGTGACTTGGCAATACTGGGGTGACCAGTTTTTAAGTCTGATTTTTTAGTAATTTTCACTAGTCATTACTAACTGATGAAGATTATTCAGTTAACTGCCTTGTGTTAACTAGCTGTAATTTAGTAAAAACTTCAAAATCGAGATGCTTAGTGTTCTCATTTGGCTACCAATTGCCGCATCACTTATCATAGCTTTATTCCCACGAAACTTACCAGCAAATCGTGTTCGCTTAGGAGCATTGTTCTTTTCAGGAATTACTCTACTCTGGAATTTATTTCTGCTACTGAAGTTTGATACTCATTACTCAGGAATGCAGTTAGAAGAGTATTTACCTTGGAATGAAACCCTAGGTTTAAGTTATATGTTGGGGGTAGATGGACTATCCATCTTGATGTTGATTTTAAATAGCCTACTCACCTGGATTGCGATTTATAGCAGCAGTCAACAAACAGAACGCCCCCGACTTTTCTACTCTTTGGTTTTGTTAGTTAGTGGTGGTGTCGCAGGAGCATTTTTATCCGAAAATCTCCTCCTCTTCTTCCTCTTTTACGAATTGGAATTAATTCCTTTTTACTTATTGATTTCCATTTGGGGAGGAGAAAGACGCAGCTATGCAGGGATTAAGTTCTTAATTTATACTGCCGTTTCTGGTGCTTTAATCCTGGCAAGTTTTCTGGGTATTGTGTGGTTAACTGGTGCTGGTAGCTTTAACTACAATGCAATTTCTACCCAAACCTTATCAGCAGGTTTACAGTTAATTCTGTTGAGTGGAATTATTCTGGGATTTGGCATCAAGATTCCTCTCATACCCTTGCATACTTGGCTCCCAGATGCCTATGTAGAAGCCTCAGCACCGATCGCCATTTTATTAGGTGGTGTCTTAGCTAAACTCGGAACCTATGGTTTGTTACGGTTTGGGATGGTGTTATTCCCGGAAACTTGGAGTACTGTCGCTCCTACCCTAGCCATTTGGGGTTCTATTAGTGCCATCTATGGTGCTGTGGTGGCGATCGCCCAAAAAGATATCAAGCGCATGGTTGCCTATAGTTCCATCGGTCACATGGGATACATCCTCCTGGCAGCTGCTGCGAGTACAGCTTTATCCATGGTTGGTGCAGTTGCTCAAATGTTTAGCCATGGAATTATCTTGGCTATTCTGTTCCACCTAGTAGGTGTGGTGGAAGCAAAGGTGGGAACCCGCGAACTCGATCAACTTAATGGTTTAATGAGTCCGATTCGTGGTTTACCTCTAATTAGTGCTTTGCTGGTTCTAAGTGGGATGGCAAGTGCCGGTATTCCAGGAATGACAGGTTTTATTGCGGAATTTATCGTCTTTCAAGGCAGTTTTTCAGTATTCCCCATTCCCACACTGCTGTGTGTTGTTGCCACCGGGTTAACTGCGGTTTATTTCGTCATTCTTCTGAACCGCACCTGTTTCGGCAGACTCGATAATAACCAGGCGTATTATCCCAAAGTTATGTGGTCAGAAAAAATGCCCGCGTTTATTTTGGCAGCCTTGATTATCTTCCTGGGAATTCAACCTGTTTGGCTAGTGAAATGGACAGAAACCACAACTACAGCCATGGTAGCGACAGTTCCACCGATTGAGAAAGTCGTGACTCCCCAATTAGCACTGAAGTAGATCGGAAATAGCGATTATCAAACTCTCATTTTCCCTTTTCCCCTTCCCCCTTAAAATCTATGGTACAAACCCCTGATAAACCCGCTACCAAACTTCCTCCTTCTACCCATGAATTTGCGGAGGTCATTCATCGCTTAGAAGCTGGTGGTTCAATGTTGCCAGATACACCAGAAAACCTGATGCAAATTATCGGTATATATAAGGCTTATGCCGTACCGATGGATTTCTACTGGCGGGATTTGTTGTATATTGCCGAACAGGTATTTTTAGACCCTTTTCCCTTCTTTAAATATTTCATCTCCCAGGAATACTTGGACAGACACAACCACTATGCTGGTGATGATGCTGATTTGCGAATTTGGCGTGGTGGGGCATCCGCACACCCGGAGCTCCTAGAGTTTATGGAAAAGGGCGAAACGGGAAAAATGCCGAAACTCTGGCATCACCTGTTCCACGATCGCGTCAATATGGAGTTTGCTGAAGCTTGTATGCGAGCAATGTTATGGCATCGCCATATGTACGCACCAGTGAATCAGTTTGACGCTTATTTGGACAGTGAAGAGTATCGAGTCAACGCCGATAGAGCTATCAAGGCATACTTTAAAGGCAATCCTGTGATGTTGGGATTGTATAAATTATTTCCTGATATGTTCCTGGAACAGTGCCGTCAAATGTCCTACTATGCCAACCTCGGTTTATTCTGGGAAGTCATGGCTCCGGTATTCTTTGAAATGTCGGATATCTATGATGAGGGTGGTTTCAAGGGTGTACCCGATGCGATGAATTTTTTGGTGAATGGCATTTTTGCGATCGCTGGTCGTCCGATTTACCACCATGTCTATATTCGGGGTGAATGTTACGAGATTATCCCTAAATCTAAAGGTTTTACCTGGTTATACGAGGCAGCTTTACCCTATGTGGAAGCTGTATTTTATCGCACAGCGCCTTTCCGGGGAACAAAATCCTATAATGCCCAAGCGGGACAAGTACCCGATGACCAGAAAGACTTTCATTATGGGATTCTCTACGCGGATGTCTTTCCCGTGGGGACTGCGGGTATTCCTCCCACATTGTTAATGCAGGATATGTTACACTTCTTGCCTCAGTATTTGATTGATTACTATCGTCAATACTGCCGAGGTGAGGATGATATGTTGATTCAGTTAGGAATTACTTTCCAACGGTCAATGTATAATGTGACATCTGCGGTTATCCAAGCTTTGCGTACAGCTTTGTTATATCCCCTAGATGACCCCAATCCTAGACATTTACAGGCAAATCGAGAGTTCTTTGAAGCTCAGTTGAATCGCTTTTGCCGTGAGGAATATGGAATGCGGAATGCTGCTCGTTTGCGGGATGTGCAACGGCAGGATTATCGATAACTGGAATAATTGACAAAAAATAGGTAGAAGACAATGATTGCTCTTATCTTCTACCTTATTGCGAAAATCATTAAGCTATTACATGCCTAATTTATATAGACAGAGCGAGCAGGATGCCGACAACACAATAACTTGATGTTTTCGATTTATACAATTTAGCTGCACATCAACTTAACAGTCACAAACAACTAAACTAAAAAGACTTAATAATTGCCTCAGCGAACTCAGAACATTTTAATGGTTCTACCGGTGGCTCCATTAACCGAGCTAAATCATAGGTGACTTGCTGATTGGCGATCGCGCTTCCCAAACCTTTCTTAATTAGGTCTGCGGCTTCTTGCCAACCCATATATTCCAGCATCATCACCCCTGACAGAATCACTGAACCAGGATTGACTCGATCTAAACCGGCGTGTTTCGGAGCGGTTCCGTGGGTAGCTTCAAATACCGCGCAAGCATCGCCAATATTTGCCCCTGGTCCCATCCCTAAGCCCCCAACAACCGCCGCAGCAGCATCGGAGAGGTAATCACCATTGAGGTTCATTGTTGCCAGAATGGAGTATTCATCAGGACGGGTTTGAATTTGTTGGAAAATACTATCGGCAATGCGATCGTTCACCATCACCTTCTCTTTCCATTTGCCATTCCCGTGACTATCCCAAATAGCTTTTAGAACTGTCTCCACTTCCTTGACAATTTGCTCCTTTTTCTCTGGAGTCATGGCATCAAAACCAGGGTCAATCATCCGCGCATTTTCTTCTAAGGAAATACTGGGATTTTTCTCCTTGTTGGCTAAAATCCAAGATTCCCGCTCGGTGATACATTCCTGGCGAAACTCTGTAGTTGCCAATTCGTAACCCCAGTCGCGGAAAGCACCTTCGGTGTATTTCATAATGTTGCCCTTATGCACCAAAGTCACCATCTGCTTATTTTTTGGCAATAGCAGAGCGTGTTTCATGGCTCGACGCACCAAACGCTGGGAACCCTTCTTACTGATGGGTTTAATCCCAATCCCTGCATCTAGGGGAATTTGTTTTTTCCCATGCTCTGGGGTGGCAGGAATCAGTTCTTCATTGAGGAATTTAATCAGTTTATTACCAATTTCACTACCTTGTTTCCACTCAATTCCCAGGTAAATGTCCTCAGTATTTTCACGGTATACAATGACATCTAACTTTTCCGGATTTTTGTGGGGGGAAGGAGTACCCGCATAATAACGACAGGGACGCACACAGGCATACAAATCAAAGATTTGCCTTAAAGCTACGTTTAAAGAGCGGATGCCGCCACCAATGGGAGTCGTCAGAGGACCCTTGATAGCTACACCATATTCTTGAATTGCGGTGAGGGTATCCTGGGGTAAATACTGATAAGTTCCATATAAATCACAGGCTTCATCCCCAGCGTAAACCTTAAACCAACTAATTTTACGTTTACCTTGGTAAGCTGATTCTACAGCCGCATCTAACACCTTTTGGGTGGCGGGCCAAATATCCATTCCCGTACCATCACCACGAATAAAGGGGATAATTGGATGGTCAGGAACTTGGGGTTCACCATTTTTGAAGGTGATTTTGTCTCCAGTAGAGGGGGGAGTAATTTTGTCGTACATTGCACACTCTCAGTAAGTCAGATATGGACAGTATCTGCTCGGATATTTCTGTTTTCAAAGAAAAATTTCCGGTGAAAAGGCTAGCAGATTTTGCTTTGTCCTGCTTTGATAAAAAATAGGAAGCAAAAATTCCCCTCTCCCTAAGTCGCAGAATGTTTGATATTAAAAACCAGGAATTTCGATGCAGTCTTAAATATCTTACTGCTTGTACACCTGATGTACTCTTTGAATATACAGCAAAATCCCAGCAATGAAGAAGAGAGTTTGCAACTCTAGAATGCCACTGTCAAGCCTTAGGTAGAAGCAAAATAGACATTTTACCGATAAAAATCCAGTTCAAGGGTAAAAGGGGTGGGCAAGCTCCCGTGATTTCCGGTAAACTACTTTTCGCTATGACTAATTGCACTGAAATTTTCTTTTTTTGTTTTGCCGCTTTTTGTGGCGATCGCCCCCCTAACTTTCCACCCCCCAGGTACATACCCTCTCTGAGTTTCACTAAGTAACAGCATGACAGACCCAATGATACTATCAGGCACATCTTCTAATCTTGACTCCCTGCGTAGCCAGTTAATAGCTGGGTCTGAGAAGGTTCAACTACAGATTATCCCCCAGCTAGCAGAACTCGGCAATCAAGGTTTAGAGGTAATTCAGGAATTTTTGTGGCAAAGACGGGAACAAACCCCAACCCCTGTGGATGGCAAAATTTACCAATTACTCTACAGTTGTGGTGTCCCCGAAATTAAAGATTTTCTCCAAGTCAATTTTCCCCAAGGAGTTGTTCCTTTAAAATCCGAGCAGGGCATTGATTATATTCCTCTAGTCGAGTTACTGGCAATTTCTGATTTTCAAGCTGCCGATCGCCTGACTATTCAGAAAATGTGCGAATTAGCAGGGGAGGAAGCACTGAAACGCAAATGGTTGTATTTTACGGAAGTGGAAAACTTTCCTGTAACAGACTTGCAAACTATGAATCAGTTATGGTTTGTTTATTCTGAAGGTAAATTTGGATTTTCTGTGCAGCGAGAAATCTGGCTAGGTTTAGGTAAAAGTTTTGAGAGTCTCTGGACAAAGATTAACTGGAAAAAAGGTAATACCTGGACAAGGTATCCTAATGAGTTTACCTGGGATTTGACTGCACCGAGAGGACATTTACCCCTATCCAATCAACTGCGAGGTGTCAGGGTAATTGCTTCTTTATTTTCCCATCCGGCTTGGGACAATAAAAAGTAACCAGAATTTAAGTACCCTGGTTACGAAGAATAGTATAGTTTCATTCTCATCTATGTGGAACAGGCAGCTTGCTTGTGTATTTTTCAAGCATACCTGAGCCACAAGTGCTTACTTTTACCAATTTTTGTGTATTAGACAACTTCAACTTTGACACCGCGCCAAAAAGCAATATAACCTTCGATTTGCTTAGCTTTTTCCTTAGTAGTAGGATAATACCAAGCCGCATCCTGATTTGTTTGACCTGCGACTTCCAGACTGTAGTAACTAGCAACACCTTTCCAGGGACAGGTTGTATGGGTGTTACTGGGTTTAAAATACTCCTGGTTGATAGAGCTAGGGGGGAAATAATGATTACCCTCAACGACTACAGTTTCGTTACTTTCGGCTAAAACAGCACCGTTCCAAGTAGCTTTTGTCATATTTCCTAAATAATGTAATTAAACTTTACATATCATATTACGGAGTCATGGCTTTTCACTGACTTGTTTCTACATGGCAGTTGCTTGATACTGGAAAAGCATTAGACTTCTTGCAAAATTCAGGGGAAAGGGTTTTATTTATTACCTATTGTCTGCTCCTCGATAGCAGTCATAAGTCTCTGATTTTTGTCAGAAGTCTAGTAGTCTGTCCCATGAATTTTGATGGGTAAAAAATTTGTAGTGGAAGCATCTCCCTCCCTGATTTGACTACGGGGGCAAGTCTGCCTGCATTATATCCATCAAAATAAAATTGACAGAGTACTAATCATATCTTAACTACCTACGGCAACAAATAAATCCTATATGAGTGACTTCTCTCCCTATCTCCAATCGGCAAAAACAGATACAGCTAACTCGCGGTTACAACTTCTGGTATTAAGTAATGGACATGGTGAAGACGCGATCGCCACTCGGATTTTACGAGAACTTCAGGAACAACCAGATGCACCAGATATCTATGCATTACCCATAGTTGGAGAGGGACACGCGTATGAAAATTTACAAATACCTGTGATTGGTTCCGTGCGTACTATGCCTTCTGGTGGTTTTATATACATGGATGGACAGCAATTCATGCGAGATGTGCGAGGGGGATTATTACAATTAACCTGGAAGCAAATCCAAGCAGTACGTCGTTGGGTACAAACTCGGAAAAAACAAAGTCAGCAATGTGCAGTTTTAGCAGTTGGTGATATTGTTCCTCTACTGTTTGCTTGGATGAGTGGAGCAAATTATGCTTTTTTGGGGACGGCAAAATCAGAATATTATGTTCGTGATGAGGTGGGAATCCTAAAGCGCAAATCCTCCGGTGCAAAGTGGGAAAATTTCTCTGGTTCTGTTTATCATCCTTGGGAGCGCTGGTTAATGAGTCGTCGTCGTTGCCAAGCAGTATTTCCCAGAGATTCCCTGACAACGCAGATATTACAAAAATTTCGGATTCCTGCCTATGATTTGGGTAATCCGATGATGGATAATTTAACACCCAGTTTTGCCTCTGCCAGATTTTACAGCAGTAATCAAGAACAGCAGGAACTGGCTAGACCAATGGTTGTGACAATTTTACCTGGTTCTCGTCCTCCAGAAGCCTATGCCAACTGGAAACAAATCATGATCGGGATTTCTGCACTCATGGCAGTATTTAACGAACCAGATTTTAGTGGACACACCTCACGTTCAATTGTATTTTTAGGAGCGATCGCCCCTGGGTTACACCTAGAAAGTCTCATCCAAGTATTAGAATCCCAAGGATGGAGAGCAACTGTCGATACACCAGTCTCTTTACCCGACCCAGAAGTATTGACATTTAAGCAGAAAAATGCATATTTTCTTCTGAGCCAAAATGCCTACAATGACTGTTTACATCTAGGTGATTTTGCTATTGCCATGGCAGGAACCGCTACGGAACAGTTTGTCGGTTTAGGCAAACCAGCGATTACCATACCCGGTACAGGACCCCAGTTTACCCCAGTATTTGCCGAAGCTCAAAGTCGCTTGCTCGGACGTTCGGTAATTCTAGTTAACCAACCCCAGGAAGTCGGAATGATTGCGCGATCGCTATTCTCCCACCCTGATGAACTACATCTGATCAGCGAAAACGGTACTCAACGTATGGGAAAACCTGGTGCAGCCAAGAGAATCGCCCAATACATGATGGAGAAATTGCAGTAATTGTTGATTATGAAAAAGTGATGAATTTATTCTCGAACAGGGGTGAGTTAACGACAAAGTATGATAAAAATGGTTGAGGATACGTCACGTATAAATACGTAATTCCTTTCAAAATAATTTCAAATACTTTTTATCAATAGAGTCGGTCATGTTTTGACCATGACTCAGAATTGAGCTTGCATTCTACCGCACATACATAAACATTCAGGAAATAATTTTCAGATGAGAAAAGAATTTATCGCCGCAGGTTTCGTTCTCTTTTCTTTCATGTTGCCCCAGCAAGCATCTGCTGCTAATTTTACTGGTTTTTACGTCTTTGGCGATAGTCTTTCTGACACCGGAAATATCTCGAAGTTATCTGGTTCACAATTTCCACCAAATCCACCCCAAGGAATTCAACCACCCTATTTTCAAGGCAGATTTTCTAATAACAAAAATTGGGTAGATTATGTCGGGGAAGAGTTAAATTTAACTCCTTCACTAATAGTTGATGTCCTCGCAGGTCAAGCATTACCAACCCAAGGTATCAATTTTGCCATTGGTGGTTCAAGTTCTGGATTGAATAATATATTTGTCCCCAATGAAGCCAGGTTACCCGGTGTTTTAGGACAAGTTGCTACCTTCACAAATACTTTCCAAGTAGACCCCAATGCATTATATGCCGTCTGGGGCGGTGGTAACGACTATCTTTTTGGTGGTGAAACAGACACAACTAATACAGTTAATAATTTAGCCACATCCGTTAGTTTGTTGGCTCAAAAAGGGGCAAAGAATATCGTTGTTTTCAACTTACCCAACTTAGGTGATTCTCCCATCGGAAGTTTAACTAATAACTCCAAAGGGCTAAACCTATTGACTGCCCAACATAATAACAATTTAGCCACAGCTTTAGGAGGAATCTCCGCAATTAATCCTAATTTGAACCTGATTTCTATAGATATTAACTCTGGATTTAAACAAATCCAAAATAATCCATCTCAATTCAAGCTCACAAATACGCAAACACCCTGTTTACAAGGTACTGATGAGAGTATTCGAGCTGGTGTATTCACATTATGTAGTAACCCAGAGGAATTTCTCTTCTTCGATGCGGTTCACCCCACCACCGTTGGACATAATCTGATAGCGAGAGGTGTACTATCTGCAATCCATCCCAAAGCGGTATCAGAACCCACAACTGCATGGGGTTTATTGGGATTAGGTATGGCAATGGGTACAGCTGGTGTAATTAAGCGCAAACACAAAGTCAGTTCTTTGCAGAAAGTTTAGCCCAGTCTGGTTAGGATTTTAGCTCTCTCCCTGGAAGTACCTGAAAATCATCCAGTTCCAGGGAGACTACAATATTATCTGTGTCAGGGTTGAGTGTAGTTGAAACCTGAACGAGAATTAACCAGCGAGAGACTTCCACTCTGCTCAAGCGAGGGACTTCCAGTCCGCTCAAGCGAGAGACTTCCAGTCCGCTAAAGCGATCGCCAGGTTCTTCCTCTGATAAGATTTCCCTATCAAATACAACACCTTCCTTCCCTGCAATATATTCTGGGTATAGAATCAACACCCTATCCCCAATTGTGACTTTGTCTGGTCTGTGCAATCGCTTTCTCTGATGATATCTGCATACTATTAACTTGATTTTAATCAAAAAACCACCAAAAAAGCGGTCTTGTAAACCAAAAATCAACATTTTTGCCACTAGTTACGATTGAGAAATATCCGCGATCGCCAGAATCCACGCAAAATATATTACAACCGTTAGCTTCGCTATGCTGCGTAAACACATTAGCGTCTCGCAAACAAGGAAAATAATCTTATTACCCTAAAACCACCACGACAGAACGCAACTTGGTATCAGTTTTTTCCAACTCTCAATATATTATCTCGCTCATATCACCTCCCATTTTCATAGTTGGTTGGGGGATTTTTCCATGAGCAACTAGTAGTTTTTTTGATTCTCAGTCTCAAAAAGCCTAATTCTGTGGTAGTTTCAGCTTCTCAATTCCGTAAAAATTCAGTCGCAAACAGCCAACCTCAAAAAAAGTTTCTCCCATGTGATATGAAACCCCTCCCATGTGGGTAAGTTAAATCTAGAAGAAAACAAATTTAACAACCAACACGGAGAGGAAAATCATGTTAAAGCCAGAACTACAAGCTAAGTTTTTACAACACTTAAACGGCAAAAAGAAAGGTGAAGAAGGTTTCACCCTGATTGAATTGTTGGTGGTAGTAATTATTATCGGTGTACTCGCTGCGATCGCTCTGCCATCCTTGCTCAGTCAAATCAGCAAAGCTAGACAATCCGAAGCAAAACAAAACGTTGGTGCTATCAACCGCGCTCAACAAGCATACTATCTAGAAAACAGTAACCAGTTCACTACTAGATTGGCTGAATTAGGAATTGGGGTTAAAACTGCTAGTGATAACTACATATATGATGCTAGTACAACTGATGCGAATAACGTAGTCACCCACAAAGCTAGAACAAAAGTTGCTAAACTCAAATCCTATGCTGGTGTTGTATATACTTCTAGCCAAGCAGTTAACAACATCAACGAATCTATTACCTTAGTTACACTATGTGAAGCCAATGACCCCGCAGCTACAGGTAATGCTAACGGTCAAACCATTGGTGATGGTACTGTTAACGGTACCTGTCCTACTACTGTTGGTATGAATACCGTCAAATAGTTAACAATAGCATTCTTATTTACTTCAATATTAACGATTTCAGTGGGTAGTTTTTGCTGCTCACTTTTCACTTTTAAATATGATGTTTTTAGAAGTGAATATTAATTAAAAATTCAGTAGTTATGTCATAAGTTGTAATGGGTTTCTGTATTGCTGGCATCTTACCCGCGTTCTCAAATCATCTTAACTTTTTACATAAACTAGCTGATTTTATTTTCTGGAAATTGCATTTTATCCTATGACTCAAATCTCCTCTCTTCGTTATACTGATAATCTTCATCAGCAAGCCTACCAATCTTTACTCAAAAATGATTTCCAACAAGCCATTAGTCTCTATGAACAGGCAATAGAAATTGAACCAGAACTTAAATCTTCCTACTGGTATTTAGGGGTTTTATTACTATTGCAAGGACAAGAAACAGAAGCACAATCAACTTGGTTGATGGCAATGTTGGATATAGAAGAGAATGAAATTGAAAAAAATACACAAGAGTTAGCAGAGATTTTACAAGCAGAAGCAAATCGGCAAAATACATTTGACAATTATCATCAAGCTCACTTACTGCGCCAACATTTGCAAGAGATACAGCCGAGAAATATTGACAATCTCCTATATTTAATTCAGCTAGAAGTTAAATTAGCAACTTTCACAAATGAAACTATAGAAAATTCACAAATTATCAATCTATTACAAAAATCTTCCAAATTAGAATTTACTACAGATTTATTACAAACAGTTTTACAAAATATTTTAGAAACAGTTCCTTTATTTCCAAAATCTATAGAATTAGCCCAAGCTTCTATTCCCCATCTCGAACCGCAAAAATTACTATCCTTACTTCTGCGTACCTCTGTTACAGTGGCATATTCTATGCAAGCACCCACTCCAGGAGCGAAATATGCCGAATTATGCTTAAAAATTGCCCCCAATCACCCAGAGATTTTGCGTCATTTGGCAGCTTGTTATCAAAATTCTGGTGAGCATTTACGGGGTATCGAAATTGCCAAGCAGTATTACGCACTAATGACAACTCTCGTTGATAAAGTTCAAGCAAGTTCATTGGTGATTCGCGGTTTTATGCACGCTGGAGGTTATTGGGAAGAGGCAAATCTGGCATTTCAGCATCAGGAAGAGTTATTTACCCAGCTCATTGCAGAGCAACCGATATTAGATGGGATACCCCATATGTGTCGTCTGTTGACTGGAACCTATTTTTTCCCCTATTGGCGAGATGCTGCCGCAACTAATAGAAAGTTACAGAATCAAGTTGCCCATTTATTCCAATCTAGTTTAGAAATCGGTAGACAGGAGCTACAAGCTAAATACCAATCTCAATTAACAGCAAAAAAAGCTCATGGCAACCAAGTTAAAAAATTAAAAATAGGATATTTATCTGCCTATTTAAAAAGACATTCTGTCGGTTGGTTAGCTCGATGGTTATTAGAGCATCATAACCGCGATCGCTTTGAACTTTACGGGTACTTTCTCAGTTATAAGGATACTCAACACCCCTTACAAGAATGGTATGTAAATCAAGTCGATAAAGCTCACAAATTAGGTACTAATTCTGGCGAGATTGCTGAGTGTATCTACGCAGATGACATCGATATTCTCGTTGACCTAGATAGTATTACCTTAGATATTAGTTGTGAAGTTTTAGCCCTCAAACCAGCCCCAATCCAAGTCTCTTGGTTAGGTTGGGATGCTTCCGGAATACCGACAGTTGATTACTACATTGCTGACCCCTACGTACTACCGGATACAGCACAGAGCTACTACGCAGAAAAAATTTGGCGCTTACCAGAAACCTACATCGCTGTTGACGGCTTTGAAGTCGGTATACCCAATTTACGCAGAGAGGATTTAGACATTCCTCCTGAGGCTATAGTTTATCTCAGTGCCCAAGGTAACTGCAAACGTCACCCAGACACAATCAACTTACAAATGCAAATTCTCAAAGCTGTGCCCCATAGCTACTTTCTCATCAAAGGATTTGCCGAAGAAGAAGCAGTCAAACAGTTCTTTATCCAAATGGCAGAAGCAGAGGGAATCAGTGCAGAACGTTTACGATTTTTACCAGATGTCGCTTTAGAGTCAGTACATCGTGCCAATTTGACCATTGCCGATGTCGTACTTGATACCTACCCCTACAACGGTGCTACCACCACTCTAGAAACTCTCTGGATGGGTGTTCCCCTAGTTACAAAAGTTGGCGAACAATTCGCAGCTCGTAATAGTTATACCATGATGATGAATGCAGGCATTTGCGAAGGTATTGCCTGGAATGATAGTGAATATATTGATTGGGGTGTGCGTTTAGGACAAGATGCAGCTTTAAGACAAAAAATCACTTGGCAATTATATCAATCTCGTCGTACTGCTCCCCTATGGAATGGTGCCAAGTTTACTCAACAAATGGAAGAAGCTTTTGAGCAAATGTGGCAAAAATACCACAACCAATGGAAGAAGCTTTTGAGCAAATGTGGCAAAAATACCACAACCAATAAAAAACCCAGCTTCTCATAAACTGGGCTTTTCCCTGCAAATTTTACAGAAAAATAAATACTGGGATTTTACCAGTTGGAAAAAAAGCGGGCTAACCGCTACTGACTTGGTTAACCCGTGCAGTTTTGGGAACGCGCGGAGAAATTACTATTGCAATACCAACTTCACGTTAGCGTTTTGCAGACCGCGTTGTTTAACTTCAGCCAGAGTTTTGTTAACAGCGTACTTCTGGTTAATGGAGTTGATCAGCTCGGTTTGATTATGCTTTTTAGCAACGCCCCACAGGTCTGCGATCAGGTCAAAAGAACCATCGCTATTGCGAGACCAACCTAAATCGTATTCGCCATCCAAAACTGCAACGATGTCAGAGCGAACACGTTGACCATTGTAACCACGAACATCAGCTTCAGTCTTTACAGTGATGCCCAAGTCACGCAGAGAAGATTTGAGGATTTCTGCATCGGTGATTTTAGTGCGCAGAGTGCTAAAATGAGACATTTGGGTTTCCTCCAAAGAGAAAATTGAGAAAAGGACAACGGTTTATTAGCGAAGCCGCGTTGAATTATGACGCGGTTTTTTTATGCTGCTAGCGTCTGCTGCTAGCCTTTCCCCTCTGTTTGAGCAGAGGAAAGCTTTTAGAACTCCATACGCTGATACTCAGCTACGGAGGATGCTGCGGGTCTTGCACGCTGTCTAGCCCAGTCCCTAAGGGCTGTGACTTGTTCTTGCATCGTTCGAGACAGGGGCAAGGTTGCCTTAAGCGCAGCAATAATATCTAATTGGGTGAACTCCCGATCTTGGGCAAAAGCTTCATACATTGCTGCCACGATCGCCTGTTCAATTTCTGCCCCAGAAAAACCGTCTGACATCTTGGAGAGTTGCTCCAAATCAAAGCGACTAATGTCTTTACGACGTTTCGTCAGATGGATATTAAAAATATCCTGACGTTCTTCTGGTGTGGGCAGATCCACAAAGAAAATCTCGTCAAAACGACCCTTTCGGAGGAACTCACCTGGCAAACGCTCTACCCGGTTGGCTGTTGCCATGACAAACACGGGAGATTTTTTCTCTTGCATCCAGGTAAGGAAAGAGCCAAAGATGCGGCTGGACGTACCACCATCGGAATCCCCAGAACCAGAGCTACCCGCAAAAGATTTGTCTAACTCGTCGATAAACAAAATTGCTGGAGATATTGATTCTGCCGTCTTCAAGGCGTTACGTAGATTCGCCTCCGAGCGACCCACCATTGAGCCGTCGTAGACTCGCCCCATATCTAACCGCAGCAGTGGTAAACCCCACAGCCGGGAAGTGGTCTTAGCGATTAAGGATTTACCGCAACCAGGGACACCTAAAATTAACATCCCTTTCGGTTGGGGCAGTCCGTATTCTCTTGCCCTTTCTGTAAAGGCGTTAGAGCGCTGTTTCAGCCACTTTTTCAATTCTTCTAAACCACCTACAGCGTTAATAGTTTCATCTTCTTCGATGTATTCTAATATACCATTACGCCGGATTAATTGTTTCTTTTCTGATAAAACTATATCAACTTCTTCTTCGGTGAGACGACCTGTGGTTACCTGAGCTTTACGATAAACTTTCTCTGCTTCATCCTTGGTCAAACCTAAAGCTGCTCGCAGGAGCTTTTCTCTAGCTTCGGTGCTTAAACGTCGTCCTCGATGATTATCAAGATGGTGAGTTAAGGTTTTATTTAACTCACCCATATCTGGTAAGGGAAAATCTAGTACAACTACTTCTTTTTCTAGCTCAATTGGTACTTGTTGCATGGGTGACATCAAAATGATGTTCTTATGCATACCTTTGAAGCCAGCGATCGCGTCACGCAAAGACCTGGTAGTTGCAGGTGCATCTATAAATGGATGTAAATCTTTAAGAATAAATATACCTGGTTCGCGCTGCCGAATAATCCAGTCAATGGCTGCCTCTGGAGAAACGGTATTATGTTGCGCGACATTGCGGGGTTGACCGTATTCAGCTATACCATGAGTTACTGTCCAAACGTAAACCCGTCTTTGCGGCTTCAATGCTTGAGCAATGTTAGAGATAGCCTGCTCAGCCCGCTCTTCCTCGGAGGTCACAAGGTAGATTAGAGGGTATTGAGCTTGAATGAGAATATTGAGCTCTTCTTTCATACTTCGACCTACTTGAGACCTTTTACAGATACTCCAGACATGGCAGCTGGCAAATTATAGACAGAACTATAAAGAATAAATTCAACATTCCCAGACTAACAAGGAACTAATTCTTCTTGAGTTTGAGGGTGATTTTCGCCCAGTTCCCCAACATCCATAACTAAATGTTCGGAACCGACTATTCCTGGCTGCTTTCCAAGGGCAACCAATTCTCCATCCCTTAGTATCAGAGAACTTTCACAGTTAGGACAGGAATAAACTTGATGAGTTCTCCCATAGGATGACTCTAACTCTTCTATCAGTTCAGCGTTTGCCAAATAGAAAACGAGGGCGCGTTCTGCAAGCTCTGACATTGGCTCAGAATCTACTGCGGAACGAATTTTCAGTTTCCTATGCAGGTCTGGCGACAAATACAAAGTAACCTTTTGCTTTGTTTGCATAATTCTTTTAACGGTCTTACCCGGGTATGCATCTAACAATATCGAGTCTGAGGAGCCTTGTCAAGACAGCAAAACGCTTTGACGGCAGTATTGTTACATAAATTTACACAAGACCTAAAGTTAGGGTAAAAAAATGAGGAAAAATATTTGTCTAAGTTATTACAAATATCTTCATCAAGGCATTTCCTTTCAGGAATTTTTGCCAAATTGAAATTGGGATCAATTTACCTGAAAAACCTTTAAAGTCATTGAATTGGCAAATATATAGTCAAAATTATCTTTCAGAGTCAGGTTTGTTTTATATCTATGAAAATTGCGATGAAAGCCTGGGGTATTAGTACAATTTTCTTGTTGCTTGGGGGGTGCGCGATCGCCTCCAATAATTCCAGTTCTGTGAACTTTAATAATCAAGATTGGAAAATTTACAGTAACAACCGCTACAATTTTCAATTTCCCTATCCAAAAAATTGGATATCTTCAGCGCCACCAGATAACGACGATGGTATTGCCTTTATTTCCCCTCGTAACAAGTCAGTAGAGATTCGGGGGTGGGCAGGCAACCGATTGCCAAGGATGATTGAGCCAGATACGAAAACAACAATAGACAAGAACTTTAAAACTGCTCAAGGAATTCCAGGAGTACTAACAGTGGAGGTAGGAAAAAAAGAAAGTGCGATGGTGCTGAACCTCAATCAAGGAAATATTAAATACTATTGGCAGGGGAAAGCTCCCAGCGATGAGTTTGATGACTATTACCGTTTTTTTTACTATGTTGCCCAGCAGTATCAGGTAAAGAAACAATAGGAGGATTTCACCCAAAAAAGAATTTTTCTATTCCCTATTAACTGTGAATGCTCGACTTCTCCCAGCAACTATTACTCACCTCAATTCCCATCTTCTTGGTTGAGAGGGGACATAAACCTGGTAGATTTAGCTATCAGCGAGTAAAAACTGGTGAAAATGAAAGTCCTGGTTATTGGTGGCGATGGCTATTGCGGTTGGGCAACCGCGCTTTACCTCAGCAATCGAGGTTATGAAGTTGGAATTCTAGATAATCTGGTGCGTCGGCACTGGGATAACGAGCTAGGTGTACAAACTTTAACTCCGATCGCCTCAATTCAACAACGAATCCAGCGCTGGCGTGATTTGACTGGCAAGCATATCGATTTGTTTGTGGGCGATATTACTAATTACGATTTTCTGCAAAAGGCATTGCACAAGTTTGAACCGAATGCGATTGTGCATTTTGGCGAACAACGTTCAGCACCTTTTTCGATGATTGATCGCGAACACGCGGTCATGACTCAGGTGAATAATGTTGTGGGTACTTTAAACTTACTCTATGCCATGCGGGAAGATTTCCCCGACTGTCACCTAGTGAAGCTGGGAACTATGGGTGAGTATGGTACACCCAACATCGATATTGAAGAAGGTTATATCACCATCGAACACAATGGGCGGAAGGATACTTTACCCTATCCCAAACAACCTGGTTCGATGTATCACCTGAGTAAAGTTCATGACAGTCATAATATTCATTTTGCTTGTCGCATCTGGGGGTTGCGAGCAACTGATTTGAATCAGGGTGTGGTTTATGGCGTGTTGACAGAAGAAACAGGTATGGATGAGATGCTGATTAACCGTTTAGACTATGACGGCGTTTTTGGCACAGCATTGAACCGTTTCTGTATTCAAGCGGCAATTGGGCATCCTTTAACTGTTTATGGTAAGGGTGGGCAAACCCGTGGCTTTTTGGATATTCGGGATACAGTACGATGTATGGAATTGGCGATCGCCAATCCTGCACAACCTGGAGAATTCCGCGTATTTAACCAATTTACTGAGTTATTCAGCGTTGGCGACTTAGCGTTAATGGTGAAAAAAGCAGGCAATGCCATCGGGTTAAATGTAGATATCAACAACATAGAAAATCCCAGAGTCGAAAAAGAAGAACATTATTTCAATGCCAAAAACACCAAGTTATTGGATTTAGGTTTGCAACCTCACTATCTCTCGGATTCTTTGCTGGATTCTTTATTAAATTTTGCCATCAAGTATCAGAACCGAGTTGACAAAAACGAGATTTTACCGAAGGTTTCTTGGCATCGCAAATAGTGCTGAAGTCCTGCTGAGTACATAATTTCCAGAATGTTGCATAAAATCCCATAATTCAATTTGAGGAATTTCCTTGACAACTTCTATTTGCCAACTTTTAGCCCAAAAGTTCTGGCGACAAGTACTAAACATACTTGATTCTCCTGCGTACTCAGCATTTCTTGACACTAAATTTTAGTCATTGGGAGGCGCGAGCATCTTGCGTCTCTCAACAAAGGCAATCAAAAGAAAATATTCCGGCAGGAGATGTTGAATTAGTCACGCCACGGGAGACAATTTATTTTGTAAATCATGTGAATCAGAGAATTGTCATTTCTGAGCATCCTGCCCTGACTGAATAGTATTTTATGAGAATCGCTTTATTTACTGAAACCTTTCTACCCAAGGTTGATGGCATAGTGACACGCCTACGGCATACAGTAGAACATCTACAACGCCAAGGCAATCAAGTGATGGTTATCTGCCCAGATGGGGGGATGACAGAATATAAAGGGGCAAAAATTTATGGTGTGTCTGGTTTTCCTTTACCCTTATATCCAGAATTAAAATTAGCCCTACCTCGCCCAGCGATCGCCGAAGCTTTAGAACAATTTCAACCTGATATTATTCATGTTGTAAACCCGGCGGTTTTAGGTTTAGCTGGTATATTTCATAGCAAGCTCCACCATATCCCCCTGGTAGCTTCCTACCACACCCATTTACCCCAATATCTCCAACATTACGGCTTAGGGATGTTAGAAGGAGTCTTGTGGGAACTACTGAAAGCAGCACATAATCAAGCAGCAATTAATCTCTGTACTTCCACGGCGATGATGGCAGAATTGTCTGGACACGGCATTGAACGAGTAGAATTATGGCAACGAGGTGTAGATACAGAAACATTCCACCCTAGTTTAATCAGTTCAGAGATGCGATCGCGTCTATCGCAAAATCACCCGGAAAGTCCCCTTTTACTCTACGTTGGTAGACTTTCTGCGGAAAAGGAAATTGAGCGTATCAAACCGATATTAGAAGCAATTCCTAATTCTAGATTAGCCCTAGTAGGTGATGGTCCCCATCGCCAAGCTTTAGAAAAGCACTTTGAGGGAACTAATACTTATTTTGTCGGTTATCTCATGGGTAAAGAACTCGGTGCAGCTTTTGCCAGTGCAGATGCATTTATTTTCCCCTCCCGTACAGAAACCTTAGGGTTAGTATTATTAGAGGCAATGGCAGCAGGATGTCCTGTGGTGGCTGCCCGTTCTGGGGGGATTCCTGATATAGTCACAGATGGGGTCAATGGTTTTCTTTTTGACCCTAGTCATGATGATCAGGGAGCGATCGCTGCGACTCTACGTCTTTTAGAACAAAGACAGGAACGAGAAACTATCCGTCAAAATGCCCGCAAAGAAGCGGAACGCTGGGGATGGGCAGCAGCTACAAGTCAACTACAGAACTACTATCGGCAGATAGCTTACTCTGAAGTCAGCAAAGCTGCATAGTTAATGTGCAAAAAGGGGCAAATTTTACGAAACAACTGAAGATTTTGACTAGCATAACTGTTTTCCCCAGAATGCCACGCAATTTTGGATGATGAAATCAGAGAAAATTCAGAACACAGAAACCAGGTTCTCAGGAATTGTGATCAGTTATTTGTATCATAACTTTGAGATAACTCTGGTTTCTCACAATCATCACCACGCAAAATTTATTTATAATCTAGGAACGTAAATTGAATCACCTGCAATTCTGATTGAGCTTGAAATGTTACGTTACGCTCCAGTCATACAATATTGCAGTTTATTTAATCCAATCTATTTACAGAAGATTGATTTATGAGATTTATTTAACACCAGATATTTTGAATCTCATTGTATTCAATTAGATTTCACACCTGCAATTTTCATTTGAATCTTACCATGACACTCCTCAATGTTGGTAGCGTTTTGGCAACATTAACGGAACTAACACAGGTTAACCGTACTCATACTTTATTATCGAGGGTAAAAGACCTTTCTGTTAATGAATTTGTTTGCTTATTAGATTTTATTACTGCGGAATTTCAACAGTTTCTCAGGGCAATAGAACTGATTAATAATGAAGCCCTAGAAACGATGTTAGAAAAGGTTTTAGAGGCAATAACTCTCAAAATTGGACAAATTCTCCAAGCAGAACACACCACAATTTTCTTAGTTGACAAAGATAAGGGGCAATTATGGTCAAAAATTCCCCAAGATAATATTAATAAACCCTTAGAAATTCGTACACCAATTAATTTTGGTATCCCTGGTCATGTAGCAAATACTGGTGAGTATTTAAATATTACTGAAGCCGCAATTCACCCCCTATTTAGCCCCGATTTAGAAAAGCAAATGGGCTATAAAATTCGTAATATTTTATGCATGCCAGTTCTTAGTAGCAAAAATCAAGTAGTTGCCGTAGTACAACTGGCAAACAAAGCGGCAAATATTCCCTTTAACCATGAAGATGAAGAACGTTTTCGAGATTTTGCTGCCTCCATTGGGATTATCCTGGAAAGTTGTCAATCTTTCTATATCGCCGCACGAAATCAAAGAGGGGCAACGGCTTTACTTCGAGCAACCCAAACCCTAGGGCAAAGTTTAGATTTAGAAGCAACTTTGCAAATAGTCATGGAGCAAGCGCGAATTTTAATGCAAGCCGATCGTAGTACTCTCTTTCTCCATCGTAAAGAGATGGGAGAATTATGGACAAAAGTGGCGGCAGCAGATGAAAAAACCATGATGGAAATTCGTATTCCTGCCAATAGGGGAATCGCTGGTTATGTAGCTTCCACGGGAGAAGCATTAAATATTTCCGATGCTTATAAAGACCCCAGATTTGACCCGACAACAGATAGAAAAACTGGATATGTAACTCGAAATATTTTATGTTTGCCGGTATTTAACTCTGCCAATGAGTTAATCGGAGTCACACAATTAATTAATAAACAGCAAGGAAGCTTTACTTCTTCCGATGAAGAGTTTATGCGAGCATTTAATATTCAAGCAGGTATTGCTTTAGAAAATGCTCGCTTATTTGAAAGCGTTTTATTAGAAAAACAATATCAAAAAGATATTCTTCAAAGTTTATCAGATGCTGTCATCTCTACAGATATGGAAGGACGGATTGTCACAATTAATGATGCAGCTTTGGAATTATTAGGTTGCCCTTTAAAAGAAAATCATGGCAAAGGCAATAAGCAACTGTGGGAACAAAATCTAATTGGACGTTTGGTATGGGATGTTGTTCCTATCGAGAATTTGCGGATGCGGCTAGAAGATAGTTTAAAGGTGGGGGCAAGACATTACGTTCCAGAACAAAGTTTAACGGTGGGTATATATTCGGTAAGTGACGAGACGCAGAATACAGAAGTTTGTATTTTGGCTGTGCGCGATCGCCATAATTCCCACATCTTTTTACCTTGGAATCTTTTTTATACACCCCAGTGTGACTTCCTCAGTGCTGATAATGTTATCGAAATCGAACGTAGTCTCAATCTGACAGTTAACCCACTCACAAACCCAGAGGGAGGGGTACGGGGTGGGTTGGTGGTTTTGGAAGATATCAGCCAAGAAAAAAGGCTAAAAAATACAATGTACCGCTACCTTACCCCTGGTGTTGCAGAGCAGGTAATGGCACTAGGGGAAGATGCTTTGATGGTGGGAGAGCGTAAGGAAGTAACTATTTTGTTCTCTGACATTCGAGGATATACCACCCTGACAGAAAATCTGGGAGCAGCAGAGGTAGTATCCTTACTCAATCAATATTTTGAAACTATGGTAGAAGCCGTTTTCAACCATGAAGGTACCCTGGATAAATTTATTGGTGATGCCCTCATGGCTGTGTTTGGCGCACCTCTACCCCTCACAGAAAATCATGCATGGCGTGCTGTACAAGCAGCCTTAGAAATGCGCCATCGACTGGCGGAATTTAACCAACGACGGATTGTGCAGGAACAACCACAAATTAATATCGGCATTGGTATTAGTTCAGGGGAAGTAGTTTCTGGAAATATTGGCTCTCAGAAGCGGATGGATTACACAGTTATCGGTGATGGAGTGAATTTGAGCTCTCGCCTTGAAGGAGTGACAAAAGAGTACGGTTGTGATATAGTTATCAGTGAATTTACTTATAATCTATGTAGCGATAAAATTTGGGTGCGAGAGCTGGATAAAATTTGTGTCAAGGGAAAATACCAGGCAGTAACAATCTATGAACTGATTGGCGATCGCCAAACACCTCTAGATGCAGACACTAAAGAATTCCTTGCACTCTACAAATATGGTAGGCAAGCTTATCTATCAAGGGATTTTGCCAAGGCGATCGCAATTTTCCAGTCAGCGAAAAAAATCCGTCCTACCGATCAGCCTGTAGAAATTCACTTAGAGCGATCGCTCAATTATTTACACCAACCACCAAGCAATTCTTGGGACGGTATTTGGACAATGGTTACAAAATAAGAACTATCAAAGTGTTGACAAAAAGTCAAAAAGCAAACTGAGTAATTAGACAATCGCTATTATTTGTCTGCTCTTCCCTCTTCTCCGTCATTACCTTGAAAAGGGTTGTCGCCGATTCCCAGTTGTTTTTTAGTTCGCTTCAAACCTTTCCACAGGGCTTTAATTTGTTCGTATGCTTCATCAGGGGAAATTTTACCAGCCGTCTCTAAATTACAAACAAAACTTATCTTTTGAGCGAACTCTTGTAAATTGGCATTGAATACTAGATTTTCCGGTTTTACCTGTCCGTAATAACGACCACGAGGATAAAGAAAATCGTCTTTATTCACTATTTGTATCTCCATTTTACTCACCCTACTGCTGCTCAACGGCAGACATTGACCATATTCTTGCCTACTTCCCATTTCTCTGATACACAATTTTGAGCTATGTAAATTTCCTGAGTATGGAAAATGTTTCTCCAGACCTCCTCCAGGAGTATGATTTAGTACTGACGTTTTATTTATATATTCTATTGATACTAGAGTGAAGTGCAACAAATTCTTATTTCATGAGAAATCTGTCGCTTCGGTTTGTCACCACAGGGTGAAAAATATTTCTGAGAAGAACCTCTTTACAGATACGTATCCTTCAGAACTATTTACACATAAAATCTACAGTCTACTTAGCTGATGATTCCTTACTCCCCCTAGCACATCAATTTAGGAGATAATATCTACCCAAACTTGTGATACCAGATGAAATGACTAATTATAGGCGACTAAAGATAGAATAATTAAGCTCCAAAGCGTCAAATTTATATCATTTTGAATTAAAGATTTGGTATTGTACCTTCCCACACTTAGTTGGGCTTTTGTCAATCCGTCTGTCTATAGACTTTTCAAATTGATATCATCAAACCCTGACATTTTTGTACTCACTCTTCCTTCTATCATGTCTGTGAATTCCAAACTATACGAAGGCAAAGCGAAAATTATCTATCCTACGGATACATCTAACATTCTTTTAGCTGTATTTAAAGATGATGCCACGGCTTTCAATGCTCAAAAACGAGGAACTATCCTAAATAAAGGAATCGTGAATTGTAGCATTTCAAGTAAAATTTTTCAACAACTAGAACTACGTGGGATAAAAACTCACTACATAGATAGCCCAGCGCCCAACGAGATGAGGGTCAAGGCAGTTAAAATTGTCCCCGTAGAAGTTGTGGTGAGAAATATTGCCGCCGGTAGTCTTTGTAAACAGACAGGTTTACCCCTAGGGACAGTTTTACCCAAGCCCTTAGTAGAGTTTTATTACAAAAATGATGCCTTAGGAGATCCACTTTTGACAGGCGATCGCCTATTTTTGTTAGAATTAGCCACTCCGGAACAAGTAGAGACAATAACCCATCTAGCATTGCAAATCAACGAGTATCTCCAGGATTTTTTCCAAAAGTGTGATATCACCTTAGTTGATTTCAAATTAGAATTTGGCTTGGATAGTCAACAGCAGATACTATTAGCGGATGAAATTAGTCCCGACACCTGTCGTCTTTGGGATAATGCCAGGAGTACAGACCCTAACCTGCGGGTATTAGACAAAGATCGCTTTCGTCAGGACTTGGGAAACGTTGAAGAAGCTTACCAGCAGGTTCTGCAAAGAGTATTGACAGTTGTACAAGGAGAGTAATCAGAACTGAGAAAAACACAGCAACAGACTCAGTAGTAAGAAAGTTATCCCTGACTATTGACAAATGACCATTGACGATTGACTAATGACTAATGACCGATAATTCCTTCATGGTGCAAGCCCTCAGAAGTATGGTGACAAGAGTAAATCATTCACCAAATTCTATGGGGATTCATCCATGGATATCAATCTCAAATCTCAAATCGACTGACTACTTTTGACTACTTTTTGATGGTGTGCGGACGTGAAGAGGAATTTAAATAAAATGCGCTTATCTCCGGTTCTAATGACAGTGGTGGCGATCGCTGCGCCTCTAGGTGATAACCTGAGTGCCAACGCCCAAACACCTGAGTCCAATCAGGATTTTCAAGTGGTAGGAGTCTTTCCTGCCACCAAAACCACAGAGAATCAATCCTCAGCAGTGGTTGTTCCCACCAAAACTCCTAATCAGATGGTACAGGTTCCCCCCCCAGAGGTTCCTGATATACCCCCACCAGATTCCCAACCCCAACCACCAGCCAATACTCCAGACACTCCAGCACCAGCCAATATTACCCCCAATACTCCAGACACCCCAGCACCAGAAAACCCACCCACAATCACACCTGCATTTCCTAGCAATCCGGAAAATGTTCCACCTAACCAAACACCTGCCGCAGCAGAGGAAACCAAGGTACTGGTATCAGAAGTAGTCGTTAAATCCCAAACAGGAGAACAAATAGTCCCGAAACTAGAGGACGAAGTTTACAACGCCATTCGTACAAAAGCAGGGCAAACTACCACTCGCGCTCAACTTCAAGAAGACATTAACGCGATTTTTGCCACAGGTTTCTTTGCCAACGTGCAAGCAGTGCCAGAAGATACACCTTTAGGGGTACGGGTAAGTTTTGTTGTGCAACCTAATCCCAACCTCACCAAAGTCCAGATTCAGGCAAATGGGGGACAAATTCCTTCCGTACTGCCCGCAGACACCGCAGATAAAATTTTTAGTAAGCAGTATGGTGACATCCTGAATTTGCGCGACTTGCAAGAGGGAATTAAAGAATTAAAAAAAGAATATGAAAAACGGGGTTTTGTCCTTGCCAACGTCATAGGTGCGCCTCAAGTACAAGAAAATGGGGTGGTGACTTTGCAAGTGGCTGAGGGTGTGGTCGAAAATATTCGGGTACGCTTCCGTAACAAAGAGGGGCAGGAAACTAACGAAAAAGGCGAACCCATCAAAGGTAGAACCCAGGATTATATTGTCACGCGGGAATTAGAACTGAAGCCGGGACAAATATTCAACCGCAACACCGTCCAGAAAGACCTACAACGGGTGTTTAGTTTGGGTTTGTTTGAAGATGTCAATGTCTCCCTCAATCCCGGTGATGACCCTAGCAAGGTGGATGTGGTGGTGAATGTGGTGGAACGTAATAGTGGTTCCATCGCTGCGGGTGCGGGTATTAGTTCTGCCAGTGGTTTATTTGGAACCGTCAGTTACCAACAGCAAAACCTCAACGGTAGAAACCAAAAACTGGGGGCAGAAGTTCAGGTAGGACAAAGGGAATTATTATTTGACTTTAGATTTACTGACCCATGGATTGCTGGTGACCCCTACCGTACTTCCTATACGGTTAATGCTTTCCGTCGGCGGTCAATTTCCCTAATTTTCGATGGGGATGACAAGGAAATACAAACCTTTAACCCCAGTAAACCCAATGACGAAGGCGATCGCCCCCGTGTCAACCGTCTGGGTGGTGGTGTCACCTTTACCCGTCCTCTCTCGAAAAACCCCTACAAGAATTCGGAATGGGTAGCCACCGCAGGGTTACAATACCAACGGGTTTCCATTCGTGACGAAGATGGAGATATCCGCAAACAAGGGAGATTGGAAGGTACGAATCAGTTCCTAGACTTGAGCGAATCCGGCAAGGGCGAAGATGACCTGTTATTATTACAATTTGGAGCCGCCCGCGATCGCCGCAACAATGCCCTACAGCCCACCAAAGGCTCTTTGTTACGCTTCAACGTTGACCAATCTGTACCCGTAGGTCTAGGTACTATTTTACTCACCCGTCTCCGTGGTAGCTATAGCCAATATTTACCAGTCAAATTCACTAACTTTTCCAAGGGACCCCAGGCGATCGCCTTCAACATCCAAGGTGGTACAGTTCTGGGAGACTTACCCCCCTACGAAGCTTTTACCCTGGGTGGTAGTAACTCTATCCGAGGCTACGAAGAAGGAGCTTTAAGTAGTAGCCGTACTTTCCTGCAAGCATCCCTGGAATATCGTTTCCCTGTCTTTTCCGTGGTGAGCGGTGCCCTATTTTTCGACATCGGTACAGACCTCGGTACTACCACCAGAGCGGCGGAATTACTGAATAAAAATGGTACAGGCTACGGTTATGGTCTTGGGGTTCGCGTCCAGTCTCCCCTTGGTCCTATCCGTATTGACTATGGTATTAATGATGACGGTGATAGCCGCATTAACTTTGGTATTGGAGAAAGATTTTAATTGAGGCAATGGGTGATGGGTCATAGAAAATCCTCTTAACCCCTCCCCTTTAAACCCTTTCTTCCCCTTCCCCCTAAATTTCCCCTATGTCACAACACACTCTTGCTCATGAGATTGTCCAAACAGGGGTAGGACTCCATAGTGGTGCTACTACCCAAGTGAGAATATTACCAGCAGAACCAGGACGGGGACGTTATTTTGTGCGTGTGGATTTACCCAACACACCCATGATTCCAGCACAGGTAGCTGCTGTTAATCAGGCAGTTCTATCTACCCAGCTAGGCAAGGATGAAGTTAGTATCCGCACGGTGGAACATCTCCTCGCATCCCTTGCTGCCATGGGTGTAGATAATGCACGCATTGAAATTGACGGTTGTGAAGTTCCCTTACTTGATGGTTCGGCTCAGATATGGACAGAAAGTATTCTCCAAGCAGGTTTAGTAGCACAAACCACTACAGATGAGGTTCCAGTAATCTCCATTACAGAGCCATTGTGGGTACGCCGGGATGATATGTTTGTTTGTGCAATGCCTGCTCAGGAAACACGTTTTACCTATGGTATTGACTTTGACCTATCGGCGATCGGCAATCAATGGTATAGTTGGTCACTGACAAATGCCCTAGATAAACCAGATACTTGTTTTGCGAGGGAAATAGCTCCGGCTCGTACCTTTGGCTTGCTACATCAAATTGAATATTTACAAAAATCAGGACTGATCAAAGGAGGTAGTTTAGAAAATGCCCTCGTTTGTGGACCTGAAGGTTGGTTAAATCCACCATTAAGATTTGCAAATGAGCCAGTACGTCATAAAATTTTGGATCTAGTAGGAGATTTGAGTTTATTGGGAAAATTTCCCCAAGCTCATTTTATTGCCTATAAAGCCAGCCATAATTTACACATTCAACTGGCGCAAAAAATCTTAGGTTTTGAGATTGACGATTCCTGAACAAGTCACAAATCTCAAAAGCATCATTGCCTACTTTGTCCAAAACAGCAAATCTAACTATACCGTCAATGTCAACTGCCACCGAAGCGAATACCACCGCTAACCCTAACCCAGGGTCTACCCAGAATCCATCCGATAATCCTGTGAGTAATCCCGAACCACAAAAAGTTTTTACTATTGAAGAAATTCATAAACTTTTACCTCACCGCTATCCCTTTGCCCTGGTAGACAGAATTATTGATTATATTCCTGGTAAAAGCGCTGTGGGGATTAAAAATATCTCTTTCAATGAACCGCAGTTTCAAGGGCATTTCCCCGGACGACCCATTATGCCTGGTGTACTCATTGTAGAAGCAATGGCACAGGTGGGTGGTATTGTGATGACCCAACTACCTCAATTAGAAGGGGGACTGTTTCTGTTTGCTGGTATTGATAAGGTGCGATTCCGTCGTCAAGTTGTTCCAGGAGATCAACTAATTATCACTACGGAACTGTTGTGGGTCAAACAACGTCGTTTTGGTAAAATGCAAGGTCGTGCCGAAGTTGACGGTCAGTTAGCTGCTGAAGGTGAACTGATGTTCTCCTTGGTCAATTAAATTTGATCAAAACTGCTTTTGTGGTTTTTGTGGTGACTGTACCATCATGACCTACGGAAGCTGAATTTTTGAAATTTCCAAGCAAAATAGAATATCAGTAAATTCAACTAGCCACAATAGCATTTTCCTCACTTTGATTTCCGCTGCCCTCACACTCATTAAACTGCTTGCAGAAAAGAGGAAAAGGTCAAGAATTTGTAGTTCATAACTTATGGGTTGCTAATTTCTGGCACCTGATAATTGTCATCTACCTCCCTTGCACCTTTCTCCTTGAAGTAAATCTGCTGAACCGACCAAGTATAAAAGATGAAGAATCAAGTTTGGAGAATCAAGGTTGAAGGATGAGTTTTCACACTTCATCTGACCTGGGGAATTTGCCTTTCAGGTGTCTACATACTTCTTGCTTCATACTTCATAAGCTTTGATGGAAATATTTAGCACCCTTACTGTTTTGGAGATGCACCTTTGAAGACGCTTATTCATCCAACTGCTGTAATTCATCCTCACGCGGAACTTCACCCTACAGTGCAAGTCGGTGCCTATGCTGTAATTGGGGGGCAAGTCAAAGTCGGTGCAGAAACCGTGATTGGCGCTCATGTGGTGCTAGACGGACTGACCGAAATTGGAGCGAGAAATCAAATTTTCCCTGGTGCGGCGATCGGTATGGAACCGCAAGACCGGAAGTTTAATGGTGAGCCTACCTGGGTGAAAATTGGTAATGACAATCGGATTCGGGAATATGTCACCATTAACCGGGCAACGGGAGCGGGGGAAGCGACAATAATTGGTGATGGGAATTTACTGATGGCTTATGTTCATGTGGGACATAATTCCACGATCGCCGATGGGGTGACTATCTCTAATTCTGTGGCGATCGCGGGTCATGTACACATTGAAAACAGGGCAACAATTAGCGGTGTTCTCGGTATCCACCAGTTCGTCCATATTGGTCAATATTCAATGGTGGGTGGGATGAGTCGCATTGAACGAGATGTACCACCTTTCATGCTAGTAGAAGGCAACCCCGCCCGCATCCGCACCTTAAACTTGATTGGATTGAAACGTTCTGGTTTTACCTCAGAAGAAATTCAAACCCTGAAAAAAGCTTTCCGTTTTCTGTACCGTTCTAATTTGACCTTTAAGGATGCTTTAGAACAGTTAGAAATCCAGGGAGACACGGAACAATTGCAGCACCTACGCCGCTTTTTACTACTCTCGCAAATGCCTGGTAGACGTGGTTTAATTCCCGGTAAAGGCAAAAATTCAACTAGTGGCGATGAGTAAATTTCCATGGGTAATGGGATATGGGTAAGAGTTGGGAGAAAATAAATTAACTCCCGACCTGCCCTTTTAAACCTTCCTTGGTACTTTTCCACCTCCTTCCCCGACTTAAACTATTGAGCTTGTACCTTTTCAGGGGTTGAAAGTTCATGCACAATCCTTTCCTTTAAAAAATAATCCACTCATTACTCACTACCCTGCTCCCCCTTACCCTTCCCAAATGCGTATATTTATCAGTACAGGTGAAGTTTCCGGCGACTTACAGGGTTCCCTGTTGGTGGCAGCATTGCAACGCCAAGCGGTAACTAGTGGTTTAGATTTAGAAATTGTGGCTTTGGGTGGTGAGAAAATGGCTGCTGCTGGGGCAACTCTCCTAGGAAATACTAGTGGAATTGGTTCCTTTGGTTTGCTGGAATCTTTGCCATTTATTTTGCCAACTCTGCAAATTCAACGTCGGGCGATCGCCTACCTCAAGGAAAATCCTCCCGACTTAGTAGTATTAATCGATTACATGGGACCAAATCTCGGTATTGGTACGTACCTACGTCGCCACCTACCTCAAGTACCCATCGTTTACTATATTGCTCCTCAAGTATGGGTATGCCCAATTACACCAAAAGATACTAGAAAAATTGTCGAGGTAAGTGATAAGTTGTTGGCAATTTTTCCCCAGGAAGCCGTTTATTTTCAAGAACATGGCGCTAAAGTTTCCTGGGTGGGACATCCTTTAGTAGACAGAATGACAAGTTTTCCCAGTCGAGAAGCAGCCCGTGCAGACTTGGGTATTAAAGATGACTCGATTGCGGTGGCTTTGTTACCAGCTTCCCGCCACCAAGAATTAAAATATTTGCTGCCAGTCATGTTAGAAGCGGCTCAGAGGATTCAAGAGAAGTTACCCCAGGTACATTTTTGGATTCCCCTATCTCTGGAAATATATCGAGACAAAATAGAACAAGCAATACAAAAGCATCACTTAAATGCCACTATTGTTTCAGGAAAGCAACAGCAAGTTTTAGTTGGGGCAGATTTAGCAATTACCAAATGTGGGACAGTAAATTTAGAACTGGCTTTACTGAAGGTTCCCCAGGTTGTTTTATACCGTCTTAGCCCCTTAACTTACTGGATTGGGACGAAATTATTAAAAATTACCTTCCCCTTTGCTTCCCCAACTAACTTGATGGAAATGCGAGAAATAGTACCAGAATTTATTCAGGAAGCCGCAACATCGGAAAATATTACCCAAGCGGCAATGGAGTTATTACTGAATCCTGAAATTCAGCAGCGAATGCAGGTTGAGTATGAGCAAATGCGTCATGCTGCGGGGGAAGTGGGAGTGTGCGATCGCGCGGCAAAGGAAATTTTGCAGATGCTGCCACAAAAGTTACAAGCAATTACTCAATAACTCAATCCAATTCAACTTACAACACATTTTTCTTTTTAATAATTTTATCTAGGAATTTTGTCTATTTACTAGCATATTGCTGGGCAAATTGGCGGTGCATTTGATATTGTAAAATGCTTTCCTGGGCGGCAGCGTAATTAGGGCTAGTATGGGGTACTTCTTTCATCAAAGCGAGAGCTTCTTCCCAGTTTTTCACTACCATTTGCCATTCTCTTTCTGATTGGGCTAATTGTTGTAATTTAGCGGCGCGTTTAGCTTTGGTGATGCCTTTTTGATAGGTATCATTGACAGATGAACTTTTCTCTGTGTTCTTGGTTGGAGAATTTTTCAGGGGTTGTTCTAAGCTTAAATTAGTAGAGAGACTTTGACGAACTTCCGGTAATTTGCTAAAGGAATAAACCCATAAAGCGGAAATCGCAATCAGAATTAGGGTAAAGATTCTTTGGAGAGGGAAAGAAAATTTGGATTTAGGGGCAACTACTTGAGTTTCAGAAGCATCAACGGTTTCTGAGGATTGAATTACGGTGTTTTCTGTGGGAGAGTTGCTACTGATATTGACTTCTGCTGGTTCATCGAGAATATATTCATTGAATACAAGGCGACATTTAAATGAATATTCCAAGTGATATAAACAGGCAGCAGAGATAAACCAAAATACAGCAAATACTGGCTTAACTTTAGTATCAAACTGACTGAAATCACTGATAATTTGACTGTAACTGAGTTTAAATAAGGGCAAAAAGGGTGTGCAGATGAGAATGGCAATCAGGGTAGAGACTAGTACCACTAGCCAACTGTAGCAACTTTCCCACCAGCTGATAATGCTGGGTAAGATACCCGATGGTTTGCTGGCTTTTTCTCCGGGAATAGGGGGGATAAAGCGACTGAGAAATAAATGATGGAGAATGGCGATCGCTGGAATTGGTAAAATTAAGAGTAGTATGACCAAGACTGTGAACATCTCTGGATTAACTGACCATTTGCTGAAATGTAAGCCAAATCCTTGATTTTCCTGTAATATCCCAACAAAACCTGCCACAAAGACGGATAACATTAAGGCGTTTAACCAAGCTTTGCCACCAGGAAACCATCCCGGCATTTTGAATATTTTCATCTCCTCTTCCCTCTATAAATATTGTGGAGTCGATGGTATTTTGCACCTGATATTGCTACATCCCCACAAGGGTGACAACAGTCATAGATTGTTGAAAAATATACCACAACATGATATTGGAGGGGAAAAATTATTTGATGGTCATGATAACCAGTAAAATGCTTATGCCTAGCTGTGGCGTAGGATAGGTTTCCTAGGTTTTTTTACACTTAAGTTATCATACTCATGTCTGTTGTTTCATCTACTACCATCACTGTGCCCGCAACAACCGCTAATTTAGGGGCTGGTTTTGATTGTATTGGTGCAGCTTTATCGCTGTATAACGAATTTAAGTTTAGTCTACTCAGTAGTTCTGCGGGAGAAAATTTTGTAATTTCCGTGACTGGTGCCGAGGCTGCACGGGTGAGTACGGATGAAAGTAATTTACTCTATCAGGCTTTCTCTAAGTTCTATGAACACATCGGACAAGCTCCACCACCTGTATCCATGGAAATTAAACTCGGTGTCCCCTTAGCGCGGGGTTTAGGGAGTTCCGCAACGGCGATCGCTGGTGGGTTATTGGGCGCAAATATCCTTGCAGGGGAGCCTCTGAGTGATAATGAGGTGATAGAGTTGGCGATCGCCATGGAAGGACATCCGGATAATGTTGTTCCTGCGTTAATTGGTGGTTGTCGCTTGGCTGCAACTAGTGAGAATGGCTGGGAAATCTGTGATATTCCTTGGTGTCAGGAAATTATTTGCGTGGTGGCAATTCCCGACTTTGAACTATCTACCAAGGAAGCGCGTAGTGTTTTACCCCAGGAAGTTAGTCGAGCAGACGCTATATTTAATACTGCCCACCTAGGATTATTACTTAGAGGATTGGAAACGGGTAATCCTCAGTGGTTAAAAGCAGCATTGCAAGATAAATTACATCAGCCCTACCGTCAATCCCTTATCAAAGGATATGCCGAGGTAGAAACAGCCACAAAAAATGCAGGTGCTTACGGAATGGTAATTAGTGGTGCAGGACCAACCCTACTAGCATTAACTGATACATCCCATAGTTTAGATGTGGTGGCAGCAATGGCAACTGCTTGGCAAAATTGTGGGGTAAAAGCAGAGGTGCGATCGCTCTCCCTTGATACTCAAGGTGCAAGAGTGATGAAACATAATTAGTTAAACGAAGTAGCGCACCAAATTTGTCTGCGGGGTGCGTTACTATTACCCCTTACCTATTATCTTTTTAATAGTTTGTAAGTCATACTTCAGGATTTTTCCTGTTGTAAATATTTGACATCCTCCGAGAAATAATCCTCCAGAAAGTATCAATGATAGTAAATTTACAGAGGCAAATAAATGACCAGAAAATATCATCCAGAGTATACCAAGAGTAATTAAAAACCAACCAATAGCAGGTTCTATTTTGCGTTGTAATAAGATGAAAGCTCCAGCGATACATAATACAAAGGCTGGAATTTGGACAAATATTCCTACTTGGGTGTTAGCGGCAAAAATTACTAATCCCGTCACCATTAATCCTATACCTAAGAGCTTACTGGTACGACTAACAGAGTTGACAGATACTTTTTCTGATGAGATTACTTGTGGTTGTAATGTGGTAGGAGAAGTGACTAGTGGTAAATTTTTCTGATGCTGTTTTTGCACTATGAGAATAAATTGTTCATCTTTTCCTAGGGAAATGATATCTTGTAATTTTATGGGGTAAAGAGTGTGGCTTTCTAATTTTTTTTGATTCAGATAGGTTCCATTAATACTCCCTACATCTTGAAGATAATATTTGTCATCTTGAAGATGAATTTCTGCATGGCAACGGGATACAATTTCTGCATTTGGTAAGTGAGTCACATCTATTTCTGGTATATTGTCTCCTTCAGATTTACCAATGCGAGCCACAGATAAATGGTGTGGAATAGGGAAATAAGTCTGACTTTGCAAATGGAATAATTCTATATTCATTTCCCTTGTCTGCAACTGAGATATCTGGTTCATAATTTGTTCTACACCGAACAATGAATTGAGGAAATAAATCCAGTTTATAGTCAGAAGTTTAGATGCTGGCAAATCGCAAAAGTCAAGAAAACGATTTTTTTTAAGTTTGACTTGATAAATAAACTCTAATTACCGAAATCAATTTAGTCTATTTTTACAACTATGTAACTCCAGATATGACTTCTTGACTTCGCAATGACAAAAACTTTCATAATACACAAAATTTAATTAAGCAATGCTACCCCGTTTTCTTGCTTCTTTAAAAGATGTACCCACATTTTTTATCCCAGCTTTAATCATTTGTCGTTCCAATAGGGCAAAAAAGCGAGCTTTATCACCTCCCCTAACTACTGCTTGGTTATGCGCTTCGGCGATCGCCACTGGATAACCATACCCTTTTTGGACTTGAGCTAGCATTAATCCTAAGGATTCATCGAATAACTTAGTATTTTCTGCTACCCATGCAGGTACTTCAATTCTAGCAATTTCTGCTCCCACATGAACATAACAAAAATAGACTTTTTGCTCCCCATATAATTCAATAATTCTACTATTACTACGCCACAAAGGTCCCCTTTGTCCAGGTTTTAATTGACTATTCCAAATTGTTGTATCTCGCAAGGATTCAAATAATTTACAAGGGACTTTATCCTGTTGATTAGGACAAAAAGTCATACAATCAGGAACAGGGTGGGGACAAGCAATTAAACGTAAAAAATTCATCCCTTCAATACTACGTGAAGCACTTAAATAACCCATTAAAGGAACCTGAGCTAATCGCATTTTTTCCCAAGCTTCTAAAACGGGGGGTAAAATACAATTACGCGCATCACTGGGCAATTGTTCTAAAAACCAATAAATCAAAGAACCATCAACCATTGCTAAAATAGGGACGGGAGCGGTTGATAATTCCTCTTGCACCTGACAAGCAAGTTCAGCTAATACCGTTGCTTCCGAAGCAGTGCGTCGGTAACTCATCCATTCTTCAGTTCTAATTCCCCACTGTCGAGCTTCATATAAATCCTCTGGACGGTAAAATACTTCTGGTAAACTATCTAATAAAGGGTGGCGATTTTGTCCGTAATGCAAAACAATTCTGCCAATATTTAGTAAATAACAGTAGGCAATTTCATGGTGACTGGGGGCTATTTGGGAGCCATCTGTTGCAATAACAGTATGAACTTTTGTAGGTACAGGAATATCAATACAAGTATTTAAAGGTTCCACGGGAGTCGCATTAGCAAAAATTATGCGATCGCGCCATTTTTCCTGTTGTTCTACTAACTCATCTTGGGTAGCTATGGCTTTTTCTAGGTACTTCTGAGCAGCTTCCAACCTTTGACGATTAGCAGCAGCTTCTTCAGTCATATGTTGACTCAAACCTTGCATTTGTCGCATCAGTTTTGTTAAATCAAGCATAGGATTATTCTTTTTTTACAAAGGTGGTTTACAAAATATTTTAGACATCAATGACTTGAGAAACGTTCTCTAAACATGATTTAGCAATATTCAACTATTTCTCATAAATTATATCCCCGACTTCCTGCGGTTAATCCGCATCTAGGATAAATCAGGGATATTAGTAGCAAAAATTCTCACAACTTAGACGGAGTGACTATTTATCAGCCAATTATCCCAATCCTCAGCAAACATCTTTAAAGATAATAAATTTACTCGTGGGTCTTTTTCTGCCTTAACTCTTTCTGAGGGTGTATTATAGCCCCAATCAGCAAGGAATAGTTGCATATTTTCCAAGTCTGTTTGCTGTTCTACCAGTTGCAAAGTTTTCAGTCTATCTTCTACAAACCAAACATTCTCAGCAGCTAAATTATGCTTTTTAATAAGTTCACGAATAATTTCATATTTCGGACGCTTGTATTCTTTGCCAAAAATTAATTCTGTGGGTAAATCTAATCCTCCTTGTTGCATTAACTGTTTCACAAATCTTCCTTCTTTGGTTGTGATAATATAAAATTTAATATCACTAGCTAATGTGGCTTGAATTTTATTAATAACTCCTGGATAAAATCTGTGTAATTTTAACCAATCTGGTAAATCATTAGCTATCCAATCATCACGTAAAGCATCTAATTTTATTCCAACTTGTTTAGCATCTAGATTATCAGCTTGTAAAATTTGTTTGACAATATTTTCCCAATCATTGAGGATTTTCTCTTCTGGCAAACCCATAACTAAGGCTTTAATTAATATAGGCATTTCCCAACCTGTTTCAATTACAGGACGTAGGCAATAAAAGCCTTCAGCTAAATCATCATTAACTGTATAATTATCTATATTCCAAATATGACAGTAAGTACGCCAAGCTACTTGAAAGTATTCCATCAAACCGTCGCAAATGACACCATCAAAATCGAGAGCGAGAAGCCGTAAGTTACTAACTGCCATGGTTTTAAAGATAAACTCTGCTGTTGCTAGCTTACTTTAATCAATGGCATCTATGGAGTTATTGATTAGCAAATTATCGTGGATCTATAGCTGGTTGACGAGAGACGAGACGAATTTGATTTTGCTTGACGACTACTGTAATTAGTGGTAGAGGTTTTTTGGCTGGACCTTTCATAACTCGTCCCAGGTTATCATATTGAGAACCATGACAGGGGCAAATAAATAGTTGTTTTGGAGAATCCCAATTAACGGTACATCCTAAGTGGGTACAAATAGGACGAATGGCATATTTAGCAATTGCTGGGGGTTGATTAATGACTAGGTAGGTGACAGCTTTTTCTGGTAAACCTTGAACAGGAATTGGTATATTTGGGGTAGCGTTTTTTAATAGTGTATCAGCAGCGATCGCCACTCCCTGTTCATTGGTAGCAGCGACTCCGGGAAGATAATTTTCGCACCGCGAATTTTCTGGATAGAGGGAACAAAGGTTTTCCATATCTAACTCCCGACTATCACCCGTCTCTGGGAAAAGATAGGCAATGGTGACAGTGGCGATCGCGCTACCAGTCAGGTACTTGAGAAAGTCTCGACGATTGAGTGAGCTATGCATACTTAACCGTGTCAGATTATCTTTACATCCTACCTATACAGATTTTTACTGGTAGCAGTTAGGCAAAATTATTCACATTTTTTAATCAGATACAACTTTGGCTGATTTCATCACCAATATGCCATGGTGGGGACTAAAAAGTAAGGATAGGATAAATAATCCTGAAACAACTAAAACAATCGCCGGACCAGAAGGTATATTTAAAAAGTAACTAAGATACATCCCACTAATACTGGAAAATACACCAATTACTGCTCCCAAAATCATGACTTCATGGAGACGTTTAACTAATAAGTATGCGGTTGCTCCAGGAGTAATTAATAGGGAAAGTACAAGAATCACTCCTACTGCTTTCATACTCGCAACAATGGTTAAAGCAATGAGCAGCATTAATCCAAAATTTAAGCGATTCACCGGTAAACCCGCAGCTTGAGCGCCCAAGGGGTCAAAGGTGTAAAATAGAAGTTCCTTATAAAAAAGAAAAATTATTACTAAAACTATGGCTGCAATTATCGCTGTATCTCTGACTTCCCCAGGAGTTACACTCAGAATATTGCCAAACAAAAAATGATTCAAGTCAATTTTGTTATCCTTTTGAATCACCGTAATTAATGTTACTCCTAGGGCAAAAAAAGCCGAAAACACTATTCCCATAGCAGCGTCTTCTTTAATTGGCGATCGCTCTTTGATTACCGCAATACATAAGGTACTCACCACCCCTGCAATAAACGCACCCACGAAGATATTCGCACCCACCATAAAGGCGATCGCTAACCCTGGTAATACCGAATGACTGATAGCATCACCTAACAGCGCTAACCTCTGCACCATCAAGTAACTACCCACCACCGCACATAATAAACCCACAAGGATAGCAACAATCAGCGATCGCTGCATAAAACCATATTGCAAAGGTTCAATTAAATTAATCATTTTGCTACCTTCCCAATTACGCTGCATCGGAGAAATACATCACTTTTCCACCGTATGCACGTAACAAATTCTCTTCTGTCAAAACTTCTTGACGAGAACCAATCGCAATTAATTCCTGATTTAAAAGTATCAAATTATCAAAATGGGTGATAGATTCTCCCAAATCATGATTCACAACTAAGACAATTTTGCCAGCTTTCGCTAATTCTGAGAAAACCTCAAAAATTACCCCTTGAGTTTTCTGATCTATCCCCACAAATGGCTCATCAAAACAAAAAACTTCCGCTTCCTGAGTTAATGCACGGGCTAAAAATACCCGTTGCTGTTGCCCTCCAGACAGTCTACCGATGGGGCGATGGGCGTATTCTATCATACCCACCCGCTCCAAAGCAGTTTTGGCAACTTGGCGACTCACTGCGGAAAAATGACGCAACCATCCCGTCTTCTTTACCCTCCCCATCATCACCACATCCCACACAGTCGCGGGATAATTCCAGTCAATTTGACTACGCTGGGGGACATAGGCAACCTGGGATAATTGCTGGGTCAAGGGTTTTCCTTGATACATTACATTTCCCTGACTAGCTACTAATCCCAGCATTCCCTTCATCAAAGTACTTTTACCTGCTCCATTCGGTCCAAATATACCCGTAATCTTACCGGGTTGAATGGTGCAAGTTACATCCCTCAAAGCTTCTAACTCTCGGTACTTCACCCCTAGGTGGGTAATTTGGATACCCTTTCTTGCCACTGTTAAACCAAGTTTGGCATCACTTTTGTCACGGTTATGATCGCGGTTTGCATAATTACCGTTACCTGCTTGATAAGTTGACAGCATCGCCTACCCCCTAGATTCCGAGCTTGAGAAAAAATGAAAGGATTATGAAAATAATATACTCTAAAAAATGAAAAGATTATGAAATAACCTTACTAAAATCTATGGCAACTATCACTCATTCCCAGGTAAGACGTTACACCCAGACTTTAGTAGGAATTTTTCTAGGGTTATGGTTGAACGGTTGTACTCAAATTAACTCTAGGAGTACTACACCCCAGGGAGATGAGAAACCAAAGGTTGTAGCAACTAGTACTATTATCGCTAACTTGGCAGAGGAAGTTGGGGGAGGAGAAATTCAACTAACAGGCATACTGAAGCCTGGTACAGACCCCCATGTCTATGAACCTGTACCTAGTGATACCAGGGTTTTAGAAGAAGCGAAGTTGATTTTATACAACGGCTTTAACTTAGAACCAGGAATTATTAAACTGATGAAATCAACGGGAACCAAAGCACGACAAGTTGCAGTGGGGGAAGTCGTCAAACCTCTACAACTGCGTAAAGAGCAACAAGTTGTTCCCGATCCCCATGTCTGGGGTGATGTCAAGAACGCGATCGCCATGACAAATACAATCCGTGACGAACTTATCCAACTATCCCCCACAGATAAGCAAAAATTTACCCAAAATGCGGAAAAATTAACCCAAGAACTTACCCAACTCGACAGTTGGATTACTCAACAGGTGAAAACTATTCCCCCAGCAAAACGTCAACTCGTCACCACCCACGACGCATTCCAATATTATGGACGTGCCTATAACATACCTGTTGCAGGAACCCTCATCGGCATCAGTACTGAAGAACAACCCAGTGCCCAAACAGTGCAAAAATTAGTAGAGTCCATCAAAAAAATTGGAGTTCCAGCAATTTTTGCCGAAACCACCATTAATCCGGCGTTAATTCAAACCGTTGCCCAGGAAGCTGGGATAAAATTAGCACCAAGGCAACTGTATTCTGACTCCATCGGTGCGAAGAATACCGAAGGTGACACATATATCAAAATGATGGCAGGAAATACCCGGACAATTGTAGAAGCTTTGGGAGGGAGTTATCAGGAGTTCCAATATCAGAAAAAATAATCAAAAATATCTATTATTTCCTCTTGAATCTGTAGGTAGGGTGTATTAGTGACAGCGTTAAGCATAATTCACCAGCTGCGTTATGCAGTTCATCATAATACGCCCCTACATTACAAAATCTCATGCAAAAATCAAATATCAGCCTTCTATTCATAATAGTTAGAAAAAATGTCAAGTGAATTAAAAATCTTAGAAATTGGTAAATGTTTACACAATATTAATTACACCAAAAGAAGATATTAAATTTGTAAACAAACTAGAATCTGACATGTAAATATTTTAGTAAAATTACTTAAAACTATAATCCTTGTTATTTTTTAAATAGGCAATAGTTTTGAGGTGAATTGTTGATTTATCACCGAAATAACTCAGGAGAAAGAGTGCATCAAATGAACAGCAGACAAAGACCAATCGGTGTAGATTTATTCGCCGGTGCAGGCGGAATGACCCTTGGTTTTGAACAAGCTGGTTTTGATGTGCTAGCTGCGGTAGAAATAGACCCAATTCATTGTGCTACCCATGAATATAATTTTCCTCAATGGTCTGTAATTTGTAAAAGTGCAGCAGAAATTACCGGAACAGAAATTCGACAACTTTCTCATATTGGCAATCGGGAAATTGATGTCGTGTTTGGTGGTTCACCCTGTCAAGGATTTTCTGTAATTGGGAAGCGAGCTTTAGATGACCCGCGCAATTCCTTAGTCTTTCATTTTTTACGCTTGGTTTTAGAACTACAGCCAAAATATTTTGTCTTTGAAAATGTTCCCGGTTTGACAATTGGCAAACACCAACAATTTATCTTAGAAATCATCACAGAGTTCCAAAAAAATAATTATAAAGTTGAAACCAACTATCAGGTTTTAAACGCTGTCAATTATGGAGTTCCCCAAGATAGAACCCGATTATTCATCCTCGGTTGTCGTGATGATTTACCCTTACCAACATATCCGCTCTCTAGCACCCGACCCTATATTGGCAAAAAATCTAAATATATCCTCAATTCTCCTGATTTAAGTTTTGCACCGACGGTGTTTCAAGCAATTGGTGATTTACCAGAAATCGAAGAATATCCAGAATTAATTACTCAAGATTTTGTCTTTGCCCAATATCAGGAACCTAGTAACTATAGTGCAATTCTGCGAGGTATGACAACTAGAGAAAATGACTATTCCTATCCCCGTATTTATAATCCCCAAATTCTCACTTCTAGTATTCGCACCCGTCACAGTCAAGCTGCTAGAATTCGTTTTGAAAATACCCAACCAGGTAAAACCGAATCTATTAGCCGTTTCTACAGATTAACCAAGGATGGAATTTGCAATACATTACGAGCAGGAACTCCCAGAAATCGCGGTGCTTTCACATCTGCTCGACCAATTCATTACCAAACAGCTAGATGCATTTCTGTCCGTGAAGCTGCAAGATTACATTCCTATCCCGATTGGTTCCGTTTCCACATCACTAAATGGCATGGTTTTCGTCAAGTCGGTAATTCTGTACCACCCTTACTAGCGGAAAAGGTAGCAACGGAAATAATCAAAGTTTTGAATTTAACACCGTCTCAACCTAGTCAAAAAATCCCTTTATTAAAAGATAATTTATTACAATTTAATATGCTGCAAGCGTCTCAGTATTACGATGTCTCTGAGCATGTAATTGAACCTCGCAATCGCAAAAAAGAGAAAAAATTAGAGCCTGAAGATATTACCTTTTTTCCTGATTTATAAGTTTAAAATTAATCCCATACGACTCAAATTTGAGAGAATAAATTGTTATCAAAACACTCATATAATCTCAAGCTGCGAGAATAGTTATCATACTCAAACGCAACCAGAATTAAAAAAAATATGTAATCAAGTCAAGGTTTGCCATCTTTTCGTTAGGATAGCAAAATCAGACCTCAGAGACTATTTATCAAGTAGAGTGAAAAAGATACAGTTCCCCCATGGATGAGCATTATATTCTCTCCTATGTAATAAGTGGGGAATATAGTTATTTTCTATACTTAAGTAGCTACGGTACTTGCTACCTTACGGGATAAATATTATCTCTTTAAAATATATAGGAATAATAATTGCATGGCAGGAAAAAAAAATAACCATGATGGTTTTGACTGTGAACACGATCATCAGCATTCCCGTTGTCCCATTTGTTGTATTGTTCCACCTCATATGCTCGAAAATATCGTAGTCAATGGGAATGTGGAGCAGCGTCGGTGGGCTTTTCACACATTGAATATGTCTGCGCAATTTCGTGGTAGAAGAGACATCATAGGAGGGATTAATTTTGCCCCTTCTCCAGGAGAAAAGCGTCGTACCATATATGATGCCAAAAACTCTCAAAATCTCCCTGGGGAAATTGTCCGTGCTGAAGGTGATCCTCCTAGTACAGACGAGGCAATTAATGAAGCTTATGATAGTGCCGGCGCCACCTACGATTTATACTATGAAATATTTGAGCGTAATTCTATTGATGATAAGGGTTTGCGCTTAGACTCCACTGTCCACTACGGTGTCAAATATGACAATGCTTTCTGGAATGGTGACCAGATGGTATATGGTGATGGAGATGGCGAATTATTCCAACGTTTTACTAAATCGATTGATGTGATCGGACATGAGTTAACCCACGGAGTGACTCAGTACGAAGCAGGTTTAATTTATTTTGGTGAACCTGGAGCATTAAACGAGTCGATGTCTGATATTTTTGGCTCCTTGGTAAAACAACGGGTAAAAAATCAGACAGTAGAGGAAGCAGACTGGATTATCGGTGAAGGTTTATTTACTCCCAATGTCAAGGGTTTGGGAATTCGCTCTATGAAAGCACCAGGAACAGCCTATGATGATCCAGTATTAGGCAAAGATCCTCAACCAGCACATATGAAAGATAAGTTTTCCGGTGTTCAAGATAATGGTGGGGTACATATTAACTCTGGTATTCCCAACTATGCATTCTATCTGGCAGCCATGGAAATAGGCGGCTATGCTTGGGAGAAGACTGGTAAAATATGGTACGTTGCTTTGTGCGATCGCCTACGTTCCCGCAATGATTTCCAGCAAGCAGCAAATTTGATAATTAAGGTTGCTGGAGAGCTTTATGGAGAAGAAAGTCATGAACAAAAAGCTGTTCGCAATGCTTGGCAAAAAGTTGGTGTAATTACTTGATGTTTATAGATGATTAATAGGTAATGGGTAATAGGGAATTTTTTACTTTATTATCCCATTATCAATATCCCATCATGTACCAATATAACCTTGGGAGTTAGACAAAATCATCTAACTTTCAATCTCTGAATATCTGATAAATGTTGACTGGGAGAATCTAGAATGAAAATCTCCATGGAAAGAACAGGTGGTTTTGCTGGTGTTACTCGGACTAAAATCGTGGATACTAAGAATTTATCAGAAACAAGTATTCAGGAGTTAACAAAAATTCTCAAACAAACAGATTTTTTAAATTTGCCGCCACAAATACTATCTCAATCTCACCAAGTTGAGAGATTTCAATATCAAATAACATTAGAATATCAAGGGCAGCTCCACACAGTTACAGTTCCAGAAACTGCAATGGATGATAACTTAAAATCACTAATTGAATGGATACAATCTAGTTAAATCTCCAGATATTACACCTTTGATGCCAGTGATGTAGAGATATATACTAACTTTTAAAAATTAGAATTTACATTTATATATTACATCTCATCAGTATCAACTCTGATATATGATGACAAATAATTAATAGCAATACTTATCACTGCTATTAGCCTTACTCTGATTTTTACCTGTTCTCATCGCTCCTAAAATTGTCGAAACATAAACACAACGTCTAGTCACATCATCCCTATCACTATATAGAGTAATTTGCCCCAGAGCTTGCAAAGAAGTATTAATGCATTCATCACCCACATTGTAAATTGGGCAGCCATGATAATTATATACAACCCGCCAGATATTTTGAGAAGGGTGCTTTCTCAGGGTTGTCTCATAATCATTTTTACTATTTTTTTCTGTATCTATATAAATATTACTATCTAAATTATGCCATTGATTCTGATTATTCAAAACACTATCTGGCAAGAATTTATTATTATCCGCTTGATGAACTATCCACTGAACTCGCTGGTTATTTTCTCGAATGGTAAATTGCCAAGATAGCTTACGTTTTTTCGCTTCACTTTGTGCTTGACGCATCCCTAAGTAAATTTTGTCTTGAGCAGAATTTAAACGTTGCTGCTGAATAAAACCTAACCAACTAGGGGCGGCGATCGCGCTCAAAATACCAAGAATAAACACCACAATTAGTGTTTCTGTCAAGGTAAATCCCCTAATTGCTTCATGCTTCCTTTTATACAGAAATTGAAAATAGAATGGTAACTGCACCTGATAAATACACTTTTTATCTAAAATTCTTGAATCTAGAATTATTGATATGAGCGATTTCTTGTTTCACTCCCATCGGCTTATCCATAAATGACTGAAAATTACACTTGATAAAAATCAGCAAACTTGGGTAACTAGGATACAATATTATCAAGAGTATTTTAATACATAAAATACTATATAATCGCCAATGGTAAAATCTCTCGAAGTCGTAAATACATAATCTCCACAAAAATTTAGCAGCAAACATTGCTTTGTTTCGAGTATAAGGTTGCTCCAATGACTTACAAGTTAAGTACTTATATAAATTTGTTAAACTCTGACTTCTGAGATGTTGTACATCCCTATCACTTAGACGATATGCTTTTTCCAATACTTGAAGAGAAGATTTTTCTTGTCTATGCAGATTAGAAGATAAAGAATTACGAGATTTTCTGTATAAAATTTGAACTTTTGGCACGGCAACAAACTCAAACTTATTACTTAAACGTAACCACATATCCCAATCTTGGGCAGCATTTAACTTTTCATCAAATCCTCCTAACTCTATAATTGCTGATTTACGAATCAAAGGATTAGAACCATTTTCCAAAAAATTACTCACTAAAAGTTTTTCATACACCCGTCCATTAGCAGTAATATGTGTACCAGAAAGTAAAAAGTTTCCATTCTCATCAATATAATCTGTCCAGCTATACGCTACAGATGCTTGAAGATTTTCCTGTAAAGCCTTTAGCTGACTACTTAATTTATTGTGAGTCCAAACATCATCTGCATCCAAAAAGCTAACAAACTCTCCATTTGCACAAGATAAACCAAAGTTACGACATACATTAGCACCTTGATGCCGTTGAGTAAACACTTTTATTCTCTCATCATTAAATTGAGAAATACTTGTTAAAGTTGCGTCAGTAGAACCATCGTCTACAATAATAATTTCAAAATCAATAAAAGTTTGTCCTAAAACAGATTTGATAGTCTCTAGAATAGTTTTTTCACTATTATATGCAGGAATAATAACAGAAATTTTTGCCATTTTTTATTATACTTTAATTATTTATATAGGCTTTGAGAAAATATAGAGGGCTAATCATACTACTGAAATAAAATTCCATCTCTGCACGAAAAACTTCATCAGTATAGACAATATGATTGTACTTTAAAACATGAAAAATTATTTTTTTTAGATTACCTAAGATAACTTTAAACAGGAATAAAATAGATTGAGACTTGGTTGCATTAATTAATCTTAATTGATAAATTGATAATCCACAACCACGAGCTAGAGAGATTAAATAATTTTTCTCTAATCGCCAAGCAGGTATTTGATGATAAGCATGCATCTCTGGGTTATACCAAATTTTCCAACCAGCTTTGTGAATATATAATAGTATCTCAAAATCTTCACCCCCAATCATCGATTTTCCTAATCTACCTCTAAAAAATAGTTTATTGGGTACGCTTTTATTCCATACATCTTTACGAACTACTAGTGCAGCACCAGGGGGTAAACTTAAATTAATGGGGTCATATAAATTTGCATTTTCTCCTCTTTCTCTAATGGCTAAAAAGCTAGCAATTCGATGAAAATTTTCTGGAGGTTTTATCTCAAAATCACCGTGTATTTGACCTCCAAAGGCTCCCAAATCGGGTTTATCTTTCGCAAATTTTATAGCTTGATATATCCAATCTTGAGCAGGAATAATATCATCATCTAAAAAGCCAATTAATTCTCCCTTTGCCTCTAAAATTGCCCGTTCTCTCGCATATCCTAAACCTTGTCTAGTTTCTCTAACATATCGGATAATACATTTGTCTTGTAGTCTCTCTTGATAATCAAAAATTACCTTAGCAGTATTATCATAACTATTATTATCAATAATAATTATTTCCCAAGTGAATTCCTCAGTTCTTATTTGTTCAGAAAGTTTAACTAATATTTTTGGTAAGCGAGACTCACCATTATATGTGGGAATAGCTAAAGAAAAGTTTAATGTGACTTGATTATTATCTGACATATATTGAAATTATGATTTATGCCTTAGCTTTTAAATAAAAGGGACTAATAATACTACTTATCAGTAATTCTTTTTCACAATCAAAGATTAAATTACTGCTATTTTTTTTGTATTTTGTTAAATGTAAAATTAACTTTCTCAAGTCATTAAAAAAATATCCACAACTAGCGAAAAAGCGTAAACATGATTTAGTTCTCAGCATTCGTAAATGATGACGACTTAAACCAACACAACGTATTAAACTTAGTAAATATTCTTTCTCGAATCTCCATGCCGGAATTTGATGATAAATATGCATTTCTGGGTTGTACCAAATTTCCCAACCTCCCAGTTGAATATGTAATATGGCTTCTAAATCTTCGCTAGCTAAAAGTGCTTCTCTTCCCTTATGGTTTAGCACTAATTCTGGGGGAACATTTTCACACCATGCTTGTTTTCGTACAACTAAACCCGCACCAGGAGGTAGCATTTTCGTTCGAGGTTCATATTTATAAGCTTGTGAACCCCTTTCATTAATGGCTAAAAAACAAGCTATCTTCTCAAAGTTTTCTGGAGGAGTAACTTCATATTCTCCATGTACCTGACTTCCATAAGCACCAGCTTTGGGATTTTTTTGTGCAAAAAGATAAGCTGCTGATACCCAGTTAGATACTGGATAGTTGTCATCATCAAGAAAAGCAATTAATTTACCTCTTGACTCTTCTACCGCTCTTTGTCTGGCAAATGCTGCTCCTTGCCTGCCTTCAAAAATATATTTTAATGAGTAAGGAAATAACCAAGAGTCTTGATAGTTTTTAATTAGAAGAGCTGTATTATCTGTACTATTGTTATCAACAACAATGATTTCCCATTGAATACTCTCAGTATCAGTTTGATACTTCAGCCTTTCGAGTAACTCTGGTAAACGAGTTGCACCATTATAAGTTGGGATGGCAACTGTTAGATCTAAAATATCCTTCATATTTTAATATTTGTATTATTTTGATTGGAAAAATTATGTAAAATCACTTACATTGATCATCCCAAATTCACAATTATTGTGATAAATAAATAATAAGATACACCTATAGTTATATTCTTGAACTTTAGGTGCATTTTTGCTTCAGTATTTATATTGATTTTTTTGTTTTCGATGGTAATAGTAGTAAATTCAATACTAGTCTGTAATATTATGTAGAGTAACTAGTATTTTATTAAAAGCCTAGATTGAGTTTGAAATTAATATACTGATTTTTTACTGGCAGTCAGAATTTTTTGCGATTCTAACACCGCCAATTAGTGTATCTAATATTACGCATCTTCTTTCATTACTCGCAGCTAGTGATGACTTAGAAACTGGTGATGCTACAGCAATCTTTAAACCTAACTGCTCAGAAGAACCTCCAGCAGTTCCTAGAGTTACATCAGTAAGAGTACCCATGTAATCAAAGGTGATAGTTCCGCTACCGGCAGTACTATAAGTAATATTAGCGCTAGCTTTTGTATTACTATTAGTGCTGTGCAAGTTGGTGTATATAATAATTTCTCCTGGTTTGAAGGAAATATTATCACCTAGGGGCTTCCAAACTGGATTTGTAGGTAAAGTGGAGCCGGGATAGATAGCTATCTCTGGGGATTTATTATTATTTCTAAAGCTGACACTATAACTAAGTTTTTTCTTTTTTGCCTCTGTTTGTGCTGCTTGTAATGCACCGAGAACAGCATCATTTGCTTTACTAACTCTTTGCCTATTTACAAAACCTAACCAAGAAGGTGCTGCGATCGCGGATAAAACTCCAACCATTAAAATTACGACTAATACCTCTATAAGAGTAAAGCCATCATCTTGTTGATTAGTTTTATTAATAGTTTTAATTATGTTAGCATTCCTAATTTTATTACTAAGAAATGAGCTTTTTTGTATTGGAACTAACAAAGTATTTAGATGTTTCATATGAAAAATATTGTACTAGAAATTAGTTGAAATTTACTTTGTAAAAAGGAAGCTCAAACCTTGGGTTCTGACTTTAGTTACAGGAAAATAATTTACTTTGCTTGCAGTATATTTTATGTCATTGCTATTATCACTCAAGCGAGCTAAAGCATTACCACGTAAATAAACCTCTGCGACACTCCGATTTTCACTAGAAACTGAGTTAACACAGGCATAAAAACCAGTGATTGCGGATGTAGGTGTAATAGTGCTAAAGCCCGTTGGACAACTAGCAGTAGGAGCAGTTTCAGAAGTACTGGAGTGGTCAACAAAATCAACTAAAGCAATTGCTTTTTGTGTATATGTAGAGGTATGTTTTGTCCAAGCATTCATTTTCGTTTGTAATGTACCCTGTACCTGCAAATTAAAGGGCTTAAATCCAGGATCAGGACATTCGGTAAATTTATTCGTAGTGTCATAAACACCAGTACAGGTACTACCATTTTTATTCAGTACCCCATCCTTAATTTGAAATCTAGATATTCTTGCGGCTTTTGACCAAGGTGCTGCATCATCTTTCACTAAATAGTATGCTACTAAAGAATATACAAAAGTATCATCATTAAAAGTAGTGCCACTAATTGTAGTTACTGCCTTATCCTTTCTAAATTCTCGCTTCCAAAAAACCAGCACTGGATTGCCATTTGTTACCGTCGGCAACTGAGTTTTAATGGCATTTACTCCAGTATTGTCATAAATATATATTGACTGTTGTAAATCACGATTAATATACTCAATAGCTGCTTGAATTTCCTGTTCGGAATTAGCCTTAGCTTGTTCTTGACGATCAGTATTTAAAATATTAATCATCAGTAACATCAGTGGTGTAATAACTAGTACAGCCAGAACCATGGCTACCAAAAGTTCTAGCATAGTAAAACCGCTGCTATGATGGCATTTTCGATAAGCTTGTAACTGTTTAACTAACAGCCATTTCCAAATATTCATCTTAATTAATTAGTTGCTAAATTGTATTAATATCAACACGTAGGGATATATCTCTTTTTACTTGCAACCACCGAGGCGATCGCACAATGCGCTGTAGGAAGGCAAACCTCTAGTAATCTCCGTAGTCATCTCTAAAAGTGGTGTTCTACGATTCCCAACTCCCCCAGTAAAAGCCGTCTGAACACTACCATTACTGTCTGAAGTTTTGATTAATGAACCAAATTGAGCGTCTGAACGATATATCCTAATCCCTAAACGATATCCTTGCCCCTTATCAGGGTCACTACCAGAGACTTGCAGTTTTACCGCCTGAATGTAAAATAAATTACTAGTGCATCCAGGAGCCGCAATACTCCCATCTTTATTGAAGCAATATAATTTTGTCGTATCAGTTGGGACTGCGGCACTACTAACTAAGTAATCACTCGTAGAACTACTAACTGTGCGAGTTGTAGATACAGAAAGAGCTGTCAGTGCTTCAGTCGGTTCTGTTATTGTCTTTGTTCGTACACCATCAATAAAAGTTTTGGCAGCTTGGGCAGCTAATTCTACCCGTCTAGCTTGGACACGAGTTGCAGTAGAAATAACTAACACCGGTGAAACAGATGCCAACAAAATAGCCGCGACCAATAATGCAACTAATGATTCAATAATTGTGAAACCTGACTCATCTGATTGAGTTAATATTTTTCTCAACTGTTGCAATTTCATAATCAAATTTATCAAAAATGGAATTTAAATTTGTTTGATTATTTAATGATTACCAGCCTTCCGTGGGAGGTTAGGACTTACCCAGAGGCAAAATATTTAAGTGATTGCCACAGAAAGAAGCAATTTAAAAATCTTGTTTTCTCCTTATCCTTGGGTAAGTCCTAGGGGTAATCAGTAATTTATCTATGAAGGACAGGCAGATGGACGATCTTGTGCAGGAATGGCAAATTTTGTGCTTTTAGTTGTGGAACTATCAATTTTGATACTAAATCCACTGTCAAAACCATCTTTTGCTGTTGTGTCTTGGGAAGCACAGAGTAAACCTTTGACCCAATCGTCATCTCTTGCCACTTCTCGGTAATATTCATCTGGTGGATCGGTCGATGGAATCACGAACCGTTGAGCAAACAAATCAGGGTTCTGGGATAGCAGGGCAACATCAAAACCCCAGTTTCTTCTAGGAGGTAAGAAGTGAGCAGGTAAACCAGTAATTACTGCATCTGTGTTGTAGCCCCTATTCGTACGTTCTGTTCCAAACAAACTTGTAGAACTTATCCCACCAGATAAAACGAAGGGTTGGAATGGTCCAGTTGCATACATACTGCGTTTAAACTGTACAAAAGCACCGGAAATATTGACGTTTTCAAAGTTATTAGCGGTTGTATACAAGTTCCAGCTTTCTAGGAAACGTGGGAAGTTCACTAAACCTCCATTAGTTTCATCTTTACTACCAATACGTACAGGACCATCACCAGCAGCTAATACAAGGTTAAATGTAGTTGCTGTTGCTCTGCTCAACCATCTACTATTTTTGGCGCGATCGCTATCACTGCTAGGTGAGGCTAAGTTGGCATAGTCATTGGTATCCTGGGGCGATCGCTTAGGTACTTGAATTTGTAAAATCGGTTCTAGAAGTGGTTGGTTAGTTGCATCTGCACCGGATGGGAAGGAGGTAAATAGACGAGTGAAACTAGTATTGTTGTAGTATTTTCCGCTTCCATTGACAGTGGTGAACCACAGAGCGTTTGCTCTAGAAGCCCCCGTTCCTTCTGCTACCACACCAGAACTATTGATACCTAAAGGAATTGGTTGATCTGTCCCTACAGTTAGTACAGCGCCACTACTATTTAGTAGCTGATTACTAGAATTACGCTTAAATGCAACTCGACGGGGGAATTTTTCGTAACCAGCTTTTGCCGCTCTAGCTGTGGTTCCGGCAACAAGTTGTCCGACAGCAGGACTTGTTGGTAAACTGCTGGATTTGGTTTCCCTTTCTGCTTGAGTGATTGTGTTGTTATTATCGGTATCATATCCAACATACCAATCACCTACCCCACACTGGGAAACATCCAACTTAAAGCACATTTCCATGACATACTCAGGAAAAGTCGCTCGACGCTGAATTGGTGTGACAAAGTTGTTGAAGTAAGAACTATTCGCACCTGTAGAAGTAGCCGGATCACCACTATAGTCAGTGTCTGTGAAGTTGCGGGATGTAATGAAGTTATTATCCCAGAAACCATTTTTTAATCGAGTGCTACTGGTAGCAGTTGCATCCGTACTTGCGGTATCGGTGCGGTTATTGCGTAAATCAAAATCCCCATCACTACGGAAACCTTCCACAAAGTTGTTAGATAGTAATGTGATAGCATCCGCGACTACAGCAGCTGGTCGCCAAGTTTCCCCTGTGGAACAGTTCGGCAACCTGGGGTCATTAGGGCGACAGGCAAAATCAGGGTCACGGTTAGCCGATGTCCGGGAATAGAAGTTACTCCAGTCAGATGCCAAGACACCATTTGTAGTCCCCTTGAACTCTTCCTTCGTATGTAGGTTAAAATTCCCTTTCACGTAAGCAGGCAAATCTGTAACTAGAATTAAACCCTTCTCTTCTGCCCGGTAATCGTTAGAAGTACCACGATTCAATTGACCACCATTGATTAACATAATCCCACTAGGGCGACGCTTGGGATCTAATTTGTAATCTGTGGCACTGATATTGGCACTATTTGGATCGCTGGCATCTGCACGAGCATCATCACGAGCCGCGTAAATAATCCCACTATTAGGTAATAGGTATTCACCAGACCAGGTTCCACTAATAGATGTTGTGCGTAGTAGGTTTAAATCTAGAACCGTAGCGCGAATCTCTAAAGGTTGACGCTGCTCAATTTCTAAGTTGTAGTCACCAGTAAGTGAACCTTTGTCTGCGGCTTTAATTTCTCTAGCATCCAGAAAGGAAGTTTCTTTAATCGCATTATTGGGAATTACTGTACTATCTCGTGTCAACGAGCCATCAGCTATTTTCAAAGCACAAATCGTAGAGTCGATCGCCCCCTGTTCTGAAAGAGTCAGAGGCTTAGTGCTGACTTTTTTCAGCGCTTGTCGTAGCAGAGGATTAACAAACTGACCATTGGGAAAAACTAAGTTTGCTTGATATTGCAAACGCTGTTGGAGGTTAGCTGTGGACGTGGCGACATCAGCAGCGGTAGATGTGCTTGAAAATAAGCCGTTAGCATCCACGCTTAGTCCCCTAGTTACGTCAGCAGATGTAGTCATGCCTGTTGGTACAGCGTAGGCAAAACCGTTATTAGACTTATCTGCTTTAGTTTTATCATTGGGAAGATAGCCATCCGCAGCCGTTGCTGCACTTGTAGAGTTGTGGTAGCTGCTAACACAGGCAATCGGCTTTTGATAATAATCTGCTGTTGAGGCAAGTGGGTCGTAGGCATCAGTGTTGTAATGGTAGACCGCAGTCGCACGCATTACCAAATGACCACGGCTTTGTTTTGCCGTATTCGTTGGGTCAGTGGGGTCTGGTACTACCATGGGCATGGCATCTGACCAAACCACAGGAGCAGCATTTTCTTTTTCAGTTGTACTGGTATTATCTTCCGGAGTTGGGGGTGTGGGTAAATTAGAACCACTGGAACTATAGACCCCTGCCCCAGTAATTACCCGTAAACCACCGACAACATCTAGCACGTCTTTTCGTGCCGCCGCCGCCGAAGTTTCCCAAAAACCATCCCTTCCTGTGACACCTAAATCAGCTAGTTGTTGTACACGAGTATTACGGGTGCGGGTTTTCGTACTATCTTTCCAAGTCTTTCCAGTAATGTCTTCTGGGACATCTTCCCCAACAAATTCGTTACGGGTACTATCCCAACGCAATTCCGGTAAATTATTACCAACCAGAATGCGATCGCCTAAATTGGCTTCTACGACAGGAGACTGTTCTACTTCCTCAGGATCTTTTGCTGGTAACTGATCTTTATCTATGGTGAGTGTCGTATTTGTATCTGTCGGATAGATCCATGCATCGGGTGGTCTCAGTGCATCATTACTTTTATTTGCCGTATCATCCGTCCCCTGTAGAACATCACTTGTGGTGTAATCCGTAGTGCCAGTTTTGATAATAGCAGAAGCTCCAAAAGCCACTTCTTTGAATGGAACACGACGAGTACGACGACGAAAATATATTTCTAACTCTTCGCGACGTACCTTATTCGTATCTAAAGCTGGGTCACTTGTGAGACGCTTGCTAACATTATCTTTGACTACTTGAGGATCGTTACCAGAAGAACGAGCATATTGTGCATTTACCAATAGGTCAATGCGTTGAGCATAAGCCTGACTGTTATAAACAATTTGTCTTGTTTGGTTAGTGGTTGATTTATTAGTACTCGCAAGAGTAGTACCACCAGGTGTACCACTTTCCGTAAACAAATCTACGATAGCATTACCTTGGTCTGTACTGGCTGTGAAGAAATTAGTTGCAACGTTACCGCCAATAATAATCTTGCCATTTTCCCGTTCGTAGTAACAAGACTGTGTACTACTAACTTGATAAAATCTCACATCACCATCTGCTGTACCAGCACCCCTTCTGGTAAAGAAATTACTATTGGTAAAAATACGTCCATTTAAACGAATACCAGGACCTGGCGCAATTTCTAAATCATCTTCGTAAATAACAGCATTATTCGTCAGTGGTAATTGCTTACGATCTTGCTGTAACTCGATAGCAGAAAAGCCTTTATTCCCTTGCGCTATTTCGTATTTACTTCTAATTGTACTATCTATAGAACTGGTATTAGAAATAGGAACTGTCACAGCATAAACGAAAAAGCTTTTCTTCAATGACCCCTTCGGATCTTTATACCAACTAGAGCCACCTACCAAACTTGCACTAGTATCACCGCTAGAGTCACAAGCTGCTCCCGTCAATGGTGCTGTTCTGGCTTCTAAACTGTTCCGCTTACGCTCTGGGCTACTTCCTTGATAGGGTGGATTACGAAAATAAATACCATATAGAACAAAACTATCAAACTTACCATTATTATCAGTATCCATTGGAAACTTCCAGGCAGTTTCCATCACTTCCCTAGATTCTAATGCTCCTGAAACTGGTGCTTCAATTCCGTCCGCACCATCTAAGTTATTTCCAACGATAATGGGTGTCTCATCACCTAATGTATAGGTATTGAGTTTCGCAGTCATCGTTTTATACAGAGTCACATCAGATGGAACGGCTCTGGGCAAACTGGGGTCAGCAAATAATTCTGTAATTTTAGCTTTAGCACGGTCTAGAGCTGGTGTTGCAGCCTTCAACGTCACCTCATTTACTCGCACATTGCTAGCATTTTTAGCCCTTTCAAAGGAGCGGAATAAAATAGCGGTGGTTAGTAAAACTACTACCAGTCCTACCATTGCCACGGTTGGCAAAACAAAACCAGAATTGCTCCATCTTGTATCCTTTCTCAGAATGACAAAAGCTCTGAGCAACCAGAGACTTTGAGAATGAATATGTGATGATGATTCTTGATATATTTTCTGAGAATATTTTCTGATTGTCTTGACTAACTTGCTATTACTAGACATAGCCCCTTCCTTGTCAAGTATGAGTTGATTTTTATAAGTTTGCTTGTTAATGAAAAAGCTAATCTTTTATAGATTATGGCTAAAAACAACAAAATATAATAACACGATGAATTGTTATCATAAAAAGGCTTTTATGTATTCTGATTTTTATGTAAGTTTCTGTGATTTTTTCCTGTCAATCATATATTGACATTGAATTATTTACCATTTTATAGCGGAGAAAGAATAATCTTGCCATAGGTTCATAGAAAAATTGTAAAAATATCTAGGCATCAGGCAAAGGCTTGATGAAGATGTCGTTAACAAAGTAAGCTTATGTTACCCACCTCCCTGGCAAAACTTATCATTGAGAAGAAAGTTTTTTATTTGGGTCGTCTGTGGGTAGTATCTATGCCATTAATTTTGATAGCTGACTGCGAGCATCCCTTCACTTCCTTCGAGGGTAAGCTTGCCCGCTTTTTGTACACAGGGAGCGAGACGCTGCTACTACAATTGTTTTGCCCCTCAAAATTAGTGTGTTCAAATACTAGTAGTTCCTTCGATGACAAAAAAAACTCCCCATTTTGGAGAGTTTTCCTAAATCAATATCTTGTTGCTAGGTCGTAGCCCGGATTTATCACAACCATAGAGCTTTGAAGAGCCAAAAACCAGAACCCCAACCTGTCAAAAAAGCTGGGGTTCCTAGCTAGCTAATTTTTCAGGTTTTCTTAGTAGTGGTTTAGGTTGAGACCGGCTTCTTTTGCCATTGCAACTAAACCTTTAGTTTCTAGGGTTTTAATAGCTTTGGTAGAGATTTTCAGTTTTACCCAACGGTTGCCTTCTGACCACCAAATGCGCTTGGTTTGGAGGTTGACGTTTTGTAAACGCTTGGTACGACGGTGAGAGTGGGAGACAGAAAAGGCGTTATTGGCTTTTTTGCCTGTTAGTTGACAACGACGGGACATTGCTTTTTTCTCCGGTGAAATTTACACACAATCTCTTATTGTAGTGAACTGCTGGGCAGATAGGAAATGGGTTAGGTTCTATCTTACATTTAATTTATGCCTACCTACGTAGTTGGGAATAGGTAGATATTCAGAAGCCTAATTTTTCTAGAACAGGTTTTGTGGAGACAATGTGTCTATTCAAGCCTAATTCTTGGGGACTTACGCCTAAAGCTAGGGCAATAAGTTGAGGTAGGTGGAGAATTGGCAATTCTAGTTTACGTCCAATGACCTTTTCCACCTCTGGTTGTCGAGAATCCAAATTTAAATGGCATAGGGGGCAAGGTGTAACAATACAGTCGGCTCCTGCTTCTATGGCTTCTTGGATATGTGTACCCGCCATTTTAAAGGATTCAGTGGTGGCATAACTGGAAAGAGGCCAGCCACAACATTGGGTGCGTCCTCGGTAATAGATTGGCGTTGCACCGATCGCGCGAAAGATATTTTCCATCGCTTGGGGATTGAAAGGGTCATCTTCCCGCAGAGTTTTTTTGCCACGGAGTAAATAGCAACCATAGAAAGCTGCACAGTTGAGGTTTGTTAATTTGCGAGTGACGCGATCGCTAATTTCTGCCAAACCATAATCTTTAATTAGCGCGTAGAGGAGATGAATAACTTCTGTATTACCGCGATAGGGTAAACAACCTTCTTTCTGTAGTAACCCGTTGACTTTACCAACATAATCAGGATTATTTTCCTGGCTCTCCTTAAGTCTTTCATCAACACTACCAATTACACCTTGACAGGTGCTGCAATGGGTTATCAAAGGTAGATTTAATTCCTCCGCCAAGGCAATATTTCGAGCATTGACAGTATCTTCCAATAGTTGAGAATCTTCTTTAAAAGTACCGGAACCACAACAAGCTGCTTTTTTCAACTCAATTAATTCAATCCCCAAAGCTTGAGATAAAGCAACGGTAGATAAATGTAGTTCTCCACAGGCACCCTGAGCAACGCAACCAGGGTAGTAAGCATATTTTAATTTATGGGATAGCATATCGTTTCGTGATTTGGGAGCAAATGCCCTAGACCATATACTGTTTTATCATCACTAGGCGATAAGAGATGGAGAATAGAGAATTAGGTTGTTCCAAGGTGATTTTTTGTCAACTACTTCAATTCCCCATATTTGTTTGAGTGATGAGTGGGGAGTCAGGATTTTTGCCAAGAAAATCTAGGAATGCTATGCGGGCGATCGCGCTTTCCGATAAGATGTATATGCTCAAAATCACGTCATCTATTGAGAGCGGGTTATAGCAACTGGTTGAGGAATTTTGTCTATGAGCCAAGCGGATATTTTTGAAAAAGTCAAGAAAATTGTGGCTGATCAACTCAGCGTTGAAGCAGATACCATCAAACCCCAATCTAATTTTGCCAATGATTTAGGGGCTGATTCCCTGGACACGGTGGAACTGGTTATGGCTTTGGAAGAAGAATTCGACATCGAAATTCCTGATGAAGCTGCTGAAAAAATCACCACTGTTCAAGAAGCAGTGGATTATATCAACGACAAAGTTGCTGCATCCGCATAAACGAGTGCTGAGTGCTGAGTGCTGAGTGAAAAGTTTTTAGGAGCAATCCAGTTTAGGTGAGAAAAGTGAGGAGATATTTTTCCTTCTCCCCCCTCTTCCCCTCCTAAATCTGACTTTCAAAAAAACTCAGCACTCATCACTTAGTATTCACAAGTGTTTTGGAATTGAGTCATGACAGATTTTATACGTAAACGCGTTGTTGTCACTGGTGTTGGCGCGATTACACCCATTGGGAATACACCAGCCGAGTATTGGGAAGGTTTAGTTAGTGGACGTAACGGGATTGGCGCAATTACTGCTTTTGACGCTTCCCAACATTCCTGTCGAATTGCAGGTGAAGTCAAAAATTACGACCCCCATGATTACCTGGATCGTAAAGATGCCAAGCGTATGGATCGGTTTGCACAATTTGGCGTTTCCGCAGCCAAGCAAGCTCTCGCAGATGCCGATTTAGAAATTAATGACTTGAATGCGGAACAAATCGGTGTGATTCTTGGTTCTGGGGTGGGTGGTATCAAGGTCATGGAAGACCAACAAACGGTTTATCTCAACCGTGGTCCTGACCGTTGTAGCCCGTTTATGATTCCGATGATGATTGCCAATATGGCAGCAGGATTAACGGCAATTCATACTGGTGCCAAGGGTCCAAATTCCTGTTCTGTGACTGCTTGTGCTGCTGGTTCTAATTCCATTGGTGATGCTTTTCGTCTGGTACAAAATGGTTACGCCCAGGCAATGATTTGCGGTGGTACGGAAGCAGCAATTACACCCCTGTCTGTAGCCGGTTTTGCGGCGGCAAGGGCTTTGTCTTTCCGTAACGATGACCCTACCCATGCTTGTCGTCCCTTTGACAAAGACCGAGATGGCTTTGTAATGGGGGAAGGGGCGGGAATTTTAATTTTAGAAGAGTTGGAATACGCTAAGAGCCGTGGTGCGCGCATCTACGCAGAAATTATTGGCTACGGTATGACCTGTGACGCTTACCATATGACCTCCCCGGTTCCCGGTGGTGAAGGTGCCACCAGAGCCATAAGATTAGCTCTCAAAGATGGGGGATTATCACCGGAAATGGTGAGTTATATTAATGCCCATGGTACTAGCACCCCAGCCAATGATGCTAACGAAACCGCAGCGATAAAAGCCGCTTTAGGTGAATCGGCTTATAAAGTGGCAGTCAGTTCAACTAAGTCTATGACAGGTCATCTGTTGGGTGGTTCTGGTGGGATTGAAGCAGTGGCAACTGTATTGGCGATCGCCAATGACCACATCCCCCCGACAATTAATTTAGAAAATCCAGATGCAGCCTGTGACCTAGATTATGTCCCCCATACCAGTCGATCTCAAGTAATTGAGGTTGCCCTGTCCAATTCCTTTGGTTTCGGTGGTCATAATGTCACCCTTGCCTTTAAGAAATATCGTTAAAATCAGGTAGTGAATCAGGAAAAGTCCGGGTTCAGAAGGCAGATATTTTTCTGTCAACTCTTCCCTAAACCCTATTCCCCATTACCCATTACCTATTCCCCCTCCCTTATTTGTCGGTGTTGTTACAAGACACAAGCATTTGTTTCGTCCCTCTGAGAACTGATATTGAGGGATAATCCCACCTACAATAAATTCTGAATCTCCATAAAAAATACTCAATCGTGTGGCTTGTCGCTCAACAAGCTGCAATGGGATGATGATGAGGATATTGCTTGGCAATACCAACAGAAGCTCAAAGAGTGCTAACCCGTCGTTAAAAACAAGAGATTATGGCAACTGCAACCCAAACCCTTGAAGAACTTTGTATTAACTCAATTCGCTTTCTAGCGGTTGATGCGGTAGAAAAAGCTAAGTCTGGTCACCCAGGTCTACCTATGGGCGCAGCGCCAATGGCGTTTGTGCTGTTCGATCAGTTTATGCGGTTTAACCCCAAAAACCCGAAATGGTTTAACCGCGATCGCTTTGTTTTGTCTGCTGGTCACGGCTGTATGTTGCAGTATGCCCTGCTTTATTTGACGGGTTACGACAGCGTCACCATTGAAGATATTAAGCAGTTCCGGCAGTGGAATTCCAGAACCCCTGGACACCCTGAGAACTTTGAAACAGCTGGTGTAGAAGTAACTACCGGACCACTAGGACAGGGTATTGCAAATGCTGTGGGTTTGGCAATGGCTGAAGCCCATCTAGCAGCGAAATTTAACAAACCTGATGCCACAATTGTTGACCATTACACCTACGTGATTTTAGGTGATGGTTGCAACATGGAAGGGGTTTCTGGGGAAGCTTGTTCCTTAGCTGGACATTATGGATTGGGTAAATTAATTGCTCTCTACGACGACAACCATATTTCTATCGACGGTTCCACCGATGTTGCCTTTACCGAAGATGTTTCTAAGCGCTTTGAAGCTTATGGTTGGCATGTTCTTCATGTACCCGAAGGTAATACTGATTTAGCCGCGATCGCCAAGGCAATCGAAGCAGCAAAAGCTGTCACCGATAAGCCCACCATGATTAAAGTTACCACTACTATTGGTTATGGTTCCCCCAATAAGCAAAATACTGCTGGGGTTCATGGTGCAGCTTTAGGTGCTGATGAAATCGCCCTGACTCGCCAAAATCTCAATTGGGAATACGAACCCTTTGTAGTACCCCAGGATGTTCTCAGCCACATGGGGAAAGCAGTTGAGCGCGGTGCTAGCTACGAAGCAGAATGGAATAAAACCTATGCTGACTACAAGGCTAAATACGCTGATGATGCTGCGGTATTTGAACGCTTAGTAAGTGGCAAACTCCCCGATGGTTGGGACAAGGTATTACCTACCTACACCGCCGAAGATAAAGCTCTACCCACCCGGAAACACTCGGAAACCTGCCTCAACAAATTAGCAGCAGTATTACCAGAGTTAATTGGTGGTTCAGCCGACTTAACCCATTCCAACTTGACAGAAATCAAGGGGTATGGGGACTTCCAAAAGGGACAATACCAAAACCGTAACGTTCACTTCGGTGTGCGGGAACATGCCATGGGAGCAATCTGTAACGGTATGGCTCTCCATGGTTCGGGATTAATCCCCTACGGTGCAACCTTCTTGATTTTCACTGACTATATGCGGGCAGCAATTCGTCTGTCTGCTTTGTCCCAAGCTGGATCCATCTGGGTTATGACCCATGATTCCATCGGACAGGGTGAAGATGGTCCTACCCACCAACCAGTGGAAACTTTGGCTTCCCTCCGGGCAATTCCTAACTTAACAGTGCTTCGTCCCGCCGATGGTACTGAGTGTTCTGGTGCTTACAAGGTGGCGATCGCCAGAGCGAAGGAAAATGCACCCAGTTTATTAGCATTCTCTCGGCAAAATCTCCCCAACTTAGCAGGTACATCAATTGAAGGTGTCACCAAGGGAGCATATGCAGTAGTAGATTGTCAAGGCACACCTGATATTATTTTGATTGGTACAGGTTCTGAGTTAAGTCTCTGTGTAACTGCGGCAGAAAAACTCACAGCCGAAGGTAAGAAAGTACGTGTGGTTTCCATGCCTTCTGTAGACTTATTTGAAGCCCAAGACGCAGCTTACCAAGAGTCTGTATTACCCAAGGCAGTCACCAAGCGTGTATCTGTAGAAGCTGGTGTCAGCTTCGGTTGGCACAAGTACATCGGTATCGAAGGTGCAACTGTGAGCATCGATAGATTTGGTGCTTCCGCTCCCGGTGGTACTTGTATGGAGAAATTTGGCTTTACTGTTGAAAACGTTTTAGCAACAGCCAAGAAAGTATTGGGTTAATTCCTAATATTCTGATTTGATAAATACAAGGGTGGGCAGAAATGTCCACCTTTTTCATGCCACTGCATCAAATCGCCACTGTGGTATGGCAGCAATTTTTCCAATCAGCTAACAAATTTCCAAGCTTTCTATCAAATGTTTTTCACAAAAAAATCAAATGTATGTCTCAATGGAGTTTCCGGTGTTAAATAGTGAGAGGTGTTGAGGGGAGGAAAAGTATAGCTTTGAAACTTTTGCAAATTATCGCATTCTTCTAAAACAGCAAATGGTTTGTATTCGGAAATATCATTCCAGCCAAATACTAAAACTCCTCGTGTTCTTAAGGCATCAAAATATGCTTGAAATGCTTTATCTGTATCATCCTTTGTATTCAGACCAAAGCCAAAAACACCATTAAAAAAAATTAAATCAAAGTACCCTGGCTCTATATGAAGGCTCAGATTTTGAATACCATCTACTATATGTTTGTCTGAGCCATATTGTCGTTTTTTGGGGTCAATTTCAATTGTCCAGTATTCCTTATTTTTTAGAAGTTTTTTGTAAGATGTTGTGTACCAATCACAACCAACAAAAAGAATTTTATGAAATTCTGACAAATCCCTAAAATAGGGGATAATTTCTTGTTCTAAAATTGTCCTATCTGGTGAGTCAAGATATAAATCTAATCCCATAAATAACAAGATACGATGTTTTAAAGCACTAATTTTTCGTCGTAAAGCACTCATCATATAGTAAATACCAAATTTCTCAATTACTGCAATTATTATGCAACTAAATTGACACTTCAGAAAGTATCTCAATTAATCAACTTCTCGGTGATTTTCGGAAACAAGATGCTCAAGATGGGAGTGAAAATAAATTGCGGCTTGAGTGCGATCGCGCAATCCCAAGCGACTTAAAATATTAGTCACATGGTTACGGACTGTCTTTTCGGAAATAAACAAAGCTTGAGCAATTTCCCGATTACTAGCACCTTGGGCAATCATTTGTAAAATTTCTTTCTCCCTCGGTGTTAAATCTACGGACACATCTGGAGAGGGTACGGAGGTAAATATTTTCGAGGTGATTTTATTGGCAATTCCTGGACCTAATTGAGTATAACCTTTATCAACTAAACGAATCGCTTGGGTTAACTCTTCAAAGGGTGTATCTTTCAATAAATACCCAGATGCTCCATTTCGCATTGCTTGGGTAACATATTCTTCGTCATCAAAAGTTGTCAGTACCAGCACTTTAGCTTCGGGAAAACGTTGAGAAATTTCCTGGGTTGCTGCCACACCATCCATTATTGGCATCCGAATATCCATCAAGATAACATCTGGTCGCAAAGATTCTACCAGAGAAATTGCTTCCTTCCCGTTTTCTGCTTCTCCAACTATTGCCAATTCTCCGTCAGATTTGAGTAATGCTTTCATTCCCCGACGAATAAGATTTTGATCATCGACTAGCAAGATGCGAATCATTATGTTTAGAAAGATGAAAGGTTAAGGAGAAAATGGATTTGCTGTCAGCTATTCCCCATTTCCGTTAGAGGAAAAATTGCAGTAATTTGGCAACCTTTACCAGGGGATGATACTAGTATAAATTGACCAGAGAGGGCTAGAACTCGTTCACGCATTCCCTGAATACCAAAACCTGTGGTGTTGAGACGAGAGTCAAATCCGCTACCGTTATCTGTAATAGTGACTTGAAGATTGGGATGACTTTGGAGATAAATATTAACTTCTGTCGCCGACGCATATTTAGATATATTTGTCAATGACTCTTGCACTAAGCGATAGATAGCGGTTTTGACATCCTGGGAAATAGCTGTGTTGATTTGATAGTTATAGTTAGGGGATATACCTGTAGAGCGTTGAAAATCAGAGATGAGATTGGCGATCGCCTGACTGAATTGTTTTCCTCGTAAAGGATCGGAGCGCATCGCAGCTACAGATTGACGAACTTCTTGCAGTGCATGACTCCCAACTTGCTTCGCTTCTTGTAGCAATTCCTGGGTTTCTTCCGGTGCGGTGGGTAGTAATCTGATTGCGGCTTCCAAATGTAAATTTAATACAGTCAGAGAATGTCCTAGGGAGTCGTGAATATCACGAGCAATCCGGTTACGCTCTTGTAATGTGGCGATATCTTCAATTTTTAAAGCATATTGTCGCAGTCTATCGTTAGCAGTGGCAAGCTGGAGTAGAGCATTAACTAGGAGTTGTAAAAATAACATCACTAGCCCCACAAGAACGCCAATACTCACAACAATTATGCTCCATCTTTGAGCAATGATCGGGTTGATGGGCACATCAAAATATTGAAACCGATGCCATTGAGTCAGAATACACAGGATAAAAACTAACAAAGTAAATCCTGAGCGGCGGTATCCTGAGAATAGCAGGCAATTACGAATCACAAAAACTATATAGAGTAATTGAAAAAGTCGTATACCTCCCACATAGGCAACCAAGTGAATCAGAGCAATTTCGAGAATAGTGTATAGTAATTTACTAAAAGAACGGGCTGGTAATCGCAATCCCAGTAAGGTAAATAATCCTAAAGCAATAAGATTCAGTAGGGGAAGACGAGGTAATTGGGGAATTTGCCACTGAGGAATCTCACTTACCGCAACAATTGCCAAGAGTAGCCACTCTAGGTATATCAAAAAACGTAATGATGGCGATCGCATGGCAGATTTTAGATTCAGAAGTTTGATATTTGTAGACTAAGTTTCCCTACCTTTTGCAAAACCCTTTTTCCCTACTGCTTCCTACCTAATTGGCTAAGTAACCTTCTGAGCACCGGAGCATCCTGAGCATGGGGAAGTTGGGTAAGATAGGTTTCTATATCATTGGCAGCCAAGGAAAATCTACCTAGTTGGTAATTCAATAAACCGCGATCGCGCACTTCTAAAGGTATATCAGGAAACAAAATTAAAATCCGTTCTACCGCATCTAAAGACTTCTCTAACTGTTTTTGATTCAAATAAATATATTTTAAATTCGTTAACATTCGTCCTAAAAACTGACGATTACTCACAGATGCTAAATATTCTGGTTGCAAGGTTACAGGTTGTTGATAAATTTGTGATAAACGGTTCTGACAATCCTGGGGAAACATCACCTCACCATGATTAAACGCATCCACAAACAACTCAATATCTGGAACATCTGGACGGATTAAAAAATGCCCCGGCATCCCTATTCCCACCATCGGAAAATCTATCCGACGAGCTAATTCTAGATACACAAGCGCCAAAGAAATCGGAATCCCTAAACGACGCTCAATTACCTGATTGAGAAAACTATTACGTGGGTCATAATAGTTATCTTTATTGCCAGAAAAACTTAATTCCTCGTATAAATACTTATTTAGTGTTTGAATTACTCGCAGAGGATACCGTTCCCTTGGTAAACGCTCCTCAACCTCCATTGCCATAGTATCCAAAGCATTCAAATATTCTTCCAAATCCAAACCCGGATACTCTTCTTGAGCAATATATAAAGCTGCCCTTGCCAAGTCAATATATTCATCAGGTTGGTTAATCTCTTGGGAAAAATACTGTCGTGCTGATGATGTATTCATGGGCAAATGCTAAAAATGGAGGAACACAAGATTCTGACAAAAGCCAGGAGAGCAAGATGGGAAAGCTCTCTTCAGCTTTGTAAATGCTACCAATGCAGGCTTTTTCTGCCAAATTCACTGGAAGAGCGACATCAAAAGCAAATCCTTACAAAATCTGGATTTAACCCATCTTCAATGGTATGACGCTTACATCCATCTTAAACCCGTGATACCCTTTGCGGAATCATCTATTTTGCCCGTGAATCTAATATGCAAAGTGAAATGGCATGGTTCTGCTTTCTCTGCTAGTTGTAGGGAAAGCAATTTTTTTAACATGACTTTCTAACAAATTAGTAAATTCTAGAGATATATTTCCACAAGAAATGATGAAGTTATATAAGTAGAAATTAAAGTATTTTGGTAAGTTTATAAAATTTTATTCTCTCTATACAGCAAAAATATCCTTGAAACTCATCAGCTATATGCATTTGAGTATTTATGGGCATTTCTGATGGGTCAGTGGATATTTAATCATTATGTAAATATCAGTATAAACCCTGGCGAATAGCCATGAATCGCAGCTAAACTACTTAAGTATATCGGCAAGAAAAAAAGAATCACATTCAACAAGAGATATCTTCTGAAATTTGTGAATTAGCTAAAAGAAAATATTGTATTTGATACATTTTCTCCAGCCGCAACAGAAATATACCTTTGTTACAAAAAAATTCTAGTTTTCTCTCCGTTTGGTTTAGGTTAATTGCTGTGTCTGGCAAAGCAGGCGCAGCTTTTTTTTTGCTACCCTAGAATTATTCAGCTCTCAGGCTGAATGACTGCCTCTCTTCACCATCTCAATTACTTATTTCCCCAAGAGTTAATGCTTAGTGGTCAGCGATATAGCTTTTCTGGCAAAGTACAACAGATGGGAGAACACCATACAAGGCTTAACCTTAATGCTTGGCTCTCTACACAGTCACAGAAATCATCCCTTCTCCAAGAAGCAAAATGGGGTAAAAGCCGATTCTCTACTCCCCTGGATATCGTTTCTGGCTGCGTTTTTGTGTGCTTCCCAGGTTCTGCTCCTATGGCTTGAGAATAGGAAAATCAAAAAAAAACTGGCAACAATTCCCCTAGAAGTGCCATAAAAGTGTATCCTACTCTTGATCCCCCAGCATTAGTCTTCATAATCAATATTATGACGAAGAGAGGGGTCGTTCAGTGCTAATCTGAAAAGTGACATTGCTTAAACTTATGTCTCTTACGACCCTATCTGAAATATAGCTTCAATCAATAGGTCCCAGCATGGTCACCACCGCAGAAAAAACAAACATAGGCTACATTACTCAAATCATTGGTCCGGTTGTAGACGTTAAATTCCCTGGCGGTAAAATGCCACAAATCTACAACGCTTTGACCGTCACAGGCTCTAACCAAGCCGGACAAAAAGTCTCAGTTACCTGCGAAGTGCAGCAACTGCTGGGTGATAACCAAGTACGTGCAGTATCAATGAGTACAACCGATGGCTTAGTCCGTGGGATGGAAGCTGTTGATACTGGCGCTCCCATCAGTGTACCCGTTGGTAAGGCGACTCTAGGACGAATTTTTAACGTCTTGGGTGAACCCGTAGACAACAGAGGTCCGGTTAACAACAGCGAAACTTCGCCGATTCACCGTGCTGCGCCAAAACTCACAGAACTAGAAACCAAACCCTCGGTATTCGAGACTGGAATCAAGGTTGTGGACTTGCTAACTCCTTACCGTCGTGGCGGTAAGATTGGTCTGTTCGGCGGTGCCGGCGTAGGCAAGACCGTTATTATGATGGAGTTGATTAACAACATCGCAACAGAACACGGTGGTGTGTCTGTATTCGCTGGTGTAGGTGAGCGTACCCGTGAAGGGAATGACCTCTACAACGAAATGATTGAATCTGGGGTTATCAACAAAGACAACCTCAATGAGTCCAAGATTGCTCTGGTATACGGTCAGATGAACGAGCCACCCGGTGCAAGAATGCGGGTTGGTTTGTCTGGCTTGACCATGGCTGAGTACTTCCGCGATGTCAACAAGCAGGACGTACTGTTATTTATTGACAATATCTTCCGATTTGTACAAGCAGGTTCGGAAGTATCAGCGTTATTAGGTCGGATGCCCTCTGCGGTAGGTTATCAGCCCACTTTGGGTACTGACGTGGGTGAGTTGCAAGAGCGAATCACTTCTACTAATGAAGGTTCCATTACCTCCATTCAAGCTGTATACGTACCTGCGGATGACTTAACCGACCCCGCACCTGCTACCACCTTTGCTCACTTGGATGGTACTACTGTACTATCTCGTGGTTTGGCTGCGAAGGGTATTTATCCGGCTGTGGATCCCCTCGGTTCAACTTCTACCATGTTGCAACCGAATATTGTGGGTGATGCTCACTACGATACAGCACGGGCAGTACAAGCAACCCTACAGCGTTACAAAGAACTGCAAGATATTATTGCGATTCTCGGTTTGGATGAGTTGTCTGAAGATGACCGTCTGACAGTAGCACGGGCGCGGAAAATTGAGCGTTTCTTGTCTCAACCGTTCTTCGTGGCAGAAGTATTCACCGGTTCTCCTGGTAAATACGTCAAATTGGAAGATACCATCAAAGGCTTCAAGATGATTCTTGGTGGTGAATTGGATGAATTGCCAGAACAGGCATTCTACATGGTTGGTGATATTAACGAAGCGATCGCCAAAGCAGAAAAACTCAAAGGCTAATTAGTGTTGAGTGCTGAGAACTGAGAAGTGACTTGGCACTCAATTTCATCTGAGTAGTGAGTCAAAGAATATGAATTGCAACTCTATCTGACTCCCCACTCTTAACTGTTGACTCCTAAGAAAAAGTTATGACTTTAACCGTTCGTGTAATTTCTCCAGGTAAAACCATCTGGGATGCCGCAGCTGAGGAAGTCGTTCTGCCTAGCACGACCGGTCAACTGGGTATCTTAACTGGTCACGCTCCCCTATTGAGCGCCTTGGATGCAGGCGTGATGCGCGTGCGTGCAGGTAAAAATGAAAAGTGGGTGGCGATCGCCCTCATGGGTGGTTTTGCGGAAGTTGAAGAGAATGAAGTCACAATTCTCGTGAATGCGGCTGAAAGAGGTGACTCTATCAATCTCGAAGAAGCTCGCACTGAGTTCAACCAAGCTCAAACCAAGCTCAACCAGGTAGCCCCTGGGGACAGACAGGCTCAAATTCAAGCGACCCAAGCATTTAAGCGTGCCCGCGCTCGTTTTCAAGCTGCTGGCGGTATGGTATAAATAAAAGCCCGGTTCTTTTCTCAAACCGGGTTTTTGAAAAAAAATATATTAAATAATTTGCCGATGGAAAGAATTTTCACTTCTTGAGCTTATTGTTCAAATACTGGTAATTGCGGGTTCAAAACGACGAAGATTTCCCGTATTTGTACAAGAAGGGATAAAATGCGGCTCAGAAAAAGCGCAGGCTTTCCATCTAGAATTGACATTAGCACTTAATAATTGACAGTTACCGCCACGCTGCCCTAGGGGGGTATAGTAGCGACAGAAACGGCAGGTTGAAACTGGAGAACCTATAATTGACATAGCAGAATTTAGGTACTTGGTCTAGAGGGTGTTGACCCCTCAAGTATGGCAATCATTCATGAAAAACTGCTGAGAAAACTTATTTTTTGAGATATTTTTTTTACAATTATTTATATAATTACAGCCCATGGAAGAAGTGGAGAATAATAGGTAATTAGGAGAATTCCTAATTGTTCATCCGTCAAACTCCTGGTAGATACTTTTATTTTTGGGAAGAAATATTGTGACTGAATGAAAAGAATTTTAGTTGAGAGCAGAAGTATTTTAATTGGTTTAGCTGGTAGTCATGGTTACGGTTTAAACCGTCCCGAATCTGATTATGATTATCGAGGTATTTTTATTGCGCCGAAAGAATATTATTTAGGTTTTGATAATATTGAGCAGAAAGACAGTGGTTGGGATGAACCAGGAATCTTTCAGTTTTTGGATGGGAATAAAGATACGGTAATTTACGAATTAAAAAAAATTATTCACTTGCTATCTGGAGCAAATCCTAACGTTTTAGAACTGCTTTGGTTGGGGAATTATCCAGTTTTGACGGCAGAAGGGAAATATTTAATTGAGCAGAGGCAATTATTTTTTAGTAAAAAAGTTAAGCATACCTATTCGGGTTATGCTTTTGCTCAAATTAAGAAAATGGAAACCCATCGCAAGTGGTTATTGCATCCTCCTGAGAAAAAGCCATTACCCTCGGATTTTGGGATTGGGGAAGAAACAGTTTTAAGTAAAGAAGAATTAAATGCTTTTTTGGAGTATTTATATAACTTAATTCGCGGCAAAATTGAATTTTTAGCAGAAGAAGAAAAACTGTACCAGTTATTAACTGGAGATATTGATTTTAAAGGAATTTTGAAGCAGTATACTTTACCTGACAACACTCTGGAGTACACACAACAACTTACCCATGGACGCAAAGACTTTATCCGCTTGCTGCAAAAAAGTCAAAGTTACCAAGGTGCATTGCGAGAGTGGAAAGCATTTGTTGCTTGGCAGGAAAATCGTAATCCAGTCAGAGCGGAAATGGAAAGAAAGTCAGGGTTTGACTTAAAGCATGGGATGCACTGCATTCGTTTATTACGCAGTGGCGTGGAAATTTTGCAGACTGGAGAGCTAATTGTTGATAGAAGGGTTGCAGGAGACGCGGATGATTTGCGGGCAATTCTTCGGGGTGAATATTCCTATGAGGAAGTGATGGCAATGGCAGAGAATTTGATGCAGGAAATGGAGCAGGTATATAGGAATTCAACCTTACCAGAGAAGCCAGATTTAGCTCGGATTAATGATTTATGTATTGAGTTGGTGGAAATGCGAGGGTGGAATTAGGGGGATTATGTGGATATTTCACAGGGTTTTGATTAAATCGGCGAAACCGTAGATGCTGATGATGAGTAAAAATAAAGCAGTTATTTGAGTGATGCGCGTTTGGGGTGAGGGAGCGATCGCCTCCCTGACAAGGATAGAAAAGGATGCTCCGACAACCAAACTTAAAGCCAGAATTAAAAATGGTGTGTCTCCAGGGTAGATGGTAGCAACAACCAACATGGCGATCGCCAACATTAACATCAACAGTTCAACAAATCGGGGTGGGTTGTACTGACTTGATAAAACCAGAGTGTTAAACCAAAAATGCCAATATCTCATATTCAGCCTGAAGTGGTAAGTAATAAATGCTGATTAACCACTAAATATTAATCTACCCTGAGTTCAGGTTAAACGGTTAAACAGGTTGAGATAAAATCCAGTTCCTTTGAACCCACCTTCCCCAACCCCAAATGTCATAAACGGAAATTACTTAGAAGCAAAAGGCTAGCAAGGATAAAAACAGACATTATGGAAGGATTTGGATGGTATTTTGGGCGATTGCAATTCGTCTCATTGGTTTAACCTCTAACTCTCAAAGGTTTGCGCTTTTTCCCACCCATCAATCTGGCGAGTAATTAGTTCCTACCACCTTGCCATCTTTAAGATAGACAATCACCCATTCTGCATTATAACGACCATCATTAGGGTCAAGAATGTACTGTAGATTCTGATTAGGTTTAGCTATAAACGTCCTCCCGTTAAGTTGGTGATTTTCAGCATCAGCAGTAGTTTCATCTCTTATTGTCCATTCCGGTTGAGGAAATCTTCCTCCTTTAGGAAAACGTTGATTAAATAAGCTTTGTACATCTTCAATTGTCATATCGTTTTTAATATCTAAATAGAACTTGACGAAGGGTTTTCGAGGGTTGATAGTCACAAATTGCAGAGCTAAGAGACTGATATTGAAACCAAGAAAAAGCCACAATTCTTGTTTGCGCCGAGATACTAAGTATACTGGCAAAAGTAAAAGTAATGCTAGAACAGCCATAAACAGATAAAATTGCCAGAACAAGGAAGCTGCTGCGATATAATCCAGAAAGATTCCCAATATAAATAAGGCTGTTAAAAAAATAAGCTCAATAATGAGTTCAATTCGTTGACGATGGCGATTAATATATTTCATCAAATTTTCCACAAGATACCCCAAATTCAGCAATTGCTTCTACCTTTATTTACGTTTTCAAGGAGATAGAATGTCACCACTCCTGAAAGTTTCGTTCTCAGGAAGAAAGTATATTTAGATACTAGCGCTTATAATCGTCCTTTGGATGAACAAACACAATCCAAAATTTTTTGGAGACGTAAGCAGTTATAGTTATCTTCCAAACAATTAGGGTACAAGGCATCGAACTGATTGGCTCCTCTGTACTGGAGTATGAAAATAGCCGCAATTCTGATTCAGTGAAGCGAGAAGCGATGAGTCAATATCTTCAAATGGCGCGATCGCGACGGGAGATTGATGAAGCGATTAGGTAGTGAGATCAGCAATTAGAGTGAAAGCGATTGATATATTACACGTTGCTTTTGCTGAAGCAAGCAATAACGACTACTTCATGACTTGCGACAAACGGATCATTACATCGATGTTCAAGCTTGGCAATGAAAGTCACTACATCTGGTCGATTTCGTTTTGGAGATTAGCAACAATGATTCAGATGAAGAGTGAAGAATCAATTTTACAGTAAGGGCTAAAAGTTCTTTTAGCCCACATGGAGACATTTGAGGTCGCTCGATTTTGGGCAACCTGTAATCTCAGGGGAGGTGACTACCTTAAACTGAAGGACGAAATTTTCGCACAAGAATCTGTGGACAGTCTATATTCCAAAATTCTGGATTTTCAGTCGGTGGCAAAAGAAGCCTAATAATCCACTTGCACCCGACCGTTTAGAGTCTTTTCGTTGAGTCTGAAAGGTTGCTAGGGGTGGGTGAAGCGGAATGTTACACCAAACGGATCAGTCCAATAAATTTGTCTGTTTTCATCTCCTTCCCTTTTAACTGAGTTCTACCAGAAATTTATTACCTACCAGCTGTAGCTTTTTGTCCGGTACCATTGGCAGCTGCGGAGTCTTCTGAAAGTTCCACACCAAAGACTCTGGCAAAAGCTTTTTCGACTTTGTAACCAGAATCGATGGATTCTAGTGGATCCTTACGCAGTCGATGACGCAGACATAGGGTGATAACACGACGAATATCATCAATGGTAACTTCTGTACGTCCTTCAAAAGCGGCGATCGCCTTAGCCGCTCGGTTGGTGACAATATCACCGCGTAATCCGTCTACATCCATTTCCGAACAGACTTCCGAGATTTTTACCCGGAGATCGTAGTCGAGGGTGACGGAGGGTAAAAGTTGTTGAGCGTTGATGATGGTTTGTTGCAGTTCTTCCTGTTTACTTTGATACTGCTCTAGGAAAGCATGGGGATTTTGGTCAAATTCCGAACGCTGCTCCACAATTTGTACCCGTAGGGGGGGTTCTTTGACAGTGTGAATTTCTGCGTGCATTCCAAACCGATCCAGCAACTGGGGACGTAATTCTCCTTCCTCCGGGTTACCAGAACCGACAAGGACAAATCTTGCAGGGTGACGGATAGAAATACCTTCCCGTTCTACGGTGTTCCAACCACTAGCGGCAGAATCGAGAAGAACGTCAACTAGGTGATCATCAAGGAGATTGACTTCATCTACGTAAAGAATGCCACGATTTGCCTTTGCCAACAAACCTGGTTCAAAAGCTTTTACACCTTCAGATAGGGCTTTTTCAATGTCGATAGTACCGCAAACCCGGTCTTCCGTAGCCCCTAGGGGTAAATCAACCATCTGAACTTTCTGTTGAGCTAGGGGAATATTTTCCCCATTCAGAAAAGCTGTACGCACCTCATCACTCATCAATTCTGGATCACTGGGGTGACTATTGAAGGGGTCATTTGCCACCACAGGAATTTCTGGTAGGAGGTCAGCCAAGGCGCGAATTGTGGTAGATTTGCCAGTACCGCGATCGCCCATAATCATGACACCACCAATTTTTGGGTCAATCACGTTCAATAGCAAAGCCAGTTTCATTTCTTCCTGACCGACGATTGCTGTAAAGGGAAAAACTACACGACGCGCAGTCGCGGCTTTAGCTGTAGAAGTCACTAAACTACCTTATATTTATATCTTCTTATTACCGTCCTTTATTGTGCCATAGATAGGGGATGGGAGAAATCTTTTAATAGGGAAAGAGGAACAGATGTGACGTTGTAGTTATTTTTTCCCTGTCACCTGACGGAAGAAGTTATCAAGGGCAGTTACACAACTTTTATCTGAGTAAAGATAATCATGGCGTTCTGTCATACGCTGAATAATTTCCTGTCTCAGTTCTGGATTTGAGCCTAATTTTACAGCAATATCTACGTATTCTTCCTGACTGTAGGCAATAGTGTCTGTGACTCCCAAGATTTTCAAAATAGCGTAGGAGTGCATTCCCCGCATATATTCCCCAGGGCAGGTGACAATGGGTAAATTACAGGCGATCGCCTCTAAAGTCGAATTACCACCAGACCAACCGAAGGTATCTAAATAGACATCAGAAAGCAGATTCAGAGTCAAATAACCTTTAGTGTTTTGTCGAGGAGCAATGACGCAATAGGTTTCACTATCTAAACCATATTTAGCGAAAGCGCGTTGTAAGCGTTGGCGAAATTGTTCGGTGATGTGAACACTTTTGTGAGCAAGAAAAGCAAATTGCGCAGTGGGTACTTTTGTGGCGATCGCGGGATAAATATCATCATACTGGGGCAGATATTTGAACAAAGATTGGCAAGATAAATAAACGATGGCATCTTCCCTTAAATTAAAATCTGCCCTTGTTGATGTCAGTTGGGGAACTACTGGTTTGGGATAACAAAGTCCAATATTTGGTAATCGAATTAACTGCTCTGAATAATGTTCCTGAGCATTTTCTGGTTCCATCAAATCCCCAGAAATATAATAATCAATTGTTGGTAATCCGGAAGTTATAGGATGTCCCCAAGCTGTACATTGTACGGGAGCAAGTCGTAAACCTGCCATTTGTGTAGTGATAGGAGCCATACCAATATCAGGAAAGATTAAAATATGTAGTTTATCCTGAATTATCTGTTCACAAACTGCTTCTAAATCATTGGGAATATGATGGAAAACATTACTACTCAGTTTAAACTGTTGAGTTATTTGGTCCATCTCTGGAGCAGTATGATAACAATAAATTTCTATATCCTGTCTATCATGATGATTAATCCATCCTAATGCCCATCTGGCTCCATTGTGATTTCTTAAATAATAGGATGCATAACCAACTCGAATTTTTTCCCCAGGCTGTAAAGATTTAATAGGTAAGGGTTTTGCCCATTCTGGATAGTTAGCAGCCATGACTTGATGCACAAAATTTCCATAAAGCTGCTGCAATTCAATATCATTTTGGCATTGATATTGTAAATAAAAATTAGTCCGAAAACTTATACCAAATAAGGCGTTTTTTCTCGCTTCTGGTGTATCTAAGGCGGAACTACTCACTAAATCGGCTAATCCCTGGGCAAAACGCTGTCTATAATCAGCAATATCAGCAACTTGCTCATATAAGATTGGTAATATTCTTTGTCTTTCTAACTTGAAAGTCACAACATCTGGCATGACTTGCACAGCTTCATCCATTAATTGAATGGCAGCTTCTGGTTTACCTACATCCTGTAGAGTTGTGCCAAAGAAAATATATAAATCTTTTGATTTTGGATAAATTTTTAGCCCTTCTTGATAGGCTGATATTGCTAAATCAACTTGATTTAATCCTTGATAGCATTGAGCTAAAGCAATATAAAAATGTTCGTCACCTTGCTTAAACTTAGTAAATTCTTGAAAGTAGTTTAGTGCTTCTTGGAACTCATTTTTTCGGTAATGAGCGTAACCGTAATAGGAAGCAGATTCTGCGGGGTCATTTTTCGCTTCTAGGGCAACCCCTAAATTATATAAAATATCTGGATTGCGGGGTTTTAAACATAAAGCTTGTTCATAAATTTCCACTGCTGCATCAATTTCTTGCCTCTCCATTAAGACATTTCCGAGGTTTAAATAGCTACCAAAATGCTTAGGGTTAACGGCAATTGCCTGACGATAGACTGATTCTGCTTGATCTAAATCTCCAGCTTCCAGAAAAATATTTCCCAGATTATTGTACGGGTCTACAGCCTCTGGTTCAATGGCGATCGCTCTTTGATAAGCTTCAATCGCATGACTATGGGCACCAGCTTTTTCTAGTACAACACCAATTGTATAATAATGTACTGCCTGGGATGGCTCTAAGTCGATTGCTTTTGCTAAAGCATTAATTGCCTCTTGATAGCGGTGAGTTTGATAATATAATGTTCCTAAATTTAACCATAGACCTGCTTGTTTAGCATCAACATCTAGTAATTCTAGATATTTCTTTTCTGCTTCCTCAAAACATTCATAGCCATGTAAAAGTATCGCTTCTCTTCTGAGTTGGAAAAAAGCCTTTCTTTGTTGATTAAATTCCCGTTCTTTTTCAACTAAGGCAGAAATAAAATTATCTTGATTATATTTATTTATTTCCGATATGGTATAGTTATTTTCCTTGGTGATATCCCAACTGAGAATTTCTATGCCATTATCAAAAGAAGGATGGTTCTCTGCGGGAGTTAACAAACTCAGAAGTTTTTCACATTGGGGATTTACAGTCATAAAATCCCAAATTGCTTGCTGCACACCAATATAATTAGCATTATTGATAATTATCACAGCCTTATCTGCTAAAAAATTTTGTGCTAATTGGAGTCCTAAAAATTGACTGCGATAGTTATCTTCACCTTGATAAAAATATATACCTATCTTCTCTTCACTGTGAAATTGCCGTAATTCTGAGAAAAACTCAGCCACACTTTGATTAGCAATCACAACTTGATTTTCTAAATCAAAATTTGCAAGATTGTAATTCAGCTTATTAATAATTTCCTGGTTCTCTTCTCGACAACTAAAATCATCAACTAAATATGCTAACCCGTGGGGATGCTCAGATAATGCAGCAAATAAATTAGCCCCGGTTAATCCGCCAACTTGACAATATATTTCTTCCTCATCTAGACACTCAACTGCAAAATTGAGGAGTTGCATAATATTCTCCGTAGTAGTATCGGGGAATATTTCGAGAAAGTTTTGAAAGCGTCGAGACTTAAGAGAGACAGTTTCTTTGCGCCAATTATCATAGAAATTTGGCAACTCGGTAATAAATTTTTGGTAGTCCATAAATACAAATATGTTGCGAGCGATTGTTCAATATAGTTAATCAATAAATAAAATATGGCTCATGAAATTTATAGAGCCATACTTAGGGTTGTAATCATCATCAGTTGCAAAGGATAATCACCCATCATTTATCCTTTATCTGTTTGCTGGTATCAGCTTATTGAGCCGGAAATGGCAAATTCAAGAAGATATTATCAGAAATATTTTCTAAATTATCCAAAGCGAAATTGACTAAATTATCAGCCCTAACTTGAATCATTTTTTCCTTATCTTCATGGATTAAAGCTATTCTCCCTTGAATTTGAGTGAGTAAACTTTCCCATTGATTTTCACTCAGGTTATCTACTAGAGAGATACCCAAACCTTCGCTGATATCAATATCTTCTTCCATGAGTAAACCCATAGTCACACTCGATATAAAAAGCTCTGCATCTTCTGGGGGAATTTGACTTGTTTCAATTAAAAGTGTGATATTCTCACTGTCTGGATTAGTGGCGATCGCCCGGATAACTCCCTGTAATTCCTCTCCAATTATTTCTTCGGATTGTTGCCAATCTGGAAAGATAATGAAATTCTTTGTTTTCAAATTTAATTTTGGCAGAGTCATATCTAGAAGTTTCTGACTAATGATATCAGCCATATTTAACCAAGAAAATTTTGCAGATTGATTCAAACCAGCAGCGATTAATCTTTTTCTAATGCTCGGTTTTTGCACTTCCATGAGTGCATCTGCTAACCCATTTATATCCTGAGGATTAACATAAATTGCTGCATCTGCGCCGACTTCTAAGATTGCGCTATGGGGACAGGTAATTACTGGACAACCACAAGCCATAGCTTCAATAATTGGCAAACCAAAGCCTTCATATTTAGAAGGATAAACAAGAGCGATCGCCCCTCCATATGCTGTCACTAACTCTTCATCATCTAGATACAAATTATGGATTGTTGTCCCTAGAGTATATTGCCTAATTTCTGCATCAATTAAACTATTACTTCCTGTAATTACAATCTCAAATCCATCTTTATTTACGAGTTGAGAAAATGCTTGGAAGAATAAATTACGATTTTTGCGTTCATCATCAATTCCTACTAACAGAAAATAGGGTTTCCTAATCCCATAGGTTTTCTGAAACTTGCTAATTTCTTCTACACTGCTAGGAGTAAAGATTTGATGATTCACCCCATTTTTTGCAACTGTCACCGATTCTCTCGGAATTCGTGGGAAAAATTTTACTAAATCATTAGCTGTATTTTCCGAAACTGCTATATAAGCATTAGCAGCAAGAATGCTACGATGTTTTTCACGCCACATAGGAGCAGCTAAATTCCAGCCCATAGCTTCAGGAATCATATCATGGGCAAGGAAAACAGTAGGTGTAGAAACTGTTGTGGTATGATAGGTGGAAATAAAAATTTCTGCGCCCACTTTATCACAGACTTCTTGAATTAAGTTTCTATCATCCTCAATATTTCCATAGCTATATGCTGGGAAATCAATATACCTAATTCCAGAAATAATAGGTGCTGTTCCTCCTCGGTTTAGAACCATCAGATGTTGAGCAAATCCACTTTCTACCCATGCTTCCAATAAACTTGTCCACACACGGCTAATTCCTGAAGGTTCTAAAACCTGGAAAGCAACACCATCAATAATGATATTTGTAGTAATCGCTTCTTCAGAAGTAATTGGATTATTAAAATACTCCTGAATTTTGATAATGGCAGATTCACTAGTTGTATTTCCAAGATTTTCTGCCGCCAAATTAATTAAATCCTGCAATAATTCTTTTCTGGAATTAATCAGATTTATAGTCGAGCTAATTACATTAGGATGCTCACTACATTGTAGCCCCTGGTAAATTTGCGCGATCGCGGCATTTTTATCTTCTCTAAACAACATATGTTTTGCTGTCTGAATCGCGGCGATCGCCGAAACTCTTCTTGCTTGATCGGATAATGTCTTGGCTAAATATCTTGGTAAATAACGTTCTGTAATCTCAATAGATTTACGCTTATCAACAACATTTGCACCAGTTGTCAGTAACCGAGAAGTATCCGAAGCACCATGTCTCCGATAATAAACTAGCGGTTGTGGTTCATACCACACAGGATAATAAGTCGCAATTCGTTTCCACATTTCCCAATCTGCTGCATGGGATAGTTCTAAATGAAAGCCTCCTAATTTTTCATAAACATCCCGTCTGACAACTATCGATGGAGTCTCAATTCTTTGAGCAATTGCTAAACGTTCAATAAAATTAGTAAGAATACCAGGATTTAATTGTTCTAAATAGGATAAACCTTGCCATTGGGTATTCTCGTCCACAAAAATCTGCCGACAAAATGCTGCACCCACTGTTTCTTGCTTTTCCAAAGATGCTTGCATCTGACGATAAAATCCTGGTGCGACCATATCATCACCATGCAAAATATGCACCCACTGACCTTTTGCCCGTTGAATACAAGTAGTAAAATTAATTGCAATTCCACTATTTTGTGGCTGACGATAGAAAGTTACTCTACCTTCACCAATTTCTCTCACAACAGCTTCTGAATCATCTTTAGTAGAGAAATCATCTATCACCTCAATTTGCATATATTCCGCACCTGGATCCTGTGCTAATACACTTTTTAAAGTTTCTCTCAAATATTCAGCACAGTTATAGGTAGGAATCATTACTGACCAAAATGGTCGTGAGGTTTCTAATACAGGTTCAATCTTGGGAATTGAGGAAATATGTATTTTTGTTTCTGTGATTTTTTGAGAATTGCTATTTTCTTGATGTGCAATTCTTAGTAACTCTTTAGCACGTTTATTCCAAGTATTTTGGAAAGCTATTTGTTGACATTTTTGTTTTTGTAAATTTGACAAACTTATTTCTTGACAAGCAACAGATTTTAATATGTCAATCAAAGCTTGTGCCGAGTCATAAGTAATTAAAGAGGGAATTTCCTCGGAATGTATACTAAAATCTATGGAACTAGCAATAATTTTCTGAGCAGCTAAATATTCATAGATTTTTGCGGGGAACATCTGTGCTGATGTTGTTGTTTTATAAGGCAAGATTAACACATCAGCAGCTTGTAAAACTCCTGAAATTTCTTCATGATTTACAGGAGGAATATAATAAAAATTTTCTTGAGATTTTAACTCATTCCATATCCCTAAATCATTGTTAGGTATGCTTTCCATCCCAACAAAATAAAAATCAAAGTCAAGACTATGAATAACGACTTCCCGTAATAAATCAAAATTGACTCTATTATTAATAAACCCTGTAAATATGGCTTTATGTCGAGGTGAATCAGTATTAATAAATTTGGGATAGGGTAAAGATATTGATAAAGATTTGACTAATGCGTCATCTACACCATTTGGTAAGGAATGAATAGTCTTATTGACTAAAGGCTGATATTCCTCGGCAATAATTTTGCCATTTGCAAATATGACATTGGCGGATTTCCAGAAATTGTCTAAAACTCCTGTTTCTTGGATTTTAATACCCCAATCTAAAGACAACCAAGGGTCTTCAACATCAACAATGATATTATCCCATTGAATCAAGTCTAAAAGTCCTTCTAAAGCTGGTCTACAGTTGTATAACCATACTTCTTCATGTCCATTAACTAACTGAGATATATCTGATAATAAGGTTTGATATTCAGCAGTATTTCTATCATTTAATACCCAGAACCAAGGACAACTACTATAACCATCAGGTGCATACCAAACATAACGATATAAACTATTTGATAGCTGTATAAGTTCTCCAATTTTTTGTGATTCTGCCGTTGCTGATACGAAACCAGCATCCAGATATATTACTGTGCAATATTCAGATAAAGATTGTGCTAAGGGTTGAAATCGATTCCATAGAAAATCCCAGTTCCACCCTGATTGAAAGATAATAAGTCTTTTTTTTCTCTCTTGAGGGGCTAATTGTTGATCAGTATGAGAAGATATCTGTTTTTCACTATCTATATCATCATGGATTGCCAAGATAGATAAATCTTGAGGAGATATTAGTTCTGAGGTTGTTGAGAAATTGCTTGCCATCAATAATTTATCAGCAAGTTTTTTATATCTCTGTAAAACGTCAGTGTGATTTTCCAGATATTCTCTTTGGGTAAAATAGGAAAAATGACTGACAATAGATGTACCACAAATACAGTTATAACGATTTATTTGTTTAGGTTTATCAACTGATAACCATTCTTCCTCATCAACTCCCTCTACAATACCATCGAACTCTGCAAAATCTTTCCCAAACCAAGCAATAAAGTTAACAGATACCCGCTCAAAATCACTTAATATCCAAAAGGGGTATTCATAATGTTTAATATTTCCCTGTTGATAATCGTGTAAAAATTGATAGTGGATACTTTCTGCAAACTTACCACTTTTCCAACCGATATCACAAAAAACATCATAGGTAACTTTCCCATGAGTATCTTTAAAACTTCCTCGTCTTTGATTAATATAAGAGCAGATTGAATTATTTAAGATATTGGCATAGATAATAAAATATTCTGGATACTTAATTCGGAAATTTACTAACTCTGTAATTGCGTTTTCTGTAATTAAACAAATGTCATCATCTATGCGCACGTAGATTGTATTAACATCTGTACAATATTGAAAGAAATATCGAATAGTCTCGTTGCCATTAGCAGGAGTATCGAGGAAATATAACTTAATAAAATCAGGATATTTATCCCCCAAAGATTTCATATAAGCAATATCTGCCTCATTATTAGTATTAACCCATAAATGATATTCATCGATTACAGGTCGATTCTCTAATATATAGGGTAGGAGAATTTCTAAATATCTTTCTCTTCCCGCAGGAGTAACAGCGACTATCCGATAATTCTCTAACATAATTTCCTTCCCTCCAATTAACCAACTAAGCAATCAATTCCAATTGAACAGGGAATCTTTCCATTCCCTCATTCTCCATCAGACGTTTTGCTAAAACCATTGCTCTGGCGATCGCCTGATCCATATCGTAGTATTTGTATTCACCTAATCTGCCACAAATAAGTAGATTAGAAATTTGGTTAGCTCGTTCTTGATATTTAGAATATAACTGAGCATTTATTTCATCGGGGAAAGGATATTCATAATGATCAGGATTTTTGGGAGTGTAGGGAGTTTCGGTAGTTAAGACAGTACCTTGGATTTTTTTTGCATATTTTTTTGGCATCATATGCTTCCATTCCAAAGTTCTAATCTGCCCTCCATTGGCAAAACTGGGATAATTAATTTGTCCTGCGGGTAGTGCATAATCCACATTTTTGATATATCTTGTTTCTCGCTGTTGTCCCCGATAAACTAAACGTCCCATATCGAAGTTAAAATACTCGTCAATTGCTCCGGTAAATACTAATTTTCTTTTGACTTCAATCAACTCGCGCTGTTGTAGATAGTCAAAATTCAAAATTACCGGGATTCCCTTGAGCAAGTTACTCATAAATTGAGCATAACCATCCCTGGGAATTCCTTGATACTTATTCTGTTTCAATCTAGGGTCATCATTATGATGAACATCAAATCTTTTCGCTAAGTTAGCTGATAGTTTATGAGCAGAGATTCCCCATTGTTTTTCCGTATACTCTTTGACAAATTTCTCATAAATCAAGCGTGGCATGATTGCCAGAGACGCTTCTTCAAAATTACTAGGAATATGGGAAAATTCTGGTTGCCAATTCTCTCCTATCTTTTGCCGAATATAACTCCCCGCAATGGGCCAATTTTCATAACAACCGTCAACATAGGATTTTAAAATCGCCTCAAAGTTTTCAAAAGCAGAAAACTGATTCACAAATTTCCAGATAGCTTCTGAAGATGTGCGAAAATAATGGGGTCCATAGGTATGAATGCGAATACCACTAGGATGATGATGGTCATGGACATTACCACCTAAATGGGAACGTCGATCAACCACCAAAACTTTTTTACCAGCATCAAACAGAATGCGCGCGATCGTTGCTCCAGTCAATCCAGAACCAACAATTAAATAATCTATTTGCATATTTATTAAAGAGGATTAAAAAAATTCTTGAAGTAGTTCTTAGTAACGACACAAGCAGTTAGGTTACTTCTGCTGCGGTTGCTTGTTTACCTGTTTTTTCAAATTTTCTAGAGCAGTTTTATAGTCCTGTCTCTGAGGATACAAAAGTACTAATTTTTCCAAAGGGGCGATCGCTTTATGGATATTCCCCTGCTGAATCTGTACTTTTGCCAAACCTTCTAGCGCTACCTGGTTATTCGGTTCTTGCTTCAAAACCACCTCAAAACTACGTAGCTGCCGTTGCAAAGCTAAGTTTTGGGATTCTGATTCAGGTTTTACAACTTCTTGCTCTGAAGTAACAGAGGTTGTGACAGCTTCTTGCAACATAGGTAGCAAGGCAAATACAGTTGAACCAGAAAAAGATAAAATAGATACAAATGTCACAATTTTTCGCCGTCGCTCAGTTTTATGACGACGTGCAGCAAGATAATCTTCATTAGATGTAGTCATGTGGCTATAAGCACTTCGTTAATTACTTAAGTGCTGACTAGAGTTATGTTATGAGGATACCCAGCAATTCACAAAAAATATCACCCTAAGGGAAAAAGACTATGCCTTGACCTTAACTAACTTAAGATTTTCTCTTACCTATTAAAATATATCTCTGCACAAAGGTGAGTGTTTAAAGTTACGCTGAATAATTCTGTCACTGCCTATAAATGTATAAGAATACAGAAGATGTTATGCAGTAGTTGCACGGAATAAAGTCTTGTGATTTGCCCAACCATCCCCCTAAAGAAATATTTATCTAGGGCAAAAGCTTAAGAAAAAATTAAATTTTGCAAATTTTCCTTGCAACCCTGTTTCATCTCCCGATGTTTGCGATATTCTGAATGAACTCCCATCTGTTTCTTCACAAAGGGCAGTCACAATCAACAGTTGTCATCAACTGTTTACATCACTCGCAAGTAATGAAAAAAGTATTCAGCTATTTAATGATAAAATATTGACTGGGCACAGCTATGGAATTGAAGTAATATATGGTCTTTTCCATGTGCTGATTCATGGTCAGTACCTGGCAATTTATGTCACACTGACTTTTGCTATGAGTCTATAAGTTCCAGAAAATAGAGTACTTTTTCAAATCAGCCATACAAGGGGAAATTCTACTTAATTTTGCCTCAGCAGAATTATTAGTGACTGGGTTTGAGTGATTATTTCACAATATACTCACCATTAACTGCTTACACCAAGACAGATAGGAATACTTCTTGGGACTGGGGTAGAAATTTGAGATTTACTCATTTCTGCTGCCTAATTTTTCCCTTGCCATTTTCTAGGAATGTGCAATTATTGCAGTCGATAGCGTACTGGATATATTTGCATTTCTTGGTATTTGTATTTGGTAATCAAAATCATCTCTAATGGTGGTGATTCCCGTACAAAATCGAATTTACAAGTCACTAAGTAAGTTCTTTTGTGGTATATTTAAGGAGTTAAGACTCGCTTTGCCAAAGTACATAACTCTACGTATAGGCAAAAATTTCCCAAGGGAAAGCAGTTTTGATCAAGCATTTACTAAACAAAATCAGAAATTAAATTGAGGTTATGACTCAGCAAGTACTTCACCCAATGGTGAAATTGCAACGTAATGTGCAATCGCTTGTAGAATCGCAGATTATTAAGCCTACCGATAGCATTTGGAAGATTGCACTGTTATTTGGTAACGACTGGCAGCACTGGAAACAGGAACTGTTAGACTTCGGCTTTAGTATGCAAGATCCCGTCAGCGACTTGTTAGATGTAGAAGCTTGGGATGAAGAATAGCAAAGCATCAGGGAGCCGAGAAAAGTTTTAACTAGCTTTTTACTCTCTGTTGCTTTTGACTAGCTTTCGCACGCTGCTAAGGCTAGCGCTAGTTCTTCGGCTGTTTGATAGCGTTCATAGGGTACAGGCTCTGTGACTTTTTCGATGACTGCCTTGAGTTTTGGTGAAATGACCGAAACGTTTGCCACATCAAAGCGAAAGGTACGTCCTTTTTGGCGATAAAACTTAAACGGGTTTTCGCCCGTCAGCAAAAAGATTAATGTTGGTCCGATCGCGTATAAATCAGATTGGGTTAAGGGTTGTCCCCGTTCTTGTTCCGGGGCACAATACCCTTCTGCGCCAATTCGAGTACCTGGGGGAGTACCAATTTCCTTGACTGCCCCAAAGTCCAACACTACAACCTGATTATCTGCGTGGCGTACCATCAGGTTAGCAGGCTTAATGTCACGGTGAATCAAGGGTGGCTTCTGACTATGCAGGTAATCTAGAATATTGCAAGTTTGAATCATCCAGGCGATCGCTTGAGGTTGAGACACAGGATTTTTCAGAACAACTAACTTTTCTAAATCCTGTCCATGGACTAATTCCATCGCCAGATATTTTTTTCCACCCTCCACAAAAAAATCATAATACTTAGGAATGCCAGGACAATTGAGAGATTTGAGAGTGTTTGCCTCTCGCTCAAATAACTCCCTAGCCTTGGCAATCTTCGCCATATCTGTATTCATTTGCTTGAGGACAAATAATTGGGGATATCCAGAAATTTTCCCTAAATCATCCCAAGCTAAATAGGTAGTACCCATTCCCCCCTGTCCGAGAATGCGTAGTACTTGATAACCACGAATAGTATAGATAACGTTTATAGGTTGACCACAATGAATGCAAAATAGATTCTCAGGGGAGTTACCTTCATGGGTACAACTTTGTGCAAGGGTTGGTGCAGATGGATTATTGGCAGCATAGGTAATCTGAAACTGCAAAATTGGACCACCGCGAGCTAGTTGCAACAGAGAATTATCGGGAATTAACCCTTGAACTATCAATACACCGTTTAAAAAAGTACCATTTGTGCCCCGACTAATTGCCTGCCAAGAACCACCATGGTGAGCAGGGTTCACTTGTCTAATCTCTAGATGATTACGAGAGACTAGGGTATCCGTTAAAACAATATCATTATCGGCGGAACGACCAATCCGAATCACCGACTCCGTCTCAAAACTCCATTGTTTGAGAGGTGTTTTTTTCTGTGGTTCTAGCAGGGTGAGAGTAATCACAATCTCAGATAGAAAGAAATTATATGATGTCAGCTTGAGTATTTATCATCTTGACAAAGATTGCCAATGGCTAAATGCTGATAGCTTAATTACACAATAGTCCTATAAAGGATAGATAATTATATAGATATCGCTTAAATCTTATAGGATTTTGGCTCTGCAATGGTCGGCATTGCTGAAGGATAGGTAGAACACCTGCTGTTAGCTCCCTTGCTAATACGCGAGATTGATTTGTAGAGACGCAAGTTTTGCATCTCTGGGTTTTATCAGAATCAGGGAAAATCCTTGATTTAGAGTTAATATCCCTAAATTACCAGTAGCATCTTAACCGAGAGATAGAAAATGAGGCAATTGGTAAAAATAATACCTCACTTTTGTTGGCTCTCTTACTTACCTTTTAGGCTTCGGTGATGTTTTTGCTATCCATATTTGGACGCACCTTTGCCCGGATAAGTACAACAGTGATGTTGTCATGACCATTGTAATCGTTTGCCAGATCAATTAAGTCTCTAGCACCAGTTTCCAGATTAGTACCAGAACTGAGTAAGGGTAGTAAATGGGAATGCCAATTACTCTCCAGTAAATCATTATCTGATAGACCATCAGAAGCCAGAATAAATAAAGAATCCTCAGCTATTTCCAGGAATTGGATATCTGGAAAGATAAAATTATCATCTCTGGGACCAATAGCTTGAGTTAACTGGTAAGCATCGGGACGAGAATAGGCAGCTTCTGGGGGTATGCCGCGAGCAATTTCTCGTTGCCCCACCTCATGATCTACAGTTAGTTGTTCTAATCCTTGTTTCCGAGTCAGACAATAAAGACGGCTATCACCTACGTGTGCCACAGCTGCCTGGGTATTCTGAATTAACAGCATAACAAGGGTAGTGCCCATACGTCCTACCCCTGAACGGGATTCCTGTTGATTGAGGTTATAGATAGCTTGGTTGGCTTGGTAAATACCTGCACTAATAATCTCTTTGGAGGGTAGTTCATCCCCTTGCCAGTGATTTTGGAAGTACTCGCGCAGGGTATTCACAGCTAGGTTACTAGCCACTTCACCGCCAGCGTGTCCCCCCATACCATCACAGAGGATATATAGTCCTTTTCCTTGGAAAGAACGAAAACTTGGCGATTCAATTTTATGAATTTGCGAATCTGTACCAAAAAAGTCTTCGTTATGGTGACGTTGTTTGCCCACATCGGTGATACCAGCATTTTCTAAGCTGGCTAACTGCATGGGTAAGACAATGGTGGGAAATTCGTCTTTGGCATTTTCTGTACCCATAGATTCAGGAGGAAGTGTAGGTTGGAGACTAGCAGCAGGAACCTTGGGCGGTAAGATGTCAGTAACATCATCACGATCGCGATTATTCATGATGGGATTTACAGGCTCCGGTGGAGTTTGCATTTCTGTGGCGATCGCCTGCAATCGTAATTGTAGCTGCTCTATAGTCTCAATTTTCCCACCTTCTAATTCTCCTAATAATTGCAAAATTGCTCCAAATTGGGTACGCTGAGATTCTCGAAATAACCTCTGCCAAACACGTCCTAAAGCTTGAATTGTCAAAGATTCTGACTCTGGCTCTCGATACAAAAACTGTAAAGCCACAGCCTGATCTTCATCTAAACGCAAATTTTCCAACTCTAGTAAACTCTGGCGACAAGCAAAAGGCTCCAGTATCGCCCACAGTAAAGTCATCTGGTAAAAGCAACTTATCATCTGCAAAGAGCTTGTGGAATCTGTCTGCCACAAGTCCGACAAAGATAGCCATTGGGAACGCTCTTCCAGAATTACTGTCTGAACACTGTCTTGCTGCCAAGCATCATGAATAATTGGGATTCCCTTACTTGTATATTTTTGTAACAGAATATAGGGTTTCGCCAAGTCTGGAATTTCCCCTGCCACCACAGAAGATGGAGAATCATCTTGTTGACTTTCCAGCATCACCTTCAAAGGAGGCACTTGATAGGGTTGACAGTCCATCACCCGTAAATTGATTTGAGTTGTGGGGCTAATTTCTGTGAATGGCGGCAAGGTATCAATAATTTGGTAACGCTGCTGTGCATCAAGATAAGCACTATTCAGCCAAGAAAAAGATGTTTCAGGTGTTGCTAACTCCTGCATATCTTCAGTATGTTCTTTCTTAACTATCGCCCGCCAAATTGAGCCGCATTCTGCCCCGCAATTATGACAAATCTTTGCGTCTAAATCGACATGGGTATTACAGGCAGAACAAACTTTTTGGCTCAAGGGTGCGCCACAGTTTTGACAAAACTTGTGAATATCCGGGTTCTCAAAATTGCACTGAGGGCAAATCAGCATTGTGGAATTTCCTATAATCCTGCTCCAAGGTGCTTCTAGCCACTACGATTCTAAAGTGCCACAATTAGCTGCATTTGCCTACAGTGGACTCAAAAAAGATTATAGTCTGTCTTGAAAATAGAAGTTGTAGAAGTTGCAAGAGTTATAGAAAGAGCAGGGTGACAACTACGCAAATTATCGCTTTTTTTATACTAAGTGAATACCCTAGGGAATCAGAAACAGAATTAAGAACCCCAAAAATCAGGAATAAATTACTATTATTTTTTCTTCTGAGGAATTATTTTCTGAAAATCAAGGGTTAACACAGTATAATTACGTATTTAATATGTGTGCAAAAATCTAAATCCGCAAAATTCCACTGACAAAATCGAGGCAATCAGGGCATAATAGAAAGCTAATCTGAGTCATGCTCCCATTAGGACAATTTTAAATCAGACAAAAATATCAGAAATTAGCGATTTATTGAAATTAGAGAACTCAAAATTACTTAATTCTCGCGTGTTATCTACATATAGTATCTGATTACAATGACAATATTCAGTATTTATCATTCCTGGCAACAGCAAACTAATCGCTTCAAAAGCATAAAAGCTTGGTATAAAAAGCATCAAGATATTCTACATGTATGGGTAGCGATCGCCTTACTGATATTTATTGGGTATCTTTGCTACGAACCAGCAAATCTCAGTGTTAATATCAACATTTTCGCCTATTTCCTACTAGCCCTAGCTGTAACATTGCTAAGTTTTTCCCTACGCAACGTCACACAGTTCAAGCTTCAGCAAACTCAACATCGCCTAAAATCTCAAAATCAGGTGCTGCTCACCCTGGCAAGAAACACCACCATCGTTGAGGGAAATCTCAATCTAGCTTTAGAAAAAATTACGGAAACTGCTGCCCATACCCTAAAAGTTGAGCGCGTCAGTATTTGGCTCTATGACGAAGAATGCACCAAGATTAGATGCTTAAATCTATTTGAAAAAAGTCCTAAGCGCCATTCTCAAGGAGTCGAAATTTTTGCCAGTGACTTTCCTGCATATTTCCAAGCTTTAAAAACAGAACGGACAATTGCTGCGGATGATGCTTACACCGATCCACGTACTAGTGAATTTGGCATAGCTTATTTGCCAGCAGTTGGTGTCACCTCCATGCTAGATGCACCAATTTGGCTACGGGGAGAAATGATTGGTGTGGTTTGCCATGAATACACCGATGGAATCCGTCACTGGAACCTGGAAGAGCAAAATTTTGGCGGTTGTATTGCGGATTTAGTCACCCTCGCAATGGAAGCACATCAACGACAACAAGCTCAACAGGAACTCTCCAGAGCCAAAGAGGAGCTAGAAATTAGGGTTCAACAACGTACCCAAGCTTTAGATGAAATCAATCAAAGATTATTATTAGAAATTCAAGAACGCTCTGCGGCTCAAAAAACTCAGGAATATCTCTACATTCAAGCTCAAACGGCACTCGAAATCGCAGAAGCACGCAGTCAAGAATTACAACAAGCTTTGCATCAATTGCAGCAAACCCAAGCTCAACTGGTACAAAGTGAAAAAATGTCATCCCTGGGGCAGTTAGTTGCAGGGATTGCCCACGAAATTAATAATCCGATTAATTTTATCTCTGGCAACCTCGACCATGCGGAAAATTATATTCAGGATTTAGTAGAAATATTGCGTCTCTATGAAGAATCTTATTCCCAACCATCGGAAGTAATTATCGCGCGATCGCAAGATATTGACTTAGATTTCATCATTGATGACTTACCTCAGTTACTCTCATCGATGAAAGCCGGAGCGCAGCGTATTCGTGATATAGTTTTGTCTCTGCGCAACTTTTCCCGTCTTGATGAGGCAGAAATGAAAACTGTTTGTCTCCATGAAGGGATTGATAGTACCTTACTCATTCTGCAACATCGTCTGAAAACAGGGGACTGTGATGATGGGGTTGATATTTCTAATTTTGGCAATAAATCCCAGATGTTCGCTTCCAAAGATTGCCCAGCCATTAAAATTATCAAAGAATATAGCCAGTTGCCCCCTGTTGAATGCTATCCGGGGAAACTCAACCAGGTATTCATGAATATTATTAGTAATGCCATTGATGCATTCCATCTAGCAAAGGAAGATGAAATAAATTTCCAACCAGAAATTCGTATTCGTACGGAATTTATTCCACCCAGTCATGTGCGTATTCGGATTAGTGATAATGCTGGTGGGATGAATGAAGAGGTAAAAGCTAAAATATTTAATCCATTTTTTACAACTAAACCTGTTGGTGATGGTACTGGTTTAGGTTTGTCTATTAGCTATCAAATTATTGTGGAAAATCATCAAGGAAATTTGACTTGTAGCTCACAATTGGGCAAGGGTAGTGAATTTTCCTTAGAAATACCGATAAATCAAACCTGGGAAAAAGTTGAAAATCAACAACCCACAGAGAAATATATTTGAATATCTACTTCATATTCAGATTTTAGGGAATTTATACATATTGGCTGGTTTGTGGCAAACGGGAGATACAGTCACAAAGACTGTCTCCCAGCACAGTGAGTCACAACTCGCAACTTGGATTCATCTTCTTTCACAATACACTTCATCAAGTACGCTTCCATAGACAACGAATCGTTTCTTGAAAACTACCTGAATCGAATCAATCCTTCAGTGTCATCTCGTGAAAGAAAGGCTATTACTTCGTTGCAGCTTCTCTGGCGGCGGCAGCTTGATCAGGATGGATACCTAAACGAGTTAGGTTAATTCTTCCCTTGTTGTCAATCTCCCGGACTTTGACAATCACTTCATCGCCCACAGAAACTTCATCCTCAACCTTGCCGACACGATAATCAGCCAGTTGGGAAATGTGAATCATCCCCTCTTTACCGGGCAAGAATTCCACAAATGCACCAATCGGTATAATTCGCGTCACACGACCTACGTAAACATCACCTTCATTCAGTTTGCGAGTCATGCCTTGGATGATATTTTTGGCTTTCTTCGCCTTGTTCTCATCGACGGCGGAGATAGTCACAGTACCGTCATCTTCAATGTCGATTTTGGCACCAGTTTCTTCGGTAATGCCTTTGATAGTTTTACCACCAGGTCCGATGACTAAACCAATCATGTCTGAGTCAATTTTGATACTCAGGAGTCGTGGCGCATAGGGAGACATTTCCGTACGCGGTTCATCGATCGCCTGGAGCATTTTCTCCAGAATATGTAGCCGTGCTTCTTTTGCCTGATGAATTGCCTGGGCAATGACATCTAGGGATAACCCGGAAATTTTCATATCCATTTGCAAGGCAGTGATACCGCTATCAGTACCCGCTACCTTAAAGTCCATATCACCCAAGAAATCTTCGATACCTTGAATATCGGTTAAAACACGGATTTCTTCGCCTTCTTTAATTAGACCCATTGCTGCTCCGCTCACGGGTTTAGCAATTGGTACACCTGCATCCATGAGGGCAAGGGTAGAACCACAAACGGAACCCATGGAGGTAGAACCATTAGAAGATAAAACTTCCGATACAACGCGAATTACGTAGGGAAATTTATCCTTTGGTGGTAGTACGGGTAACATTGCCCGTTCCGCAAGGGCACCGTGACCAATTTCCCGTCGTCCTGGGGCGCGTAGGGGTTTAGTTTCACCGACGGAGAAGGGAGGGAAGTTGTAATGATGCAGATAACGTTTTCCCTGATCGGCTTGCAGATCGTCGGGCAGGTTTTGGGCATCACCGGGGGTTCCTAAGGTACAGATGGACAGTACTTGAGTCAATCCACGATTGAACAGACCACTACCATGGACACGTTGAGGCAAGAGACTGACTTGGCAGGAAACGGGACGGACTTGATCCAGTTTGCGACCATCTACGCGCACATTATCTTCAACAATTTGGCGACGCATCAGTTTCTTGGTAATGTCCTTGAAGGTGTTACCGAGGGCTTTAGCGTTAGCGGTGGCAGCAACTCGGATGGCGTCATCTTCTGGCAGGTCGGCGATCGCTGTGGCAATTGTATCTTTAACTACGTCGAGGGCGCTGTCCCGTGCGGTTTTATCCAGGTCAAACTGTGCCAGAATTTGTTTGATTTCGGAAGTGGCGCGATCGCGGATAAAGTTTTCCAGAGTCAAATCCACCTCTGGTGGTTCTTCTTTGACAAGTTCTATCCCTAATTCCGCAACTAAATCTAGCTGTGCTTGAATTAAATCCTGGACAGCTTCATAGCCAAATTCAATTGCCTCGATGATATCCCTTTCTGGCAGTTGGTTGGCTCCAGCTTCCACCATGATTACCCCATCAGGGGAACCAGCAACCACCAAGTCCAAATCTCCCGCTTCAATTTCGGCATAGGTGGGGTTGATAATGAAATCATCTCCCACTAGTCCCACACGTACCGCCGCCATCGGACCATTAAAAGGAATTTTTGCTAGTAAAGTCGCAATGGAAGCCCCTGTAACAGCTAACACATCGGGGGGTACTTGCTCATCCATGGACATAGTTAGGGCAATCACTTGCAGATCGTCCCGTAACCATGATGGGAATAACGGACGCAATGGACGGTCAATTAAACGACTTGTCAGGGTTGCCTTCTCTGGCGGACGACCTTCCCGTCGTAGTATTCCTCCTGGGATTCTCCCCGCAGCATATAGCCTTTCTTCATAATCTACAGTCAAGGGGAGAAAATCTATGCCTTCTCTGGCTTGCGATCGCGTAGCTGTGACTAAAACTGCTGTATCCCCAGATTGTATCAACACCGATCCACCAGCCTGGGGAGCTAATAGACCAACCTTCAGTCGAATATCCCGTCCGTCAAAGGATATTGACTTTTCAAATTCTCCCATTCAGTTATTTTTCCTTCTACTTTCGCTATTCTCTCTCTGTGGCAATCCTAACATTTATGCACTGTTGCTGGCTTCAGTTCTCTAGAAAAAGTACACAGAAGTATCAGGAATGACACAGAGGACAGGGTAAGGAGTCAGGAGTAGTGAGTAGTAAGCTGGTGGTTTATCGCATAAGTTGTGATGGTTACAAAATGTGTACTGGAAGCGTCTGGCTCCCTGATTTTCGGACGCGGGTGAGTCTATCCCCTTAATTGAGTTTTTTGTATAGCATCACCGCATCGGTACTTTCTCCTTCAAACAGTTTGACAGCGTTGGGAATACAGCCAATTTCTTCAAATCCCAATGATTGCCATAAACGCAGAGAGGGGGTATTTGTCGCAAACACCAAATTAAACATGACTGCCTCATAACCCAGACTGCTGGCAATTTCTAGCATTGCTTCTCCCATAAATCGTCCAATACCTTGCCCACGGCATCGAGGTTGTACAATAAAACCAGCATTTCCAATATGGCTACATCGACCTGGAAAATTGGGCTTGAGGAAGAATCCTCCTAGAACTTCCTGGGCTTGATATTCCGGCAAATCATCCATATTTCTGACCACAAAAGCTTTTCCACTTAACCAATAATTACTAAACTCGCGGGGTGAGAGTGGCTGGCTTTGGGGATAGGTTTTGCCATCAATTATGATCAAATTTAATAGCCTTCTAACAACTTCCTCCTCTTGTGCTTGCATAGAGTCTAGTTCTACTTTCATGCCATTTTTTAAAATTTTATGAATAGGTAATTGCATTTTTAGTCTGGGTGATCAGGATATTATTTGATAAATTGGCTAACTTCATCATTTTTCATCATAAATATTACTTTTTATATTAAAATGTAAATTAATATCATGTTTCTCAAAAAAATTTGGGGATATGAATCGGCTCAATGGTGAGGACAGCCGAGGGATAATGGTGAAATTCGTGGGCAACTTGATTATGGGTAGTTGCTTACCGATGTCACAGTTGACAGATATCTTGATGACGAATAGTTGATATAGTGTTTTCCACTCTGGCAAGCTATCAAAGCACCCCTTACCAGCCCTTACAGATAGGCAGGAAAATGTCCAATAGGGTGGTTGAGGTTGTACTTTACTTGCTGTGCAAACGCTATAACTAAATTTATCAATCACATCATTAGCAATTAGTTAGATTAGTTTTGATGTCATGAATTTCATCATTATATAAAAACGGAAAATAGGTTGAATTTTTATCAAAATCGTCAGAATTATTTGAGATAGGAAATGGCAATTTTACACGGTAGTTGGTTATTGCAAAACCCCTGGGATGATGTCGCACAAGAAGTCAGGGGCGAGGGTTTATTCATTTGGGGAGAGACTTGGCGATCGCTGCAAAATTATCAACCAGAAGACACCGGGAAAATCCTGCCCCATCCCTTGGCAATGACGGCAGTAGAGTTGCAAACATGGTTAAAAACACGACAGGTAAAACTTGCAGAAATACCTAGTTGTGAGCAGACGATAGGCTTCCAGCCCGCCCAAGGGGCGATCGCCATTCCTTCTCAGTTGGAAAATGATGTCACCTTCCTACCCCAACATTCTGCTAGGTTAAATCGAGAAACCCAGGAATATTTACAACCTTGGCAGGTAAGCGGTTTTTATCTCAATTCCCAGGAGGCGATCGCCTTTCTGACATCCCTACCCCTGAATACTCAAAATCTCGAAAATTCCGAAACCAGTTTTCTGGGGGGAGATTTAAATTTTTGGTTACAAATTGCTCGCTGGAGTTTAGATTTAATTTCTCGGTGTAAATTTTTGCCCATTCTGGAGCGAGAAAATGATGCTTCTCTAGTACCAAAATGGCAAGCACTGATTGATAGTGCTGTGGATAGTACTCGCTTAGAAAAGTTTTCTCGGATTATGCCCCTAGCTTGTCGAATGTATCAAGGTAGTGGGAATATCAACAGCCCATCGATTCATTTACCCCCGGAACCCCAGGAATTGATTTTGGCATTTCTCAATAGTACGATGGATGCTCAAATTAGAACCATGGTAGGTTCCCAAGCATTATTAGAACCTAGGGTAATGTCATCCTTACCCAGCACCATTAGACAATGGTTACAGTCGTTGGGAACCACAGCGATAGTACCAGGAAACCCTGGAGAAACGGAAAGACTAGCTGCTTCCCTGAAAGCTTGGATGATGCCACTACAATACCAGTTGGCAGGGAAAAACCAGTTTCGCACCTGTTTTGTCTTACGTTCTCCCGAATCCGATACATCGGAAAACTGGACTTTAGCATACTATCTCCAAGCCGCAGATGACGAAGATTTTCTTGTTGATGCAGCGACGATTTGGCAACATCCCCTGGAAAAATTTACCTACCAACAACGCACAATTCTCCAACCCCAGGAAACATTCCTCAGAGGTTTAGGTTTAGCTTCCCGTCTTTACCCGATTATTGCTCCGAGTTTAGAAACCCAATATCCCCAATCTTGCCAACTTACACCTTTACAGGCTTACGAATTTATCAAAGCTGCCAAATGGCGTTTAGAAGATAACGGTTTAGGGGTGATTTTACCACCCAGTTTAGCTAACCGTGAAGGCTGGGCAAACCGTCTGGGATTGAAAGTAACAGCTCAAACAGCCAAGAAAAAAGATGTTCGTTTGGGTTTACAAAGCTTATTAAATTTTAAATGGGAGTTGGCGATCGGTGGGCAAACCTTGTCGAAAGCGCAATTCGATAAACTGGTAGCCTTAAATAGTCCCCTAGTAGAAATTAATGGGGAATGGGTGGAGTTACGTCCCCAGGATATCAAAACTGCCCAAGGGTTTTTTGCTTCCCGCAAAGAGCAAATGTCCCTTTCCCTAGAAGATGCTCTGCGTTTGAGTACGGGAGACACCCAAACCATCGAGAAGTTACCAGTAGTTAGCTTTGAAGCATCGGGAGCATTAGAGGAATTAATCTCTACCCTGACAAATAATCAGGCGATCGCCCCCTTACCCACACCTGCCAACTTTCAAGGACAATTACGACCATACCAAGAACGGGGTGCAGCTTGGTTAGCTTTCTTAGAACGCTGGGGTTTAGGTGCGTGTCTTGCAGACGACATGGGACTTGGTAAATCTGCTGAATTTATTGCTTTTCTACTGCACCTCAAAGAGCAAGAATCCCTAGAAAATCCCACCCTTTTAGTTGCCCCCACCTCCGTACTCGGTAACTGGGAACGGGAGGTAAGAAAATTTGCTCCCACCCTGAAAGTTTTGCAATATCACGGTGATAAACGCCCCAAGGGTAAAACCTTTACCGAGACAGTCAAAAAATATGATTTAGTCATCACCAGTTATTCCCTAATTCATCGGGATTTAAAGACTTTACAAACCGTGAATTGGCAAGGAATTGTATTAGATGAAGCGCAAAATGTCAAAAATGCCGAAGCCAAACAATCCCAAGCAGTACGACAACTAGAAGCCAGTTTTCGCATTGCCCTGACTGGCACACCCGTAGAAAATAGATTACAGGAATTGTGGTCAATTTTAGATTTTCTCAACCCTGGTTATTTAGGAAACAAACAATTCTTTCAACGTCGCTTTGCCATGCCCATAGAGAAGTATGGCGATGTTTCTTCCCTCAGTCAACTGCGTTCCTTGGTACAACCTTTTATTTTACGTCGCCTGAAAACTGACCGCAGTATTATTCAAGATTTACCAGAAAAACAGGAAATGACTGTATTTTGTGGTTTGAGTCCCCAACAGGCAGAATTATATCAACAAGTAGTAGAAAATTCCTTGCAAGAAATTGACTCAGCCGATGGCTTACAACGACGAGGCATGATTCTGGCATTATTAATCAAATTAAAGCAAATTTGTAACCATCCTTCACAATTTCTCAAGCAGTCCAATCTTCAAGAACCGAGATTATCCGGTAAATTATGGCGCTTACAAGAAATGTTAGAAGAGGTATTAGCAGAGAAAGATAATGCTTTAATTTTTACCCAGTTTGCTGAGTGGGGAAAACTCCTCAAACCCTATTTAGAAAAACATTTACAACGGGAAATATTCTTCCTCTATGGTAGCACTAGCAAAAAGCAAAGAGAGGAAATGATTGACCGTTTTCAAAATGACCCCCAGGGACCACCAATTATGATTTTGTCTCTGAAAGCCGGAGGTGTGGGATTAAATTTGACTAGGGCAAATCATGTTTTTCACTTTGATAGATGGTGGAATCCCGCAGTGGAGAACCAAGCTACAGATAGGGTTTTTAGAATTGGGCAAACTCGCAATGTTCAAGTCCATAAATTTGTCTGCACGGGAACTTTAGAAGAGAAGATTCACGACATGATTGAGAGTAAAAAACAATTAGCAGAACAAGTTGTTGGAGGGGGGGAAGAGTGGTTAACGGAATTAGATACTGAGCAATTAAGGAATTTATTATTATTAGATAGAAGTGCCTTGATTTCAGACGAGTAGACCCATATTTATCACAAAACGGTAGGGGGGGTTCATGAACACATCCTACCTTTGATTAAACCTGGCTACTTGGGAGAGCCTGGGAATGACATTTCGGAGGCTCCGCCTCCTGAATCGAGGCAGAGCCTCGCGCCACACACACCAAGGCAGAGCCTTGGTACGAGAGTGACAAAAAAGTGTATGAATAAAAATCGTGAATTTATATCAAAGTCAACAGCCTAGCCCTGAGCGGCTTGTACCGAGCGAACTTGTACTGAGCGTAGTCGAAGTAGCCGAGGTGAGTCGAAGGGCTTATTTGAACTAATGTTTACGTAACAAAAGTCGTAGCTGACTTTACTGAACCTTGGGCTTCACGATAGACTCAACCTTGTAAGTATTTCTTCCGATAAAAATAAATCTATTTGCTGCGATGCCGTATTTATACGGTCAGCATTGCTATGAAAATTATTACTGAAAATAGGTGAAAAGGATGACAAGGGGCAGAAAATCAGCTAAAAATTCCCGACTTTTTCCCACAAGATTTACTAGTATCGCTTTAAGTTCCTTACTCAGTGTAGTTTTTATTTCCGAGTCTGCAACCTTGGCTCAAGGGACTAAGTTACAAATAGCACAGCAAGCAGGGAAAAACACCCAACAAGATGCCACCGCAGCAGAAAAAGCTTTTCAAGAAGGGGTTGCATTATACAAACAGGGGACAAAGGAATCTCTCACCCAAGCAATTAGTAAATGGTTGGAAGCATTGGAACTGTGGCGAAAAGTGGGGGATAAGAAACAGCAAGCTACTACCCTGAATAATATTGGTTTTGTCTACAACAGTTTAGGAGAAAAGCAGGAAGCTCTGAAATACTACAACCAAGCTCTACCGTTATACCGTGCAGTCGGCGATCGCGGTGGGGAAGCGAATACCCTGAGTAATATTGGTAGTGTCTACGACGATTTAGGAGAAAAGCAGGAAGCACTGAAATTCTACAACCAAGCTCTACCGTTATTCCGTGCAGTCGGCGCTTCTCCAGAGGAGGGGCTACGCCAACGCCGTGGGGAAGCTACTACCCTGAATAATATTGGTAATGTCTACGACGATTTAGGAGAAAAGCAGGAAGCACTGAAATTCTACAACCAAGCTCTACCGTTATTCCGTGCAGTCGGCGCTTCTCCAGAGGAGGGGCTACGCCAACGCCGTGGGGAAGCTACTACCCTGAATAATATTGGTTTTGTCTACAACAGTTTAGGAGAAAACCAGGAAGCACTGAAATACTACAACCAAGCTCTACCTTATTCCGTGCAGTCGGCGCTTTCTCCAGAGGAGGGGCTACGCCAACGCCGTGGGGAAGCTGCTACCCTGAATAATCTTGGTTTAGTCTACGACAGTTTAGGAGAAAAGCAGGAAGCACTGAAATTCTACAACCAAGCTCTACCGTTATACCGTGCAGTCGGCGATCGCCGTGGGGAAGCTGCTACCCTGAATAATCTTGGTTTAGTCTACGACAGTTTAGGAGAAAAGCAGGAAGCACTGAAATACTACAACCAAGCTCTACCGTTAATCCGTGCAGTAGGTGACAGGGATGGGGAAGCTACTAATTTAGGTAATATTGCCCGCGTTGAATACAGGCAAGGCAAGCTCCCATCTGCACTAAAAAATATTGAAGCGGCTATTACCATTATCGAAGACTTACGTACAAAAATCGCTAGCCCAGATTTACGTACATCCTACTTTGCATCTAAACAGGATTCTTACCAATTCTACATTGACTTGTTGATGGAACTGCACAAAAAAGACCCATCAAAAGGATATAATACCCTGGCTTTCAATGCCAGTGAACGCTCCCGCGCTCGTAGTCTCATCGAATTACTGACGGAATCCCAAGCGAAAATCCGTAAAGGTGTTGACTCGAAACTACTGCAACAGGAAACAGAAATCCAGCAAAAAATTGATGCTCAGGAAAAACTGAAAATTGAATTATCCCAACAGGAAAATATCAACAGCACAATTAATAAAATTGCTCAAGCAGACGCACAACTCAACACCCTGAGAGCAGAATATAAGGAACTCCAAAATCAAATTCGCATATCTAGCCCTTCTTACGCAAATATCAAATATCCCCAACCTCTCACCCTCTCCCAGGTACAACAGCAAGTCCTAGATGAGGAAACAGTTCTTTTACAATATTCCCTCGGTGCAGAGCGCAGCTACCTATGGATGGTGACAAAAACGGGAATGCGAAGCTTTGAGCTAGCGAAACAGTCAGAGATTGAAGAATTAGTTGAAAATTACCGAGACTTATTAGAAAATCATCCTGATGAAATCATTACTGTTCAACTTAAAGAGGGGCAAATAGCAGCCAGAAAACTGAGTCAAATTCTCCTACAACCTGTAGTTAAGGAATTAGGAAATAAACGTTTACTCATAGTTGCTGATGGGGGATTGCAATCAATTCCCTTCGGAGTTTTACCTATACCCAGCTTACCAATTAACCAACAAGCTGGGGATGGTTTTAAGTCTTTTCTCCTGGCAAAACACGAAATCGTCTATTCTCCCTCCGCAACGGTGATTGCAGAATTACGCAAGGATTTACAAAAGCGCAAACCAGCAGAAAAAGCTTTAGCAATCTTTGCTGATGCGGTGTTTGGTTGTGAAGATAGAGATTGCACCAAACCAGATACCCGTCTTCAGTCTCTCAGGGGACAAAAAACTCCTAGAATTATTAACCGTCCAGATAATAACGATGTTTTGGCATTAAAAAGAGCCGCAAAAAACAACCGTGATTTAGATGGGCGTTTACCTGCAACTAAGAAGGAAGCTGAGGGTATTTTATCTCTATTTGAGAAACACTCGACTTTCCAAGCCTTTGATTTTGCTGCGAGTCGGGAAAATGCCCTCAACCAGAGCTTGAATCAGTATAAGATTGTGCATTTTGCTACCCATGGTACAGCGAATTTTGAGAATCCTGAGCTATCGGGGATTGTGTTGAGTTTGTTTGATAGCAAGGGTAAAGAAATTAATGGTTATTTGCGTTTAGTCGATATTTTCAACTTGAATTTAGCCGCCGAGCTAGTTGTTCTCAGTGCTTGCGAGACGGGAATCGGCAAGGAAACCAAGGGAGAAGGCTTGATGGGGTTGACAAGGGGATTTATGTATGCAGGTAGTCCCCGTTTAGCGGTGAGTCTCTGGAATGTGAATGATGAGAGTACTTCGGTGTTGATGCAGAAGATGTATCAAAAGATGTTGCAAGGGAAGATGACTCCTGCTGCGGCTCTGCGGGCTGCTCAACTGGAAATGTTGGAGAGTAAAGAATATGCTGATGCTCACTACTGGGCGGCTTTTACCTTGCAGGGTGAGTGGAGGTAAGGAATTTTACCCCACCCCGCCAAACCTGAGTTCGACGGTTCGAGCCAGTCAGCGATTAAAAATCACCGTCTAATAGCTCAAGTCCTCTACAAGAGGACTGATAGAATTGTAGGTTGAGCTGGGCAAATGATTGATTTTTAATCAAAACGAAAATATCTATTGCACCGTAACCCAACATGATCTTGTTGGTAATTTATCATGTTTAAATTGATGCAAAATGTTTTCCGTTTCCGCAAAATATATCTGTTCGGTATATCTTGGGTTACGACGCAAGCTGGATTTCTTTGTTTGCCCAAAATATCTCTGGTATGTCTCACCCAACCTACAAATGCTGATAGCGATCGCTCACCCATCCTACAAACTCATTACTCATTACTAACCACTCACTACTCATTACTCAGAAATCAGATTCCTATATGACAACTTACACACTACAATCTAATCGGGAATGGTGGTCACAACGTTGGTTAGATTTACTTGATTCCTACCGCTTTAAAAAACGGTTAGAACGGGGGAGAATCTATGCACGGGAGGGGAATGTTTTAAATATTGAATTTCAAGGTGCGAAGGTGCTAGCACAGGTACAGGGAAGCGAAGCAGAACCTTATAAAGTCTCCCTGTCTTTGAATGCTTTTACTGAAGAAGAGTGGAGTTACGTAATTGAAACCATATCCCAAAAAGCAGCTTTTCCTGCCAAATTGTTAGCTGGGGAAATGCCACAGAATATTGAGGATGTGTTTACAAGTAACGGTTTGTCCCTATTTCCTTTCACCCTCGGTGATGTTCGTAGTCGCTGCACCTGTCCCGATAAGGCAAACCCCTGTAAACATATTGCCGCAGTTTATTATCAACTTGGCGATCGCTTCAGTGAAGATCCCTTTGTCTTATTTCAACTGCGAGGACGCACTAAGGAACAAATTATCTCCGATTTACGCCTATTACGTAGTAGCCACCAGAACATATCTACCACTGAAACGGATGGCGAAGTTTTAGAGTCCCATATTTCAGCACCAATATCTCTGGAATCTTTCTGGGAATACCACGAACCCCTGGAGTCTTCTCTAGTCGTGATTGCTCCATCCACAGGGGAAACTGTCTTGGATATCCTCGGAGACATTCCCCTAGCTAAGGAAGAAGAAGGTTTAGCCAGTTCTACTGCTGCTGATGTCGTAATGAAGTATTTAAATACACTGTATAAAGATGTAAGTCAAAAAGCCTTCATGACGGCAATGAACGTAGGATAGGATTTTATGGATCTACAAACCAAAGTAATTCCCGTAGAGTTGATTGATGGTACTAATGTTCGCGTGGAGGCAACTTTTCTCGGCGATCGCAAAATAAATCTTCATACTCGTCCCTTTAGCGAAGTCACAACGGCGATCGAGTCACTCAGCAAGGAAATTGCCGAGATGTTACAAAAAGTGAAGCCAGATAAAGCCAGTGTCAAATTTGGTATCGATATTGTTATGGAGTCAGGAAGACTAACACCTTTGTTAGTTAAGGGAAGTGAGACGGCAAATATTGAAATTACTCTGGAATGGGTTAAATAATATTTATGGGGAATTGGGAAGTTTTGTTACAGGAATTCCCCAACTCTCCTAATATTTATTCTGTTGGAAGTAATTGCTCACAGAGAATGCCTCGCACTTAAAATCACTTAAAATCCAGCGAGGGGATCTACAGGTGTAATTGGTGTGGGTTGAGTTTCTAAATATTTGAGAAAATCTAATAATTCTTCTTCAGAAAGCAAAGTGCGCCCCAGTTTACCATAAGCCTGTTTCAGGTGCTCTCTTCCCTGTTCCTTTGTCCAACCTAAGCGCTGGATATGGACATCGGTTTTGGCAATTACATCAGATAAATCCAAGGGTTCGGCTTTTTTCTTTTTTTTGGTACTGGGTGCTGGTGTGACTTCCTCGGATGGTTTTCTTTGGGGAAATGGTGTGATGTTGGGAGCGCTAATTTCTGGAAGAGGTGAAATTTCGGAATTATCTTCAGGAATCAAGGGAAAATCTAGGTCTTCAGGATAGGGAATACTGGAATTGATATCTGAATTGTAGCTATCCATGGGGCTATCCATGGGGGTTGAAATTACAGTTGTTCCAGGGATAGCAGCTACGCTGTGAGAGGATTTTTTCGCAGTTGTGGAATTCTTCGAGATATTCTGCTCTAGTTCCCTGGAGTCTATCTTGGTTGAATTAGTTGAGGGTGGAACTATGGAGAGCGGTTCACTCTTCGGATGCAAATTTAAAACCATCAAAGCACGATTTCTGGCATTATCCTCTGCCACTTCGATTGTATCTGCCGCCGCTAGACCTGTGGCACGAGCAACACCTTCAATTTGCACAGTAACGCGGACAATATACTTGCCGTGGTGAATTTCTAGTAACTCGGAAATTAAACTAGCGTGGGGATACAAGCTCTGAAATTGAGCCAACATAATACAAATTCCCAAATATTCAATCAGGTTCAAAGGTTAGGAATGAAAAATTCCCATAATTATACCGATTCAAAAAATTTTTACGACAGATACCCCACCCGCCCTATCGGGCACCCTCCCCGAAATCGGGGAGGGCTGGGGAGGGGTTTTGTCCATGTGTCGTATTGTTTTTTCAAATTGGTATTAACTCACAATCTTCAGTCGCAAAGACATCTTGAGCTAGTATTCTAACGTTTTATATCACATAGAGTATATATGTACTGGATAAGGAAATTCAATATTGAGTTATGTGAATTTGTGGCTTGTGAGTGAGTCAATTCCTTTTAACTTTTAGCCAGTGACAAGGGAAGTAATATCAAGAATTTTTAGGAATGGTGAGCAAAATTTGTTGCTTGGTGTATGTTGCTACTAGTGAGCAGAATTACACAGTTGCGTGCAGGAATAGGAATAGGTAGTGAAAGATTTAGTAAGTAGAGCGATCGCCCCTGGACAGAACTAAATGTAACAATAAATAATAGAGGTAAAATTTTAGCTACATAGGTGATAGACTACGTAGTCTTACTGTGAGTGCTATACTATTTACCTAATCGGCTTTCCGGAAGTATTTTCTGGAAGTACGCCGTAAATCTACAATAATGAAGTAATGGTTCGTCCTCACCACTTGTGAAGTTGCCGACCTGGCTGTTACCGATTCTACATATGGAGCAGTTGGTTCTGTCGGCAGTTTCTCCGAGTTCAAAATCAGAGTCTAATGGCGTAAAATTACCTTCAGTCAAGACAATTACACATCGGGGGTTTACCCAGTAGTAAGTTAGGATTCTTGAACATAATCCCAAACAAGGCTACAAGAAACCCGTTGCGTGATTACCGAGTGGGGCTAAATCTGGTATCAAGCATGCTTGGGGCAATTGGCTTGACAAAGGTAGGTAAAAAACGAAGGGGAACTCTGAAGTTGAATCGGTCTAGCTCAGTTTCAGGGGAATCTGTTGATTATCGTCAGACTGGCGATCGCCTGAAAAGCGCTACACGAGTAATTGGACGCTACTTCCTTGATACGAGTGGCTGGGAAACCCTCAAATGCTCTGAACCTCTTGGCTGAGAGCAAAGCTTGTCAGAGTTGTCTCCAACGATGCAATCGCTTTCTGTCAATTCTGAGGGTTACAAGCCAAGAACCAAAATCAACAACCCACACATGATGTTTTGACCAAAGGTCGGTTCACTGCATGGAATTTTCAATCGCTACACTCCTTGCCAATTTCACCGATGATAAATTGGTAGCTCGTAAACTCTTGGAAAAAAAACTAGGTTGTGAAGATGAAGACAGCTTAGAAAAGCTTCACATTACCTTGGAGGTGCTAGAAAAAATCGGAGTTCTGGTTAAAGAACGGGGTAAATATCGTCGCATCAGTGAAGATGGAGTCATTGAAGCCAGATTACGCTGTTCGAGTAAGGGTTTTTGCTTTGCGATCCAGGATGTGGAAGCCGCAGAAGATATTTACATCCGCGAAAGTCATTTAAGTAATGCTTGGAATGGCGATCGCGTTTTGGTCAGAGTTCTCAAAGAAGGTAGTCGTCGTCGCTCTCCAGAGGGTGAGGTGAAGTTAATTCTGGAACGCTCTAATCACACCCTACTAGCAAGAATTAAGCAGGTAGAGGGAGGTTTTCGGGCTGTGCCCCTAGACGATCGTCTATTATTTGAACTCAAGCTCCAAACTACTGGGATGAAGTTGGAAGAGGCGATCGATCATCTTGCCCATGTCGAAGTCTTGCGCTATCCTTTAGCCCAATATCCTCCCCTGGGGCGGGTGGTACAAATTTTAGGCAGTGATGCGGAAGCGGCAGCTGATATCGATTTGGTGACTTGTAAACATGACCTATCCCGTGGTTTTTCCGAGTCAATTTTGGATGCAGCCGCCAGATTACCAAAAAAACTCCTTAAGGCAGATTTAAAAAATCGTTTAGATTTACGGGAACTACATACGATTACCATTGCTAATGCCGCAGGTGATACCAAAGTTGTCGAAAATGCGGTGACTTTACAATCAACGACTGCTGGTAATTGGTTGTTAGGTTTTCATATTAGTGACCTTTCCCACTACGTTCTTCAGGATGAAGCTTTAGACAGAGATTCCTTAAAACGTGGTCGTTCTGTATATTTAGGCGACCTGATTTTACCTATGTTACCGGAGGGAGTTGCCGAGCGTTGCTCCTTGTTACCTGGTAGCGATCGCCAAACAATTTCCTTCCTAATTACCATTGACGCAGCATCGGGAGAAGTGAAGGAATGGGAAATTCAACCCAGCGTGATTAAAGTCGATACAGCCCTCACCCAGCAAGAAGCGGAAACATTACTCAATACTCCCACCCCCAAGAGAAGAACAGCCAAATCTCCGCCGGCGGAATTATTGGAAATGTTGAAAAACCTCGATGGTGTGCGTATAGGTTTACAAAAAACTCGCTTGCAACGGGGTAGTTTACAGTTGAATTTACCCGCCAATAATAATCCCTACGATGATGAAGGGATTTTAGGCTGTGTGATGACTACAGACTCACCAGTGCGATCGCTGATGACGGAGTTAGTCTTACTGGTAAACCAACTCATGGCAACCCATCTCAGTGCCTTAGGAATTCCCGCCATTTGGCGCATTCAGGGAACTCCCGACCCAGAAGATGTGCAAGAAATGTTAAAGTTGGCAATCAACCTCGGTGTCGAACTCACCCTAGATGCAGAAATCGATATCCAGCCCCTAGACTACCAACATCTCACCCGTGTGTTTGCCGAATCCGCATCAGAACAGGTATTAACTTATTTATTGCAAGATACCCTGAAACAGGCAACCTACAGCACCAACAAAGCACCCCACTTTGGTTTGGCACTACCCCAGGGATACGTCCACTTTACCTCTCCCCTGCGGCGTTACCCAGATTTACTGATGCAACGGGTATATTATTCACTCCTCGAACATGGGCGCGATCGCCGCAACACCAGAGTCAAAGAACGGGTTAACCTCCGTTCCTCCACCTCCCACAGTGAAATTAACTGGAATGTTTTGCCCCCAGAGTTACAAAGCGAACTCCAAAGCGAACTCACCCGCGTTATTACCCAAATCAACGACCGAGAAAAAGAAGTGCTAGAAGCCGAAGCCGATTTAGCCGGACTGCAACGCGCTTCCCTGATGAAACAACGTATCGGTCAAGTCTTTAGTGGCGTGATTACTGGTGTCCAATCCTACGGTTTCTTTGTAGAAATTGAAGTACCCCCCAGCGAAACACCTCCAGGTCATAATTTACCCCTACGAGTTGAAGGATTAGTTCACGTCAGTTCCCTGAAAGACGACTGGTATGAGTACCGCGCCCGCCAACAGGCACTCTTTGGACGCAAAAATCGTGCTTCCTATCGCCTAGGCGATCGCGTTTCTGTTCAAGTTAAAAGTGTAGATTACTACCGTCAACAAATTGACCTAGTGACAGTCGGTAGTGATGGTATGGTTTCCCGTGGAGATTTAAGTCCCATGAATGGCGACAGCGAACCCATCTATTTACACAACGACCTTGATCAAGATGATTTAGATCCCTATGGTGAGGAAGATTAAACCAGGAATTAGGTAATCTGCTATACCTGTCACCTCAAAAAATCTCCCAAAATTTACTCCCAATTACTCTTATAGCGTTTCCCAATCAGATGAAATACAACCCCACCCGCCCTATCGGGCACCCTCCCCGATTTGGTTCTTCCATACCTCACTAGAATGGGAAACGCTATATCTGGAGAAGTCAGGAAAATACTTCCTCTACCCAGGTAATTGAGATGAAACCACTGGAAATCATCTAATCCTCTCAAAAGCCGGGTTTTTCGCATTTGCAAGAAACCCGGTTTTCCCTAACAACCAACCTTATATATTCACCGGATGTAATCAATCAGGAATCAGCACGACTCGTGGTTACACAAAAGAGAAATTTCTAGGAATCGTGTTTCCCAACCCATCCTAATTTTTCCCTGTGGTTTTCCTTGCCCTTTACCTTTTACACCTTATCCATGCTTCCCACTCCCCCAAAACCCCTGATTCTGGCAATCTCTGGTGCATCCGGTTTAATCTATGCAGTGCGAGCCCTGAAATATCTCCTGGCAGCTGATTATCATATTGAACTAGTAGCTTCTAAATCCACCTACATGGTTTGGCAAGCGGAACAAGATATCCGTATGCCATCCGAACCCATACAACAAGAGCTATTTTGGCGACAACAAGCAGAGGTAGAAAACTCAGGGAAACTGCGATGTCATTCATCGGGAGATGTGGGAGCAAATATTGCTAGCGGTTCTTTCCGCACTTTGGGTATGCTCGTCATGCCTTGTAGTATGAGTACAGTCGCTAAATTAGCCGCAGGTTTAAGTTCTGATCTCTTGGAACGAGCAGCTGATGTTCAACTGAAGGAAGGACGTAAATTAGTTATAGTGCCGAGGGAAACACCTTTTAGCTTAATTCATTTACGAAATCTAACAACCCTAGCAGAAGCAGGTGCGAGAATAGTCCCAGCGATTCCAGCTTGGTATCATCATCCGCAAACTGTTGAAGATTTGGTTGATTTCGTAGTTGCCCGTGCCTTAGATCAATTAGATATAGATTGTATTCCCATCCAACGCTGGGAAGGAAGAAAGTAATGACAGCAGCAACATCATGATAATTTCTGTGGGTTAGTAAATAGGTTATGGGTTTTGTTCTGAGAGTCAGCTTTCGACTGACTTGTACTGCGATACCCTGAGTTGAAGGGAGCTTTTTCGAAGTAGCGCTCATACCGAAGTCCAAAGGGTAATCAAGAAAAACATCATCTCATTACCTATGAGCAATTACCCTAACTTGATATAAACTCTTATTTTTATCTTTTACTTTTTGCCTAGAGTATGGCTTTATTTCGTTTAATCTTGTTAATTGCACTACTCGGAGGACTAACGCTATTACTAGCACAAAACTGGTCTCCAGTCCTACCGTTAGTTTTTTTTGGTGTACGCACAAAATCCTTACCGTTGGCGATTTGGATTTTGTTTGCTACCTCTGCGGGTGTAATTACTTCTTTAGTTATTACCAGTTTATTTCCAATTGCTAATTCTCTGGCAGGGGAAAAACGTCCGACTTCCTCCAGGAAATCCACTTTTAAAGAGACAACTACCCAGCGTCCGTCCAAAGAGGAAAAACCCCCTCGCGCTCCCACTCCATCCCCGGAAAAAGCGACTTCTAGTCGTGATAATGATGGCGATTGGGAAGACATTGATCGTCCGCAGGATTGGGACTTTGATGAGGAGAGGGAAACACCTCCCCCATCTGCAAAAACTCAGGTTCAGGATGGTAAAAGCTACGAGCGTCAGCAAGATGTGAAAAGTAAGTCTCAATCTGGCTCGGTATATTCCTACAGCTACCGTGAACCGAAAAACTCTGGAGTTGGTAAAACTGAGTCTGTATTCGATGCTGACTACCGTGTAATTATTCCCCCCTATCAACCACCAGATGAAAATCAAGCCGAGGATCTGGTAAATGATGACAATGATGGCAATAATGACGATGATGATTGGGGAATTTTCTCAGAGGATGATGAAGATTTTGATGACTCTGAAAATCGAAACAAGCGTCCTCGCCGGTAATTTTGAATTTTGAATTTTGAATTTTGTGCCTCCTGTGGAGGAGCTTTCCTAACGCATAGCGTGTCCGCAGGACATATTTTGAATTCTACCCAGAGGTACTAGGTGGGGCAACGCTGTTCACGGGATTCTTGTCTGACTTTCCCTGTCATGGCAGCTTCTTGCAGGAGCATAAAAGCGTTGAAGTCTTCCAACTCATACCGGGTACTCAGCAATTGCCGGAGTTGATTTTCTGCTTCGACTGTTAAGTATCCAGTTACTAAAGCTTTTTGCACAACATCACGAATCCGCATCATAAAATTTAACCCTCAAACGACCACACTCTTCTTATTCGGGCTTTTTCTGACTCAAAAATCTGTAACGGCGATCGCAGTCTTGGACTTTACCAAAGAAACTGCCAGATAATTCTTAATCAAAATTTTGCCATTTTTTTAATAAATACAGTTATTCTTTATACAGGTAAGTCGTTTTTTTATTTTGCAGATGTTGATAAACTAGCCTAAAAATCAAGGTATTAGCCATTAAAATTTTCATCTTCATTCCCCTTATTTTGTACGATTAAGAACACAGTAGTGTTTCTGCCTAGCAAAATCATTCCTCTGCTCTTCTCCTTGATCAACATAGTTTAAATAAAGTTTCCATCAAGCCTTATTAAATTTCTATTAAGCCTAAAGATACCGAAGTAAACATCAAGTAGTCACCTAACGAATGTTATGAAATTCGTTATAACTTCACTCTGTATTTACTATCAGTTTACAAAAAAAATCGTTAGTATATGGGTGCATTTAGTTATTTATGGGCTGTCAAATCTGAATTTATCTGACTCAATCATTAACAGTAAAAAATCTAATCATGAATCAAAAATATGAGCAATAAATGTCAAATTTTATTGATAATAGAAAATTTGGTTGAGTAAAATCGATAAATCTGCAACCAAAACAAATAGGATGAATATATTATCAAAATATTAAAAAATACAAGAATGACAATAATCGATTCACCAAGCTTAGAAGAGGAATTTAAAGAAGCTAAAAATCATTGGGAGCTAGATAAGTTATATATTGATTTAGCATCCGCAAAGGGAAAGTCACTCACACCTGTAGAAAAGAAGTTTTTGCGAGGTTTATTGTGTGGATTAAGTCCCGCAGAAATTGCCAATACAGTTTATCAAAGTCGCAGCAGTAGTACGGTGCGAGTATATCTTTCCAATGGATTATATAAATATATTGAAGAAATGTTAAGTATCCAGTCTGGAAACACTGTGAAGGTGAAAAACTGGAGTCGGGTGACTCATCTATTAGAACAAGCTGGTTATAAAAAACTTTGGTTCAAAATTGATGCTGTCAATAATCAAATGTCTCTCAGTGAAAAAATGGTTGGGGAATACATATCGATGATTTCCACTCCACAACAGGATTGGGGAGAAGCGGTCGATGTCAGTTATTTTCATGGTAGAATTCCAGAGTTATCGCGGTTAAAAAGTTGGATTAATCAAGACCAATGTCGTTTAGTTGTACTCTTGGGAAGTGCAGGAATTGGGAAAACCGCTTTAGCGGTGAAGTTAGCGGTAGATATCCAAGAAGACTTTGATTTTGTCATCTGGCGATCGCTAAAGTTCGCACCCAAACCGGAAATCATCTTGTCAGAGATCATCAACTTTCTCTCTCCCGATACAGACAGGGAAATTAACTACATTCCCCGATTAGAAAATCAAATTTCTCTCTTAATAGATTGTTTGAGGGTTTCTCGATGTTTAATTATTTTAGATGGTATAGAAGCAACATTTGATAATCCCCAATCTTCAGGAAATATAGATAAGTTTTATCCTCAAATTAAATATAGCCCTGGTTATGAAGGATATGGAGAATTAATTCAAAGAATTGGTGATACTCGACATCAAAGCTGTCTATTAGTTACAACTCGAGAAAAACCCCAGGAAATTGCAATTTTAGAGGGGAATACTTTACCTGTACGTTGTTACAAATTGACAAGCTTAACTGTAGAAGATAGTCAGCAAATTCTATTCCATAAGGGGTTAGTGGAAATTTCTCCCGTGGAATCTCAAACATTAATCCAAATTTATGCCGGGAACCCCCTATTTCTCAAGCTAGTTGCAACCGCGATCGCCGATTTATTTTCTGGTGATGTCGGTGATTTTTTAGCTCAGAATACCTTAGTTTTTGGAGAAATTCGCACAATTTTTGATCAGCAATTTTCCCGTCTTTATAACTTAGAAAAACAAGTTATCTCTTGGCTAGCATTAAATGGTGAATTTATTTCCCTATCACAGTTACAGAAAAGTATTTCTCCCCCAGTTTCCCAGAGATTAATCTTAGAAGCCATAGACTTATTGCAAAAACGTTGTCTGATTGAAAATCAAAACTTTGTGTTTCGCCAAACACCCATATTGATAGAATATATTATTGAGCAGCTCATCGAAGCAAACTTCCAGTTAGCCGCCAATGACAATAGTTGCCTACTTATGCAGACAACCGTAGAAACACAATTGAAAAGATATATCCGTGAAAGTTATTCCCAGTCAAGAATTTAATGTAGAGTAAGAAATAATTAGTTTATTTGCCAATTCCCCCAGACTAACTAGGAGTTGGAGATGCAGAAAGGGAGTGTAGTCACTAGTGAGTAACTTATTAAAAGGGATTAACTTGTACTTAATTGGAATGATGGGTGTTGGTAAAACTACGGTAGGAAATTTACTCGCACGTCAATTAAAATACAGGTTTTTAGATACTGACAGTTTACTCGAAACGGCTACAGGTAAAACGATTAATGAAATATTTACCACAGAGGGAGAAACCACATTTCGTCAGCTAGAAAGTGATATTTTGGCACAGGTTTGTGCTTATAAAAATTTGTGTATTGCTACTGGTGGGGGTATTATCCTCCGACGGGAAAATTGGAGTTACTTGCGTCATGGCTTAGTTGTGTGGTTAGATGCCCCTGTAGAAGTAATTTGTCAGCGTTTAGCTGAAGATACCACCAGACCATTACTTCAAGATAGCCATTTAGAAGAGAAACTGCGATCGCTACTGGAAGAACGTCAAGGATTATACAAGCAAGCAGACTTACAGATTACAATCACAGGGGATGAAACACCCGACGCGATCGCGACTCGGATTATAGCAACAATTCCCGCTGTCTTAAAACAACAGAATAATCCAGTTGAATATAACTAAAAATAAAAGCCGTGAAACATCATGTTTAATCACGGCTAATTGGTGTGAGGAGCTTAACTATTCATTCCATTTTATCGCTTCTAGTACTGAAGATATGACCTTTAAAGTATACTTATTCATACTTTTTTGATGATTCTCTGACATCATCCTGAAAAAAAGAGGAAAGAAGTTTTTCTAAAGACTAATTTGATATCTATAGGCAAAGTTATTCTTGCTGTACATAAATATTCAATTTAGTTCCACATTGTTTACAAAACTTAGCATCATTGTCATGAAAAGCCAAGCCACAATTAGCACAAATAATGTTGACTTGATTTGTTGTTTTGACTAATCGCTTAATTAAATCACCTACTTGCCAGGGAACTAGAGCAACCCCTGTTAATATCATTAATACAGTCAATAAACGTCCTAATTCCGAAATTGGTGTGACATCTCCAAACCCAACGGTTGTCATTGTCACAACAGAAAAATAGAACGCATCTAAAAAAGTGCTAAATACTTGAGAATTGACGGGGTGCTCTACCTGATAAATTAAGCCAGAATAAACAAAAATAATCGCAAATAAGGTAAATAATATCCTCACAAAAATCAGATTGTCTTCCTGAGCAATATAACTGAAGGAGGATTTTTTATCTAAAAAGCGAATTAACCTTAAAATCCGAAACCATCTCAACAAACGGATAAAACTAATATCAGTACCAAAAAATAGAGGCAAAATTGCCATTAAATCAATAATTGAGTATAGGCTGAAAATATACTTGATTTTGTGATTAGCACTCCAAAAATTGAGAAGGTATTCAACCAAAAATAAAATAACGATAATATTATCAACTACATCTAAGCAAAAACGAACATCATCAGAAATATCATAAGTTTCAATGACAAATATCATCGAAGAGAGAAATATCAAACAGGCAATAGTTAAATTAACTATTTTGCCAATCGGAGTATCTAAATCAGTAAAATACAATTCCCTGGTCTCTTGACTGATTAACATTATATTTTAATTCAGATAGGGTAAAAAAGAATTAGCAAAGATTGCTGCTTGAGTGCGATCGCGCAAATTTAAGCGATTTAAAATATTTGTGACATGATTTTTCACAGTACCTTCCGAGATGTATAAAATCTGAGAGATTTCTTTATTACTTGCTCCTGTAGCAATTAAACGTAAAACTTCTTTCTCCCTAGGTGTTAATTCTGCTAAACTATCAGGAGGCGTTAGTAAATTTTTTTCCGAAGTTCGAGAAAATTGCATCAGTAATTTTTTTACGATACCTGGTCCTAGTTGAGTATATCCTTTATAAACAGCACGAATAGCCACAGCTAACTCTTCTGAAGGTGTATCCTTAAGTAAGTAGCCCATTGCTCCATTTTGTAATGCAGTGGTGACAAATTCATCATCATCAAAGGTAGTTAAAACTAATACTTTTACAAGGGGAAACCGTTGGTAAATTTCCTTAGTTGTTGCAACTCCATCCATAATTGGCATACGGATATCCATTAATACAACATCTGGATGTAATTGAGCAATTAATTCTAGGGCGATTTTCCCATTTTCTGCTTCTGCGACTACTTCTAAATCTGCTTCTAATTCTAATAAAGCTCTTAACCCTTGACGAATGAGGTATTGATCATCTACGAGTATAACTTTGATAGGATTTGTCATCTATGGGAAGTCATGAAAAGGGATATATTCAGTAAAAAGAGATTATGATGAATCTGTATAATCCTACTTATGAATTTAGATAAAATATCTACCATAAATATTTACTTAAAATTAAGCACTTAAGACTCAGATAAGGGTATTTTAATTTCAATTGTGCAACCACGATTAGGAGCGGTATCTATATAAATATTTCCTCCTAAAGACAGAGCGCGATCGCGCATACTCTGCAAACCAAAACCCGTAGTATTTTGTATCAGATTAAACCCAATACCATTATCAATAATTCGGAGTAAAATATGATTGTCAACAGTCATTAATTCTAATATCACCTGGGTGGCTTGCGCATATTTACAAATATTTGTCAGGGACTCCTGAATAATTCTGTAAATCGCCATACTTACCTCCGTTGATAAGATAGCATGAATCTGAATATTACATATCGGCATCAGACCAGTAGAGCGATTAATATTTTCTATCAAACTGGCGATCGCCTCTTCTAAAGATTGATTCTGTAAGGGATTGGAGCGCATAGTTGAAACAGATTGTCTCACATCCTGGAGAGATTTAGAACCTAATTCCTTTGCACGAGTCAGAAATAATAAAGCTTTTTCTGGGTTCGATTGCCATAATTTAACCGCCGTTTCTAGCTGTAAATTCAAAGCAGTGAGAGAATGTCCCAAGGAATCATGAATTTCCCTAGCAATCCGATTTCGTTCTTCTAAAGTCGCTTGATTCTCAATTTTTAATGCATATTTACGTAATTTTTGATTAGCATCTGCCAACTGCTCTCTATTTTTCCATTCTGATAGGAGAGTATTCATTAATAATAAAATAAATACCAGGGATAAGCCAAAAAGTAGAGCAAAGCTTAGTTGAAAAAATAACAGCTTCTCTTGAATAAATTCAACTCTTTCATGTCTTAATATCCTAGGTGATAAATTCGGAAATCTTTGCTGAAATGTCACTAAAAAACTCAAAAATGCTAAGATTGTAACTACTACCCGCCCTTTTAAACCGAAGATAAGACAACTACGAGTCACAATAATTACAAATAAAAAAGGAAATAATCGTGCCGTTTTAATCCCAAATTGACCAGTGATCAAAATCAATAAAAATTCTACAACCGTATAGATGATTTTGCTCCTTCTATTACCTGTAGGTAACTGCAAACCCATCAAGCAAAATATTAATAAACAACAAATAGTCGCTTCGGGAAATCTCGCAGAATAACGATGCCAAGGATAGGGTAAGCTAGAGGAAATAATGGCAAATCCTAGTAAAAACCATTCTAAATACAACAGAAATTTAAAAGGATGATTGTCAAAACGAATGGGACGACTCACGGTAGTTTCCATCAGTATTTATAAGCTTGGGCTATTTCTCGATGCGAATCAGTTATGAGATTATAATATATATAATATTAACAACTAATGCATATATCAGATTGCAGATTTATTCGTTAAAGTAGTAAAATTGAGAAATGAAATTTCATCCCCTTTTACAGGTTTTCTCAGAGAAAGGTGATAGGGAAAAGGAAAAGGTGTGAAACCCTGATAAGCATCTGATAATTCTTTAAGTTCCGAATCTAAGTTGAAACGGAAGATTTTTGGTAAAATCCATAATTGTCAGACCTTGAACAAAACAGATTTTGCATCATGAGTGAGAATTCTAGAGTGTGAGAAATTCAGAATCGAAACATCCCCTTACCCAAGTTCTAAAACCAATCTATTAAATATTCTAGAAAACTAATATCAAGAGATTTAACAATGGAAAACTCACAATCTTGGTATATTGTCAAGCAACCCTCAGGGAACTGCGAAATAGTGACTATTCGCGACATTCCAGAAAATCAGGATACAGAAAAACCTGAAAAAATAGAAAAATGGGGACCCTTCCCATCTCAAGGAGAAGCGATCGCCCGTAGAATTGGTTTAATTAGATCTGGAAAATGTCAACCAGTGTGAGTCATCTTCCAGTAGTCATCATTTATTTTCCGCGCTCGTCGTAGTTCCTTTTTTCGTTATTTCCTGCTTCAGGATATCCACAGCCTTCGCAAACTGCTTATCTGCTGGTGTGCCCAGTTTATCCCGTTCGCGCAACCATAAATCTTGACGTTCCTTATCAGTCATTTCCACCTTCACATCTGGGTCGATACCATGTTTATTGATATCCTTCCCACTAGGTGTATGGTACTTGGCGATCGTTACAGCTAATCCCGAACCATCATCCAAAGGACGCACCGACTGTACTAAACCTTTACCAAAAGTCTGTGTACCAACTATTACCGCACGTCTATTATCTTGCAGTGCACCAGAAAGAATCTCACTAGCGCTCGCACTACCTTTATCAACAATTACCACCAACGGCTTATCAGTTAAAGATTTACCACTTGCCACTTCCCTATCAACCTCACCCCGACGGTCGATGGTCGAAACAATAGTACCTTTACTCATCCACATCCGGGCGATATCCACACTGGAAAACAGCAAACCACCAGGGTTGTTTCGTAAATCTAAAACATAGCCCACAACTTTTTTCTGTTCCAGATTCTTAATTGCACCCTGCATTTCCTTCGCTGCATTCGCACTAAACTGCTTCAAGCGAATATAACCGACATTCCCTGCGGGGGTTTGTCGCTGAGAAAATTCCACAGGATGAATTTCAATCTCCGCACGGGTAATTATATAATCCTTCGCCTTACCGTTACGTAAGATGGTTAAAGTAACTTTGGTTCCAGCTTCACCACGAATCAGTCCAACTGCCTGATTTGTGTCCATTCCCTCTGTACTCTTACCATTAATTTTGGTAATAATATCCTTTGCCAATAATCCCGCTCGAAAAGCTGGAGTATCCTCAATGGGAGCAATGACAGTCAGTTTCTTAGTCTTTTCATCTAAGCCAATTTGAATCCCAATACCCGTGAGCTTACCAGATGTGTCCACCTGCATATTTTTAAACTCAGCCGGATCCATAAATCGGGTATAAGGATCATCCAGCAATTTCAGCATTTCCCGAATGGATTTATATGCTTCTTGCCTGTTGGTATAGGACTTGTTCAGGTACTGACGACGAACAGCCTGCCAATCTACTTGGTTAAAAGTACCATCTACGTATTGGCGATGAATTACCTGCCAAACTTCATCTATTAATTCTTTCGGACTTTCTTTAAATAAAGCTTGTCCTTGTGAGTGAATGCCAAGGCTAGTAACTGCAATCACAGAGAGCGTCACCGCCGTAGCACCCAGAACAAGTCCACTTCTTGTAATTACCATAGTGACAGCTGCGTCAGAGGGGGAAAATGATTTATTGTCAGTATGCCCAATCTAACACAGGCTACCACTGTAAGGACTGAGCATATTTTGTTATTTCCAATAAAATACTGGTTAATCCGGTGAGGACAGTAATTACTGATACAAAATTTATTTAACAGATTTGGGCTGAAGGTAGATTTATCAGTAAATATTGAGTCTTTGGTTAAAAGAGAAAGCGGGTTTCCCATTGATGAGATACTCCACCCATAGAAACCCGATTTTTGCTTCTCAACCTAGGGATCTACCCAACGTCCGTCCCCTTTAATTAAGTTGATTAATTCCTCCACACCTTGGTCTTCCGGGACTTTTTTAATTTCTTCCCGACCACGGTATAAAGAAATAAAACCAGGAGTTTTGCCTACATATCCATAGTCAGCATCAGCCATTTCACCGGGACCATTAACGATACAACCCATAACGGCAATATCTAAACCAGTTAGGTGTTTAGTGGCTTCTCTGACTTTGTGTAGTACTTCTTCGAGATTAAATAAAGTTCTGCCACAGGAAGGACAAGCAACGTACTCCACCATGGTTTTTCGCAGTCCCAGGGCTTGGAGAATGCTGTAACACACAGGAATTTCCTTTTCGGGTGCTTCGGTGAGAGAAACGCGAATCGTATCACCGATACCATCGGCAAGGAGAGGAGCTAATCCTGCGGTTGATTTCACCCGTCCATACTCACCGTCACCAGCTTCAGTCACACCTAGATGGAGGGGATAATCCATCCCTAATTCATCCATACGCTTCGCCATCAGACGATAAGCTGCTACCATCACAGGAACTCGTGACGCTTTCATGGAAATAACAATATTGTGAAAGTCCAAAGACTCACAAATACGAATAAATTCTAGGGCAGATTCCACCATTCCTTCTGGGGTATCGCCATAGGTAAATAACATTCTTTCTGCCAAAGAACCATGATTGACACCGATACGCATGGCTTTCCCTTGATCACGCAAGGAAATCACCAGAGGTTCTAGCGTTTCGCGGATTTTTTCGCCAATCTCATCAAATTCTGCTGGTGTGTATTCTGTACGGTTGAGATTGGGTTTTTCAAATACATATAACCCTGGATTTATCCGTACTTTTTCGATATGTTTGGCGACTTCTAAAGCAATTTTCATGCCATTATGATGGACATCAGCAACAATAGGTACATCCTGGTATGTTGCAATTAGCTTTTGTTTAATTTCCGCCAGCGCTTTGGCATGAGCCATGCTAGGTACGGTAACACGGACAATCTCGCAACCAATTTCGTGTAAGCGACGAATTCCAGCTACAGAACCATCTATATCTAGGGTGTCTTCATTAATCATTGACTGCACCACCACGGGATAACCTCCTCCAATGGTGACGTTGCCAACTTTTACGGGACGGGTTTTGCGCCGTTTAATAGTCGTATCAAAGGTGGGTTGACTGGGTACGGCATTCGCAGTTGTCAGCGTAGGCAGAGTTTGCATAACCTCATTAGGTGAATTTGCTGTAGCGAAAATGTCAAATTAAAAGACGTTCTGTTTCTCAGATTGCCATAGTTGGGGCAAATTTGGGCAAAATAGAAATAAAAAAAGAGAAAAGGATATTTTGGCAAATATTAGGGAATCTATTGATGTTTCTGATGGGTTGGGAATAGTTATTAGGAATTTTCTACAACTAACTCAAGAATAAGTCAGTAGAATTCGGGAAAATAGCATGATAATTATATCTCTGTAATAGAGATTATCAGCGTACAAACTATAGGAAAATGGGTTTGAATTATAACTTGGGGTACAACATAGGTTTTTGATAATATCTACTATTGGAATTCATCATCCTAATTGTGGCGGAAATTTGCACAGACGTTTCCAGGCGATATCGCCACTACAGAGACTACCATCCCCAACTACCAGGAATTCCTTTAAAAGGTCCCACAATATCACTTGTCACCCAACCACCGTAAAAGTTTCCCGGTTGGGGTTCAGCTTTTTCGCCATCGACATAACAAGCATCCATGAGGTGCGCATAAAAAGCGACATAATTTTCAATAGCAGTAAAATTAGCTGTCGGATTAGCGTAAAACCAGGCGGCATTTTGCACTTTTTTCTCACCAACGCTGATACTGTAATAACCCGCTAACCCTTTCCATTCACAAAAACTCGATCCAGAAGCAGGAATTAGGTATTGCATCTGGATATCTGCTGGAGGTAGGTAATAGACAGGAGGATGACTAGTTTCTAGTACCCGTTGAGCATTGTGAGTATCAGCGATCGCCACGCCATTAAAAATAATTTGAATATGTTTGTTTGTCGCTTCCAAACGGGGGGGACGGGGATAATCCCAGACGGATTCCTGTCCTGGTTGGGGTGGGGTTGGTTCAGGTCTAAACATTGGTAGAATCGGAACTAAGTGGAAGATAGGGACAGAGTACACTGGGTGAGGGTAATTCTCAAGCCCAATTCTCCATCTCCAATGCAATTGCCTGTGTTCCCATGAATTACGAAACTGCTCGCAAGTTCTTAATCGACCAAACTATCACCACGGACGACAGCCAGGATGCCCTATTGCGGAGGATGCAGCAGGGTAAACCCCCCGTACCTGGTCAAATTACCTCCCTCTTACTAGCCTTAAAAGTGGTGTTTGAAGGTCTCAAAGACGCTAGCACTATTGACAAAGATTTAGCCTACGCTCTATATCAACTCACGATTAAAACACAAATGTTATTTGCCGCAGGACGTAAAGTTGGTGTTGATTGGCCCCCCCTATTAAGGGAAGATTTAATGAGAATATCTCTAGCTACAGAAAGTATTTTTTCTGGAAATTGGCAAAGTCTACATTAAGGTAAGGATATGGTCTATTCCTTCCGTGGTAGATGGAGGAACATCCCGCAACTGACGATACATCCGAAAAATCACATCTTCTGGGACTTTTCGTCCCCTATTGCGATTCCGTGCCAAGCATAACCAGACAGGAGTTTGCAACCAAATAGCTGTAATCGTGACCATCCCGGAATCACGGGCTAAATTGATCATATCTCGACGTTGACGGCGTTGAGCATTGGTCGCATCGAAAATGATACTCTGATTTTGAGATTGGGCTTGGGAAAATTGTCGTCTAATTTCCCGCCAAATTAGCAACCAAGACCCCTGAATTGCCTCATTACCAAAAAGTTGCCCCCGGATGGCATCAGTCCCTAGGAGACGCATCTGGGGGCATTCTTGTAAAATTTTCTGGGCAAGGGTTGATTTACCGCTACCAGGTAGCCCAATCAACAAAATCAATGATGGTTGAGAAGAGTTTTGTGAGGGAAATATTATCTGTGCTAGAGATGCAAGGAGTAAGGAGGAATTAAGAGTCTGACTCATACAGATTAATTTCTTCTCAAGCAAAACTCAACATCACCATTGAGTCATGGACGATAGTTAGCAATCACTACTAAATTACTGTTCCGTCGGGAATGGTGGCATTTTTCAAGATGACAGTGATACCGCTACGGATATAGAAACCTTGTTTTTCCCGTTCTGCTTCTTGCACATTATCTTTGTTGATAATTTTGACATCGTGACCGATGCGAGCATTTTTGTCGATAATGGCACGACGAATAATGCTGTCAGTTCCAATCCCAACGGGAATATCACCCTTAGTCAAGCTGCATTGACGTTCGGCGGAATTTTGGTAAAAGTCCGAACCCATGAGCAAGGAATCTTCGATGATACAGCCGGATTCAATCCGCGATCGCACACCTAAAACAGAGTGAGTAATCCGACAATTTCTCAGAATACAACCCTCGCCAATCATCGATTGGGTGACATTACAATCTAATAATTTCGTTGGTGGCAAGTAGCGAGGACGGGTATAAATTGGAGCCTGCTCATCGTAGAAACTAAAGGGAGGTAGGGGTTGTTGGGTAAGAGCCAAGTTGGCGTTGTAAAATGCCTCAATGGTTCCAATATCTTCCCAGTAGCCATCATAGAGAAAGGCTTGGACGTTATAATCCTTCGCGGCATCGGGAATAATTTCTTTACCGAAATCTGTTCTTTCTAGGGATTCCTTCAGGAGTTTGATTAGTACTTCTCTCTTGAAGACGTAAATCCCCATAGAGGCAATATAGGGTTGTGCTTGGGCTTGTTCTGGTGTCAATCCCAGGATGGTGGTATCTACACGCATTTGTGCTAATTCATCACCCTTCGGTTTCTCACTAAAGCTGACTACTCGACCGTTGCTTTCATCAATTTTCATTAAACCAAAATCAGAAGCACGGCGATCGTCAATAGGAATTACCGAAAGGGTAATATCTGCATTTGTATCCCGGTGACGTTGCAAAAATTGCCGATAGTCCATGCGATACAAGTGATCACCAGAAAGGATAAGAAACTCTTCATTATCCCATTCTTCCAATAGCCACAAATACTTACGTACCGCATCGGCAGTACCTTGGAACCAACTAGGGCTATCTGGTGTTTGCTGTGCAGCAAGGACTTCCACAAATCCTTCACTAAAACCTGCAAAACTGTAGGTGCGGGCAATGTGACGATTTAAGGAAGCTGAGTTGAACTGAGTCAGAACGTATATTTTATAAATTTCTGAATTGATACAGTTACTGACAGGGATATCGATGAGACGATACTTACCTGCAACTGGTACTGCTGGTTTCGCGCGTAACTTGGTTAGCGGGTACAAGCGCGTTCCCGCGCCACCGCCGAGAATGATTGCTAAAACTTTTTTCACAAATTTGCTCCCGACTGCCTTTCAACTCTCACCTTCAGTTTAGGACTGTCTGGGACTGCTGATAAGGGGGTAGGGCAGAGAAAATGGAAAATATTATGCAAATCATTGATCGGCATCTGGATAGCTGAAGCTATCAAGGTAAGGAAACAAGGGTAAGGAAGCCATTTCTAGCTGGGGTGATAGAACTCCGTTCCGCTACGCGATTTGCCTTTGTTTATACTTGTAGTCGCTAAAATTGAAAGTATAGAAATCTCAAAACCTGAATCTAATTAGTAATTGATTAGAATTCTGGCAGTACCTTGCGGAGTTGATCTAGATGAAGCTGATTATTGTGGGATTGATTGTAGTCTACGTGGCTGGTGCGTGGAAATTTTGGAAAGGGTATAAAAGAACTAATTTTAACCAAACCTTAGCCAGTCGTATTACTCTAGCCTTATTGTGGCCCGCATTACTAATCGCCAATAAATCCTATCGCCAAAATTTTCGTAAAGCTTTGAAGGGATAAATAAAAATCACCCATTCAGGGAGGAAATCTTTCCTCCCCACAAACATCACATACTAACCAGAGTCATCTGACTTGAAAAAGCAGGGGAACTGGGAGACAAGAGAGACAAGGGGGACAAGGGAGAAATAATTAATGCCCAATGCCTATTTTCATCTGTCCTGGTGTACGCAGTTCATGATGGCTACTTAGTCAAAATGTGAATTGCAGCACCAGCAGCAGCACCCTTGACAGCATTATTCAAAGGGCGACGACGGTTCGTAATAATGCTAGATGCCGCACCACCTAAAGCTCCCACACCCACATCTTGAGTTAGGTTGCGTTTTTTCTTTTTATATCCTCGTCTGGAACCATGGGCAGCATTCACAGCAGCACCAGCCGCAGCCCCATTAATGGCATTATTAATCACTGAGCCATCCTTGAGAACTGCACCGGAGACGACACCAGCAGCAGCACCAATACCCAAGTCTCGCAGAATCTTATCATCTGCCTGGGCAGGTGTTATCGGAATTACGGTTGTTCCGATGAAGCTGGTAGCCACTAAGGTGGGTAAAAGATTACGTTTCCAGTTGAGATGCATGGATTTAACCTCTCTGGGAATACGAACAAACACGGGTCAGAAAACAAAAAAGCAATGTTTCTAGACTCCGTGCATTTTAGGGTAGCTTAAGTTTTATATTGCTTGTATCCACTCTTTGATAGAGTATTCTGTCCAGATACTATGTTGCCAATAGGGGTCATTTTCCACTAATTGCCTGACTGTCTCTTCATCTGGTGCATCATAAATAGCAAACACCTGGGTGATATCCTTGGTGGGACCAATGGTAACTAGTACACCGGATGCTTTTTGTTGGGCTAGTCCGTCTAAATGTGCTTGGCGATGGGGGACACGTTTTTCTAAAACGTCTTCGCAATAGGAACCCCACATGATGTATTTGGGCATGGTTTTTTGTTCAGGGCAAGGGTTAGGGATAAAGAGGAAGGGAAAGGGGAGGTTTTTTGATAACTTTTTTCTACTCCCCATAACCTCAAAACTAACTTCTGAGGGCAACGCCGAATTTTTCTACTAAAGCTTCTCGAACTTTGTTATGTACAGGTTCGACTTCTGTATCTGTGAGGGTGCGATCGCCTACTCGATACATCAGACGAAAGGCTAAACTCCGTTGTCCTTGGGGAACGTTACTACCACGGTACTCATCAAATAGTTCCACTGATTCGAGTAATCCTTTACCAGCTTTGGTAATTTCTCGCTTAATCTCAGCAACAGTAATTTGCACTGGTGCAAAAAAGGCAATATCTCTGTCCGCAGCCGGGAAAGTGGAATAGGTTTTAAAGGTAGGAACCAGAATTTCATCCCGTTCTAGAGTATCTAGCAAAACATCTAAGTCCAGTTCAAAGACATAGACAGCATCAGGTAAACCCTTATCTTGTCGAAGTTGGGGGTGTAGTTGCCCAAAAATTCCCAGACGAGTCCCTGCTAACCACAGAGAGGCAGTACGTCCAGGATGGAGGCGAGAATCACGACAATCGGGCTGGTATTCGACCTGAGCGCCCATTTGCTGAAAAATACTTTCCAGGACTCCCTTGGCTTCAAACCAGGTCATAGGCTGTTCTCGCCCACTTGTAGACCATTTACTAGAGGTGGTATCGCCCCCCAGAATCCCGGCGATCGCCTCCGCTTCTCGTAATCCCTCTTCTTCTGACCAGAAAGTTCGCCCAATTTCAAAACCGTTCAGGGAACCATTACCCTGTTCCAAGTTATATTGAAAAGCGTCAATTAACCCGGAAATTAAGTCTGTTCGCAGGGCAGAATACTCAGCTAGGAGGGGGTTAGAAAGAACTATATGGGTTCCGGCTTCTGGCTTCACCAGGGAGTATTGCATCAATTCTGTCAGCCCCTCTGCCCGCATACAAGCCCGTAGCTTACGTACCAGTTCTAAATCTACGGGGATATAACCAGCTTCGGTCTTTTCGGGGAGAGTATCACAAAAGTTATCGTAACCGTAGAGACGGGCGACTTCTTCAATTAAATCAATTTCTCTCTCTAAATCACGGTAGCGATAGGGGGGAACCACCACAGTCCAAGTTCCTGCACCAGTTGCTGTCACCTGGCATCCTAAAGCGGTGAGAGTACTTTCCACATCCCCAGGTTGTAATTCTCCGGTTTTCTCTCCCAGGTATACTGGTCCAAGAACCTGATTGACTCGCTCCAAACGTAACTCTATGGTACGAGTCACAGTACTGGGATCGGGACGGGTATCACTAACTGCTTGCTCTGTAATCTGTCCACCAGCAATTTCCGTGATGAGACTTAAAGCACGATGACAGGCAATTTCTAAACCTGCGCTGTTGACACCCCGCTCGTATCTTCCAGAGGATTCGCTACGTAAACCGACACTGCGGGAGGAACGACGGACAGCTACAGATTCAAACAGAGCTGCTTCTAAAATCAGATTTGTTGTTCCCTCGTGAACTTCTGTTTCTTCTCCTCCCATCACCCCAGCTAAACATACTGGTTTATCGTTGGCAGTGATTAATAAGTTCTGAGTTGCCAGATTACGGGTTTGTCCGTCAAGGGTTTTTAAGGATTCTCCAGAGTTGGCAAAACGCACACCCACGGTTAATTTGTTGCCCCCTCCCACACTTAACAATCTTTCTCGATCAAAGGCGTGGAGTGGTTGCCCCCATTCTAATAAGACGTAGTTGGTAATATCTACAACATTATTGATAGGACGCATCCCGGCTGCCCGTAATCGTACCTGTATCCATTCGGGGGAGGGAGCAATTTTGACGTTTTGAATTTCTGTAGCAAAGTATGCAGGACAGGCTTGAGTATCTGCGATTTTAACTGCCAAGTTACCTGTATTCCCAACTGCTGTAATTGGCTCTGGTGGGGTGATATATAAATCTGCTGTCGTGAGGGCAGCAACTTCCCTAGCGATACCGACCATACTTAAGGTATCTGCTCGGTTAGCTGTGGCAGTGACATCGAGAATCACATCATCTAAACCCAGCAATGGACGCACATCACTACCCAATTGCATATCTTCCAGAGGAAAGATATAAATGCCATCAACTTCAGTGGGTAAACCGAGTTCTTTCAGGGAACAAATCATTCCCTGGGATGGGACACCCCGTAATTTTGCTGGTTTGATTTTTAAATCAATGTTTGGTAAGTAAGTCCCGACAGTTGCCACGGGAACGTATATATCAGCACGAACATTACTCGCACCACAGACAATATTTAAGTTTTCTCCTGTACCAATGTCTACTTGACAAACACTTAATTTATCTGCGTTGGGATGGGGTTGGCGTTCTAAAACTTTACCAACAACCACACCATCAGCCCAAGTGCGACGGTCTTCTATATCTTCTACCTCAAACCCGGCGATCGTCAGCGTCTCTGCTAACTGTTCGGGATCAAGTTTTATCTCTACTAGTTCTTTTAGCCAATTTAACGAGATACGCATGAAATGTCAGGATTCTATAAAAACCGTCTTTGTCTGTGATTGTATGAGGACTTGCCTATTTCATACCCCAACCAAGGGATTTTTGCTCACTCCCCTGTCTCTACAACCAAATTTGTAGAGGATTGTAGAATTTATTTGTGTATTACTTAGGCGATCGCTAGGGAGTATCAGGAAAATTTTCCCAGTCAACCCCCTCCCTTGAATCATCCTACTACGTCTTAACCTACAACCAACGTCACCGCTCGCAGTAATTGTTGTCTAGTAAATGGTTTGGTGAGATAAACTTCCGCTCCCTGACGCATTCCCCAAATCCTGTCAATTTCCTTATCCTTGGAACTACAAATAATGATAGGTAATTTGGCAGTAGCTGGATTTTTCTTTAATTTGCGGCAAAATTCAAAACCGCTCATTTCTGGCATCACCACATCAGTAATAATCGCATCTGGTTGATGGGTAACAGCTTTCTCCATCCCATCCCGACAATTATATGCTGTCAATACGTCATAACCACTGTCACTTAAAAAACTATTAATTAGCTCCACTTGGGAGGGTGTATCATCAACCACTAGAACAGTTGCCATATTTAATTCTTCCGAGAATTTCCATAAATATGTATCAGAAGAAACTTCAGTGAACCCCGATAGAGTTTGGGTGAAAGGATAAAATTATCGTTTGTGTCAATGCCCATAACGTTCACATTTCAGGCAAAACTTCGGAACTAGCTCCAGGGAGAGTAAAGGTTTCCTTACCCCATCATCGGCTAAAGTCTTGATTTTGCGAGAGGTAGCTTGCCTCCATATTGAGTCAGAGGAAACAAGATATTGACTTTTACCCTTGTCTAATTCTCAGTTGACAATTCCCAACCCAGCAGTATTCCCACCTGACTTACTTCTGATGACTGCCCAATCTAACATATTTAGGAAGTGATAGATAATACTAAATTGCCGATTGATACATATTTCTCTATGTCAAATGCATAAACACCATTTTCAGTAAATCTGCGCGGTCAAAGGGCTTAGTCAAGTATCCAGATGCACCTACTAACCGAGCTTTGACTCTATCGATAATTCCCTTGCTACCCGTAACCATCAAAATTGGTGTGGCTCTGAAAATAGAATTATTCCGAATCAAACGACAAAGCTCATAACCATCTATACCCTGCATATGTAAATCCAGCAAAATCATGTCTGGTTTATGACGAATAATCGACATGATAGCTTTCAGGGGATCGTTAATTGCTACGACAGAAAAATTCTCATCTTCTAAGTAACGACTAATTTCCCTTAAGATTGTCGGACTATCATCCACGGAGACTATTTTATATATTTGCCGACTAGGGACAGTTTCCTGGGAAAGACTGGAAATTCCTGCTGGAAGAATTGTTTGATGGTTTTCTGTCTCCTCTTGGGTCAGTACATCATACTGCTCTGGTAAGGAAAAAGTTTTGCTGGTTTCTGGAATTTGACCGAATGTGACGGTATTAATATTGTCCCAATGTTTCTTCTCTGGCAGCAAGGTTAATTCTTCTTTCAGGGAAATATATGTTTTTGGCAATCTGTCAAAAGGTGGATCTGGTTCATGCAAAACAATTGTCCCATTCTTAATCGCCGGGTATAGTTTTTTTGCTAGTTCTAATTCATCTTGTTGGAGGATAGTTCCCAAATGACGCAAGCTAAAACCTTTCATCTGCGCGGTCATTTCTGGCTGTACACCTGGTAAGCTGTAGCTGTCTTGATGGGAGTTGAGTCTCAGGTACGGACGTTGATAGGGAGAATTAATCTCTGGTGCTAATGACTGCCAATCGATGATTCTTTGCTGACTACGTTCGAGAATCTTATTTGTATTTAATTTACAAATTACTGGTGTTAATTGGCTACCATTTTTGAGTTCATAGCTACCTTTTTTCACTAGGAGGAATGATTGCAATACTTCTTTCACAATCTCCTGAACTAACATTGCTGCTTGATTAGCTTGTAAATATTTTTGATTAATTAACCAGCAAATTGCTTGATATTCTGGAGGAGATAGATTAATGATTTTCCGTTCATGATTTACATCATCGAAGCTGAGTAGTTCTTGATTAGCTTCTAACTCAAATAACAAACGTAACTGTACACGAACTTCACTCGTCAGGGTGGGAATATGTTGACTAAAACGACGTAAATGTCGCTCTAGAATATCAAATGGTTCAACAGAATGAGTTGCATAGATAATTTTCCCTTCCTCTAGGTAAATAGACCAGGAAACAGACTGACCAAATACTTGTAAACAAGTACTATCAGCAGAATTAGTCAGGTGTCTTAATAAACTCAGGGAGGTTAATTGATTGAATGTACCGTAATTATGCATTTGCATCGAAATATGTTACGGAAAAATAGTGATTGTTGGGGGGAAGTCATCAATTTGGCACCCTGATTAATTTTTGCCTTCATCTCAATTATCTGATCGTGAAAATCTTATCAGATTACATAAAATTTGGCATTTAGGCATCCTTGTCAGATGATTAAAAGCTATGTTGTGTAGCTGACATAACTGGTGAAATATTTTGCCGCGAGAATTATTTTATGATTTTACGGAAATCAGGTTCCAAGAAAAATACATTTTTGCAATCACAAGATTTCAGATTTGTAACATCTTGATTAAATCTCAATATTTTCATCTAAAACATTGATGTTCTACATGAAATCTTTAAAAATCTACTTCTACGGATATAAAGATATATAGTATTCTATGCGTATCCTATGTAGATTTAGCGATATGTACTTAAAATTAAAGCAAAAGCTTAACCCTGATGATTTCCCTGATTTGTAAATTTCTCTGAGCAAAATTTTGCAAAAGTTTAAGTATTTTAACGATGATTGTTGAGTTAATAAAAGTAAGTTCTTTGAGATTGAATACTCTTCCAGTATTTGCGTCAGAGCCTTAAACTATATACTTTGGGGTAAAGAAAAGATTTGGACTTTAACATAACACGAAAAGTTATGACTGATACATTAAGACTTGATGAAGTAGTAGAATTTGCTGAGAATCCAGAGCCACGCTGTCCATGCGTGTTATTACTGGATACATCAGGTTCCATGCAAGGAACAGCGATTGATGCCTTGAACCAGGGATTATTAAGTTTTAAAGACGAATTGACGAAAAATTCCTTGGCGGCTCGGCGGGTAGAAGTGGCGATCGTCACCTTTGATAGTCATGTCAATGTGGTGCAAGATTTTGTCACAGCTGACCAGTTTAATCCACCAATCTTAACGGCTCAAGGATTAACTACCATGGGTTCTGGGATTATTAAGGCACTGGAAATGATTCAGGAGCGCAAATCCCAGTATCGTGCCAATGGAGTTGCCTACTATCGCCCTTGGGTATTCATGATTACCGATGGTGAGCCCCAAGGGGAAGCTGATAATATGATTGATCAGGCGACCCAGCGTTTGCAGGCAGATGAGGCAAGTAAGCGTGTTGCATTTTTTACCGTTGGTGTGGAAAATGCCAATATGACCCGTCTAACGCAAATGACAGTTCGCACTCCTTTAAAACTGAATGGCTTAAACTTTGTGGAAATGTTTGTCTGGCTATCGGCAAGTATGTCAGCCGTCTCCCATTCTCAAGTAGATGAACAGGTAGCATTACCACCCATTGGCTGGGGATCTGTTTAATGGCAAAAACTCAGAGCATAAAGCTGGTGGCTGAGTGCTCTGTGGCAAATCTTGGGTAGCATCACCAATTCAGGAATAGGAGCATAGATATATTAACGATATTATCGATAATTCCTAGGCGAGCTACGTTAATGTCGCTTCATCATTTACACAGCTGTTGGAAGATAGTCTTATGAATTCCTTAACACAGGTATCTCACTGGCGGATAGTCGCAGCGTCAATATGCGGCACTAGCCACTTAAAAAACGAACAGCTGTGTCAGGATGCTCACCATTTTTTGACATTGCCCAATGACATTTTAGTTGTTGCCGCAGCGGATGGTGCGGGTTCGGCATCCTTAGGTAAGGTAGGGGCAATGGTAGCAGTAGAAACGGCTGTGGAAAGTATTTGTCGTCAGGGAATCAGTCGAGAAACCTTTCAGGATGATGGGCAAGTACGATCGCTACTCATGGAGGCAATATTTAATGCCAGAAGTGCAGTTGCTCAGGAAGCTGTAGCCTGCGGAACCCAAGCGCAGGAACTAGCAAGTACCTTAATTATTGCGATCGCCACACCAGAAGCTGTAGCAGTTGGGCAAATTGGTGATGGTGTTGCCGTTGCCAGGAATGCTCAAGGTAATTTGATTGCCCTGACCAAGCCTGATAATGGTGAATATATGAACGAGACAACTTTTTTGGTTTCTCCCGGAGCCTTAGAAACCACGCAGATCAATATTTGGCATCAAGCAATAGTCAACATTGGCGTTTTAACCGATGGCTTACAGATGCTAGCGATGAATATGGCAACTAGTGCCCCCCACAAACCTTTCTTTTTGCCTCTTTTTGACTTTGTGGCGAAGGTAGATGATCGGACAGTGGCAAAGGAACAACTAGTGAAATTTCTGCGCTCAGAACGAATTACTGAACGGACTGACGATGATCTCACCCTGGTGTTAGCAGCCTTCGGTAATTAGTTCACAAAAATTCATCAAAGCGAAGCGTAAACACGATAAATCTTACTGATTACTAGATCATGCAGGTACTACGTTGTCTTCCCAACCAAAAAATCCACACTCTTAGCCTAACTGTCAGTCTGGGGCGAGGGGGTGAAGCTTGTGTCTATACAGTACCCACTGATACAAGTTTAGTAGCGAAGATTTATCACAAACCTTCGGAGAAGTATGCCCGGAAACTGGAAGTGATGCTCGCCCATCCACCAGAAAACCCCACCGCCAGCATTGGACACATATCGATTGCTTGGCCCCAGGAATTATTAAAGGCGGCTGACGGTAGCGATCGCGTCATCGGTTTTTTAATGCCCCGCATCCGGGGAATGCGCCCAATTATCGACTTTTATAACCCTAGAACCAGACGGCAGCACTGTCCCCTATTCAGTTACCAATATTTGGTTCGCACCGCTCGTAATCTCGCAGCCGCCTTTGCCTCCTTGCACGCCAGTGGTTATTGTGTCGGTGATGTCAATGAATCGAATATTTTAGTCAGCGATACAGCCCTTGTCACCATCGTCGATACGGACTCCTTCCAGGTAAGGGATCCAGAGAATGAGATGGTGTACCGTTGCCCCGTGGGTAAACCAGAATTTACACCCCCAGAATTACAGAATAAAACCTTTTCCCAGTGCGATCGCGCGATCGCCCATGATTTATTCGGCTTAGGTGTGTTGATATTCCAGCTCTTAATGGAAGGAACTCACCCCTTCTCTGGGATTTATCAAGGAGTTGGGGAACCTCCAGCCTACGAATCTCGCATCGCTGCTGGTCATTTTACCTATAGTAATAAACACCGCGTTCCCTACACTCCGACTCCCATCGCTCCATCCTGGGAATCACTCCATCCCGCTTTACAAGAATTATTCCAGCGATGCTTTGAGGAAGGACATACCAACCCCCTACTACGTCCTAGTGCGGCAACTTGGATGTTGACCTTGGCAGAGGTAGAAGAATCTTTACATACCTGTGATGCCAACCACCAACACCAATACAGTCAGCATCTAGACAAATGTCCTTGGTGTGAAAGGGCTCTGCGTTTAGGCGGACGGGATCCTTTCCCCTCACCCGCAGCTGTCGCTGCCAAGGAGCATTTACAGCCTATTGTTCGCCCTCGACGGCGACGTTATGCCCAAACTCGCTTTGTGAATACGGGTACAACCCTACAGCAGCTACACAATCAAGCTCAAATCCATTACAATAACCTTCCCTATTACAAACCTGTTAAGAAAGCCAGATTATATCCAGCTATTTTGTGTGTCCTCGGTTTTGGTTTGCTGGGATATTTAGACTTTACAACTAAATTTACAAGTAGCTTGTTTGCTCCGACTCCCTATACTCAACAAACCCTCGCCATAGCTCAAAGAGAACAGGCAAAACAAAATACACCGAAACCACCCTTTGATGTTTCCTATCAAAAGGGACACGCTTCCTATCAGGTACGGGATTATGAAAGCGCGATCGCCAGATTTAGCGATGCCATTGCCCAAGACCCTAAATATGCCAAAGCTTACGTAAACCGAGGTAACGCCCACTACAACCTCAAGGAATATGAGGCGGCAATCTTAGACTATAATCAGGCTCTGAGACTCAATCCTAGGGAAATTAAAGCCTTTGTCAACCGAGGTAATGTGCGTTACACCTTGGCAGAATACAGCAGCGACCCCGACAAAGAGTACAAATTAGCATTAAGTGATTTTAATAACGCCATTCAACTGAATCCCAAGGAAGTAGAAGCCTATATCCGTCGAGGAATAGTCCGCTCCCAAATTGCGAAATATAGTGGCGACTCCCAAGCAGATTATCGTCTGGCGATCGCCGACTTTAACCAAGCCATATCTTTAAATGGTAATCGTCCCGAACCTTACTTCCAAAGGGGATTAGTCCGTTATCAAGTAGCTCAATACAGCAGCAATTTTGAATCTGAATACAAACTGGCGATCGCCGATTTTGACCAAGCTCTGAAAATTAATCATCGCCTCAGCAAAGTCTACCTCAAACGCGGTATTGTCCATTATGAACTTGCCCAATACGGTGGAAAAGAAGCAAACACTCACAAGATGAAATCCGTGGAAGATTTGCAACTTGCTGCCAAAATATCCCTAGAGCAAGAAAATATGGATGACTATCAGCAAGCTCTCAGTAGTATTTGTGTTGTTGTAGAAAATAAATGCGATACTCTCTTTCAGCCCGCTAGTATGACCACTAAATAGGAAAATTTTGATTTAGCTTTTATATCACCCTGGTCTGTTAAAGATATGGGGTGATTTTTATTTATACCATTGCCATCGCTGATGTTATCCCCAACTCTATTTATTTATCAATGAATTACAAATCCTATGTTCAAACAAAATAACTAGATAAAAAATTTAAATTCCTATCTGTATATTCACCGAATTTCCGAAATCACCTGCTGCCAAACTGATGATAATAATGGCTTTTCCATTTTTTCACACAGCCAAGTCGTTTATTTATCTGGACTTTATACTGCATAGCAAAAATACGGTTAGATTATATACTGAGAAAACTGAAAATCAATTTTCCTGCAATCCCAAGTAGATACCTAAATATTCATCTACATCTACCCTAGAAAACTTAGAGGCAATAGCATGAAAGCAGTAATTTTGGCTGGAGGACTGGGTACACGCATTAGTGAGGAAACCAGCGTCAGACCCAAACCGATGGTAGAAATTGGTGGTAAACCGATTCTCTGGCACATCATGAAAACCTACTCCGCCCACGGTATTGATGACTTTATCATCTGCTGTGGTTATAAAGGATACGTGATTAAAGAGTATTTTGCCAACTACTTTTTACATATGTCTGATGTGACATTCGATATGCGCTTCAATCAAATGAATGTCCATGCAGGTAAAGCCGAACCTTGGCGAGTCACCCTAGTAGAAACCGGGGAAAACACCATGACAGGGGGACGTTTAAAACGGGTTCAAGAACACATTGGCAATGAAACTTTTTGCTTCACCTACGGTGATGGTGTCTGTGATGTCAACATTACAGAGTTAATTAATTTTCACAAACAGCAAAATACCTTAGGTACATTAACCGCAGTCCAACCCCCCGGACGTTTTGGGGCAATTGTATTAGGTAATGAGCAAACAAAAATTTCTAGTTTCCGGGAAAAACCAGAAGGTGATGGTGCTTGGATTAATGGCGGATACTTTGTACTAGAGCCAGAAGTCATTAATTTAATCAGTGATGATTCCACCGTTTGGGAACAGCAACCCTTGGAAAAATTGGCAGAGATGGAACAACTATCTGCCTATAAACATTATGGTTTCTGGCAACCCATGGATACATTACGTGATAAGAACTATTTAGAGGGTATGTGGAATAAAAATAAAGCACCTTGGAAGGTGTGGGCATAATTTGCCAATCTGTGATTCCTAATTCCAGGTAAAATTATCACCAATTGACAAAAGTAAATATCCCTTTGAAGAGATTGAGTTAATCAAAAAAGATAGGTTGCAGGGACAAGAAAATAATGTACGATTTTGCGATTATCGGCGGAGGAATCGTTGGACTTTCTACTGCCATGGCAATAGGAGAACGTTATCCTGATGCCAAAATTTTAGTTCTAGAAAAAGAAAGTCGCTGGGCATTTCACCAAACAGGTAATAATAGTGGGGTGATTCACTCCGGGGTTTATTATAAACCTGGTAGCTTTAAAGCCAAATTTTGCCGCGATGGTTGTCAATCAATGGTGGAATTTTGCGAAAAGCACGGAATTGATTATGAAGTATGTGGTAAGGTCATCGTCGCTACTGACGCTGAAGAATTACCCCGTTTAGAAAACCTCTATCAGCGAGGTATAGATAATGGTATAGAAGTCAAACGAATTAGCCCCGAAGAAGTGAGAGAAATTGAACCCTACGTCAATTGTGTGGGTGGAATTCGGGTTTTCTCCACAGGAATTGCTAACTATAAGCAAGTTTGCTTAAAATACGCAGAAATCATCGAAAAACAAGGGGGAGAATTACGCTTAAATACCAAAGTTGAACGGATTGTCACCTCTGGAAATCACCAGGTGCTAGAAACCAACAATGGTAATTTTGAGACTAGATTTTTGATTAACTGTGCTGGTTTACATAGCGATCGCGTTGCGAAACTCGGCAAAGTCGATCCCCAAGCCAAGATTGTCCCCTTCCGAGGTGAATACTACGAACTCAAACCGGAAAAACGCTACCTGGTGAAAACCCTGATTTATCCGGTTCCCAATCCAGAGTTCCCCTTCCTCGGTGTTCACTTCACCAAAATGATTGATGGTAGCGTCCATGCAGGACCAAATGCGGTTCTCAGCTTAAAACGAGAAGGTTATAAAAAAACAGACTTTGACCTCAAAGATTTTACTGAGGTAATGACCTATCCCGGTTTTTGGAAATTGGCAGCGAAGCACGCTGATGAAGGGATTCAAGAAATCATTCGCTCCTTCAGTAAAGCAGCCTTTACCCGCAGCTTACAAAAATTGATACCTGAAGTGCAATCTGATGATTTGATACCCTGCCATGCAGGTGTGCGTGCCCAAGCCTTGATGGATGATGGTAAACTCGTAGACGATTTTCTCATCGTCGAGGGAGAAAAATCTGTTCATGTGTGCAATGCACCATCTCCCGCAGCGACATCTTCCATTGAAATTGGCAAGGCGATCGCCAACCGCATTCCCGCCCAGTCTCATTTGCAAGCTGCTGTTAGTCAAGCTTAAATTTCTGCTTTCTCTGAGTTAGTAGTAACTGAGGGAAATGCAGAAATCACAGAAAGAGATTTGCTGAACATCAAATCCTACATCCTGGAGATATCTCACTAGGGATAATAATTTCAAAGATAGCTCCAAATTAATCTGTGGCTTAAATCGTGGCGAAAATTTGTGAAAATAACCTCATTCACTACGTCAAAGCTGTAAACGATTCCATCAACTTGGCTACTAGTAAGCAATAACTGTAGCCATCCAATTTCAAGCAATTCACCTCACATCAATTACAAAATAGGAAACAACAACCATGAAAGTTCTGATCACCGGTACCGAAGGTTATTTAGGTTCTTTATTACCCTCTCTCTTCATTGAAAGAGGACATGAAGTCATCGGTGTGGATACTGGCTATTACAAAGTTGGCTGGTTGTATAACGGTACAGAGGTGACAGCCAAAACCTTAAATAAAGATATCCGTCATATATCCTCAGAAGATTTACAGGGAGTAGAGGCGATCGTTCACATGGCTGAACTTTCCAATGACCCCGCCGGACAACTAGCTCCTAACATCACCTACGATATTAACCATAAAGGCTCTGTACGTCTTGCCAAACTGGCAAAAGAAGCAGGAGTGCGCCGCTTTGTTTATATGTCCTCCTGTAGTGTTTACGGTGTCGCTACCGATGGTGATGTGACTGAGGAATCCCCAGTTAACCCCCAAACTGCCTATGCAGAATGTAAAACCCTGGTAGAACGAGATGTCGCACCCCTCGCAGATGATGACTTCTCCCCCACCTTCATGCGTAACGCGACTGCTTTCGGTGCTTCTCCCCGGATGCGCTTTGATATTGTTCTCAACAACCTTTCAGGTTTAGCTTGGACAACCAAAGAAATTAAAATGACCAGTGATGGTACACCTTGGCGACCCCTAGTTCACGCTTTAGATATCTGCAAAGCTATTGTTTGTGCTGTAGAAGCACCCCGTGATATCGTCCACAATCAAATTTTCAACGTGGGTGACACTTCTAATAACTATCGTGTGAAGGAAATCGCCGAAATCATTGCCGATATTTTTGTCGGATGTAAATTAAGCTTTGGTGAAAACGGTGCTGATAACCGTAGTTATCGTGTGTCCTTCGAGAAAATTAACACCCTACTGCCTGGGTTTAAGTGTGATTGGAATGCACAAAAAGGAGCCCAACAACTATACGATTTGTTCTCCCAAATCGATATGACAGAAGATGTTTTCCAATCCAGAGGCTTTACCCGCTTGAAGCAACTAGAATACTTAATTCGCACCCAACAAATTGACAAAGATTTCTTCTGGGCAAAGAAATAACCAAGTGAGTCTGCACTAACTAATTTCCGAATCAAATCGATTTGGTTCGGGAATTATTTGTAAGTATAAACGTTGACATTTACTCTTAGGAATTTTACCTTGTGGAGGACTCTCGAAATTATCGAGAATTTCATCTACCAAAAGGAATTTCCTTCTATGTCCAGACTGTTGACGATCGCCATTCCTACTTACAATCGCGCAGACTTATTAGATACACAATTAGCATGGCTATCCCACGCAATCAAAGGATATGAGTCTGATTGTGAAATTTTAATTTCTGATAACTGCTCTACCGACTCCACTCCGGAGGTTATCCAGAAATGGCGATCGCAACTAACAAATATTAAATTTACGGCTCACAGGAATTCTCAAAATCTTGGTGTCATGAGAAATCTTGTTCATTGCCTCAAGTCAGCAGAAACGAAATATGTTTGGGCAATTGGTGACGATGATCCCATAGACGACAAAGCAATTCCCTATGTCATTAGTAATCTCAAGAGCAACTATGATTTATCCTTATTAATTCTCAACTTTTCTCTACGAGATACCCACACTAATCAAGTCCTCTATCACCATACCTTTGATGTGAAAACAGAACTGTTACCTGACGGGAAAAATTTTATTGAAAACTATCTCACTAAAGAACATCGAGGATTAGGCTTTTTAAGCGCTCAAATCTATCATACCGCCACAGTTCAGCAAGCATTAAAATCATGGCCCGCAAGTGTGGATAACTTAGAAGGACAAATTTATTGGGGAGCATTTTGCGCTCAATTCGGGAGGGTACATATCAGCAAAAAAGTCTATCTAGAAAATGCCCGTGTTATGTATAAACCAAGGGTAAGAGTGCGAATGCACTTTATTGACTTACCGCAAGTATTTATCAGACTTATCACTATTGGATATAATCGCATAGCCTTCCATAAAAGGGTAATTGAACATTACGGAAAGAAAGGTTTTGGCAAAGTCATACAACCTTTATTAAGACTGTTCCCCGAATTTACAGTTAACTTTATTATTCCTCAACTGGTGTACATAGCTTCCTATATTGTTCCAATTCGCAAAGAAGTATAAGTTACATCATTGGCTCAATGTAGAATTAGAGCAGGAAATCGGGTTTATCACTTAATCAAAATAACCCGGTTTTCCCCAATCTATCTTGAAAAGTTTGATAATTATTTAAACTGAATCCTATATCACAGCCATATACAATGAGCAAATTACTAACGATCGCCATACCAACCTATAACCGTGCAGCTAAACTCGATAAGCAATTAGCTTGGATAGCTAGAGCTATCAAGGGTTTTGAAAGTGAGTGTGAAATTTTTGTTTCTGATAATTGTTCTACTGATCAGACTCAGGAAATTATTCAGAAATGGCAACAAATGCTCCCTTCTGTCACCTTTAAATCTCATAAACAACCAGAAAATTTGGGTGTAATGAAAAATATTATTCATTGCATCAAATCTGCAACAACTAAATATGTCTGGACAATTGGGGATGACGATCCGATTCAAGAAAGAGCGGTTCCCTATTTAATTACTCAGATGCACAAGCATCAAGATTTATCTTTATTATTCCTGAATTTTTCCGGTCGCAATCAAATCACAGGAGAACCTGTTCACCCTCCCACAATTCCTGACAACCGTTGGTTTAATGTTGACGCAGAGGATGGTTATGGTGATAGTCAAGCTATCTATGGACATTGCTTTGCTGAAAGTGTAGGTGCAGTGATATTTTTAACAGCATCTATCTACCGTAGCGAACTTGCCCAAAAAGCCCTAAATATCTGGCAAGATGCTTCAGAAAATTGGATTTCCCTCGCCTATATTGCAGGTTACTGTGCCGCTAACGGTAAAATAATTGTCACGAAAGATACGTACATGGAATGTATTGTTGGGGTTAGCTATTGGCAAAAAATAGAAAACTCCGCAGTCCTGATGCAGTACAAACATTTACCAGAAGTCATCCTGAAGTTAGAGGAAAACGGCTTCTCGAAGCAATTTTGTCGAAAAATGATGGTGAAGAGTTATCAAGATGCAAATCTTAAAGTCTTTTTAGGTGCTTTACGACGTTGGCCCCTGTTTACCTTACGGATTATGATTCCTTTTTGGATAAGTGTAATTCAATCTGTCATTTACCTATTAACAGAGAGATTTTTTAAATCTTCCGAGAGAAAAATGTTGTCTCCTCAAGTCGTGTCTAAGTAGTAGTGAAACTGTGAAAAACAACACAGAAAATATATCTAATTCACGTAGTAGTTTGTAAATCCTTAACATTATCAAGGATAAAATGAACCCATTGGGATCGGGAATTATGGATCGATGCTTAAGGCTATCAAAAATAAACTGAATGCGCTCAGTTCAGAAATGGTTTATCGGTTGGCAATAATAAACCATGGAAGAAAATTACCGAAGTTAGAGAATGAGGGCGATCGCCAGATTGTAGAAACCCTCAAACGAGATGGGGTCTATGTTACTACCCTTTCCGAGTTAGGTATAGACTCCACAACCACTCTGATGCATTTTGCCGAGAAATATCTCTCACAAATGGCTGCCGTGAGAAATCAAGCTCTCAGCCATAAACTGCCACAAATCTACACCATGACCGATATCCCAGAATTCTATGACTGGGGTCGTGAAGACAGAATACTCAGTATTATTGAAAATTATATGAGTCTTCCCGTCGCTTACCACGGTGTACATTTACGGAAAGATTTCCCCAACGCAGAACAGTTTGACACTCTGCTCTGGCACAAAGATGCGGAAGATCGTAAACTAATCAAAATCATGATTTACTTAGATGATGTTGACTTAGAACACGGTCCCTTTGAATGCATCCCCGGTTCTGTAACTCCTCTATATAGCCGCAGGTATCATCAAATTTATCAACAACTGGCTAAATCAGGACACTTAGGTATCACGGATGCAGAGGTTGAAGCAGCAATTCCCAAAACATTGTGGAAAACTTGTACCGGTGTTAAGGGAACTGTCATATTTGTAGACACCAAGAAATGCTTACACCATGGTTGTCTGCGAACTCAAGAACGTCCCACACTACATTTTGTCTACACAACCAATCCACCCAGAAGACCAGAGTTATGTACTCAGTATTGGGATGAAAGATATGCTCGACCCGATAGCAAAACAGTAGAATTAAATACCTCATCCATAGGATGATATAAAAAAGCAATAAAGCCTCATCCATTTCATGAGGTGGAAGATTCTAAGAAAATCGGGATTAATTGGGCAATAATCTATTTTCAAGATGATGACATTGGGAAGTAAATATCAAATTCAGAATTTCCCTTTGTGTAAATCTTATAAATTAAGTAAAACTAAATTCAACAACGGTGGTATCTATGATTTTTACAGAAATTGACCTCAAGGGTGCATTTGTTATTGACTTAGACCAAAAGCCAGACCATCGTGGTTTTTTTGCTCGGACTTTTTGTGCCAAGGAATTTGAAGAACATGGTTTAAAACCTACAGTTTCTCAATGTAATTTATCCTTTAACCATAAAAAAGGCACCTTGAGAGGGATGCACTATCAAGTTTCTCCAGCAACGGAAACAAAATTAGTCCGTTGTACCCGTGGAGCAATTTATGATGTCATCATTGATATGCGCCCAGAATCTCCTACCTATCTGCAACATTTTGGTGTGGAATTAAGTGACGAAAACCGTCGTGCTTTATATGTTCCAGAAATGTTTGCCCACGGTTATCAAGCATTAACTGATGGTGCAGAAGTAGTATACCAAGTAGGGGAATTCTACACTCCTGGTTACGAACGAGGTCTACGTTATGATGACCCATTTTTCAATATTCAATGGCCCCTAGAAGTTACAGAAATTTCTGAGAAAGATAAAAATTGGGCGTTGATGAGATTAATGGCTGTTGGCAGTTAATTTGTTTCCAGAGTCCCGAGATAAATCTGAAAAAAATTGCTTCTTTTGATGGCAAGGAATAATTAAATGATTTACATATTTCTATTTAATTATTCCCAATACTCCTGGAATTAAGTGAGTTACAGAAAGATGGCATCTTTTACAGGGAATCCTCTAACATCTACCAATCAACCCATTTTCAGACACACGAATATTTTTTGTTAGTTAGTGAATATTTGCAGAGATGCGGATTTCATAATGGTTAGGAATAGATTTAAACCTGTTCCTCTTCTAGGGATTTTCAGTAGTCTGAGCATTAATGATTCATCATTAATCACTGAGCAGACAAAACCATGCTTTATCACTTTTAATTAGGACTAAATATTATGCCAGCAAAAAGATTTTTTAATGCCTTCATCAAAGTAGTTAATTATATCAATGGCAGACGAGAAGCTCGTCGAAATCGGCGACAATTTGTATCCTTGAAACCAGAAGGTACACCCATTGGCAATGTTTTGATATCTTACTTTCCAGAACCTCTGTTGCTGAAGCCAGAAGAAATTCCCAATAGTCACACAAACTTTTGGGAATGCCGACAAATAGTCCAAACATATTTAGATATGGGTTATTGTGTCGATGTCATCCATTCAGAAAACGATGTTTTTGTCCCCCAAAAGCACTATACACTTTTCGTGGAAGTACGTTGGACTTTACAACGCATTGCCCACCTGTTAAATCCAGATTGTATTAAGATATTCCATGCAGATGCAGCTAGCCTAACTTACCATAATGCCGCAGAAGCTCAAAGACTATTAGCCCTACAACAGCGTCGGGGTGTAACATTACTACCTCGAAGACATGAAAGACCTAATTTAGCAGCAGAGCATGCCGACTGCATCACAATTTTAGGTAATGATTTCACTGCTAACACATTTAAATATTTAGGCAAGCCAATTTACAAAATCCCAATTTCTACACCAGTTGTATATCCCTGGTCTGAAAGCAAAGATTTTGATACCTGTCGGCAAAATTTTCTCTGGTTTGGTAGTGGTGGTTTAGTTCATAAAGGATTAGATTTAGTCTTAGAAGCTTTCGCTCAAATGCCGGAATACCACCTCACAATTTGTGGTCCAGTGCAAAAGGAAACGGATTTTGAGAAAGAATACTATAAAGAACTTTATCAAACACCGAATATCCATACCGTTGGTTGGGTTGATATTAGCAGTCAAAAATTTATCGACATTGCCAATAGTTGTGCCGCACTTGTCTATCCTTCCTGCTCTGAGGGTGGTGGAGGTTGTGTGATCACCTGTATGCACGCTGGAATGATTCCCTTGGTAAGCTATGAATCTAGCGTTGATGTGCATAATTTTGGTGTAATTTTCCCAGAGTCTTCTGTAGAACAAATTCAGGCAGCTGTCAGAAAAGTGGCGAATTTGCCTACAGAACAGTTGGAGACTATGGCGAAAAAAGCTTGGCAACACGCTAGGGCAAATCATACTAGAGAAACCTTTGCGGTTGCATATCGCCAAGTGGCAGAAGAAATTTTTGCCCATCATAGTCAAAAAGGTCAGGTAAAGTTGACCGGAACTAAGGAAGAATGCTTAGTTTAGGAATATTACTGAGAAAATAATTGCTGTATATTTTTGGGAGTTGATGATTAAATGATTATTCTTGATACTGCTTTAGCTGCTCGTGCAGAAGCTGGTAATCCCGTGAAAGTAGCCATGATTGGTGCTGGTTTTATGGGGAGAGGGATTGCAAACCAAATTTTAAATTCTGTTCCTGGGATGGAATTGGTAGCGATCGCCAACCGTAGCTTAGAAGCTGCCCAACGGGCATATAATGAGGCTGGTTCAGATAATGTACAAATTGTCAATACAGTAGAAGAATTAGAGGCAGCGATCGCCCAAGGGAAACACGCAATTACCGAAGATGCGATGTTACTGTGTCGTGCCCAAGGGATTGATGCTTTAGTGGAAGTTACTGGAGCTGTAGAATTTGGCGCTCATGTGATTATGGAGGCGATCGCCCACCGCAAGCACGTCATCATGATGAACGCAGAACTCGACGGTACAATTGGTCCCATCCTCAAGGTATATGCAGACAAAGCAGGGGTGATTCTCACCGCTTGTGATGGGGATCAGCCCGGTGTCCAAATGAATCTCTATCGTTTTGTTAAAAGTATTGGTTTAACTCCCCTTCTATGTGGTAACATCAAGGGCTTACAAGACCCCTACCGTAACCCCACCACCCAGGAAGCATTTGCCAAACGTTGGGGACAAAAAGCCCACATGGTGACCAGTTTTGCGGACGGCTCCAAAATTTCCTTTGAACAGGCGATCGTTGCTAACGGTACTGGAATGAAAGTCGCCAAGCGAGGTATGTTAGGGTATGACTTCTCTGGTCATGTTGATGAAATGACCAACATGTATGACGTAGACCAACTCAAGGAATTGGGTGGCATTGTCGATTATGTTGTGGGAGCAAAACCAGGACCAGGGGTATTTGTGTTTGGAACCCATGACGATCCCAAACAATGTCACTACCTCAACCTCTATAAACTAGGTGAAGGTCCCCTGTACAGTTTCTACACCCCCTACCACCTCTGTCATTTTGAAGTACCCCTTTCCGTCGCTCGTGTTGTTCTATTCCAGGATTACGTTTTAAGTCCTGTGGGCGCTCCCCTGGTAGATGTAGTCACAACTGCGAAAATTGACTTAAAAGCCGGAGAAACCCTAGATGGTATTGGCTACTATATGACCTATGGTCAGTGCGAAAACTCAGATATAGTTCAACAGCAAAACCTCTTACCTATGGGATTAGCAGAAGGTTGTCGCCTCAAACGCGATGTTCCCAAAGACCAGGTTTTAACCTATGATGACGTGGAACTCCCAGAAGGTAGACTCTGTGACAAGCTACGTGCAGAACAGAATGCCTATTTTGCCCCTGCTAAAACTTTAGCCACTGTCTAAAATTCATTGACAAGCTGGAATTATATTAAAGTTAGGTGAAGAATCTCTTCGTTGATATGATAAACGGGAGATTCTTCTCTCAATCGCATCCATTTACCCTACTTACTTCTAGATAAAAAAATCATTTTTTGGGGAGTATAAATGCGATTCAAATTTATCCAAAATACACAAGAAATTATCAAGAGTTTCCAGGAAAGAACGCAAGATAGACAAAAAAGAAGAAGATTTATTTCATTACAGCCAGGAACCAGCCCGATTGGCAATGTTTTAATATCCTATATTTTAGAACCATTTTTACTAAAATCTCTACCTCATAATCATACTCAATATTGGGAGTGTCAACAGATAGCTCAAACTTTTTTGAATATGGGTTATGCCGTTGATATTATCCGCTACGATAACGATGCTTTTATTCCCGAAAAAGATTACAAGTTTTTTATTGAAACTCGTTGGAATTTGCAACGTTGTCATCCCTATCTATCATCAGACTGTATCAAAATTTTTCATGCAGATACAGCACATATATTATTCCATAACGCCGCAGAAGCTAATCGTTTATTAGCATTGCAGAAGCGCCGAGGAGTCACACTCAAGTCTCAGAGATATGAACCCCCAAACCACGCTTTAGAGAATGCAGACTATGTAACGGTTTTGGGTAATGAGTTTACAATTAATACCTTTACCTACGCGAATAAGCCAATTTATCGCATACCAATTTCCAGTCAGTTTACCTATCCTTGGAATGAGTCTAAAGATTTTGATGCTTGTAGACGGAACTTTCTCTGGATTGGCAGTAAAGGTTTAGTGCATAAAGGTTTAGATTTGCTTTTAGAAGCTTTTTCGCAAATGCCAGAATACCATCTGACAATTTGTGGAGCAATTAATCAAGAGACAGATTTTGCCGCCGCCTATAATCAAGAACTTTACCATACACCAAATATTCATACCTTTGGTTGGGTTGATATTGGCAGCCAGGAGTTTATTAATCTCACAAATAATTGCTTAGGTGTGGTCTATCCTTCCTGTTCCGAAGGTGGTGGAGGTTGTGTGATCAACTGTATGCACGCAGGGTTAATACCTCTTGTTAGTTATGAAGCAAGTGTAGATATTGCCGATCGCTATGGTGTAATTTTCCCAGAATCTTCTGTCACAGAAATCAAAAATACTGTGCAAAGGATTGCCAAATTACCGACATCTGTGTTGAAAAATATGTCTAGGAGTGCATGGGAATTTGCTAGACAAAACCATACCCAGGAAAAGTTTGCTACTACCTACCATCAGACCATACAATCTATTTTGGCAAATCATCCAAATCAACAGCGCTTAGTTTCCCATACCACTGTTCACTATGCTTAGGAAAATAAAAAACGGTCTCAATCGCATTTTAAATCCTCTGATTGTTCGAGAAACCAGTTTGAGATTAACCCATAAATTTCTCAAGTCCAAAAGTCAGCAAATCACCAGTACTAATAAAAAAGCTATAGTTTTCGCTCCCCATGAAGATGACGAGACATTTGGGTGTGGAGGGGCGATCGCCATCAAACGTTCCCAAGGCATTCCAGTTAAGGTAGTATTTATCACTGATGGTCGTTACGGTAGACCGAGTTGGATTACTCCAGATAACATAATCAGTCATCGCCAACAAGAGGCAACTGACGCTTTAAACGTATTAGGTGTAACTCCAGAAGATATTTATTTTCTCTCCCAAGAAGATAGTAAATTGTCTGACTTATCACCGGAATCACATCAAGAGTTAGTGACAAAAATTCAAGAAATCATTAAAAACTTTCAACCAGAAGAAGTGTATGTTACTTATCAGTACGATAAGCACGCAGATCATCAGGCAAGTTACAACATAGTCACAGAGGCGATCGCTAAATCTGGCATAAGTGTAGAAATATTACAATACCCGATTTGGGGATTTTGGCAAAACCCATTACTTCATAAACTGAAAAAACAAGACCTAGCCAGGACTTACCATCTCCCTATCCACCAAGTTCACCAACAAAAACTCAAAGCTATCAATAGCTATAAGTCCCAAACCCCTGGGTTACCCCCCAGCATGGTTGAACAAGCAGCCTCTGATTACGAAATATTTTTTAAGACCTCGACTATAAAGAACAAGTAAATATTCTGAAAAATTCGCGTAATTCAGGATTCCAACACTGAAAGTATATATATGGGGTTCCGAAAAATCCCCATCTATTCAAAAAATTACAGTAACTCAGTTCAAATTTAGTGAGAATCAAATGAAAATAGCCCTAGTCCATGACTATCTCACTCAACGCGGTGGTGCAGAACGTGTATTTGAACTTCTGTGCAAACGTTATCCCGATGCCGATGTTTATACATCTTTGTACGATCCGCAACAAACTATCGACCTGGGAGAGCGTATAGTAAATACTACTTTTCTGCAAAATATCCCTGGCGCTGCCAAATATTTTCGCCTCATGGCTCCTTTCTACTTTCCAGCCTTCCGCTCCCTTGATTTACAATCCTATGACCTAATTATTAGTAGTAGTACTAGCTTTGCCAAAGCTGTTCGCAAAAGTCCCCAAGCCAAACATATTTGCTTTTGCCATAACGTCACCCGTTTTCTCTGGGATACAGAAACCTATTTACGTGAATATGGGGACTACCGTTACTTCGCACCCCTGATTGAACAAGTCTTTGACGTGATGCGAAAAGTAGACTTGACCTACGCTCAAGAACCAGACCTTTATATTGCTAACTCCAGTGTCGTTGCCCGACGCATCAAAGAAATTTACGGCAAAAAGGCGATCGTCATTAATTACCCCATTGATACTAGTAAGTTTCTGTTTTCCGAGACCAAAGAAGATTATTATCTTGCCTCAGCTCGGATGATTAGTTACAAACGTCTTGATATAATCGTGGAAGCTTTTAACTGGTTAGGTTGGAGACTACTAATATCAGGGAATGGTCCAGAGCGCGAAAGATTACAATCAAAAGCTCTCAGCAATGTGGAGTTTTTAGGACACGTCACTGACCTACAACGTACCCAACTGTTTGCGAACGCGAAATCAGTGATAGTCGCAGCCCTCGAGGATTATGGATTAGTGCCAGTAGAAGCAAACGCTAGCGGAACCCCTGTCATTGCCTATGGAGCAGGTGGTGTCCTAGATACACAAATACCCGGCAAAACAGGCGTTTTCTTCAACAGACAAACACCTGAGTCTTTACAATCTGCACTACTAGAAGCTAGGGACATATCTTGGAACTACAATGATATCCGGAATCATGCAGTTAATAACTTTTCAGAAACAGCCTTTTTCAGTCAAGTTGAGCAAGTTATAGAACAAGCTTGTCGGACATATCAACATCAATTAGCCGTTTAAGCAGCGATTTCAGATTCTTAAATGAGAAACTCTTTGATTAGTCTCTTCCATAAGAAGAGAAATCTTATATTCTCTAGCCATATTACATAAGTGGCATTTTTTTTAATCTAAATCCGTAATCCAAAATTCAAAATAGTTTGACTTGTTATCTGAGGGATAGTAAACGTGATTCAAAATAGCCTGAATCCTCACGTAAATCCAGTGAATGAAGCAGCAGAACCCGGTTATGGGCAACTGTTTGCCGTGTTGCTACGCAGGTTTCCTTGGTTTTTACTGGTATTCTTAACTTCCATTGCAGTCGCTGGTGTGATCACAAAACGCACAGACCCAACGTACAAAAGCACGATGCAATTACTAGTTGAAGCCAATTACCAAGGTAAGACAAACGATGGCGGAGAGGAAAGTAAAGTCCTAGACACAACCATCCAAATTGATACGGCAACCCAACTAGAATTAATGGGTAGTTCCTTACTTTTACAAGAAGCATTAGGAGCAATCCAGAAAGACTATCCCGATATGACAATCGGAGAACTCAAAGGTTCTTTACTTCTAGAGCAAATTAAGAACAAAGAAGATAACGTCGCTACGAAAATCTTTAAGGTAGACTATACCTCCAATGACCCTACGAAAACCCAAGCAGTTTTAACTGCCCTGAAGAAAGTCTACATCGACTATAACCGCAAACAGCAAGATGACAGACTCAATAAAGGTTTAAAAGTAATTCGCGGTCAAATTAAGAAAACTAGTGAAGAACTCACTACTGCTGAAAATAATCTCCAAAGATTCCGCAGAAATCAAAACTTCATTGACCCCGAAACCCAAGCTAAATCCCTAGAAGATTCCTTAAATACTATCCGGCAAGAGCGTCGCACAACCCGCTCCCAGTATGCAGAATCCAAAGCTAAATATAGCTCTTTACAACAACAACTTAATAAAACCCCTCAAAATGCTCTAGTTTCCTCCCGTCTAAGTCAATCGACTCGCTATCAATCCCTACTTGGTGAAATTCAAAAAACCGAGTTGTCCTTAGCACAGGAACGTCTACGATTTACAGACGAAACTCCCCAAGTGAAAAAGCTGGTTGAACAACGGGATAGTCAATTAGCACTTCTCAAACAGGAAGCAGGACGAACTCTTGGAGGACAATCAACAGAAGCTAGTAGTGTTACCAGTAGCAGTATTCTCAACCAAGGACAACTAGGACAAATTGATTTAACCTTGGCGAGTCAATTGGTGGATACACAAACATCCATGCTTTCCTTGGCAGCTCGTGACAAGAGTTTAGCCCAAAGAGAACAGGAGATAAATTCTCAACTCAAAGGTTTTCCGGCTATTTTAGCCGAATACAGCCGACTCAAACCTCAAGAACAACTAGTACGTGAAAGATTGCAATCTTTACGCAAATCTGAACAGGAATTAACTCAACAGTTGGCAAAGGGTGGTTACAACTGGGAAATTGTAGAACAACCGAATAAAGGTGATTATGTCGGTCCCAATGTGCAACAAAACCTCTTGCTAGGTGCTGTTGTAGGTTTAATGTTAGGTGGTGTCGCGGCATTTTTACGTGAAGCTTCTGATGATTCCGTACATAGTACTGCGGAATTAGAGAAGCAAGTGGCTTTACCTGTATTGGGTGTCACTCCCAGACTGTTACCTGCGAAGAATAGGGAATCTTTAATTAAATTGCCCTTCGGTAAACCAGAACTTTCATCCGCACCTTGGACAGTACAGGTACTACAATCACCCTTACGTTGGGAATCCATAGACTTAATCTTTAAAAATATTGAGTTGGTAAGTTCAGTTGCCTCCTCTAAATCTTTGATGATTACTTCTGCTTTACCGGATGATAGTAAATCTGCCCTTGCCTTAGGTTTAGCAATGAGTGCTGCTCGTCTTCACAAACGAGTACTATTAATTGACGCAAATTTACGAGACCCCAGTTTACACAAACAGCTCAACTTGCCGAATGAACAGGGTTTGTCAACCATCTTGGCAAATGATACCAACTTACCCGATCAAATTGGTGTTCAATCCTTAGGCTCTTCTTTCATTGACATTCTTACTGCTGGTCCACAACCAGCTGACCCTGCAAACCTACTAAGTTCCCCACGAATGGGACAACTGATGGCAGCATTTGAAGAAAACTATGACTTAGTTTTAATTGATGCGCCTCCTGTACTTGGTTTAGTAGATGCCCTGTTAACTGCATCCTCTTGTCAAAGTGTCGTTATGGTGGCAAGTATTGGCAAAGTCACTCGCACACAAATGTCCCAAGCTACCACTATGCTCAGTAAACTGAACCTGATTGGAGTTGTGGCAAATGGAGGCGGTAACAATAGTACATACGTCCCCTACGCCAAACAACATTCATTAGCTTTACAACAAGCAATGGAAAAGTAAAAAGTCTTTGAGATAGGAAAGACAAGTTGTGTGCAGAAAGCTCTTACTGCTTGGTAGGACATATTTTTCCTGTGGTTATCCATTTTTGGAAAATCAATCTTTTTCAGAGATGACACCGTATCAGGCATGAGAATCTATCACATATTTCGAGATAGTTGCTATCATTCATGCATTTGCAAGAATGAATCATCTATTACTTACTAACTTAAATGTGATATCTAAAAAACAATTGTAAGATTTAGTTTTATAACTAAGTCTTTTTTTGTTGTCTAATTATCAAATATGATTTTGAATGTCTGGGTATATGCTTGAAACATCACTTAAAATTATATTTTTATTATAAATATCTAGTTTTTATTATAGTATATTTTTTGAGTGAATAAAGTGTTCTGTATAGTTATAAGGGGATAAGAATCAGTGGCAGTAAATATTACAGGCTTGTACTATATATTCTAAAAAACGATATAAATCATCAATAATAGTTATAAGATACATATCTATAAAGATTTTATTTAATATTTTAAAATTTCAAAAATTAACAGGATTGAGATTAATTATAAATATGAAATTTTATTTTGTTGATAATCCAAACATCTAAAATCAAAATTATTCAAAAACTGCTAAATTAATTCGACATTAAACTAGGAAAAATATGAAGTTTAATCATTTAGGAGTTAGTACCTAACTTAATCTCCCTATTCTACTCCATGTGCCTTCATATCCTATTCATATATTTCAAGTATTTATGTTAAAATCAGTTGATATGAAAGGATATACAATTTACGTATTATCACTCTCTACACAATTCATATTAACTTAATAATTTACACAAAACTTGGTAATTATTTAAAGAGTGAATAAAGAATGCAGGTAAAATGACGACGGCTGCCATGTCTTCCTATATCCTAGAGATTGAGTAATCAAAACACGACCTGTGTCAAAAAAATAAAGTGGAAATTACGGAAGTTTTTCGGAAATCGCATATCTAGGTTTTGTATACCTACCTATCACAAGTAAAGATATTGAGGTTTGCAAAACTTTAAGTTAATTTATCCTATCTTCCGCTCTATATTTCTCAAATAATTGTTTGAAGGTCGATGCACAGCGCGCTTCAAACTGGCTATTGTTCACGAATTTGTGCATCAGGCTTGCACTCTACCACCCTATAAAAGCAGATAAATTATGACTACTTCAATAATTCCTCATTTAGATGACTATCGCGTTGTGACCCAACAAAGCCAAGAAAAGCGGGCTTACTGTACACTTCAGTGGCGACAAGGTCAACTGTTAGTGATGACTCCCGGTCAATTAAAACAGCCATATTTGTCTTCATTAGAACAGAAACAGTCTTTGGTAGATTGTTTGAAGCACTCCCCTGCAAGTTTAGTCCGCATTGACCCCAAATTGGGAGCAGCTAAAGTTGAAATGTGGGCAGATGCTTGTGTAGAGGCAGGAAAACCGATATATCTTCACCTACCTAAAGCGAAAAAGACATCAAGATATAGCAGTCCGGTATGGGAAATCTCGAAGCGATTGATTGACTGGGTTTTGGCACTAGTCTTGCTGGTGATTTCCAGTCCTGTGATCTTGGTTCTGATGGGTTTAATAGCTATATATTCCCCTGGTACTCTCTGGGAACGTGAATGGTGTATCGGGGAAAGAGGAAGACTATTCCAAATCTTGAAGTTTCGTACTCGATGTGTTGGTCACTTGACTGAGGAAAAGAACCCAACAGTAACTGTTTTGGGAAAATGGATGCGTAAGTATGGCTTAGAGAATCTACCTCTGTTGTTGAATGTTTTACGGGGGGATATGGCTCTTGTCGGTACTCGTTGTTGGAATTTGGCTGATGGAACATCTTTAAAAGCCGAGCAACAACATCAGTTAAATAAATTGCCTGGTGTTTTTGGCACTTTGGTAATGGAGACAGAAGAAAATATATTACATCTAGATGGGCAAACACTCTAGGTGTGTCGAAAAAAAGTGAATTTCAGTAACAATGTGAAGATATTTTAGATGTTTAACTTTGCTACTGAAATTTTATTTATTTGCAGATATTACCCTAGCTATTCAATATTTGAGTATAGTCAAGTAAATTCTCAAGCAGTATCGGGATGTATATTAGATAACTGCGCAGATAGTGAAGTTAGTTTATCTTAAATATCTTGACTAAATAAAGTATCTTATAATCTCAGTATAATTTTCAGTAGTATATTTTAATTGCAATCACTGTAGAAAGTAGCCATGCCTTTGAAAGTCCCTCAACCATTACGGAAGTTGTTCCAAGCCAGTAAATTTTGGCAACAAAACCGTTTAATATTGCGAGAGTTTAAGCACTTTCGCAAAATTACTATTTTAGCGGTTGTATTCTCAATACTTGCAGCCACATTTGAGGGTGTCAGTATTGGCTTCCTGTTACAGTTTCTTAATAGTTTAACTACACCTAACGCTAAAGCCAAGATAGGTATTGAGTTTTTAGATGCTTGGATTAGTAGCACATCGATTAATCCTTTATATCTAATTTCTGCCTTTATTCTTTTGAGTACTTGGATGCGGGCTACTTTTAACTATTTTGGGGGCATCTATACGGAGTCAGCTCAATTAAATTTAGCCAATCGTTTGCGTCTGCAAGTATTTGAGCAATTGCAGGCAGTACCTCTGAGTTATTTTGCCAAAACAAGATCTGGCGAAATTATGAATGTTATCACAACAGAGGTTGAGAGGATTAAGACAGGTTTTGGCGCTGTATCGTATATTTTTACCAGGAGCTTAACTGTCATAGTTTACGGGATTTCGATGTTTTTTATCTCGTGGCAGTTATCTATAGTTTGTCTTTTAGTTTTTTCCCTATTAGCGGCAGGCTTATCAAATTTAAATGCGAGGGTTAGAGAGAGTAGTTTTGGGATTTCCGAAGCTAATGCAAATTTCAATTCTAGGGCTTCAGAGTTTATTAACGGTGTCAGAACTGTCCACGCTTGTGGGACGCAAGAATTTGAGAGACGACGTTTTTACCAAGCTAGTGACGAACAATTAGACGCTTCGATGAAAGTCGTCATGGCTTGGAGTTTAGTAAAACCGATCGCCGAGGTAATTTCTACAACGGTATTGATTGTTCTGATTATTGTTGCTTTTACAAAATTCACCTTAAATCCTGGACCATTACTGACATTTTTCTTCGTGTTATTCCGTGCTGTTCCTAACATTCAGGAACTGAATAGCACATTTGCATTTATGAGTACATTAACTGGTTCCTTGGAGGCAATTAAAAGCGCTTTACAAATTAATAATCAGCACTATTTTGAAAATGGCAATATTCAGTTTAGTAAGTTTCGTCATGCCATAGACTTAGTATCTGTTGATTTTGGTTATGATACAGAAAATTTGGTGCTGAGTGGGATTAAACTTACCATTGAACGGGGTAAGATGACCGCATTGGTGGGTGGTTCAGGGGCTGGTAAAACAACCCTTGCGGATTTAATTCCGAGATTTCATGATCCGACTGAGGGTCATGTATTTGTTGATGGGGTTGATTTGAGGGAGTATGAAATTAACTCTCTGCGTCGGAGAATGGCAGTAGTTAGTCAAGATACCTTCATTTTCAATGCTTCGGTTTGGGATAACATTGCTTACGGAACACCAGAAGCTACAGAGGCAGAAATTCGAGAAGCGGCGAAACAGGCAAATGCTTTAGAATTTGTTGAACAAATGCCTGATGGATTTAATACTATTTTAGGCGATCGCGGTGTGCGCTTATCAGGTGGACAAAGACAAAGAATTGCGATCGCTCGTGCTTTATTAAGGGATCCAGAAATTCTCATCTTAGATGAGGCAACTAGTGCATTAGACTCGGTATCAGAAAAATTAATCCAGGAATCTCTGGAAAAACTCTCGGCAGGTAGAACAGTGATTGCGATCGCGCACCGACTATCAACAATTGCTCAAGCTGATAAAGTTGTAGTCTTGGAAGCTGGGCAAATAGTTGAGCAAGGCAAGTATCAAGATTTACTCCAGCTTAAGGGTAAACTTTGGAAATACCATCAGATGCAGCATCAACTAGGGCAAACAGGTTAACTATGGTTGACAGGGATGCTGGTTAAATATACTGACTATTCACCCTGAATATTACTGAAAGTCAAAAATACTCTGATGTATATCCGGAAAACACTGGTACGTAGCAGTAGTTCAAATAGTGTCAGGAGAGTTCAAGAATGCCAAACCACAATTCCACTCCTTTAGTCAGTGTGATTACTCCTACCTATAATCGTCCGGAGTACTTACAGATAGCTTTGAGGAGTGCTATCCAACAAACCTATCAGAATATTGAGATTATTGTTTCTGATAATTGTAGTGAACAAAATCCCCAGGAAATTATTAATTCCTTTGCCGACTCTCGAATTCGTTTTTTTCGCAATACCCAAAATTTGGGAATGTTCCAAAATACCATGGGAGCAGCACAAAAAGCTCAGGGTAAATATATTGCCTTCCTCTTAGATGATGACGTTTGGGAGCCTGATTTTTTAGCTAAATTAGTTCCCAATTTAGAAGCCAATCCTGATTTAGCCTTAGCATTTTGCGACCATTACGTGATTAACGGCGATGGTAGTATTAACTATACTTTAACCGAGGAATATTCTCAAGCCTTTCATCGGGCTAATTTATCAGAGGGTATATATCAACCATTTATTAAACAAGCTTTAGTTGATGGTGCAGTTTCTTCGGCAACAGCATCTGTGATTCGTCGTGATGTGGTGGAATGGTCAAAAATTCCGGCAGAGGTGGGTGGTTCTTGGGATATATTTATCAATTATCTTTGCTGTCATTCCGGTTTAGGAGCTTATTTTGTACCAGAGAAACTGACGAATTATCGTGAGCATGAGAATACTGATACTCAGCAAAGTGGAAAAAGTAATTATCAATCCAAAATTAAAAAGGCAGAAGCCGATTTATTCTGTTATCAGCAGTTGTTGAAAGATACTAATTTACGAGAATTTCATGATTTCTTTCAACAGAAAAAAAACCATATTAGTACAACTTTGGGTATTGGTTTAATGCGAGCCAAAAAACCCGAGGTAGCGCGTCCTTACTTTTGGCGATCGCTGCGGGAAAAGTTTAGTCTTAGAACCCTTGTCGCACTAATATTAAGCTTTTTTCCTCCATCCTTAGCCAGTCGTTTTTAAGTTACGATAAATCACTTATCTCAGACAATAGCACTAGAGGAAAAACATATGTCTATGATAGAGAATTTTAAAGTTTCAGTTTGTATTTGCACCCGCAATCGTCCAGATAATTTACGTCAAGCTCTCAATTCTTTGGAAACATCGACCTATCCATATTTTGAAATTATTGTTTCCGATGATAGCACCGATGAAGTTACCGCAGAATTAGTGAAGTCAGAATATACTCATGTAAGATATTTAGCTGGTCCGAGATTAGGATTGGGAGCAAATCGGAACAACGCCTTAAATGCAGTCAAGGGTTCCCATGTTTTATTCATTGATGATGATGTAATTTTAGGGGAAAACTTCCTCGCCCAAGCTTTACAACATCTACAAACATATAGTACAAAAACGGCAGTTGATATTAGTAAAGTCATCGTTACTGGACCTCAACTCAACCACTATGAAGATTTAATCTTTCCCCACGATCAAGATTTTCTTGGTTATCAACGAGTTCCCTATCAAACAGGGGATGAAATTAAAACTGTAGTGATTAATAGTGCTGTTTTTCCTAGAGAAGTATTTGATAAAGTCTTATTTGATCAGAAGTTAGTTTATGGTTGTGATGAAGTAGATTTTACAACTAGAGCGGTTAAGCAAGGTTACAAAATTACAATTTGTCCAGAAGCTGTAAACGTACATTTACCTTCGGAGATAAATCGAGACTTTTATCAACCCTATCATGAAGCTTCTAGAATTTATGTGACTTTCAAACGCTATTTCTCAACAGAAACAGAGAAAATCAAGGCATTGCTATTCCTACTCATTGCATCTGTACATACTGCGGCACATTCACTAAAAACAGGCGGTATTAAAGGGTTTGACAAATTATTTCAAACCATGGGTTTAGTTTCTAACTATATGTCTTTAGAATATTTTCCTGAAAGAAAATAGACATTTCTAAACTCAGTGAAGTTTTTTGCAACCAACAAACTTCCTGACACTCATTGATTTAGCAAAATATTCATAAGTCAGTTAAAAACATGAAAATTTGTATTGTCACGCCCTATGTGATGAAGGGTGATGGTCAAGGACGGGTAAACTATGAAATTGTTTGGGGAGCAATTCGTCGTGGACATCATTTAACCCTGGTTTGTAAGAAAATTGCTCCAGAATTACAGATGCATCCCCAGGTGACATGGATACATTTTGATATTCCCAATTACCCAGCCCAACTACTAAGTGAAATTGCCTTTTCCCGCAAGAGCGCTGCTTGGTTGAAAGAGCATCGTCAGGAATTTGATATTGTCAAAGTCTGTGGTGCGGTAACATCTGCTGCTTGTGATGTCAATGTAGCCCATTTTATTCATAGCGCTTGGTTAAAATCTCCTGTACATACAGCACGGGTGAATAAGAATATCTATGGGCTGTATCATTGGCTGTACAGCGCTTTAAATGCCTACTGGGAAAAACAGATATTTCCGAGAGCTAAAGTAGCGATCGCCGTCTCCGATAAAATTCGCCAGGAATTAATTACCGAAGTGGGTTTACCTGAAGAACAGGTACGGGTAATTATTAATGGTGTAGATACAGAGGAATTTGTCCCCGGGAATAGAAGTCGCCAAGAATACGGGTTACCGGAAAATGTCACCATGGGGCTATTTGCTGGGGATATTCGCACTAATCGCAAGAATTTAGATACCATTCTCAAAGCCCTGGTACAAGTTCCTGAAATGCATTTAGCAGTAGCAGGGAATACCACAGATAGTCCCTATCCTGCCCTGGCTCAGGAACTAGGTATTAGCGATCGCGTCCATTTTTTGGGTTTTCGTCGAGATATTGCCCAAATTATGCAAGCTGTAGACTGTTTCATCTTCCCCTCTCGCTATGAAGCCTGTACCCTAGTGATGTTAGAAGCAATGGCATCAGGTTTACCAGTGATTACTGCTACCTCTGCTGGGGGTGCAGAATTAGTCACATCCGAATGTGGTTTTGTTTTATCAAATTCCGATGACATTGCCGGACTAGCCGCAGCGATGAGTCAACTTCAGGGCGATCGCCAATTACGAGAGCAAATGAGTCTAGCCAGTCGTCGCGTCGCAGAACAAAATACCTGGGCAAACATGGCAGACAATTACATTCAGTTATTTGAAGAACTGGCGACAGTCAATTCTCCGACTCCAGCAGTTACGACTTCATACCTATCTACTACCTCTATCGCCCACTAGGAGTTGTAATGAAAATTACAATTGTTATTCCCACCTACCGACGTGTTTCAGATTTAATCAACTGTTTACAAGCTTTACAAACCCAAATTCGTCCAGCCGACCAAGTAATTGTAGTAGTTAGAGATACCGATAACCAAACCTGGGATTTTCTCCAGGGATTTAATAGTCAAGACTTACCCTTACAAACAGTTACAGTCAAAGTTCCCGGTGTTGTCGCAGCGATGAATGCAGGGTTAGATGCTGCTACAGGTGATATTGTTGCCTTTACCGATGATGACTCTGCTCCCCATCGTGATTGGTTTGCCAAAATAGAAGATTATTTTCTCAGTGATAGTCATATTGGCGGAGTTGGTGGCAAAGATTGGCAATATGTCAACGGCAAAATCAAAGAACCCGGGGAAAGGGAGATAGTTGGTAAGCTGCAATGGTGCGGTAGGGTGATTGGCAATCACCATCTCGGAGTCGGTACAGTTCGGGAAGTCGATGTTCTCAAGGGAGTGAATATGGCTTTTCGACGTAGCGCGATCGCCGGAATGCACTTCGACGAAAGAATGCTAGGTACTGGCGCTCAGGTTCATTTTGAACTTGCCTTTAGTTTAAAACTGAAACACCGGGGATGGAAATTAATCTATGATCCCGCGATCGCAGTTGATCATTTCCCAGCCCAAAGATTTGACGAAGATCAGCGTGATTCTTTTAACCAACTCGCTCTCACGAACGCAGTTCATAACGAAACCCTAGCCCTACTAGAATATCTCTCACCACTACGTCAGTTGGTATTTATCCTCTGGGCTGTATTTATTGGCACTAGGGATGCCTTTGGCTTATTACAAGTATTGCGACTTTACCCGAAACAAGGAAATATTGTTTGGCGAAAATGGTTGGCATCTCTGCAAGGACGTTGGCAAGGATGGCAAACCTATCATGAAGGTAGTAAAAATCCTGAGTTGCCACTATTGACAGCAGAAGAAGGGTTAAGGAGTAAAAGTTAGAGTAAATATTTAGAAGGTAAAAATAGATTTTGGCTAATTAATAAGATTTAAAAGTGCTGTAGTGGAGTTGTCAGGCTTGTAATTGTGCTTTATTAGCTTCCCACCTCAAAAACTATTGCATCATTATGTAGTTTGCCAACTACAACTTGGGCATAACCTTTGTACAAAATAAATATAAGTTTTTGATATTTACGTATAATTAACTAAATATAATATGATCGATAGACAGGTGTTACCAGCCCAATCTTCTCAAAATAACGTCATCATCGAGAAACAGCCCATACTCGCATGGCTAGCAATTATGGGGCTAGTGCTATTTTCCACCGTGTGTATTGCAGGTGGATTAGGGAGCATATTTCGTCCAGGATATGTTCTCATCACATTTTTGATAGCCATATTCCTATATATCCGCTACCCCTTGATGTATACGGGTTTTTGTTTTTGGCTGTGGTTCATTACACCATTCCTATCCCGTCTCATCGATTCCCGCTCCACCTTTGATGAAAGTCGTTTCATCCTCATTTCCCAGTACCTCGCTAATTTAATCACTCTTTATCCCACCTTGATGAATTTACCCAAAATTCCCCGTCTTGGTGGTTTACCGTTTGTATTAGCGCTGTTAGGTATCTTCTATGGTTTCCTAGTCGGTTTTATTAAGACTTCAGCTTTCACCGCCGCTCGTGGGATGTTAGACTGGCTGACACCGATTAGCTTCAGTTGTTATTTATTATTAAATTGGCGCTATTATCCCCAATACCGAGATACTCTACAACGGGTGTTTGTCTGGGCAGTGTTTGTAACTGGAGCCTATGGCATCTATCAGTATTTAGTTGCACCAGAATGGGACAGATTCTGGTTAATTAGTACTAAATTAGGAGCTTTTGGTCGTCCAGAGCCTATGCAAATTCGGGTTTGGAGTACGATGGCATCTCCTGGTCCCTTTTCGACAATGCTGACAGCTGGATTATTACTATTATTCACTAACGCCAAGACAGCGATCAAAGTACCTGCGGCAATGGTTGGATACTTATCTTTCCTGCTGACTTTGGTGCGAACAATGTGGGGATGTTGGTTAATTGGGTTAATGATGTTACTCAGTTCCTTGAAGCAACATATTCAGATGCGTCTGATTGTAACTGTTGTCGCTTTAGGAATTTGTGTAATTCCCCTTACCACCATTGAACCTTTTTCTGATGTTATTGGTAAACGCTTACAAACCTTTACTAATTTAGAAGATGATAGTAGTGCCACCGCCCGACAAGACATTTATGCAGATGGTTTAAGTAAAGCTTTAAGTAATTATTTGGGTAATGGCGTTGGCAATACATTTACTGTGAATGAGAAAGGAATCCTCGTACCCATCGTCATTGATAGTGGTTTTTTAGACACATTTTTTACCTTAGGTTGGTTTGGAGCAATTTTCTACCTCAGTGCATTGATGACACTCCTGTATACTGTTTTTCAATTCAGTGAGGTCAAAATAGATACTTTCTTGGCAGGTGCGAGGGCGATCGGTGTTGCCTGTGTAGCTTCTATACCGATTAGTAGCGTCATGTTAGGTTTTCAAGGTATTTTACTGTGGGGATTTTTGACTATGGTGTTAGTTGGGCACAAGTATTACAAACATCAACAAAATCATCCCCAGATTTAATATCACCTCCAGTTGAATACTTGTAATTAAACGTGAGTTCAACGGTTCTAGACAGCGATTAGAAATCGTCGTCTAATAGCTGAAGTCCTCTACAAGAGGACTGATAGCAAAGGATTCAATTTGTATTTCGAGTCCATTTTTAATGGACTTTGGATATGAGACAGGGATGTATAATCCCCGTTGGGACAGTTTTTTTTTCGATTTATCCAAGTATCCAAGCTCATCGAACTAACGTTAATTAAGGCAACAGGGGAGCAGGGGAAAAGAGAATTTTCTAATTTCTCCAATTTCTCCATACAGGGGATGAAAGTGTCAGTAATTAGCGATACTTCCTGTAACCTTTCTCAATCTAGTACACATTGCCGTTGCAATGCTTGACAAAGTAAATTTTGATAATCCTCATCTGACATAGGGTATGCACCAAACCTTTGCAGATGGGGATTCATCATTTGAGCATCAAATAAGAGGAAATTTCTTTCCCGCAATCTTTCGACAAGCTTTACCATTGCGACTTTTGAGCCATCGGGAATGCGATAAAACATTGATTCGCCAATAAAAGCACCTCCAATCACTATGCCTAAAATACCTCCAGCAAGTTCATCTCCCTGCCAAGTTTCAAAACTGTGTGCCCAACCATTTTGATGGAGAATATGGTAAATATCTTTCAGTTCTGGAGATATCCAAGTAGTATCTCGATTGGCACATCCTTCCACAACTGCGGCAAAATCACGATTTACAGCAGTGGTGAATCTTTGCTGATTTAATACCCGTCGTAGAGAGGTTGGGTAATGGAAGCGTGCATCCAGGGGTATAAGAGTGCGATCGCGGCTACTATACCAACCCAAGAGATTATCTTCATCTGCCATGAGAAAATAACCTTGGGCATAGCCTTGAACAATAGCTTTAACATCGTATTGCATAGAATAAATCAAGACACAGTACTGATTGCTAATGGCTGAATCACAACTCTTAGCAATTAGCAACCAAACCCATAACTATTCTGTTTCGCTGTATTCTGTTTTTCCATATTCATAATGACTGAACCAATTCCATCTATTACCCTGCCACCTGCCATGAATCCCCAACAGGAGTCAAAATGGTTACAAGAACGTTTGCAGCATTGGCTAGACACAGAATTTCTTCCTGAAGCAGTCAATGAAACTATCGCCGAACGTGCTGCTCAAATATTTAAACGTCAAAGAATGGAAGGGGAAAATGACCTAGGTTGCTTGGTCATTGCCATTGTCACAGAAATGCAGTCCTTTGATTTCTCCAAAAGCTTTTATGGAGAATTTGCGATCGCCAACGCTGTTAGCGATCTACTTTTAGAAAGCCTGGGAATTGATAAGTGTTGTGGTCAATAGAATCTACGATTTTTGGAGATTGGGGTCTAAGTCAAAATTTAACAGTGATTAAATTAGACTAAGCAATCCCAACTTCTCAATCTCTAATCCTTTACCAACTAGACTTCACAACCCCTGGTAACAGCCCTTCGTGTGCCCATTCCCGCAAAACGTTACGAGATAGTCCAAAGTCGCGGTAAACACCTCTAGGACGACCTGTAAGCCAGCAACGGTTGTGACGACGACAGGGGGCACTGTTGCGGGGTAATTGTTGAATCTGACGGTGAATCTCTAATTTGTCTAAGGGAGATTCCGCAGTTCTAAATTCTTCTAACAAAGCTTCCCGCTTTGCAGCATACTTTTCTACTAACTTCGCGCGTTTCTTCTCGCGCTCAATCATACTTTTTTTTGCCATACATCCAAAAACTAAAATTTGACAGCATTTTCCATCTTAGGTGATTTCTTCCTGTCTGAGTGAGTTCAAGGTAAATTTATGGATTTTTTATCCCACTCTTACCAACAAACTCAATCAATACTCTCGAGAAGGACATAAATCAACAAATTGACAAGTATCACAATGGGGTTTTCTGGCTTTACACACTGCCCGACCATGATATATCAAACGAATTGACCAATTTTCCCAATCTTGTTGAGGTAACAACCGCATCAAATCTTTCTCAATGTTAACCGGATCCGTGTGCTTCGTTAGACCAAGGCGTTGAGTTAAACGTTTCACATGAGTATCAACTGTGACCCCAGCATTAATCCCAAAAGCATGTGCCAAGACGACATTTGCAGTTTTGCGCGCGACACCTGGTAGCTGAATTAACAGTTCCATTTGCGGAGGGATTTCACCCCCAAATTCCCGGACAATTTTCTGGCAGGCGGCTTGAATATTTTTTGCCTTGTTACGATAAAACCCCGTAGAGCGGACAAGGGTTTCTAACTCAGTCAAATCAGCCGCAGCCATAGTGGCAGCATCCGGAAACCGAGCAAACAGGGCAGGTGTCACCATATTTACTCGTTCGTCGGTGCATTGAGCGGAAAGAATTGTTGCCACCAGTAACTGGATGGGGGTGGAGTAATTTAAAGAACAGGTGGCATCAGGATAAAGCAACTTCAGGCGTGCGAGAATTTCTAGCGCCCGTTGCTTTTTCGTTAATCTCTTGGCTGTACTGTTCACTGAAATAACTTCTGTACCCACTGCAACTGCGTGGTTTCCTTCACAATCAGAAAAATACCTAAGCCTAACAGTAACATTAAACCAGTTTGCATGACACCTTCTTGAATCCGGTTCGGCAAGGGTTTACCCCTTAATCCTTCAATGAATAGGAAAGCAAGTTGTCCGCCATCTAGGGCTGGTAGGGGGAGAATATTAATGATTGCCAGATTAATGCTAATTAAAGCGCCAAAGTAGAATAAACTACCAGTATCGTTTTGGGCGATATTTGCGCCAATTTCCACAATTTTCACGGGTCCAGCAACTTGACTAGCAGTTTCACCAAAGTTGGTGATTAGTTGCTTAAATCCCGAAAAAGTCATGGTAATAATTCGCTGAAATTCGGTAGCTCCTTGGTTGAATGCTTCTACTGGATTTTTTACAGCTTTGCGAACAATTCGCCCATTATTAGACAGTTTGATACCGATGCTGCCACCATTAGCTTTCGCTTCTGGAGTCACTGTCAACGTCAGGTTTTCACTCCCCCGTAAAATACCTATTTGAATGGAATTACCAGGGTTATTTTTGATGATGTCTCGTAAATTTTCGATTTCTTGGAGCGATGTGCCAAATTTTTGATTATTTGCCGCAATGATAATATCTCCAGCTTTAATGCCAGCATTGGTAGCAACTAGACTAGCATCAGGGGCTAATTCTTGAATCAAAACTCCTGGTTCTGTTGCTTGGGCAATACCGACAAAAGCGACTTGCCCAACTAGAAGAAAATAGGCAAAGATTAAATTCGCAATTACCCCAGCACTGATAACGATCGCCCGATCTAAAATGGGACGATTTCGCAACAAATTGGGATCATTAGCTGGAATGGAACAATCAGGATCATCATCTGGGAAACCGACAAATCCACCCAGGGGGAAAGCACGGACAGCATACTCTGTTTCCTCACCCTGATATTTCCAAATCACTGGACCAAAACCCAGGGAAAACCGATTGACATGAATACCTTGAGACCGAGCTGCAATAAAATGACCTAATTCATGAACCAGGATTAAAACAGCTAAGACTGCGATCGCCGCTAAAACTGACATAGAAAAAATAAATGGAAACAAATCACCTAGACTCTTCTAATTTTAAAGGAAGCGTCAAGAATTAGGTAATTAGTGGTGGGTGATGGGTGATGGGTAAGAGTTGACAGTTAACAAAAATAACTTTTCCCTTTCCCCCTTCCCCCTTGTGTTTCCCTGTCTTGACTACAAAATCTCCCTTCCTAGGTAGGGTTGTAAGGCTGACGGGATACGTACAGTACCATCACTTTGTTGATAATTTTCTAATATCGCTGCCATGGTTCTACCCACAGCTAAACCGGAACCATTCAGGGTATGGACAAATTGTGTACCCTTTTTTCCTGATTCCTTGAAGCGAATATCTGCACGACGTGCTTGAAAATCTACAAAGTTAGAACAACTGGAAATTTCCCGATATTTCCCAGAAGCAGGTAGCCATACCTCCAAGTCATAGGTTTTAGTCGAGGAAAAACCAATATCCCCTGTACATAATTCGATGACTCGATAGGGCAGTTCTAAACCTTGCAAAATTGCTTCTGCATTTGCCACCAATTTTTCTAACTCCTCAAAGGAAGTACTGGGGTGGACAAATTTCACTAACTCTACCTTGTTGAACTGGTGGAGACGAATTAAACCGCGCATATCTCGTCCATAACTACCTGCTTCACGCCGAAAACAGGGAGTATAAGCACAATGGTAAATCGGTAGCTCTTCACCGGGAATAATTTCTCCGCGATAGAGATTAGTTACGGGTACTTCTGCTGTAGGAATTAACCATAAATCATCGTCAGCACATTTAAAGCTTTCTTCGGCGAATTTAGGTAACTGTCCCGTGGCGGTGAGAGAATCAGTATTAACTAGGATGGGTGGACTAACTTCAATATAACCAGCAGCAATCTGGCGATCGAGCATGAATTGAATTAGCGCTCTTTCTAAAGCCGCACCAGCACCAATCAAAGTGATAAAACGACTTTGAGCAACTTTAACTGCACGTTCGGTATTCAAAATACCAAGTTTTTCGGCAATTTCCCAATGGGGTAATACCTGGGAATCCTGGCGAATTAATTCATCTCCCCAGCGTCGAACTTCAACATTTTCTTCTTCACCCTTACCAATCGGTGTGGAGTCACTGGGTAAGTTAGGGATTGCCAAAATCAATTCACTAATTTGGGCAACAATTTCCTTTTCTTGGGGTTCCAAGGTGGCAATTTCAGCTTTAATTGAGCTACCTTCTGCTTTCAAAGCTTGAATTTCTTCCCCCTTGGGGTCACTACCTGCTTTGATTTTCTCAGGTATTTGCTTGGCAATTTCATTACTACGTGCTTGAAGTTGGCTGCGTTTCGCTTCCAGTTCACGCTGTTGTTGATTTAACGCCACTAGGGGTTGAATATCGTAGTTACCACCACGATGATTCAGTTTTTCTTGGACTAGTTGGGGATTTTCCCGTATTTGCTTAATATCCAGCACAAATTTTTCTCAGTTTTAGCCTAGATTCTTCTTTTCCAATACTTCTGCATATTGTATGCCTAATCGGAATTTTCAGGTTTTTCTGAGGAATTTAATTGGATTTATATACATATTTATCAAATTATGTCAATGAAAAATATTGTTGACGTAATTCCTGGACTTTGGGAAAAATTTGACGCTGACATTCCACAACATCCTCTACAGAAAGCCCAAAAGCATCTATAAACATAACCAAGAAAGACCCTTTTTCCACCATCCCAGCCAGCTGAGTTTCTTCCTAACAATACAAATCCTCCTGACAAAATGGCACAGATGCTGTAATGTTGGTCAAGTTAGGAATCTCATGGGTAAAAATAAGCAAATTACTCACCCCATCTATAATTGGATCTGATTTTGTTATTCACAGCACAGGTGGACATTAAATTATGACTGGTGGAAAAGGATTTGGTGGCTTTGGCTTAGGTAAGATGAAAGAACTAGCCGAAGCCTTTAAAAAAGCACAACAGGTACAAGAAGGTGCCAAGCGTCTCCAAGAAGAATTGGAGCAAATGGAAATTCAAGGGGAAGCTGGCGGTGGTTTGGTGAAAGTCATCGTTAGTGGCAACCAAGAACCAAAGCGCGTGGAAATTTCTGCCGATGCTTTGGGTGAAGGTGTAGAGGTTCTATCTGATTTGGTGACAGCAGCCATGAAGGATGCTTACAATAAGTCCACAGCAACCATGCGGGAACGTATGGAAGATTTGACGAGTGGTTTAGAATTACCTGGATTTTAGTTAATAGTTAATAGTCAATGGTCAATAGTCAATGGTCTACAGCTAAAATTCAAAAAGTCTGAGACTATAGACTACTGACTACATGGCTATATTTAAAGCGGTTATTTATGCCACAGAAACTGCTATTTGTTTGTTTGGGTAATATTTGCCGATCGCCAGCAGCAGAGAACATCATGAATCACTTGATTGAGCAAAAAGGATTAAGTGATGAGTTTGTTTGTGACTCTGCTGGGACATCTGGCTACCATATTGGTAGTTCTCCTGATCGTCGTATGAGCGCTGCCGCAACTCAAAAGTTGGGAATTAAAATGCGTGGACGTGCGCGTCAGTTTGATAAGTCAGATTTCCAGGAGTTTGACTTGATTCTAGCTATGGATGAGGATAATTATCGAGATATCCTCTATTTTGACTCTACGGGTCAGTATCGGCATAAAGTGAAATTAATGTGTGATTTTTGCACTCAGCACTCCTTGAAGGAAGTACCTGATCCCTATTATGGGGGTGCGGAGGGTTTTAATCTGGTGATTGATTTACTGGTTGATGCTTGTACAGGGTTACTGGATGAGATGACGACTCAAGGTTGAGTTTTTATAGAGCGATCGCTGTGCGGTAGAAGGATGGCGATCGCTCTGTCATACTTGCAGCAAAACAATTCAGTAGGAGTTCAACAGAAAATACTTCCTAATCAGGGATTTAATAATCATCCTGGCGAAATAAACCAAAGAAGGGGGAAAGTAAAATTCCGAAAACAAAACCGCCAATGTGTGCCCAATAAGCGACTCCTCCTGTTTCCATGGTCATTCTAGCTGCTTGTTGTAGACTGACAACACCAGAAATGACATTTTGAATAAAAAAGAATCCGATGATGAACAGGGCAGATATTCTAATTGTTGTGACAAAGAAGCCTAAAAATATTAATGTGACAATATTGGCTTGGGGAAAACGAATGATGTAAGCTCCCAAAACTCCTGATATTGCCCCACTTGCACCGAGGGAAGGAATTGTGGAATTAATCCCGATAAACCATTGACAGAGGGCAGCTAAGGCACCACAAATTAGATAAAAAATTAAGTATTTAATATGCCCCATGCGGTCTTCAATATTATTACCAAATACCCAGAGAAACAACATATTTGATAATAAGTGCCACCAGCCGCCGTGTAAAAATTGGGAAGAGAATAATGTTATCCATTCACTAGCAAAATCGTTGGTTAGTTGCCGGGGAATGACTGCATACATATCTAGAAAAGTCTCTAGTTCGGGGGCAGATAAACTAAATTCATGGATAAAAATTAGGACATTCATCCCAATCAATCCATAGGTAATAAAGGGGGTTATGCGTGTCGGGTTTTCGTCGTATAGGGGAAACACAGGTGTTTTTCCTCAGTGTGGCTTATCTGCAATATAGCCTGTGAGGGTGTGGTTTGTCGTTGTTTTCAGAACATTAGGAGGGAATTGTTCATGATATCTGGAAAATATGGCGATCGCTGTTTTTTTCTGGACCTTCTAGATAGTTTCTCCCTAACTTTCCAACTCTGTAAGAAAAAATATCATTCTGATGTAATTTATATATCCAAAAAAGATAAGGGATTACTCATATTTTCAGCAAAACCAAGAATACCGCGATCGCGATGTTCGTAAATTAAATTACCTTGGGAATCAAAGAGAAAAGTTCCTCCCCGTTGTGTCAAATAAGATGAGTCGGGAACATAAGTATTCCAGTTGCTTAAAACTTCAGTCATGTTTCGCAAACGTAGAGTTGCTAGTTCAAAGGGACGCTGAAAGCCATTTCCTCCAGCAAATTTAAAAAATGCACCTTTGATTGGTGGTAAAGGTGTACCCTTAACAACTTCTGCATCAGCAATTAACTGCGGAGCTTTTTTATCACCTTTGTAACCCCGAAAAACTTCCCGCAAAGTTCCAGGACTAGCAATTCCTGCACACATTAAAATTAAATTTAACCAAGCTTTTTGTGAGGTGGAAAGTAAGGGGAATTGCATGGATAAACCAGGATAAAGACCTAAAGTTTGATGAATTTCAGCTTGAGAATCCACAAATAACCATTCTTGAGGGAATCCCGTGTACTCACAAAACTTGATACCAGAATTGCGATCGCCAATTCCAATTGCACGAATTGTGATTCCCTTGGCTTCTAGCTTTTCTTTTTCTCTTCCCAACCACCAAGCATATTCTAAATTATCAAAATCTCCCAGTTGTGACCAAATTAATACAAGTAACTGTGAATTATTTGCACAATCAGTTAAAAAGGGTTTCATCTCTCCATCGCTAACTCGTAAGCGTTGAACTTGACTCAAAACTGAGTAAATATCTGGAGAATTGGAACGTGTTTGAGTATTCATATGATTAATTTCGACCAACTAATTTGTCTCGTAACTGCTTAATTCTATCGCGTAATTTTGCGGCTTCTTCAAACTGTAATTTTTTTGCAGCTTCTTTCATTTGAGATTCTAACTGAGTAATTAGCTGTGGAATATTTTCTAAAGGAATCTCATCTAAATGCTCTTCTACTATCTGTAAATCCGTAGCATTTAAGCGTCGAGAAACTTCTAAGAATGAAAGAATAGCATTACTAGATTTTTTCTTAGCAATGGGTTGGGGTGTAATACCATGAATTTGATTATATGCTGTTTGAATACCGCGTCTTCTTTCGGTTTCATCAATGGCTTTCACCATACTTTTTGTCAAATTATCAGCATATAAAATCGCCTTACCACGAATATGACGGGCAGCTCTTCCAATGGTTTGAATCAGTGAGCGTTCTGCACGCAGAAAACCTTCTTTGTCAGCATCAAGAATGACTACAAGGGAAACTTCTGGTAAATCTAAACCTTCCCGTAATAAGTTGACACCCACTAACACATCAAATTTACCTTCTCGTAAATCTTGGATAATTTCGATGCGTTCAATAGAATTTATTTCTGAGTGTAAATATCTGACACGAATCCCATTATCTTCCAAGTATTCGGTCAAATCTTCTGCCATACGTTTAGTGAGAGTTGTAATCAAAACTCTTTCCTGAAGTTTGACTCTATCTTTAATTTCCCCTAACAAATCATCAATTTGTCCTTCCGTAGGACGAACATTAATTTCTGGGTCAATTACTCCCGTCGGGCGAATAATTTGTTCGGCTATATTATCTTGGGATATTTCAATTTCCCACTCTCCAGGAGTAGCAGAAACAAAGATACATTGATTAACTTTCTGCCAAAATTCTTCTGCTTTCAAAGGACGATTATCCGCAGCACTAGGTAAACGAAAACCATGGTCAATTAAGACTTTCTTTCTAGCCTGATCGCCATTGTACATTCCTCGAATTTGAGGTACGGTAACATGAGATTCATCTATTACCAATAACCAATCATTAGGGAAATAATCAATTAAACATTCCGGTGGTTCTCCTGCTTGTCTCCCTGCTAAATGACGGGAGTAATTTTCTACACCATTGCAGTAACCTACCTGACTCAACATTTCGATATCATAACGGGTACGTTGGTCGATACGTTGCGCTTCTAAAAGCTTTCCTAATGTTTCTAGTTGGGTTTTTTGCTCTTTGAGTTCTGCGGTGATATCGTTGCAGGCAATTTCGAGACGCTCTACTGGGGTGACAAAGTGGCGAGCAGGGTATAAATTAATTCTTTCTAAATTTTGGATGATTTCTCCCGTGACTGGATCTATGTAGCGAATTGCGTCGATTTCATCACCAAAAAACTCTACACGGACAATTCTATCTTCATAAGCAGGAGCAATTTCTAACACATCTCCCCGAACTCGAAAGCGTCCCCGTGTCATTTCTAAATCATTGCGCGTATATTGAATTGCTACTAATGACTTCAGTATTTCTCTGTAATTAACTTCCATACCAACTTGAAACGGAATGGCTGCTTTCAGGTATTCCGCAGGCATACCCAAACCATAGATACAGCTAATGGAAGCAACAACTATCACATCCCGACGTTCAAACAGCGATCGCGTGGCAGAATGTCGCAGCATATCAATTTCTTCATTAATCGATGCTGTCTTTTCAATATAGGTATCAGTCACCGGGATATAGGCTTCTGGCTGATAATAATCGTAATAACTAACGAAATATTCCACCGCATTTTTTGGGAAAAAATCCCGCAACTCATTACATAATTGTGCCGCTAAAGTCTTATTATGAGCAAGGACTAGGGTTGGTCTGCCAACTTTCTCGATGACTGAGGCAATAGTAAATGTTTTACCTGTTCCCGTAGCACCAAGCAAGGTTTGATAGCGATCGCCAGCATTTACACTTTTTAATAATTGGGCGATCGCCTGCGGTTGATCACCAGTCGGACTAAAGGGAGCTTGTAAAGAAAACTTATCCATACATATGTACTATCAACACCCTTGACTATGGTAGCTGAAGATGGGAACAAAGGGGGAAAGGGTGAGATGATATCACTATTGCTTTTCTAGGACTTATGTTAAGTGTTTAACTTTACTTATATAAAGTTATGCAAAAGACTTATAATACTACAAGCTTGTTTAAAGTTACACTCAAATATATAGAAAAATTTGATTTTCTCAGAACTATTGTAAAATCCAATTAATAATCCGGAGGTGTCAGGTTATGAGTATCAATAGCACTGGCAAGGACACCAGTCCTCGACAAAGACGGGCAAGACTCAAGGGAGAAGCGACAGTGGAAGCAGAAAATAATCAAGGTCAAACAGCAAAAACAACAGAAAAGGAAACAGCAAAAGATATGCCAGTGCAGAAGGAGTCTAGCAACAAGTTAGAAGTCAAAGATACTTTGGCTGTATCAGGGATTCGTCCCATTGCCGCAAGTGAAATCGAAGTGGCAGAAACCTTGGCTGTATCAGGGATTCGCCCCATCGCTGCCAGTGGTTTACAAGTTTCTGAAACCTACAACGTCATGGGTAATCGTCCTGTTGGTATCAGCCATTTACAGGTTGTGGAAACCCTGAATATCATGGGAGTACGTCCGATTACAGCCAATACCATGCATGTAGTTGATACCATCAATCTTTCAGGTATTCGTCCCATTGCTTCCAGTGCACTTGTTGTTTCCGAAACCTACTCTGTCATGGGTAATCGTCCCGTAGCATCTAATGAAATCGATGATTCGCAAATGCTGATGGGTTTCCTCGATTAGGTAAAAACTATTCTCATATTTCCATAAAAAACGAGAGATATACTAAGGTACGTCTCTCGTTTACTAATTATTTCAGAATTTAAACTTTTGCTAACTCTGGTGCCGGACGCTTGCTATTACGAATTGCAGTCACAGCTTCTGCATAATCGGGAGCATTGAACACAGCAGAACCGGCAACGATGGCATTTGCACCGGCTTCTAACACCTGCCAGGTATTATTTGCTTTCAATCCACCATCAACTTCAATCCAGGGATTTAAACCACGTTCATCACACATCTGGCGAAGTTTACGAATTTTTGGTACTACTGCGGGAATGAAGCTCTGACCACCAAAGCCGGGGTTTACACTCATAATCAAGATTAAGTCACATACTTCCAATACGTGCTCAATGAAATTCAGGGGAGTAGAAGGATTGAGTACAACACCAGCTTGCTTACCTAATTCTTTGATTTGACAAAGAGTCCGATGCAAGTGGGGGGAAGCATTATGCTCGCAATGTACAGAAATGATATCCGCTCCAGCTTTGGCGAAATCAGCCACATACCTTTCGGGTTCTACAATCATTAAGTGAACATCCAAAGGTTTCTGAGTCACTGGACGAATTGCCTCCACGACCAGAGGACCTATTGTAATATTAGGTACAAAGCGACCATCCATTACATCAACGTGAATCCAGTCAGCACCGGCAGCATCTACTGCCCGGATTTCGTCTCCTAGACGGCTAAAATCGGCTGAGAGGATAGATGGAGCGACTACAATCTGCTTTTGAGATAACGTTTGGGTCATGGCTAGTGGGTATTTAAGCGTCCGTTTCTGTAAGCATTGTAACAAAATATGGAGTCAATGCTCATATTTTTTTCGGGTATGGAGAGAAAAAAGTCTATGAATCCTGGAAATGGGATGGGGAGGTTTTTTTGTGTCAAGGGACAGACTATGCTGAAGCTTTAAAAGTTGAGGTTTGAAACACTCCCTTACCCTTTTTTTGACTTCTGCAAGAAGTCTATTGACCACCTATACCCTTGTCTAGATTGTTTTGACTGTTGGATTACTGACTTTTGTTTATGAAAAAAAAGACGGTTGGGATACTTTTTGCCGGATTAAGTACTGTTTGCCTCAGCATACCAGGGATGGCGGCAAGATTGGATTCTTCTTTAGACATAAATGGTATTGATGCTTTAAAACTGCAAAGACCCCCTTATAATTTGACTGGTAATAAAATTGCCATCGGTCAAGTGGAAATTGGTCGTCCTGGTAAGTTTGGTTGGGATAAAGCTGTATCTAAAAATCGTGCAGTTTCTATCACAGCAGTATTTTTACGGAATAGTCCAGCAAAATCAAATAGTGGTGTAGATTCCCATGCTTTTAATGTGGCAGGGGTAATGGTGAGTAAGGATAAAGCTTACCCTGGTGTTGCTCCGAATGCGAAATTATATTCATCAGCAGTGGGGGGAATTAAAACCGGGCAACCGGAGGAATGTTTATCAGCACAGCATATTGCCTTGCAGAATGGGGGTGATGTGCGGGCAATTAATTTTAGTTTTGGTGAACCATTGAACCGCGATCCACGTCCCAATGCGGTGTTAGATGGTAATGCTTTATTAACTCAATGTATTGATTGGTCGAGTCGGGTACATAATGTGGTGTATGCGATCGCGGGTAATCAGGGCAAGGGTGGTATTCCCATTCCCACTGATAATTACAATGGAATTAATGTGGCATTTTCTTCCCGTCGGGCTGGTATTTTTAGTAAAGTCGATGTTTCTAATCTCGCAGCCAGTAGCCCAGCTATGAGTCAGCGACTTGCTGGTAGGGAAATTAACTTAGGTGCGCGTCGCGCGATCGCCCTCCTAGCTCCAGGAAATAACATTCGGATGCTGAATCCTGATGGTAAAGTCAATAAAGTTACAGGTACTAGTTTTGCCGCTCCCCATGTAACATCTATAGTGGCGTTGTTACAGGAATATGGAGATAGGCAATTACGGGCAAAGAAAGATAAATGGACTACTGATGCTCGTCGCCAAGAAGTGATGAAAGCTGTCTTGCTGAACTCAGCAGATAAAATTAAAGATACTGGCGATGGTTTACGTTTAGGGATGACACGCACAGTTATTGATAAACAAAATCAAGATTGGCTAGAATCTGACAGCTATAAAGATGCGAAAATTCCCCTACATATGCAGATGGGTGCAGGACATTTAAACGCTTTTCGTGCCTATCAACAATTTAGCACGGGGATGTCTAATCCTTCCCTAGGTGAGGTTCCAGCTATTGGTTGGGATTATCGCACAGTCAATGCTAATTCCACCGTTGATTATAGTTTAAGGCAAAATTTACGCCAAGGTAGCTTTATCTCCATTACCCTAGCCTGGAATCGTTTGGTAGAACTGAATGATAAAAACCAAAATGGGATGTATGACGCTGAAGAAAGCTTCCGCGATCGCGGTTTAAACAACCTGGATTTGTATTTAGTTGCAGAAGATGGCAAAGGTACAACTACTGCTTGTAGTTCTATCAGTGAAGTTGACAGTGTAGAACACATTTTCTGTCCTGTTCCTACCACGGGTAAATACAAAATCCGCGTACAATTCCATAAACAAGTTAACGAACCCATCCAACCCTACGCTTTAGCTTGGTGGAGCGTCCCAGCAAAGTCAGGGAATAGTAATAATTAATTATTCCATGGAGCAGGCATCCTTGCCTGCCTCTAAAAATTTCTACATTCATCAGTATTACGCAGAGTATAACGTATCTATTATTGCTTGCAATAAATACTCCGGCTCTTCTTCGATAGCACTCTACCACTCTACATCTGTCAAAACTTCCGAACAACCTTAACTAAGCAACTTTTTCTCTTCGCTCTAATTCCTAAAACTGTCTAAATACAGTCACCGCAAGATTTTATCTACCCCTTGACAAGCCCTAGCTTATTTCAGTATATTTATAGTACATAATTACTATAAGCTTTGAGGTGCCAGCATTTCGACTCAAAGATAAGTGAGAAACCCAAGTTTTTCGCTTCAGTATTTTCACTGCACTACAAATATAAAATTTCAGACTACCCTGGATTGGATAAGGGTAAGTTTTGAAATGGCTTGCTGACTAATAAAAATTATTGCAGATTTCCAGGAGAATATATATGAGCGCAGGTGTTGCCAAAGATAGTAAACAGCAAATCATGCAATCATTCCAACAAATTTTAGCTGACAGAAAAAAGCTAGAATCGAGAATTGCGACAAAACAAGAAGAAGCTGAAAAAATTAAGAATCAAGAGATACTAACAACTGCTTCTACTTATACAGTAGATAGTATTATCAAGGGTTTAGCAGACTTACAACTAGAATTTGGGACTATTGTGACTTCTCTATCGGAGAAATTAGCCACAGAAAACTCAAAACTTGATGAATTAAATAGAGCTATTGAGATTGAATCACAAAATTTAAAAGATTTGCAACAAATTCGGGTGGTAGCTGATACTTTAGATATCCTGACTCAGGAGCATCAAGAAAAGCTGAATATTTTAGAACAAGACTTTGCTAGTAAACAAGAAACCCTAGATAAACAAGTTACTCAAACTCGTAAAAATTGGCAACAGGAGCAAGCAATCTACGACGCAGCAGTCAAATCCTATGATGAATCCTTAGTGAAGGAGAGACAAAAGGAAGCAGAAGAGTATCAATACAAATTAGAGAATACTCTCAAAATAACTACAGATGCATATGAAGCTAAAAAACGTCAATTAGAGAGAGAAACAGAAGAGTCAACCCAGGAAAAAGAGAAAAACTGGCAAGAAAGAGAAAAAATTATTCAGGAGCAAAAATCACTTTTAACAGAATATCAGCAAAAAATTGCTAAATTCCCCACAGAGTTAGAAGAATCTGTGAAGAAAGCGCGAGAAGAAGCAATTAAAGAAACCAGCCAAAAAGCTAAAGTAGAGGCTGATTTAATTGAGAAAGAATGGGAAGGAACAAAACAAAGTTATGAATTAAGAATTCAAGCTTTAGAAGAGGCGATTAATAAGCAACTAGAGCAAATAGAAAGTATCTCTACACAACTCCAAACAGCCCTCAAACAAGCACAGGATTTGGCAATGCGCGCCTTTGAGAATTCTGCCAAATAGATAATTAAATAAATAGAAAATACTCCGCGATCGCCAAGAATGAATTGCTAATCTAACTCACTCTGTTTTATCTGGTGCATTTATCAGTAATCTTCTGGTGACATAGGAGTATGAACACAAATTTCCATGTGAAATAATCAATCATCTCAAAAATCGGAGTTATATATGGTAGCGAAAAAACCCAATGATAAAAATACCAAAGCTGAAATTCTGCAAGCTTATGAAGAATTAGCAAAGGAAAAAGCAGCTCTTAAATCTCAGTTAGATAAAGCAGCAGAGACAATTACTCAAACAAGTAGTAAAGAAAAAGAAAATATCAGAGAAAATATCAAAGTAGAACCAGTCATAAATATGAATCAACGCACCTCTGTACAACAAAAAATGAATGCCACAATTGATAGCTTGATGAAAATTCAACTCGGTTTTGGTAGTGCTGCCAGTGAATTATCTGAGCAATTAACCAATCAAGCATCAAAGTTATCTGAAATTAGACAATCTGTAGAGCAGGAAATTCAAGAGTTAAAGCAGTTACATAATTTAGAAATTTCAGAAGATACCCTGGATTCTCTGATTGCATCCTATGAAAATAACTCTAAGACTTTTCAAGAAGAGTATACCCAGCGTTACGAAGAAATTTTACAAGAATTTCAAGCAAAGGTTAATTCTTGGAATCAGGAACAAGAAATATATAAAACTACCATTCAAGAAAGAAATGATAATTTGAATAAATCAAGACAAAGAGATAGCGCTGAGTATAAATATGATTTAGAGCTAGAACGCAAACTGCAAAAGGACGAGTATGAGCAGGAACAAAAATTACTCTATAAGCAACTAGATGAGTTCAGAGAAAATATTGAAAAACAATGGACTGAAAGAGAAAAAACTATTTCTGATCAGGAAAAGCAGTTTGCAGAATGTAAAGCAAAGGTAGAGGCATTTCCCCAAGAGAAAGAAAGTGCAGTGAAAAAAGCAACGGAAGAAGGCAGAGGAATTGCCCACTACCAAGCAAAAATTAAGTCAGATTTGTTTGCCAAAGAAGTAGAAGGACAAAAACGATTCTATGAGCAAAGATTACAATCTTTAGAGCAAACTATTACTAATCAAGAAAGTCGCATTCAAAATCTCTCTAAACAACTAGAATCTGCCTTAAAACAGGTACAAGATTTGGCAGTGAAAGCCATTGAAGGAACCTCTAATGTCAATTCCTATCAAGTTATGAAAGAGATTGCTTTAGAACAGGCAAAAAGTCAAGCTAAAGCCAAATAAATATTAGTTTGTAAATAGCATAGCCCTTTGTCTGACATCAGAACTATAAGGGCTATGATATAATATATCACAAACTTTTCACTTAAATTTGTTATACAAATCATAACATCCCTAGGTATTGTTCTAGGGTTTTATCATTGTCAAATCTCTACACTTTTGCTGACAAAAAAAGAGACGCTGTATAACGTCTCAGATTGATAGGAAATCCAAAAATTATTAAATTGAAATTAAATTTAAAGCAATATCAAAATGTGTCAGGGCTAATTAAATTAGCAAATAAATTTATATTCATGAATTAACATTCATCAGCTTTTTTGGGTTGAGGTTGAGTTTCCTTAAAATTCGTAGAAATCCTTGTCGTACCGGATTCAGTTCTGGGTGGTTTGCCTTTAATAGGAAGTTTTCGACGTGCCATTTTAACCTCGCTTTTGTTTGTTTCTAAATTGAGATACAGCTTGCAACTAAACAAATCCGGAAAACATAAAAAATAAATAGTATTGGAATGGTTAATACCAATTCATTTTTTGAATGCAACTAGAAAGTTCTCTACTTTGTTGGTTCAGTACGGTTTCTGTCGCAGCCAGTTTTAAAATTTGGATAAAATATGAATATATGAATTGGGGAGTCTCTACATTTTTGATAACAAAAAAAGAGACGCTGTATAACGTCTCAGATTGATAGGAAACCCAAAAATTATTAAATTTAAATTTAAAGCGATATCAAAATGTGTCAGAGATACTTAAAATTAGCAGAGAAATTTATATTCATGAATTAACATTCATCAGCCTTTTTAGGTTGAGGTTGAGTTTCCTTGAAATTAACAGAAACCTTTGTTGTACCGGATTCTGTTCTAGGAGGTTTGCCTTTAATAGGAAGTTTTTGACGTGCCATTTTAGCCTCGGTTTTGTTTGTTTATTTCTAAATTGAGATACAGTTGGCAACTAAACAAATCCGGAAAACATAAAAAAATAACCAGTATTGGACTGGTTGAAATATGAATATATGAAGTGTAGTATGTAAAGAGTGTTGTCTTTAGGCAAAGGTGGAAGTATCAAAATTCGGTGGAATATCTTGGATACGACCAGAACCAACAGCACGTACAGCTTCTCTCATAGAGATATCGCCAGTATATAATGCCCGACCAACGATCGCCCCTGTCACTCCTCGATTTTCTAAGGCAAGTAAACTCAGTAAATCTGTTACAGAACTGACACCCCCAGAAGCAATAATAGGAATATTAATAGCTGTTGCTAGCTCCTGCAAAGCTTCCATATTGGGACCACTGAGAGTTCCATCACGGTGAATATCCGTATAGATAATTGCTGCTGCACCTAATTCTTGCATTTGTACAGCTAACTGGGTAGCCAAGACTTCAGAAGTTTCTAACCAACCACGGGTAGCAACTTTGCCATTCCGAGCATCAATACCGACAATAATTTTACCAGGAAAGGCTTGACAGAGTTCTTGTACCAAGTGGGGTTGCTCCACTGCCACAGTTCCTAAAATAGCCCATTCCACACCCAGGTTAAATAACTGTTCTACACTTTCCCTGGTGCGTAAACCACCCCCCACTTCCACAGGTACTGAGATTGCCTGTACTATGGTTTCAATGGCTGCTAGGTTAACAATTTTACCTGCCTTGGCTCCATCCAAATCCACAAGATGTAATCTGGTTGCACCCTGTTCTACCCATTGCTGGGCAATTTCCGCTGGATTTTCGCTAAAGACCTGTGATTGTGCGTAGTCTCCTTGGTAAAGTCTGACACAGCGTCCCTCTAGTAAATCTATTGCTGGAATAACTTCCATATGATTGTCTCAAACAAAATTTAGTGGTGAGGTGTGGTGATTTCTGTTGATTTCAACCTCGTCTATCTGGAGAACTTTTGCATAAAGACTTTGAGATTGCTTCTTAACGTCGTAATGACGGCTTGAAATCACTCAAAAAACTCCGAGTTTCATCATAGACGAGATTTAATTTTTCTTGGTTTGGATAACTGCTTGGCGGAAACCCAAGACAACTAAAATATTTGCCAGGGTGAGAAAGACTTCTGCACTGCCATGGAGCCAGTCAATATTCGCTAGGGCATCGTTGTATGCAACTTTGGCATAGATACCCGCAGGAATAGTAATACCCACAAATACAAGAGTACCGTAAAAGCCGTACAAAGCTAAACGAGGCATTTGGGGAACACGACTAATAAACCAAAGAAAACCGAGGTATGGGAAGAGGGAAAGGGCAAAGAGAGCATCTTTATTCATGGGTGTAGATGAGGGGAAATTCAAAGGATTAGAAGAGTTCATCACCTTGACTTGGTAAAAAGTCGGGAATCAGCTACGAGTCTTGAGTGGAATTGGCTGGGGGATTATCTGAGGCAAGATGTTGTGGAGAATTACTTTGCCGCCAAATCCAAAATGCCGCCGCCCAGAGGGTAAAATTACCGACTAAGGTCATAGTTGCTTGTAATGTCACTAACCATTCTAAGGATGGTACATTGTCAAAATAATGCCAAGTACAAGCACACATTGCACTAATTAATGCTGGTAACATTCCCCAAGATAGTGCCCACCAAGCATGGTTATTTGTGGTTTCGCCATATCTCCAAATTAACCAGATGGCAGCTATCCACTCAATAACACTAGAAATGTGAATAATCCAAGTGGGGACTGAAAGAGCGTGCATAATTAATTGATAGTCGGTGGTCAATAGTCAATGGTCAAGGGTGAAGGGTAAGTTAGTCAAGGGTATGGCTGGATCGGGATAAAGTGCTTATTGAGCGATCGCGAGGATGATTTGTGATGACCCATCACGGATTACCGATTACCATTTACATTTAGGCAAAATATCAGTTACAAAGTCTAAGCATCTACCCAAATATACAACCAAGTGAAAGCAATGCGGGCGTTATTGTCTGGTTATTACGGTAAAGGAAATGGTGGTGATGAAGCTTTGCTGGCGACTCTGTTGCAAATGCTACCACCGAATGTGAGTCCTGTGGTTTTGTCTGGTAACCCCCAGGAAACTCGACAGCGCTATGGGGTAGAGGTGTGCGATCGCATGGCTTTTTTGTCTGTGATGCAAGCTTTGCAATCCTGTGATGCTTTAATTTGGGGAGGTGGTAGCCTAATTCAGGATGCAACTAGTGCCATTAGCCCATTTTATTATGGAGGAATGATGACATTAGCCCAGAGAATGGGTTTAAAAACTGTAGCTTGGGCACAGGGTATTGGACCTTTGAAGCGGAAACAGACACAATGGTTAGCAAGACAAACTTTTGCTCATTGTACCCAAGTGAGTGTGCGCGATCGCGCTTCTGCTGGCTTACTCCATGATTGGAATATACCTTATGTTCTCGCACCGGATCCAGTTTGGGCACTAGAAGCAAAACCGGTTCCAGGATTGTGGGATTTACCTGCACCGAGGGTGGCTGTAACATTGCGATCGCACCCCCAACTAACTGCTATGCGGTTATCCCAAATTACTAAAGCTCTGGTGGATTTCCAGAAAGCAACCCAGACTTTTATTCTACTCCTACCTTTCCAGAAAGCCCAGGATTTAAGTATCGCCCAAGCCATACATTCAGCTTTTCGAGATGTCAGTCAGGTGATGTGTTTGGAGGAACCAGAATTACTCAAGGGTGTATTTCGAGGGGTAGAAATGGCGATCGGTATGCGTTTACATAGTTTAATTATGGCTGCGAGTGAGGGATGTCGTTGTTTTGCCCTCAGCTATGATCCCAAAATTAATCGCTTGATGGAAGATTTAGATATACCCGGTTGGGATGTAAGTAATTTGCCGGAAAATCCAGACGAAATTAGCACTACTTGGGTTGAACATTATGCCAATGGCAATCCACTTTCCACGGATAAAATCAAATTTCTCTTGGATCGAGCATTTATCCACAAGGAAATATTAGAAATTGCCCTGAACTCATAAAGGTTGACGAGCTTCCTAAGTATCTGCCAACAAAGAGACGAGAAGTCTGCAAATTGAAATCATGTTAAGTCATAATTGTCACTAGCAACAATCTTGGAGGATATGCCAGGTGGAAGAAAACGGCAACATTCGTACCCTATCTGTAGATATTGGTGGTAGCGGAGTCAAAGTGATTGTATTAGATATTACTGGTAATCCCATGACTCAAAGGGCGCGAACTGAAACCCCCCAACCTGCAAAACCAGATGTTGTGATGCAAGCAATTACTGCTCTAGCAGCGACTCAGGGCGAATTTCATCGTGTCTCTGTGGGTTTTCCGGGAGTTGTACGCGAGGGAATCACAGAAACTGCCGTGAATTTAGATCCTGCTTGGCAGGGGTTTGATTTGGCAACTCACCTATCCCAAGAATTACAAGCTCCGGTACGGGTAATTAATGATGCGGATATGCAGGGTTTAGGTGCAATCTCCTGTAAAGGTGTGGAATTAGTCATTACCCTGGGAACGGGATTTGGTTCGGCGCTGTTTGTCAATGGTACTTTAGTACCAAACTTAGAAATGGGACACCATCGTTTTCGTAAGGGTGAAACCTATGAGGAACAGTTAGGTAGGGCAGCTTTGGAGAAAATCGGTGAGAAAAGGTGGAATGAAAGATTAAATCAGGCGATCGCCTCCCTGCAACACCTTTTTAATTGTGACTGTCTTTACATCGGTGGTGGGGAAGCAGTAAAAGTCAAATTGAATCTACCAGCAAACGTGAAAATTATCCCCAATATTACTGGTTTACTGGGTGGCATCGCTTTATGGCAGGATTAAGTTACTTACGCCTGATGTGAATTAGAAACGCTTCCTATCCCATAAGGATTTCACCATTGATTCACGACTCATTACTGATTACTGATTACTGATTACTGATTACTGATTACTGATTACTGATTACTCATCACTCATTACTCATCACTCATTACTCATTACTTCCTAAATACTGTTAGCAAGACAGAGCTAATTAGGTAATGATGGCTGGTGCAAACTAATCCTGCGGTTTCTCCCATGGCTTTACGAGTTTGGGGGCTATAAAACTTTATACCACCGGAAGCAGTCATCAACTGAGGAGCAATATCATTCCTGGCAGTCCAGTCTACTAGATAAAAATTACCACCGGGCTTGAGTACCCTGGCAATTTCTGCTAACACCTTTTCTGGCTCAGGATAGTGTAAAAAACTAATGGTATTAAAGACTGCATCAAATTGCTCTGAGGCAAAGGGTAAAGCATCTGCCTTACCTTCAACAAAAATCAACCGAGGATGATGGGAGTTACTTCTGCGAGCTATTCGCAGCATTTGGGGAGATAAATCTAATCCTGTTCCTTGTAAATCGGCGAATTTTCCAGCCAATCTGTTTAATAAGCGTCCCGTACCGCAACCCAAATCCATAACTTGGGATTTTTGGGGCAAGGTGACATATCCTAATAGTCGTTGATGTACAGCTTGATAAAACACAGAAGGTAAGAGCCAATCATAGCTGGGTGCCCAACGGTCAAAAAGCAGCTTTTTACTATTGATAATTTCTTGCTTTGTGGAAGTATTTGCCATGACCTTCTTGCAGACAATAGGCTTGCTTCCATTCTCGCACAGTTCAGGGAGAAAGGAGAAGACAAACAGAAAGTATGGATCTTAGATGTGACATCAAACTTACCTTCTATCCCTGGCAGTCAAGGAGGTATGATCCATCGCCAATTACCCTATCAAAATTCTGCTGATTACTTTTGATTAAATGTCGATTTAGAAGTTTTTATTAATGGTTGCAATAAAATATTAAAAATTTGTAACGTCTGTGACATTATATGCAACAAATCATCCTCTAGAATCAACTGTCACTAGTAAATCTTACTGATGAAATATAGCTAGAGAGGTAGAAAAATCAGTATTTTCCAGCAATATTCCACCCTGGGGTGCTACTCATGGATGGGGTAAATAATTACATTCAATATAGGATAGGGCAATATCTCCTATGAGAAATTAAGAAGCATTACCAGGTGATTTTTATTTTTTCTTTGTTATTTTGTATTTAGCTGGACAGTTTTTCATCCCACCGTCGGCTTAAATATCAAATATCGATAGCATTTACAGAGATATAGCAATTTTGTAAATGCGGGTTTTTATGGCAATCTATCGAAAAACGAGGGGCTGTTTTCACTATGATCAATATCAATCAAGAACTGGTTATTTCTGCTTTTGTGAATCCGGAAATTACAAATTCACAAATAGGAATGCAAAAGAAATTGTCTTTACCTAAAATTGATTTACTAAAGCCATTACGTCAATGGTTAGACTCTTTAAATATTCAGAATCGCAAATTAGCAAAATTCATTGCTAAACTCATTCCTGCCCAATGTCCTTTTGAACGTGACATTATCATTTTTGGTCGAAAAGTTGCTCATATTCCACCTTTGTGTAAACTCAACCCCTTGTATGAGCAATTTGTCTTTTTGCGTTTTCGCGCTTTATGCTATTTAGTAGATCAGTGTGGAGAGGATATCCAATCCTACTGTTAGTACTAGGGTAGCCATAGGTTATGGAAATTATCATTGAGCGACAAGCGACTCCAGAACGTCTCCAGGAATTGGGAGTCAAGACGTGGGGAATCTGGCAAAAAGAAGTGTCTCAATTTCCTTGGACTTACGACAGTCAAGAAACTTGTTACTTTTTAGCAGGAGATGTGATAGTTACCCCAGATGGGGGAGAAGCAGTGCAAATGGGAAAAGGTGATTTAGTGACTTTCCCCAGGGGGATGTCTTGCACTTGGGATATTAGACAAGATGTCAAGAAGCATTATTGCTTTGATTAATTGAGGAAAATTGAATAATCTGTTTATTTTGAAGTTAGCGAAAAATCATGTTGCTACATCTGAGTACTTGGCAAGAGGTGGAAAGTTATCTGCAAACATCTCAGGGTATTATTATCCCAATTGGCTCGACTGAGCAACATGGACCAACGGGTTTAATTGGTACTGATGCAATTTGTGCAGAGGCGATCGCCAAGGGAGTAGGTGCAGAAACTCAAGCATTAGTCGCACCAACTATTAATGTGGGGATGGCGCTACATCACACTGCTTTCCCTGGTACTATTAGTTTGCGCCCTAGTACCATGATTCTGGTTATCCGAGATTATATTACCTGTTTAGCCAAAGCCGGATTTAGCAAGTTTTATTTCATTAATGGACATGGTGGTAATATTGCCACTCTCAAAGCTGCCTTTTCAGAAATCTATGCATATCTGGATGACTTGCAGATACCCCATGCAAATCAGGTGCAATGTCAAACAGCTAACTGGTTTATGTGCAGTTCTGTATACAAGCTAGCCAAGGAATTATACGGAGAACATGAGGGTTCCCACGCAACTCCCAGCGAAGTTGCACTCACACAATATGTTTACCCAGAAGCGATAAAACAGGGATTTTTGTCCCCTGAAGTAGGTAAGGGACATCGGATATATGGTGCTGCGGATTTTCGTCAACATTACCCCGATGGTAGAATGGGTTCTAATCCGGCTTTAGCCACACCAGAACATGGTCAGCAATTTTATGACTTGGCAGTGAAGGAACTTAGTCAAGGGTATTTAGAATTTATCACTGTTGCTTAAACATCTGTTGTCTCGACAGAATTTAGATTCATAGGTGGTATGACGCTTACCAAATAGGGTATAACGGTTGTCGCGTACCTGCTCATAAACGCGATCGCCAATCCATTTCACCCCTGGTAAGGACCGATACGCATCGACAAATATCCCACCTAGAGGGAGTAATCGTCCGATTTCTTCCGCAGCAGCAGTACCTTGCCAACGTTTTTCTGGTATCTGACTGTCGATGAGAATCAAACCCAATTCACAATCTTGGGGTGTAATTCCCCAACGTTGTAATATCATGGGGTTTTGCATCGGTATGTAGTTAAATAATTTACCTTGGTCAAGACGTTCCAATAATTGCACCAAGGTGACACAGAGATTGCAATTACCATCATAAATTACAGAATAGTTCATTTTAGATTAATCGGAAAATTATCTCTAATTACAGAATCATTATGATTGCCATCTGTCTATAGTATCATTTGCAATTATCAGATGTAATTAATTGGATTTGCTGAGAAGCTTGTGAACATGGGAAGTTATTCTAATTCCTAGGAGAAAAAACACCCTCTGTCCCTGGGAAGTTACTTCTAGGAGTCGATGTTTGTAGACTTGGGATGTTGAAAATATGCGGAACACAACTATGAGCAAAAATAATCTTAATACCCGTCTCTATCCTTCTCGAATTGACATCGCTGCTGACATTCGGACAGACATCATTACAATTTTAAATCAAACCCTCGCTGCAACATTAGATTTAAAAACCCAAGTCAAGCAAGCACATTGGAATGTCAAGGGAGCTGATTTTTATCAACTGCATGAAATGTTTGATGAAATGGCAGGGGAATTAGAAGAATATGTTGACATGATTGCAGAACGGGTGACAGCATTAGGTGGATATGCTTGTGGTACTGCACGCATGGCAGTTGCGGCTTCGATTTTACCAGAGTTTCCCACAGATATTTTAACCAGCATGGAATACGTCGCAGCCTTAGCAGAGCGTTTTGCTATGTACGGTAAACATGTTCGAGAGGCGATCGCCACTACAGATGATCTCGAAGATGCAGATACCGCAGACCTGTATACTGAGGTTTCCCGCACCATTGATAAGCGTCTGTGGTTCCTCGACGCACACCTCCAAGCTGGTACAAATACAAAGCTCAATGGTGTCACCACAAATAAAACTTCTGCTCAGGTAGGTGTTTAGATTCTCCTGAATTTCTACTCTGTTCTAGTTATAAATTGAATTCAGTATCTTTTTGGTAAGTACCTTACTTTTAAGTAGGTACTTTTCATTTGTGGGTATTATCTATTAAGATGAAATGTAGATAAAAAATGTATAAATTTAAGGGAGAGCAAGCAAGTCATTCACGATAGCTCTATCAAAATTCTCACTTTTGTATACAGAGAATTTATATATTACCCATACCATCCATGAACTCAAATATTCATAGATAAACACTCAGAAACTTGTAGTTAATTAGTAAGTAGTTTATGGGTTGCAAGAAGAAAAATTATCCTAGATAAATACTTGCAAAGTCAGTTTGTTATATCTTTTGCCTTGAAAGTATCTATGTGTTTTACACAAATTAATAGTGATTATCAAAAATGGGTATGTAAATTTTGTCACTAGCTTGCAAATATATTCCTTTAATAGAGGCTGAAATCATGACAAATCAAACAGCAAATTATCTGATTCACGATCGTAATTCTCGTGGTCATACAAAAATCGGTTGGTTAGATAGTTACCATACTTTCTCCTTCGGCAATTTCCAAGACCCTAATCGGATGGGATTTAGAAGCTTGCGAGTGATTAATGATGACCGAGTAATTCCTGGTGCAGGATTTGCTACCCACGGTCACAAAGATATGGAAATTTTCACCTATGTTTTAGAAGGAGAATTAGAGCATAAAGATAGTTTAGGAAATGGCGCGATTATTCGTCCCGGTGAAGCACAAATTATGAGTGCTGGTACGGGGATTTTACACAGTGAATTTAATCCTTCCAGTACAGAACCTGTACATCTGTTGCAAATATGGATTTTACCAAACCAAAAAGATTTAGCTCCTCGCTATGACCAAAAAGCATTCTCCATTGCAGAAAGACAGGGTAAATTACGTCTGATTGCTGCTCACGATGGTAGGGATGGAGCAGTCAAAATCTTCCAGGATGTAGATTTATATACTGGTATTTTGCAACCAGGAGATGAGATTAACTATGAAATTTCTTCCCAGCGTTATGGATGGTTACAAATTGCCAAAGGGGTAGCTGTCTTAAATGGGGAAGAACTCAGAGAAGGTGATGGTGTGCAAATCACTGGTGCTGAGAATTTACACATCACAACAGAAGTCGGTACGGAAATTTTACTGTTCGACCTTGGTTAATGAGACTTTTTGCAGAATTTGGGGAAAATACTAGGGGGAAAAGGGTAAGGGGTTGTTTTCATCCTGAACTTTGAAACCTTTATTAATTCCCCTTCTCAGCCAAAATCTCTTTTTCCCAGCTAGGTGTAAATTTTGCTCCCCCCATATACCCTAGAAAAACGCCAGCATGAGTTGATATCATCTAATCATGCAAATTGAAACAGGTCGATTGTTATTGCGTCCATTACAAATTACGGATTTGGACGATTTGGCGCTAATTTACAGTGATCCACAAGTGATGCGGTATCGGGTAAATTCTCAACCTGCTTCCCGTTGTGAGACACAGCAAATGCTAGAAGAATACATCCAACACTGGGAAAAGTACGGATTTGGGAGATGGGGAATCATCTATAAAGATAATCAATCCTTGATAGGTCACTGTGGGTTAGAAGTTGTAGATAACACCAGTGATATCGAGATTAATTATCTTTTAAGACGTGCCTATTGGAATCAGGGTTTGGCAACTGAAGCTGCTGCTGCCATGATTGAGTATGGCTTTACCCAACTAAAACTAGAACGGATAGTGGCGATCGCTCAACCAGAAAATATCGCCTCTCGCTGTGTGATGGAAAAACTAGGAATGCGCTACGAAAACAATGTGATGCAGCACAATATCAATTGGATGCGTTACGTACTGTACAAACAAAAATGGAGATAGCAGGGAGCAGGGGGTATCACTTTCCCCTGTAACCTGTTCCCTATTACCCATCACCTACTCCGCAATTATCGTCATCCCCTCACGTAAA